>JAJDYG010000018.1 GCA_022822855.1 Dehalococcoidia bacterium
CTGCTGCGACCGGACCTGCTGATCGCCTTCGACGTCGATCCGGAGCTCTACGACGAGCAGTGCGGTTACGTGATCTCGGATCAGGGCAAACCGCCCGACTTCGTCCTTGAGGTCGCCTCGCAGAGCACGGCGGAGCGCGACACGGTGCTGAAGCGGGTCGAGTACGCGCGGCTGGGGATTCCCGAGTACTGGCGCTTCGACCACACAGGCGAATGGCACGGCGCAAGACTGGCCGGCGACCGTCTGGTCGAGGGTCGCTACGAGCCGATCCCAATCGTGGAGCGGTCGGCGGACGTGCTGGAGGGGCACAGCGAGGCCATCGGCCTGCGTCTGCGCTGGCGCGACGGCGAGCTGGACTGGATCGACCCGGCCACCGACCGACCGATCCCCAACTTCGACGATGAGCGCGAGGCGCGGCTGGCGGCCGAGGCCCGAGTCCGCGAGCTGGAGCAGGAACTGCGCCGCGTCCAGGGCTCAGAGTGAGGCGCGTGGAGTCCTGAGGGCGGTAGGTCCCCGGTCCTAATCGTTTCCGCTATATTCAGTGGAAGCGCTCGCCGGGAATGCTGCAACCGACGGCGCTGTACTCATTCTTCACATCCGATCATCTCGCAGCCTGAGAAACCAAAGGGGAATGGCCAACGCGACAGCCCTGCGCAGTGTCAACGGGGCTGTGACAGACAGCGCAGTACCTGCCAACGCCTTCCGTCACGTTCACGACGAGCTCAGTTACCGAACCGAGCACGGTCCGTCGTTCCGTGACATCACCGACGAGGTGCGCGAGATCGTACATCGTTCAGGTGTCGGCTTCGGACAGGTCTCTGTCTTTTCACAGCACACGACCGCTGCCATCATCCTGCAGGAGCACGAACCACTGCTCCTCGACGACCTCCGTGATCGGCTGATCGCGTGGGGTCCGCCCAATGTCTACTACCGACACAACGACTTCGAGATCCGCACTGTCAACATGCACGAGAACGAGCCCGAGAACGGGCACTCGCATGTCCAGCACATGATGCTGGGCACATCCGAGACGATTCCCGTGCTCAGCGGCGATCTGCACATCGGCGAGTTCCAGTCGATCTTCCTGGTCGAACTGGACGAGTCGCGCGACCGCCGCGTCAGCGTGACGGTGCTGGGAGTCCTCGGCGAGTAGACCGGGCATCGAAACGGGTACCCAACCGGCGACCGCCCCGGCAGTGACCGGGGCGGTCGTTCGTATACTCAGGCCATGACCCAGAGCGGCCCAACCACTTTCGATCCGTTGGCCGTCGCCCAACACACGCCCGACACTCCTTTGGCGCCAATCCTGGCCGACCGCATCCAGCGCGACGGACCGATCAGCTTCGCCGACTGGATGGACTGCTGCCTCTACCACCCGCAGCACGGCTACTACCGTCGGGGCAAGCCGACGGTCGGCCGTGACGGCGACTTCCTGACGAGCCCCGAGGTGCATCCGCTCTTTGGCGCGGCCGTGGGACACGTCGCGAGTGAACTCTGGCGACGGACAGGCAATCCGCAGCCGTTTCAGATCGCAGAGATCGGACCCGGCACGGGCGCCCTGGCGGAGTCGATCCTCCGACATCTCCACGCGACGGCTCCGGAGTTGGCTGCTGCGACTCGTTACCGACTGGTCGAGCCGGACGCCGCGGCCGCTGAACAGCAGCGGCAGCGCCTGTTACAGGTTCACAGCGACCGTCTGGTCGACCACGTTCTCAGCATCGACCAGCTCTCCGGCGATCATCACCTCGTGGTCGCAAACGAGCTGCTTGATGCGCTGCCGGTGCATCGCCTGTCATTCAGCGGCGGCCGTTGGACCGAGCTGTTTGCCGACTATTCGCCGACGCTCGGCTTCCACGAGATCTCGGCAGGGGTGAGTCGTGAGGCGCTGCTCGAACCGCTCGCCGGAATCACACCCGCCGATGGTCAGGTCGTTGAGGTGGCCCCGGATCGCGCTTCGGTCGTCACCAGGTTGGCCAATGCCGTCGCGGATGGCGGGCTGCTGTTGCTCTTCGACTACGGCTACCCGCGAGACCGTCTCTATGCCTCGTGGCGGCGCGACGGCACGCTCATGACGTTCCGCAACCACGTCCCCGGAGACGATCCGTACGCTCACCCGGGCGAGCAGGACATCACGGCGCACATCGACATCGACCAGGTCGGCGAGGCTGCGCGAGCGGCGGGGCTCACCGCGATGCCGGCGCTCAATCAAGCCGAATGGCTGCACAACCTCGGGGCGGCTGTGTTGCCCGCCGTCGCCGATGCGCAAATGGACACCAGCCGTTACCTCGCTGCTCGACGAGCCGTGGAGACGCTGACGGAGCCGGCCGGACTCGGAAGAATCGCCGTGATGGGCTTCAGCCGAGGCCGGATCACTCCGCTGCCGGGCTGGACCGCCTCATGATCGATATCGGCGATCAGTTGCCCGACACCGAACTGGGTCTGCGCGATCATCTCTCTGATGGTCCACTGCTGATCCTCTTCTACACCGAGGCCAACACTCCCCTGTGCACACAGCAGTTATGCGCCTTCCGTGACGACGAGGAGATGCTCAACGAGCTCGGCGCGGGGGTGGTTGCCATTTCCTCCGACCCGCCCTGGGAGCTGGAGCAGTTCAAGGACGAACAACGTCTCCCGTTCCCCCTGCTCTCGGATCCGGCGCTCGAGGCGGCGGCGGCGTTCGGCGTGGTCGCCGAGTCGGCCAAACGCGCTCAACGCGCCGCCTTCGTCGCTGATTCGGATGGCGTCATCCAGCTCGCGATCCCGTTCTACCAGCCGAACAACCTCGACCATTACCAGGACATCTTCGCGGCGCTTGGGCTGGACATCTGATGTTCGATCACTTCGATACCGACGCCGACGCCATTCTGGAAGAGCAGATCAGGATCTGCGAGATCCCAGCTCCCACCGGCCAGGAGTCGGCCAGAGCGGCGTATGTCGCCGAGGCATTGGTCTCGCTTGGCCTCGATGTTCATCAGGACCAGGTCGGCAACGTGATCGCCGAGCACGAACTGGGCACCGGCCATCCGATCGTGCTGAGCGCCCACCTCGACACGGTGTTTGGACCCGAGCAATCCGTCCGCGTCGCGCGACCCGGCGAAGACAATCCCTATCGCGAGGGCGAGCCCGTGCCGGCCGACGAATACCACGCTCCGGGTATCTCCGACGCCGCCGCCGGTCTGGTGGCGATGCTCTCGATCGCGCGAACGCTGCAGCGGACGCCCCAGGGCTCACATGTGATCTACGTGGCCACGGTCGGTGAGGAAGGTCGCGGAGATCTGCGCGGCGCGCGCCACTTTTTCGAGTCCGATTTAGGGCGCTCCGCGCGCGCCTTCATCACGATCGATCACTCCGATCCCGCTGCGATCGTCAACAGCGGCATCGGTTCTCGGCGTTACAACGTGCAGTACCGCAGCGGCGGCGGACATAGCTGGGCTCACTTCGGTCGATACAACCCCGCCTTCGCGCTGGCCGCCGCTGCCGACCGACTGGCGGACATCCGCGTGCCGCGCAGCCCGCGCACCTCCTACAACGTTGGCGTCGTGCAAGGCGGCGAGACCGTCAATGCGATCCCTGAGCTGGCCCAGATGGACATCGACCTGCGCAGCGAATCGCCGGGACAGCTCGACAGCCTCGACGAGGACGTGCGAGAGATCATCGAGCGCGGCCACAAGCGAGAGTTGGGCCGGCGCAGCGGGGGCGCACTGGACCCGATCGTCACCAGGATCGGCGAACGCCCCGGCGGCGTCACCCCGGCCGACTCGCCGCTGGTCCTGGCCGGCCGTCGCGCCCTGGAGGCCGAGGAGCTGGAGCCGCGGTTGATCGCCGCCTCCACCGATGCCAATGCGGCAATCGCCGCCGGTGTACCCGCCGTCGCGATGAGCTGGGGCGGTCGATCGGACAATCAGCACAGCGTCCGCGAGTGGTTCGACCCGACGGACCGCAGCCGCTCTCTGCGTGTGATCACGCGTATGCTGCTCGACCTCGCGCAGACCTGACGTGATTGGGCCTGCCCAGGCGTGACTAGACTGAACCCATGTCGACCGAAGACCTGCGCGCCTACAGCGAGATCGTGATCGATCACTTCCAGCATCCGCGCAACGCCGGTCTGCTCGAGGACGCCAACGCGGTCGGTGAGGACCGCAATCCGGTCTGCGGCGACCACATGAAGCTGATGCTGCGGATCGAGAACGACGCCATCGCCGAAGCCCGTTTCCAGACCCGAGGCTGCCCGGCCGCAATCGCGACCAGCAGCATGGCGACGGTGGTGCTCACCGACATGAAGGTGGACGAGGCGGCCGGACTCAAGCGGCAGGACTTCGTCGACGCCGTCGGAGGGCTGCCCAAGGCCAAGATTCACTGCTCGGTGCTCGCCGCGGCGGCGCTCAAGAAGGCGTTGGCGGATTACCGCGAGCACGCTTCCTCGGACCTCTCCGCGTGAGCGAGCGCCGGCTGCCGCTGCACCATACGGTGCTTGACCTGCAGAGCCCGGGCGAGAACACTCTCAACGACTGGTTCGCGATCGGCGACTCCGTCTCCACGATCCGTATCTGTCTTGAAGACCCGCAACAGAACGCCCTGGCTGCGGCGTTGATCGTGCTGGACGCGTATCTCACCCTCTCGGACGGCGATACGGCGCGCGTAGACGAACGCCTGCTCGCCGATGGCGGCGTCGATGTCGACGGTCGGGACGGCGCGGTCTCAGCCGAACAGCTCTGCGTCCCGCGCCTGCCCAGGGGCGCACAGACGGCGATGGCGGCGGCCAAGGCGGATCCATCTGTCAGCGCCGCCGCGCGGCTCTCCCAGAACGGAGACGCCGCGGTCATGCTGGTCGGGATTGCGCCGCATCCGATTCGCGCCCGCCAGATCGAATCGGTCGTCCGGGGCCGCGCGCTCAATGATCGGATCATCGATCTCGCCGCTCAGACCGCCCGTTCCGAGGCCCAGCCCTACGGTGTCGGCGACCTGACCGATTCCACTGCTGTCGACCACGTGGAAGACGCCGTCCGACGCCTCCTCCGCAGGCTCCGCGACCGTTTCGACGATGCCCAACCCAATGATCGCCGCCATCCTCCTCGCCGCCGGTGAATCGACCCGAATGGGTCGGCCGAAACAGCTGCTCGACTGGCAGGGTCAACCGCTCGTCGCCGCTCAGACCGCGACCCTGCTCGCTGCCGGCTGCCGTCCGGTCGTCGTGGTGCTGGGCGCGCACGCCGGCCGGGTCCGACCAACTCTCCCGGCTCGCGCCGCTGTCCAGGTCGCGACCAACCGCAACTGGCGATCAGGCCGCGCCTCTTCAATCCGGACCGGCGCTCGCGCCGTCCCGCCCGGCGTTGATGCGGCGGTGGTCGTCTCGGTGGACCAACCGACAGAGGCTTCGGTGATCGAAGCGCTTCAGTCAGAGCTGGCGGCAGATCCCGAGGCGCTGATCGCCGTCCCCCGGCACGACGGACGCAACGGTCATCCGCCGATCTTCCGCTCCGATTTGCTGACCGAACTGCAGAATGTGACAGAACGCCTGGAAGGTCTGCGGCAGCTCAGACGCCGCCATGCGGATCGCACTATCTTCGTGGAGATGGACAACCCGATCGTGACGCTCAACCTCAACACTCCCGACGCATACCAGCGCGCGCTAGAACTCCTCTAAACTGCAACAGGTGCAAGAATCTCGCGCAGCTTCGGCGGCGCGCTGGTGGGTCTAGACTCCCGCCTTGGCGGGAATGACGAGACGTTCACCAGGGAACCGGACTCCCACCAGATAGGGTGGACGACTGATGGCCACACCACTGAGACAAACCATTCAAGTCGGCAAATATGTCGTCGGCCAGCGTCTGCGCCGGACCGAGCGTTACCCGCTCGTGCTGATGCTGGAGCCGCTGCTGCAATGCAACCTCGAGTGCGCCGGCTGCGGCAAGATCCAGCACCCCAACGACATCCTCCGCCGTCGCCTGACGCCCCAGCAATGCTGGGACGCGGTCGAGGAGTGCGGCGCGCCGGTGGTCGCGATTGCCGGCGGCGAGCCGCTGATCCACAAGGACATCGTCGAGATCGCCAACGGCTACACCGAGCGCAAGAAGTTCGTCTACCTCTGCACCAATGCGATCCTGCTGGAGCGCAAGCTGCAGGACTTCGAGCCCAACCCGTACCTGACCTTCTCCGTCCACGTCGACGGCTATGAACAGGACCACGACGATTCGGTCTGCCGAGACGGCATCTGGGACGTCGCGATCCGAGCGATCGAGGCGGCCAAACAGCGCGGCTTCCGCGTGACCACCAACAGTACTTTTTTTCTCGGCGCCAAGCCCGACCGCATCAGGATGATGTTCGACAAGCTTATGGAGATCGGCGTCGACGGCCTGATGATCTCGCCCGGCTACCCCTATGAGAAGGCGCCGGACCAAGAACACTTCCTCGCGCGCAACCAGACCAAGGAACTGTTCCGCGACATCCTCAACGACCCGCCCAGGCACTGGAACTTCAACCACTCGCAACTCTTCCTCGATTTCCTCAAGGGCGAGATCGAGTACGACTGCACGCCGTGGGGCAACCCCACCTACACCGTCTTCGGCTGGCAGCGGCCCTGCTACCTGATGGACGAGGGCTACGCCGAAAGCTGGCGGGAACTGATCGAAGAGACCGAGTGGGAGAACTACGGCGTCGCGTCGGGTAATCCCAAGTGCGTCGACTGCATGGTCCACTCGGGCTACGAAGCCTCCGCCGTGATCGACGCCACCACCAACCTCAAGGCCGGTCTCCGCAGCTTCGTCGGCTCAATCCGCTAACCAACCTGCTCCGGCCCGTCCACGAACCTGCCCCGGCAGGGGTCGAGTATCGCCGTCTTCTGCCAGAATTCCGATCAACAGCGGCCTCTGCCGCACTGGCGCATCGTCGTGCAAGGAGATCTCACGGTGTCGAGACAAGAACCAGGCCCCGAGCCGACCATCGAGAGCCAACCGCCCGCAGAGCTCGCTCCAGCGATCCCGCTCGAGGAGGTCGGACGGATCGCAGAGCGAGTCAAGGAACTGATCGCCGCCGGCGACGAGGCCGCCGCCTGGCAGCGGCTGCGTCAGCTGCATCCTGCCGACGTCGGCCTGATCCTCGCCGGTCTGCCTCGTACCAGCACCGAAGCGCTGCTGGAGATTATGTCGCCCCAGACCGTCACCTGGGTGCTCCATCACATGAACCCGGTCGAGGCCAGCCGACTTGGCGCGCGACTGAGTATCCAGACCCTCTCCTTCGTCCTCGACCAGGTCAATCCTCGCCACGCGCTCACCGCTCTCCAGAAACTCCCCCTCCGTCGAGCGCAGCAAGTTGCCGAGCAGTTGGACCAACCGATCGTCGAGAGCGAGTTGCTCCGGCAGGATCCCAACACTGCCGGCGCGCTGATGACGGACCGCTTTGTCGCCGTTGACGCCGACGCCGGTGTCGCCGATTTGCGCAGGGCGCTGGAGGCGCTAGAGGAAGACCGCGATCTCCTGACTTACCTCTACGTCCGCAATGCTGAGGGCATACCGGAGGGGCAGATCTCAATGGTCGACCTGGCGTTGGCTCCCGCCGATGCCAGCGCAACAGCGATCGCGGCTCCGCTCACCGCGGTCGTGTCCGTCGACACCCCGGCCCAGGAGTGCGCCCGGCTGCGGCGTCACTACAACCTGACCCAGCTTCCCGTGATCGAAGGCAATCAACTCATCGGCGTGATTCTGCCTGACGCGCTCTTGGGCGTCACCGTCGAAGAAGACACCCGCCAGATGCTCCAGGTGGCGAACGTTCCCGGAGAGCGGGCCGACGGACCGATGGTCGCCTCGATCCGCACGCGGCTGCCCTGGCTGACGATCAATCTGGCTACCACGTTCCTCGCCGCCGCCACAATCTCCCTCTTCGAATCCACGCTGGCTCAACTCGTCGTCCTCGCCGCGTTCCTGCCCGTCGTCGCCGGACAGGGCGGCATCGGCGGTACGCAGACGCTCACCCTGATCGTTCGCGCCATCGCGCTCGGCGAACTCGTCGGTATGCAGGCGAAGCGGCTGCTGGTCCGCGAGGGCATCCTCGGCCTCATTCACGGTATCTGGCTCGGCCTGTTGGTCGCTGCGATCGCGGTGATCTGGCAAGGCAATTACGGACTCGCGCTGGTGCTCGGCTTTGCGATGCTCGGCAACATGATCATCGCGGGTACCGTCGGTGCCGGCGTGCCGCTGCTGATGCGACGCGTCGGCATCGACCCCGCCGTCGCCTCGGCCGTGGTCGTTACCACCTTCACCGACGTGTTCGGCTTCCTGCTCTTCCTCGGCATCGCCCAGGCCGCGATCAGCCTGCTCGTCTAGACCAGCCGGAACCGCACCCCGCAGAGCGTCACCACCGACTCATCCTCCGACACCTCAAGGTCGTGATGCCTCGCCGTCGTGATCACGTGGCCGCGATCAACTGTCGCGACATCGAGCCCGCCCAGGCCTTCGCCGCGGCCGTCGGTCGCCTCGACGAACCGGAGGGTCGCGTCATCGAGCGCCACGGTCGGGTGGCCGTCGTCATCCGAACCCGTGGGAATCTCCAACACCTCTGACCATCGGGCCGCCATCGCGGCCGGATCCTCCGACTGCAACTCGGCGGCGGTCATCGCGGTGATCACATGCTCGCGCTTGGCCGGCAGCCAGTGGTCGCCGGCTGGATTCCAGGGGCCGTCCAGCACTTCATCGCCCGTGTTCCAGCGAAGCTCGGCAATCGCGCCGGGAACATCCTTCGGATGAAGTTGAATGCCGTCGGTCTGGTCGTTGCCCCCGTCGGTGATCAGGCGGATGCCGAGTTCGGCCATACGCGCGCGACGCTCAGCGATGTCGCCGCACTGCATGATCACCATGTACCCGCCGTCGCCCCCGCGACGGCGCAGATAACGTCCGCCTGCGGTGCCGGGCATGATCGGCGAGACGACTTCGAGGAACGCGTTGCCGACTGGCATCAGGAAGTTGTGCAGGCCGAACCGGCCGACGCCAGGATCCCGGTGACAGACCTCCAGCCCGAACACGCCGCGCAGGTGCGATTCAATCATGTCCAGATCCTCAGCCACCAGGCAAATCTGCCGCATCCTCAGCATGACCAAGCACCTTTCCCTGTTCCTCTTCTCCCCCCGCTTGGCGGGGGGAGCTGCCGCAGGCAGAGGGGGGCTGCGGCGTAGTCTCAGCGTCCCCTGAACACCGGACGCCGCTTCTCGACGAACGCCCGTCGTGCCTCGATCGAATCCTCGCTCTCACCCACGCGGCGCATCCGGTCCGCCTCGCGCCGGACCGCTTCCGACAACGGAATCGTGAATGCGTCGTTGAGGTTGTTCTTGATCTGCGCGATTGCCCCAGGATGGGAATCCCGCAACTGCGCCGCGACCTGCAGCACGTTCGGCATCAGTTCTTCCGGGTCGTAAACGCCATTGGCCAGACCCAGCGACAACGCCTCCTCGGCCTGAACGCGGTCGGGCAGCAGATACATCTCGCGAGCCTTGCCCATTCCGACCAATCGAGGCAGCGTCCAGGTTCCGCCGAAATCGCCCGAGAATCCGACTTTCAGGAACGCCGTATAGAGATACGCCGTGGTCGACATGTAGCGCAGATCGCAGGCCAGCGTCAGGGAACATCCTGCGCCCGCCGCGCCGCCGTTGATCGCGGCAATCGTCGGCTTCGGCATCTGGTGCAGGAGCACCGAAGCGCGTTCCTGGTTGGTCAGCGAGTAGATGCTCTGCTCGAGATTGCGAATGTCGCCGCGACCGGTGTCCTTGAGGTCGCCGCCGGCGCAGAACAACCGGCCCGAACCGGTCAGGATTACGACCCGGACATCGTTGTCAGCCGCCGCCTGCTCGCAGGCCAACGGCAGTTCGTTCAGCATCGTCCCGTTGAGCGCATTCAGCGACTCCGGACGATTCAGCGTGATCGTGCAGATACCGTCATCAATGTCATACAGCAGGGTTTCGTACATGGATCATCCTCGCGGCTCGCGTGTGCCGGGTCTTGCCTAAAGCTCAGTCTACCCATCGTCTTGTTGCATCCTCGCTCAGCGATCGGCCCGCCCCATGTCGGTGGAGGATGGCATAACCCATCGGAGACGAGACTGAGATATCAGGCTCTGGCGTAGACTGAATCCCATGCTCACGATCACGGCTGCACTCCCCTGGGAGGCGAAAGCCGCCCGCGCCGGACAGGCGATCGCCGGGCGCGGACGGGTGCGGATCGTCACCTCCGGCGTCGGGCCTCAGCGTGCCCGAGACGCAGCCGAGGAGACGATCGAGCGCTCACCGTCCCAGGTGATCAGCATCGGCGTCGCCGGCGGCCTGACGAACACCTTGCGGCGGCCATCGATCACCCTGCCGACCAGCATCATCCGCCAGACCGACGGCGCAGTCTTCGAGGCCGATGAACAGCTTCGCAAGCAAACGATCCGTCTGCTCAACCGGGCCGACATCTTCTGGCAGTCGGTGACCAGCATCACCACGCCGGAAATCCTGTTCACCAGGCCGGAGAAGCGCGAGGCTGCCGACTCCGGCGCCGAAATCGTCCAGATGGAAGACGCAGAATGGGCCGAGGCCTGCGCCGCGGCGGACATTCCCTTCGCCTGCGTGCGGGTCGTGATGGATGCGCTCGACGATGACATCCCCAACGAGGTCGTCCAGTGGCGAGGCAAGCCCTCCGCGCTGGACATCGCCGTCGGCGCGATCCGCCGTCCCGGCCTGCTGCCCGAGCTCCTCTCGCTCGGCATCCAGCGTCAATCGGCGATCCAGGAGCTGGAGCGAGCGATGACCTTGATCATCCCCGCGCTCGTCGGCGAGAACGGCGCGTAGCGCCGAATACGGAATCCCCTTGAAGCGAGCTCTGGTCACAGGAGCCAACGGGTTCATCGGCGCTCACGTCGTCCGCGCCGCGCTCGATGCCGGCGCGGAAGTGCGGGCCATGGTCCGCCGCGGCAGCGACCAGCGCAGCCTGGACGGTCTGCCGATCGAGATCGTCCACGGGGACCTCACCGACCCGGCATCGCTGACCGACGCGCTGGCAGGGGTCGACACCCTCTTCAACGTCGCCGCCCGCTACGATCTCAGCCGACGCGCCCGAGCCGACGCTTACCGAGCCAACGTTGACGGAACCCACGGGTTGATGCTGGCCGCACTCCGCTCCCAGGTCGACCGAGTTGTGCATACGTCTTCCGTCGCCGCAGTAGGACCACCTCTCGATCCGTCGCGACCGGCCGACGAAACACAATGGGCGACGGTCGAAGATGCGCCAGGACCGTACGAGGAGACCAAGATTCTCAGCGAACGGATGGTTCACGAGCTAGTCGAATCGGAGTCGCTCCCTGCGGTCTGCGTCCTGCCCACAGCCCCGATCGGCCCACTTGACCTCAAGCCAACGCCCACCGGCCGACTGATCCGCGACGCAGCCCTCGGCAAGATGCCCGCCTACATCCGCACCGCGGGTCTCAACATCGCGCATGTGAAGGACGTGGCGGTCGGTCACATCAACGCGGCAACTCGTGGCCGCACCGGAGAGCGCTACATCCTCGGTCACCAGGAGGGCAATCTGACCTTGCGCGAGATCATCGAATGCGCTGCGTTATCGAGCGGCGCTTCGCTCCCGAGGATCGCGCTTCCCTTACCCGTGGCCTTCGCAGCAGCCGTGATCGATGAGTTTCTGATCAGCGCTTTGACCAGACAGCAGCCACGGGCGACTATTGCGGGAGTCCGGCTCGCCCGCCGACAGCAGTTCTTCGATTGCCGCAAAGCGATCGAGGAGTTGCGATTGCCACAGACCGCTCTGGACGAAACATTCCGAGAAGCGGTGACCTGGTTTCAGAAAGTCAATCAATGAACGCTCCCTCAACACCTCCGACCGTTCTGATCACCGGGGCCAACAGCGGTATCGGTCAGGCGGCCGCGACCGAACTGGCGCGACGCGGCTGGCACGTCTTCGCCGCCGCCCGCTCGCCCGAACGCGGTCAGGCCGCCGTCTCGCAGATACAGAAGGACAGCGGCTCCATCGCCGTTGAACTGCTGGAAATGGACCTGACCTCGTTTGCCTCCGTCCGACGAGCCGCCGGCGAACTGCTCGAACGTACTGATCGGCTCGATGTCCTGGTCAACAACGCCGGGCTCACCCTCAACGAGCGACGGCTCACCGGCGACGGCCACGAGACGATGATGCAGACGAATCACTTCTCGCACGTGCTGCTCACCTCGCTGCTGCTGCCGAAGCTGCTCGAATCTGAGGATGCGCGAGTCATCAACGTCAGCTCGCGCGTCTACGAGCGCGTCGAGGCGATGCCGCTGGACGACCTCAACTTCGAGCACTACTGGGGCGGAATTCGGCCCTACTGCGCGACCAAGCTGGCCAACATCCTGTTCACCAACGAACTGCATCGACGCGCGCACGATCGCGGGCTGGCTGCCTTCTCCGTCCACCCCGGCGTCGTGGCCACCAGCTTCATGCGGAACTTCCCCGCTCCGATGCGGGCCGGTCTCCGCGTCCTGCGGCCATTGCTGCGCAGTCCTGAGCAAGGCGCCGCGCCGGTCGTCGAGCTCGTCGCCGATCCGGCCCGACGCGCCGACGCCGGCGAGTATTTCGACCGTCACACCCGTACGCAGCAGCAACCGCAGGCCACCGATCGTCAAGCCGCCGAACGCCTCTGGGACGCTACCAACGAGATCACTGGAGCGGAGTGGCCGACCTCATGAGCATCTCCAACCGTGAAGAGCTGATCGCCGAACTGCAGCAGGACAGCGAGGAATTCCAGCAAGCCGTCGCCCAACTGCCCGAGGAGGCCTTCGAGCGGGGCGTCTACGAGCAGGGCTGGAACGCCCGACAACTTCTGGCCCACATCGCCGCGATCGAGTGGACTTACCCCCGCCTGATCGAGCGAGCCGAGCAGCGAGCTGCCGGAGACGATGTCCCGCAGGGTGGAGGCGCCGGCTTCGACATGGACGCCTACAACGCCAGGCAGGTCGCCCGCCGAGACGACCAGCCGGTCGAACAACTGCTCACTGAATTCCGCCGCAATCGGGCCGAGACCATCGACGCCATCCGAGCCGCCGACGAAGAACTGCTCAAGCAGCCGACCAGATCAGCGGGCGGAGTCGAGGGCACCTTGCTCGATGTACTGGAAGGCGTCGCCGTCGGCCACGTCCGCGAGCACGTCGGTGACTTACTCAGAGGCGCACGCTCGGGCTCAGCCAACACACCAGATCAAAACGCTTGAACACCGTAGATGAGCGAAACACGTTCACTCTCATACAGCTGACCGTTGCCAATCTTCGATGCGTATCGTGTCCAAAGCTGCCAGACGCGCTGCCATTGGAGATCGGTAGGTGCTAGCCGCGTTACGGGTAACCCAAGCTCTGCGGCATCAGTCGCAGAAATGATGGCTCCATGAAATTGCGGTTCTTCGATCAGCCGCTCTTCAAGTCGACCTGCCAGTTCCCGTCGCTCATCCGCCGAAAGATCTGGTCGGTTACGGAGTGCGAGACGCAATTGCGTGCCAGCATGTTCTAGCACATTGCGTGCCGCCTGGACTTCCACCGCTGTGAGTGAACCCAACAACGCGGCCTGCAAGGGAAACGTCTCGGGGTGCTCCTGTACCGTGTGCTCCGCATGCCTCACGGCTTCAATAATGGCCTTGGCAGGCTGAAACCGGTACGTGCCGTCGCCAGCCTGAAGAGATATCTGCGGATCGACAGGCCCCAGATCGCTCGGCGGACCCATCAATATCTGATCCGCTCCCAAAGCCAACAATGTGCCGGCACTTTTGGCGATGTCTGGGACTGCGACGGTAAACGACCTACAACGAGCCCGTGCTTGCTGAGCCAAGCGTATTGCGGTTTCTCCGTCTCCTCCGGGAGTGTTCAAGAGGAGGTGAAGATCAGTGTCCGGGTCTGAAACGGAAAGCAGATCCTCGAATTGGGTCACGCTATAGGGGAAGATCTGCCCCAGCATCACAATCAAGCGACATTCGTGAGCCTCTTGATATTCACGGATTAGCTCCTGGCGAGCCTCAACTTGGGAGAGTTGCGCCTCTTGGAAGAATTCCCGCCCCGCACCTGGCGGGCTAGGAGCGCGCGTCGTCTACATGGCACTGCCAAGCTGGCCGTCGCTGAGGCTCTGCGTTGCGTGCAGACTGGAGCTGGATACCCAACTTGCGCGCAGCCTTGGCCCTCTCGATCCGTTCGTACCAATCCGTGGCTGTTCCTGCTGGCGCTTTCAGCGCTGGCTGTTCTGCCACCAAGTCACGATCTGCCACAGCATTCTCCTTGCCGCAACTGTATCCCGCTTCGAACCGTGCAGAAGACAACCTACTGACGCGGAAGCTGCAAACCCCGGGTCGCGATGATGTTGCGCTGGATCTCGCTGGTGCCGGCTGCGATGGTGCTCGGCACCGACGACATGTAGGAGCGCCCGATACGAGCCGCGATTGGCGCGCCCGGGTCGTCGGGATCGATCCGCTGGCTGTGCAGACCCATCATGTTGACGCCGAAGCGAGCCACCCGCTGGCCCAACTCCGAGCCGAACATCTTCGACATCGACGCCTCGTGGTTGGGAACCAGCTCCTGCGACTGCATCCAGACGACTCGGTAGGAAATCAGCTTCGCGATCTCCGATTCGATCATCAGGTTGGCGAGCCCGTTGCGGACGCCCGGATCGTCAATCAGCTTCGCGCCGCCGCGACGGCCGGGTCGGTCGGCGGCGTACTCGGTCATCAGCTCGACGCTCTTGCGCGACGTCGCCGACCAGGCCACACCCGACCGCTCGAAGTCGAGCAAGGTCGCCGCGACGTACCAGCCGCGGTTGTACTCGCCCATCATGTTCGCCGCCGGGACGCGGACGTCGGTGAAGTAAACCTCGTTGAAGCCGTGCTCGCCAAGCATGTTGATCAGCGGCCGGACCTCGATGCCCGGCGTGTTCATGTCGAGCAGGAAGTACGAGATCCCGCGGTGCTTCGGCGCCTCGGGATCGGTGCGCGTGAGCACATGGATCCAGTCGGCGTGGTGCGCGCCCGAGGTCCAGATCTTTTGACCGTTGATCACGAAGTCGTCGCCGTCACGCACGGCGCGAGTCTGCAGACCGGCGAGGTCGGAGCCGTTGCCCGGCTCTGAGAAACCCTGCGCCCAGTACGACTCTGCGTTGGCGATCCGGGGCAGATGCTCTCTGCGCTGCTCCTCGGTGCCGTGCAGCATCAGACACGGGCCGACCATCGAGATGCCCTGCCCGCCGGAGCCCGGCGCGCCGCGGTAGGCCGCTTCCTCGCGGTAGATCATCTGCTGAATGTGGCTCGCGCCGCGGCCGCCGTATTCCTCGGGCCAGGCCATCGTCAGCCAGCCCTTGGACGCCGCCCGCTTCTCGAACGCGCGCTCGGCCTCGTAGAAGGAGTCGTCGCCGGGCTCGTTCGATCCCTCCGGCGGGACCCAGTTGTTGTCGATGAAGTCCACAACCTCCGACCGGAAGGCGTTGTCGGATTCGTTGAATTGATAGTCCATGCTTGGCTCCTGAGGCTTCTGCGCACCAACCCGCGACCCACTCGCAGGCGCACAAAGTATAGACAATGGTTGGAGCAACGCCCGATAGGCTGATCCATCATGCCCAGCCACGGCCAGCAGACCTGGGACGCCGTCGTGATCGGCGCCGGCCCGGCCGGCGCAACCGCCGCCCGGCGACTAAGCAACGCCGGAGCCTCGACCCTGCTCCTCGAGAAGCAGTCGCTGCCCCGCTACAAGACATGCGGAGGCGGCGTCCCCGCGCGAACCCTCCAACTGCTCGACGGCCTCGACATCTCCCCCGTCAGCGAAGGCCACGTCGACACGATCGACGTCTCCCGCTTCGGCCGGCATCAGTTCCGCAAGAGATCAAGCCGACCGCTCGCCTGGATGGTCATGCGGGACCGCTTCGACCAGTACCTCACCGACCTCGCCGCTGATTCAGGCGCCACCGTCCGCGATTCCACACCGGTTCAGTCGATCGTCGAGAACGGCGGCAGTTACAAGCTCGAGACTCCGACCGGCGTCGCCGCAACCCGCCACATCCTCGCCGCCGACGGAGCCACCGGACCAACCGCCCGTTGGCTCGGCATTGACTCCGCCCCGACCCGAAGCGCTGCCTACGAGGTCGAGGTCGCGGCGCCACGCGACGCCCTCGACCACTGGCATCAGGCGGCCAACGTCGATGTCGGCTATCGGCCCTGGGGCTACGGCTGGGTCTTCCCCAAGGACGGCAAGCTTTCGGTCGGAGTCGTCAATGCGCCGGGTCGAGGCCGCTCGATCCGCAAGAGCACGGATCGCTACCTCACGCGACTCGGCCTCGGGGACGCGGATGTGCTCAAGGTGCAAGGACACCCGATCCGTTACCGCCGCTCCGCAAGCGAACCCGTCGCCCGAGGCCGCGCCCTCCTCCTCGGAGACGCGGCCGGACTCGCCGACGAATTCACCGCCGAGGGCATCGCCTACGCCGTCCACTCCGCCAACCTCGCGACCGAAGCGATTCTCCATGCAGCCGACCCCGCGTCCAGCTACACAAGATCAATCAACCGAGAAATCCAACCCGAGCTCAACGCGGCCAGAACCATCTCTCGCCTCTACTACTGGTGCGTCACCACCTGGCCCTGGCTCGCCCTCAAGACGTCCAAACATTTCAACTACCTGTGGAGAGCCTTCTTCCGAGTCATGCGCGGCGACTCGACCTACGCGGATGAGCTGGGGCGGCTGCCCGGCGCTCGGCTCGCCCGATCCTTGGCGGCATCGGCGTAGAATGACCCCGTCAAACGGAGCGACATGTCCAACCGCGATGCCCACACGTCGACGCAGACCCTGGTCCCTTTCCGCCTGCCGGACCCTCCTGACCGGCATCCGGACGAAGTGACCTCCTACGACTACGTCCACCTCGTTGGCAATCCGCACTTCCTGGCGCGGCATTTCGGCCGTCCCGAGTCCACGCTCGTCACCGCCGAGAAGTTCATCACCGCCCAACTTCGCTCGCGGCCGGTGCGCGTGCCCGACCTGCTGATCGCCTTTGAAGTCGATACGGACTTGTACTACGAGCAGAACGGTTACGTGATCTCGGATCAGGGCAAGCCGCCGGACTTCATTCTGGAAGTGGCTTCGCCGAGCACGGCCCGGGTGGACACGGTCGACAAGCGTGAGGACTACGCCGCATTCGGGGTGAGGGAGTACTGGCGCTTCGACCATACGGGCGAGTCGCATGGGACGCGCCTGGCCGGGGATCGGTTGGTCGGCGACCATTACGAGCCGATTGCAATCGTGGAGACCGCGCCGGGCGTGCTGCAGGGCGAGAGCGAGGCCCTGAACCTCTGGCTGCGCTGGGAGGACGGCGAACTCGGTTGGTATGACCCGGCGACGGGCGAGCACATCCCCACGTTCGACAGCACCCAGGCCGAACTCGCCGCCGAACGAGAGGCGCGCCAGGCCTCGGAGTCCAGAGTCCGCGAACTGGAAGCCGAGATACGTCGGCTGCAGGAGAGAGAACCGCGCGGCTAACCCGGATATGCCGACTTCCGGTCCACCCATATCATCCCGGTAACTGCACCTCACTCCCGAACGAATCTTCCGGAGGCGCTTCGCGGTGGAAATTCTCATCTTCCTAGTCATCTGGGCAGCCTTCGGCGTCGGCGGCGCGATGATCATGTCAGGCAAAGGCCGGAGCGGTTGTGGAGGATTCGCGATTGGAGTGCTGCTAGGACCGATCGGACTTGTTATGGCGCTACTCATGCGCCCAAGTGAAGAGAACGAGGCAGAACGACAGCTGCGCATTGATCAGATGAAGGGCGGCATGACGGCCCAAGCGGCAGGTACACACGGCCCAGTTGAGGAACCGCGAATCGGAGTCAACATCGAATGGGCGATATTCCCAACTAAGGGGAGCCGATACCGGTGGGAATGCAGGCTGTGTCGTCAAAGCGGTCAATGGGTAGCGCCTCGCGAAGAAGCTGTGCGTCAGTCGAGACTCCACCAATGTTCCAGTAGGGCCACAACACCATCGCCCGCACCAGTGAATCCACCTCCAGCAGTAACCACGGAACCGAACGTGTTCGTCCGTGAGCTTGAACAGATCGACGCCACAATGCGCTACCGGTGGGAATGCGATTCGTGTGGCAAGGCGGGGGAGTGGACGGAGGACGAGGTAGGGGCCGAGAGTCAAGCTGAAGAGCATACCTGTGCGCGACGCATTCCCCGCCGACGCTAGTCATGCCTCGCCGACGCCAGACCCCCAATCCTCTCCGACCCACCGCGATCATCAACCGACTGACCCGCGAGGCCCCGCTGACGCCTTGGCGAGCCACCAACGATCCCGTGACCGAGCTTGTCCTCACCCTGCTGTCGCAGAACACCTCCGACACCAACTCCGGGCGGGCCTTTCAGCAACTGCTGAAGCGCTATCCGGACTGGGACTCGGTGCTCGAAGCGCCGGTCGAGGAGCTGGAGGAGACGATCCGGCCGGGCGGACTGGCCCGGACCAAGGCGCCGCGTATGCAGGCGCTGCTGACCATGCTGCGCGAGCGGCTGGGTCAGGACTGGGACGCCTCCCGACTCGAAGACATGCCAATCGACGAAGCAAAGACCTGGCTCACCGAACTCCCCGGCGTCGGGCCCAAGACCGCGGCCTGCGTGCTGCTGTTCTCTCTGGGGCGGCCCGCGCTGCCGGTTGACACTCACGTGCATCGCGTCGCGATCCGACTCGGCCTGATCGGTCCGAAAGTCGCCGCCGTACCCGCCCACGACATGCTCGAGGCCCAGCTCCCGCCCGACAAGTACTACGACTTCCACGTCACCCTCATTCGTCACGGTCGCCGAGTCTGTCACAAGCAACGACCGAAGTGTGCGGAGTGCGTCCTCCTCGACCGCTGTCCCGGAGCCGACGAGTTCATCTACGACTGAGTCTCAACGCTGTAGCCTCATCACCGTCTGATGCCCGACCAAGGAGACCGACCATGAGCGCCATCGCACAAACGACCGCCGGCCAGATCGAAGGAACCGAAGAGAACGGACTCTGCGTCTTCCGAGGTGTCCCCTTCGCCGCTCCGCCGGTCGGCGAACTCCGATTCAAGCCGCCCCAGCCCGTCGAGCCCTGGGACGGCGTCCGCGAGGCCACATCCTTCGGACCGATCTCTCTGCAGGCCCCGAACGAGATGCTGGAAGCGCTCCTGCCGGTTTCCGATCCGCCCCAGCCGCAGAGCGAGGACTGCCTCTACCTCAACGTCTGGACCCCGGGACTCGATGACGGCGCCCGCCCCGTCATGGTCTGGATCCACGGCGGCGCGTTCACCATCGGATCGGGCAGCGAGGACTACTACAACGGCGCCAACCTCGCCTCCCGAGGCGATGTCGTCATCGTCACGATCAACTACCGACTCGGCGCCCTCGGCTTCCTCAACCTGCCCGCCCTCGGCCAGACCAACTTCGGCATGCGCGACCAGGTCGCGGCGCTCAAGTGGGTCCAGGCCAACATCGCCGGCTTCGGCGGCGACCCCAACAACGTCACCATCTTCGGCGAATCCGCCGGCGGCATGAGCGTCGCCTCCCTGATGGCCTCGCCCGAGGCCGCCGGACTCTTCCAGAAGGCCATCCCCCAGAGCGGCGCCGGACACAACGCCCTCAGCGCCGAGGAGACCAACGCCACCGCCCTCAAGTTCTGCCAGGCCCTCGGCGTCGATCCCGACGACGTCGACGCGCTGATGGCCGCCGACCCCGCCGACATCCTCGCCGCCTCGGTCGCGGTCGATCCGATCGCCAGCGCTGAGTCCGCCTCCGACATGGCCGACGCCGGCGCATCCGCCACACCGCAGATGCCATTCCAGCCCGTGATCGATGGCGCATTCCTCTCCAAGCTTCCGATCGATCACATCCGCGACGGCTCGGCCGACAACATCGCGACCCTGGTCGGATCGCTCGATGAAGAGATGAAACTGCTCGCCGCCGCCGGGCCGGCGGAGCCGATGAGCGAAGAGGCCGCGACGGCCGTGTTCGGGATGATTCATCCAGAACCCGAGGCTGCATACGGCACCTATCGAGCAGCCCGACGCGAACGCGGCGAGGATGACTCCCCGGACGAGATCTTCGTCGCCGCAATCGGCGACATCATGCTGCGCGTCCCAGGCCTCAGACTGGCCGACGCTCAGACCTCCCGCGCACCGACCTACGCCTACCTGTTCGACTGGAAATCGCCCGGCATGGACGGCGCGCTGGGCTCCTGCCACGCGCTCGAGCTGCCCTTCGTCTTCGGCACCCATGACGCCGCCCCAGAATTCTGCGGCAGCGGGCCCGTCGCCGACGCCTTCTCCGAACTCACCATGGACACCTGGCTCGCCTTCGCCAGGACCGGCAACCCCGCCACCACCGGAGCCGAAGCACCCACCTGGGATCCCCAAGCCAAGCCAATCCAGGTCCTCGGCGACAACCCCCGCGTCGAGCACGACTGGCGAGGCCCCGAAGTCGGCGTCTGGGACGAAGTCATCTCGTAGAGGTGATCACCAGTCCCCGCTTCACGCGGGGACCCGCTCCCTCCCTGGAGAAGCCTCCGATGAGCAGAGGAGGGCGGCCCGCGGCCCCCTTTACCCTGCCCACGAAACCCAACCAAAGGACACACACCATGCCGCTCACCCCAATCCGCAAAGACCAACTCAGCAAAATCGGCGTCGGCGTCCAGCGACCCGAGGACGTCGTCGTCTCCCGCGACGGCCGGGTCTGGATGTCCGACCAGGCCTCGGCGGCCGCCGAAGCCCTGCCCGACGGCACGCTCAACCGAGTCGGCAACGCCGGCGGCTCGCCCAACGGCAACAACATGGACGCCCAGGGCCGGATCATCATCGCCAACGTCGGTGGACTCGAAGGCGACGGAGGCTCCGGTCCCGTCCAGCGACTCGACGTCGACACCGGCGAGATCGAGATCCTCGCCGACCAGATCGACGGCATCCCGCTGGTCGCCTCCAACTACCCCCACGTCGACTCCAGGGGCCGCATCTGGGTCACCCACTCGACCTCGCGCTCCGGCGGCGACGCCTTCTCCGGAGACCCGGACGGCTTCCTCTTCCGGATCGAAACCGATGGCTCCCTGACCATGCTCGCGACCGAGATCGAGTTCGCCAACGGCATCACCCTCGACCCGCGCGAGGAGAATGCCTACGTCTGCTCGACCACCGGCTGCCACGTGCTGCGCTATCCGATCAACGAGGACGGCTCCCTCGGCGAAGCCGAGGTCTACGGACCCCAACTCGGCAAAACAGTCCAGGACCTGGCCGCCATGCGACCGCTCAGCGCCGAACAGCGCGGCGAGCTTGGACTCACCGACGGCTGCGGCTTCGACCAGGAGGGCAACCTCTGGGTCACCCTGCCAATGTCCAACAAGGTCGTCGCCATCACGCCGCAGTTCGAGGTCGTCACGATGATCGAAGATCTCGAGGGCGAGATCATGCAGGCCCCGACCAACGTCAGTTGGGGCGGCGACGACATGTCCGACCTCTACATCGGCTCGATCCGCAGCGACTACGTCGTCCACGCCAGATCCCCCATCCCCGGCGAGCCGCTGATCCACCAGCGCTAGCCGACAGCACAGTGCCGACCCAGCGAGGCGCCTGTCAGTGCGCCTAGCCACCACGCCGGCAGGGCGGATCCTGAGGCCTGCCCTGCGGCCGAGGCCGCCGGGCTACGGGCTCGACGATCTGCGCGGCGACCTGATCGGCGGCCTGCTCGCCGGCGTGACCTCGATCCCCTTCGCCATCGGGTTCGGAATGCTCTCCGGGCTCGGACCGGTCGCCGGCATGTACGGCTCGATCGCGTTTGCCCTGAACTCCGCCATCGTCGGCGGCGGACGGGGCATCCTGATCTCGCCGTCTCTGGTCGTCTCGATGATCCTCGCCCAATACAGCGACTCGGTGATCGAGGCGGCCGCGATCGGCGTTCTGGCCGGCCTGATCCAGATCGTCTTCGCCGCTCTGGGCCTGGGACGCTACATCGCCTATCTGCCGCACTCCGTGCTCGCCGGTTTCTGGTCCGGACTCGGAATCCTGCTGCTCTTCAGCCAGATTGGACACGCGATCGGCATCGATCCCGCCGCCTCCGGCGTCGTTCCCGTCGTCGACGAGGTGATCGAACGGTTCGGCAGCCGCAGCAGCGACGCGCTCACGCTGATCCTGATCAGCCTCGCCGTGGCGCTGATCTGGCGGGGCAGGGTCGCCGTCAAGCTGCCGAGGTCGTTGATCGTCCTCGTCGTCGGCACGCTGCTGGGCGTGCTCTGGCTCGATGCCGCGCCGCCCGTGCCGTCGCTCACCTTCCAGTCTCCGGGATTCGAACTCTCGGGCCTCTCGTTTGGTCTCCTCGTCGACGTCATCGAACCGGCCATTCTGGTTGCATTGCTCAACACCCTGGCGATGCTCGTCGGCGCGATCAACTGCGATCTGGTCAGCGGCTCCGACCACCAACCGAACCGGCTCACCTTCGGGCTGGGACTCGGAACCGTCGTCACCGCCTCGATCGGCGGCCTGCCGGGCGCGATCGGACCGGCCAGCCTGGTCTTCACCTACAACGGCGGACGCACCGCCATCGGCTGCCTGACCGTGCTCGTCGTCGTGGTCGCCGCCGTCACCGTGCTGGAAGGGGTGATCAGACAGATCCCCCTGTCCGTCATCGCCTTCATCATGATCGTCACGGCGTTGCAGATGATCGATTGGCGCTTCCTTCGCAGCATTCCTCGGATCGAGAAGTCCTACGCATTCAGCATGGTGGCGACCATGCTCTGTACCGTCTTCGTCGGCTTCGTCGACGGTGTCCTGGTCGGCGCGATCTTGACCCTCGTGCTCAATGCCCGGCGAGATGAACGACACGAGCTTGGCGGGCTGATCTCGGTTCCACTTCTGGATCGCGTGCTGTTCCGCGGCACCGGCGCTGCCGAGCGAGACCCGTTCGACGCCCACTGCGGTCTGGTCGTCTTCCCCGAGCGGGTCACGACCGCCTCGGCGCGGCAGCTCAGGCGCTCTCTGACGCCCGACATCGAGGGGCATCGCATCGTCATTCTCGACGCCTCGCGCACCCGGACGATCGACGACTCCGGCGCCACGATGATCTCTGAGGCAATCCGCGTCGGGCAGCAGGGAGCGCACCTGGTCGTGATCGTCGCATCGCTGGGCCCCAACGTCGGCCGAATGCTGCGAGCCTTGATCGAGCTCAACCACGCCTCGGACACCCACTTCGCCGACACCATCGAAGAGGCTCACCGAATCGCCCGCGAGGAACTGCTCAAGCTCGACCAGGGTTAACAAGAGATCACCGCCAACCTCTGTTCCCCGAGGGGACCTGCGCGTAAACCGGAATTCAGGTCCCTCATCCCTCCGATCCCAGTCCCCGATTTATTCGGGGACCCGCTCGGTCCCCCCGTTTCATATCTGGCAGGTCGCCGTCCAGGCGGAAAGGGAACGGGTCCCCGAACAAGTCGGGGACCGGACCTTGTCGATGTACGCGCAAGTCTCCCGATGGAGATGCCGAGGGCAGAGGGGGCTACGCTCAGCGCATGTCTACATTGCGAACGCGCCTCTGGCCCGGCGACCGCCTCACCATCGCGATCCTGCTCTACGCCATCTGGATCCCGTTGATCGTCGTGCTGATCAACGACATCGACGACAACCAGGACGCCAACGGGGCCAGCGAGGTCCGCACGGAGGATGACGAGCCCGGCGACTTCGCCGACACCGTCGGCTGGACCTGGGGCGTCCTCTGGATCGGCTACGCCGCGCTGGCCGCCTGGCTCGCGCGGATCAAGGGCCGCAGTCCAATCCGCTGGGGCCTCGCCAGCCTGCTCACCTTCATCGCCCTCTTCCCCTTCCTGGCGGTCGCACCCGACCGCCATGCCGAATAGCGGTCGCACCCGACCGCCATGCCGAATAGCCGTCGCCCCCGAGCGCCAACGCGAGTAATCCACAACTGAATCCCAATCAACAGTTCTGTGTTTGACTACCGCGCCGTCTTTGCCCAATATCAGAACATATATAGCGAATCGCGAGGAGGTCCCATGTCCTGTCATCCCAAGCACATCGAAGCCGAACCACTCAAGCTTCCGCCGCTCGAACGACGGCCGCTGCTGTTCGAGGCCGCCCGGCTCCGCGCCCAGGGACTCAAACTGCGTCAAATCGGCGAGCAAATGGGCTGCTCTCGCGGCACCGTCGCCAACTACCTGCAGGAATTCGAGCGCCATCGCTTCCAGCTCCTTCAGACCGTCGCCGTTGACCAGATCCTCGACAGCGTCCTCGCAATTGTCGCCTCCGACGACGACGAGACGCCAGTCCAGGTCCGCGACCGCCTCCACGCCGCCCGAGAACTTCGCCTCCTGCTCTCCGCCCTGCCCGGGCTCGCCGATTATGACGAGCAACAGCGCCAGCACGACGTCGAGTACCAGGGCAGGGTCGCCGCCTGGAAGGAATACGCCGCCTCCGAAGAACAGCAGCATCTAGAGCAGGCCGCCTCAAACGACGAAAACCCCGCCTACAACGGGCGCTCGGCCTGACATCGGCCTGAAATCGGCTTGCGCGTCGTTGGACAACGTTGGACAGGATTGGACACCGTTGGACAATTTTGGACATCATTGGACAGATTTGGACAAACCTGGACAGAGTTGGACAGAGTTAGACAACGTTGGACGAATTTGGACAGCGTTGACCCGCCGTCCGCTCAACGACGCTCGATCTGGCATACTGCGCCCGTAACGACGCGCTGCCCGAGCGTGTCCCATAACCCTGTGCGCCTCAGCGCCGCAACCGAGTTGAAGGAAACCCCATGCACGATCTTGTCATCCGCAACGGACTTGTCGTCGACGGCACCGGCGCGCCTGCCCGCCAGGCCGACATCGCCATCGACGACGGCGTCGTCTCCGCCATTGGCGAAGTGAACGACCTCGGCCGCGAGGAAATCGACGCCGAAGGCAAACTCGTCACGCCCGGCTTCGTCGACATCCACACCCACTTCGACGGCCAGATCACCTGGGATCCGCTGCTCACCCCCTCCTTCTGGCACGGCGTCACCACGGTGGTGTTCGGCAACTGCGGGGTCGGCTTCGCCCCCGCCGCTCCCAACCGGCGCGACTGGCTGATCGGCCTGATGGAGGGCGTCGAGGACATCCCCGGCTCCGCCCTCGCCGAGGGTATCCAGTGGAACTGGGAGTCCTTCCCCGAGTACCTCGACTTCCTCGACACGCTGCCCAAGGCGATCGACATCGGCACCCAGGTCCCGCACGGCGCGGTCCGCGCCTACGTGATGGGCGACCGGGGCGCGCGCAACGAAGACGCCAACCCCGAGGACATCCAGGAGATGGCCGCGATCGTCAAGGAAGGCCTCCAGGCAGGCGCGCTGGGCTTCAGCACCTCGCGCACCCTCGCCCACCGAGCGATCGACGGCGAGCCCGTCCCGGGCACCTTCGCCGCCGAGGACGAGCTGTTCGGCATCGGCCAGGCGCTCAAGGAACTCGGCACCGGCATCTACGAGGTCGCCCCGGCCGGCGTCACCGGCGACGACGCCAACGCCCCCGAGCTTGAGATCGCCTGGATGCGCAAGCTCTCGGCCGAGATCGAGCGCCCGGTCAGCTTCGCCATGGTCCAGTTCGACAACGATCCCGAAGCCTGGCGCGACGCCCTCGACCGCTCGCTGGAAGCGCTCGAGGACGGCGCCGAGCTCTACCCGCAGGTCGCCGCGCGCGGCATCTCGCTGCTGCTCACCCTGCGCGGACGACACCCGTTCATCCACTCGGCCAGCTATCGCGAGCTGGACGAGCTCGACTGGTCCGAGCGCGCCGAGGCGATGCGCGATCCGCAGCGCCGCGAGAAGATCCTGGCGGAGGTCGAAGCGCCCGACGCGGCGCTCGGCTTCATCATGTGGAACAAGCTCTACCCGATGACCGACCCGCCTAACTACGAGCCGACCGCTGATCAGTCGGTCGCCGCGCAGTCGGAGGCGGCCGGCCAGACGCCGCTGGAGTTCGCCTACGACTTCCTCAGCCAGGGCGACGGGCAGAACGTCCTCTTCGCGCCGCTCTTCAACTACGCCCACAACAACCTCGACGCCACCCGCGAGATGATGATGCACCCGCGTGTCGCGATGGGCCTCTCCGACGGCGGCGCGCACTGCGGCGTGATCTGCGACGCCGGAATGCCGACCTTCATGCTCACCCACTGGGCCCGCGACCGCAGCCGAGGCGAGACGCTGCCGCTTGAGTGGGTCGTCAAGCGGATGACCAACGACACCGCCGAGCTCTACGGCCTCGGCGACCGGGGCACGCTCGAAGTCGGCAAGAAGGGCGACGTCAACGTGATCGACTACGACGCCCTTCAGCTCGAACCCCCGCAAGCCGTCCACGACCTCCCGACCGAGGCCATGCGCCTGATCCAGAAGTCGAGAGGCTACGTCGCCACCATCGTCAGCGGAGAAGTCATCTCCCGCCACGGAGAGGAAACCGGAGCCCGCCCCGGCCAACTCATCCGCGGCGCGCGCTAAGCGCAACCAGCGCCTCATCTCGCTTCCCCCCTCTGGGGGGAAGCTGTCGCGGAGCGACTGAAGGGGGCTGCCCCTGCGCGGCCGAGCAGGAGATTCCCGCGCGGGTCGCTCCAACACCTTTCTCCCCCCGCTCTGCGGGGGGAGGTGTCACGGAGTGACAGAGGGGGGACTTTCGCGGGTCACTTGACCCCCAGATAGAACATGCGTAGCATGAACGCATGTTGCAACTATCACTCTTCGACCCCAACCCCACACCCGCCCGCCCCGCCACCCAGGGCAACGCTGACGTCATCTACGCCGACGCCTCTGCGATCCTCGCCCGACCGACCGGACGCCTCGCCGACCTCGATTTCGTCATCAACCCCTACCAGGGCTGCACCTTCGCCTGCACCTACTGCTACGCCGCCTTCTTCGTCCCCGAGGAGGAGCGGCGCGAGCGCTGGGGACAGTGGGTCCGCGTCAAGACCAACGCGATCGCCAGGCTGCGCAACTCCCGCCAGAACCTCCACGGCAAGACCGTGTTGATGAGCAGCGCCACCGATCCCTACCAGCCCATCGAAGCGAAACTCGAACTGACCCGTTCCCTGCTGCCCATCCTGGCCAAACGCGGGGCCAACCTGGCCGTGCTCTCCCGCAGCCCGCTCGTGACCCGCGACATCGACCTGTTCCAGACTTTCGACCGGATCAACATCACGATGAGCATCACCACCGACTCGGACGAGGTGCGCAAGCGATTCGAGCCCCAGTGCGCCAGCATCGACCGGCGCTTCGAAGCGATCACACAGCTATCCCGCGAGGGATTCCGGACCCGGATCAACGTCGCCCCGCTGCTCCCGCTCAACGACGCCCGATCCTTCGCCGACCGAATCCGCGACGCCGGAGTCTCGCGCGTCCACATCAACACCTTCCACGAGTCGTCCGGCCCCTTCGCCTCGGGCACCCGTCAGCCGGCGCTGGCCATCGCCAAGGAGATGGGCTGGACCGAGCACCGTCGAGAGCGCGTACTGCGCGAGCTGACCCACTACCTCAACCGGAACGGACGCCGCCTAGCCGCCTAGAGCGTCTCCAGCATGACCCGGGGAGCGTCCCCATGGGCCAACTCCATTCGAAAGTGCCGCAGCACGTCCCGCCCAAGCAAACTTGGACGCAATGCATCGTCCGCCGACACAGAGTCCGGTCTCTCGATCCCCAGCAGGAGATTCAGCCGGAGAGTCTCGCCGTCGATTGCGGTCAAGGCGAGCGTTGCCGGTCTCAACAGCAGCGTCGTACGTCCACTCAGACTCTCCACCGTCAATCTGCTGATGTGGTCGGCGTCCATGAGGTTCTGATACGTCGCACCGAGAATTCTCGACGCATCTCTCGGGCGAAGCACGGTGACCGCCGCCCCGGTGTCGAGCAGGAATCCAATTGGTCCTTCACGCCCTTCAACGCTAAGCCGGGCGCCGAGCCATGCAACCCCTCCGCTGACGATGCCGTTGCTATCTCGACGCGTGTGCTCTACCCGCCCGCGGAAGCGCATCCCTCAGACGAACTCCGGGAGCGGCGCGATAAATCGGGCCAAGCACTCGGCGCGCACAGACTCGGGCACGGAGGCGAGCATGTCATGAATGTCATCGCCGATCAGAACCTGACGCTCTCCCCAGACCATGATCCACTGGCCCCTGTGCTTCCCCAGGAGTTCCTCCCACACCTCAAGGGTGTAACCCAGATTGTCGTCAAGCTGTCGACCCAATCGACGCGAACTCTCTGTTGCGGGTCGTCGGGTGAACTGCTCCGTGGTCGCTTCAGACCGGGTCGCCATGGCTTCCTGCCTTCAATACCACCATACCCAAACCGCTCAAACCCGAACTCACAGGCTCCCGTAGACCGCGTCGATCATGGGCTTCCAGCGCGGATCGGCGCCCAGGCCGGCCGACATCTGGTTCATCACGTAGCCGAATCCGATCTCGGCGTCCGGATCGGCGAAGCCGATCGATCCGCCCGCGCCCGAGTGCCCGAACGTCCGCGGGTTCGGTCCCCATTCATACCGGTCGCCGGGAGTGCTGAGAATGAATCCGAGCGAGCGTCGCACCAGGAAGCCCAACACCATGTCCTCGCGGGCCGCGTGCTCCGTCGACCCGCAAGCCTCGATCGCGCCGCTCGAGAGCAGGTCGCTCCCGCCCTGCGCGAGCGCCGAGTAGATCGTTGCCAGCGATCGTCCGTTGCCGTGGCCATTCGCCGCCGGCAGCTCGGCCGCGCGCCACTCGCGCGAGTTGACCGTCCCCGCCAGTCGCGGCGCGGCCAGACCCAGCGCCCGTCCGGCCAGGTTGTCCTGCGGGCCGACGCCGATCGGACCCGCGCCCGGAGCGGCAATCAGATCCGCTGTGCGTCCATCCTCGGACTCCGGCAGACCGATGAAGAAGTCGACACCCAGCGCACCGGCAATCTCGTCGCGGACGAACTCTCCGCAGGTCCGGCCATCGATCCGGCGGATCACCTCTCCGACCAGCCAGCCGTACGTGATCGCGTGGTAGCCCATGCCCTCGCCGGGCGTCCACATGGGCGCCTGATGCTCCAGCGCCGCAATCATCCGATCCCACTCGAGCACCGCGCCGTCGGGCAACTCTTCATCGACGCCGGCCAGCCCGGCCTCGTGCGTGAGCAGATGCCGCACCTTGATCTCGGACTTGCCCGCCTGCCCAAACTCGGGCCAGTAATCGACGACCGGACGCTCAACGTCAAGCTGGCCGCGATCAACAAGCATCGCGGCAGCAGCCGCGGCAATCCCCTTGGTAGAGGAATAGACGTTGGCGATCGTGTCGCGTTCCCACGAGCGGTCGCCGTCCGCATCGGCGTGGCCGCCCCACAGATCAACGACCGTTTCGCCGCCGACGATCACGCACAGCGACGCGCCAACCTCTCCGTGATCGGTCCAGTTCGCCTCGAACGCCTCGCGAACCGCGCCGAAGCGCGGTTCGCAGGTGCCTTGCAACTCGATGTCTGGCATGGAGCGCGGGCGCTAGTCGGCCGAGACCGGCTCTGCGACGGCGCGTCCCGAGAGCTCTTCCGGCAACGTGGCTTCGAGCTCGTGCAGCGCCGGCAGGACATCCGAGGCGAACAGCCGCATGCTGCGCTCGGCCGTCTCGGCCGGCATGCCGCCGGAGATACGGAAGTTCATGATCATCTCTTCCGCGGCGGTCACCTGCTGAATGTGCTTGAGCTTCTCGATCACCTGGTCCGGCGTGCCCCAGGCCTGCGGTGTCGCCGCGAAGCGGGCGCGCTGCTCGGGCGTCGTCTTCTCGTTGGTCTTGCCGAACTCGGCGTAGTACTTGTAGCCCTTGGTCGCTGCGAATCGCGCCGACTCCGAGAAGTGGTAGTGGCGCTCAACGCTCTCCTGGAACTTGCCGGTGTTGTCCAGCATCACGTCCCAGGCCTCTTCCTCGGTATCGAAGCAGGCGACGTTGGCGACCACGGTCGGCTGCTTCGGCGCCCAGCCCTTCTCGGCCCGGATCCGGTTGAAGTGCAGCACGTCCGCCTGGTACTCGTCCCACTTCTTCGAGTTGGTGAACAGCATGCCCAGACCGGCGTTCGCTGCGATCTCCAGCGTCTCCGGAGAGATCCAGGCCACGCGCATCGAATCGAGCAACTGCTGCGGATTCCGCGGCCGCGGGCGAATCGTCGTCTCGGGAATCGTGTAGAAGTCGCCCTCGTGCGAGAAGAACTCCTGAGTCAGACCCTTGCGCACCACCTCGAGCGACTCCATGAAGCGGTCCCGCGACTCACCCATCGGCGAGCGGAATGCTTCGAACTCTCGCTTCGCGGCGCCGCGGCCCAGGCCGAGCGTCAGCTTGCGACCCTGGAGCATGTTGTCGAGCACGGTGATCTGCTCCGTGATCGCCACCGGGTCGTACCAGGGCAGCACGATCACCATCGTGCCGAAGTCGATCCGCTCGGTCTTGCCGGCGAAGTAGGTCAGGTTCTGCAACGCGCCCGAGGTCATGATGTAGGGCGAGAAGTGGTGGTCGATGCACCAGTAGGAGTCGTAGCCCAGCGGCTCGACGAGCCCGCCCAGGTGCAGCTCCTCCTCGTAGACCTGCTGGTCGCTGACCTGCGGTCGTTCCGAGACCGCCTGCGCCTCGAATCGGTCCCAGTCGCTGTAGTTCTGATAGTTGAAGTGAACGCCGACCTTCATGGAAGATTCCTCGTTTCAGAGAGTCGCGGTACGGGTGTAACCAGCGCAGGATACGCGAAGCGGGCCGACGGCGTCATTGGTCGCGCGGTCGGCCCGGTTCGGGCTGGCATCGACTGGAACGGGTGGTGCGAGGACTTATGCCAGGACTTCGTCGAGTCGCTTGGCCAGGTCGCTCTTGGGCCGGAAGCCCACGATCTGACCGGCCACTTCGCCGCCCTTGAAGACGAGCAGCGTGGGGATGCTGCGGATGCCGTACTCGGTGGCGACGCCCGGGTTCTCGTCGGTGTTCAGCTTGTAGAAGGCGACGCGGCCGTCGTACTCCTCCGACAGCTCGTCGACGATCGGCGCGACCATGCGGCAGGGACCGCACCACGGCGCCCAGAAGTCGACCAGGACCGGCAGCTCGTTGTCCTTCACGTCTGCCTGGAAGCTTCCATCCGTCACTTCCTGCGGCTTTGCCATCTCATTCCTCCAAGCGATTCACGAAATCATGGTGCGCTGACGGCTCAAATGTATCGCATTGCCCGTCGTGCGCGCCAAGATTCAGCGCCGCTCGTAGCGCCAAGTGTCGCTCACCTGACCCTCGCGCTCAGGGCGGCGCGGCGCGTCCGGCGCATCGTCGTCAACCGGCGCGGTTCCCGCCACGGCGTCCCGAATGGCATCGACGACGCCCGCTTCCACGACGCTGCCCGCGGATCGGATCCCGCTACTCACCGCCTCCGCATTCGCGCGGCCGTGTCCGACCAGCACAGCGCCGTCGATCCCGAACAACGGCGCCGAGCCGACCTTCGCATAGTCCCAATGGGCGCGAAGCCCCTGGAACGCGCCGCGCATCAGCCAGGCTCCGGCCACATGGATCACGCTGGCCTGGATGCTGCGCCTCAGCTCGCCAAACAACTGCTCGGCCAGCCCCTCGGTCAGCTTGACCGCAACGTTGCCGGTGAATCCGTCCGTGACGATCACATCAGCCGCGCCGGCGATCAACCGGTTGCCCTCGATGTTGCCGACGAAGTTCGGCTCCTGCCGGTCGAGCAGGCGGTAAGACTCCTGGTGCAGATTCGTGCCCTTGACCTCTTCCTCGCCAACGTTGAGCAGGCCCACGCTGGGGTTTCGATGACGCAAGACGCGTTCCACGTACGCCCGTCCCATCGTTGCGAACTGGGCCAGGTGTTGCGGGCGCGCCTCGACGTTGGCCCCAACGTCCAGCAGCAACGATGTCGTGCCCCGGCCGTTGCGGAACAGGGCTCCCAGCGCCGGTCTCGCGACGCCCGGAATCCTGCCCAGCGTGAACAGCGATCCGGCCATCACCGCGCCGGTGTTGCCGAACGAGAGAAAGGCGTCCGCTTCGCCGTCGGCGAGCAGGCCCAGGCCAACCATGATCGAGGAATCGCGCATCCGCCGCACCGCAGTCGGCGGCGCGTCCATCGTGATCGCCTCCGACGCCTCCTGGATTCTCAGATTGCGCTGGGCCGCCGGCAGGTGGCTGCGAATCTCGCGTCCACGCCCGACCAGGATGATGTCGACATCCATCTCGCGGGCCGCGCTGAGCGCGCCCCTCACCGTCGTTGCCGGCGCATTGTCGCCGCCCATGGCATCGAGCGCGACCGTAATCGGTCGCGGCCGGGAACCTCGGTCTGCGGACCGTTGCATGCCCTCTCGCTCCGCTGCTACGCCTACTGGTCTACTGCTCGTCCCCGTCCGCTTCCGATGCGTCGCCCTCGGCGCTGCAGCGGAAGCTCTCGATCAACGGTAATGCTACGGATTCCGGGTCGTCCGGGTCCAGGACGTGCAAGGCAAACTCGCGACCGCCATCCCGGCAGTACCAGGCGAAAGATTGGATCTTCATCAGCCCTTCACCGAACTGGGTCTCGGTCTCTCCGGTGCGCGCCGGCTGCCCGTCAACCAAGCTCCATTCCCGTAGCCCGGATACGTTCTCGATCCCGAGGGAGTCCCGCAGTGATTGCTGAATCGCCGTGTCGCCGTCATAGAACGCTTCGCCCAGCACTTGCCAGGTCAAAACCGCCTTCAGCGCCGTCGTCGACTGCAGGACGAAGATGCCCGCTTCGGCGCTCGGCGGATTGCTGGTCGGCTGACCAAACTCCTGCGAAACATCGGCGGGGTCGTAGCCGATCACGAAGTCGAACCGGTCATAGCGCCCCGGCCGCGCCGTCAGCTCCAGCGGCAGGATGAAGGTGGTCAATGCGCGATCCAACGCCGACGCAACGCCCTCATAATCCTCCAGCACCGCGCCGGCGCGAAGCACGATCGCCACGTCCTCGACCCGGACCAGCAGCGCGTGCCAGCGGACCTGGAACCCGCCGGTCGCTCGCCGATCCTCATCCCAGTCATACCGTTCCGCCGCCTCGCCGGTCACCGTGGTTGTCTCCACGATCGCGTCGAACTCGACCCCGTCAGGCAGCGACAACGACGATCGCAACAACGTCTCGGAGTCCGTACCGTCGTCCTGCACCACGTCCACGCCGATCAGCGCCCGGCCCGTCTCCGACAGGAACGACACACGATCAATCCCATTCGAGTTCGGGTCGCAGAAGGGTGAACAGATCAGCTCGAACGAGTACCCGTAGCTGGGATTGGTGTAGCGCCGGACAATGTCGTCGGACGTCTCGATCGGCCCGGCGTCCTGCGCTGGTGAGGAATCCTCGTCGTCCTGCTCGGCTTGCTCGTCAGCCGCGGCCTGCTCTTGCGAGGCGTCTTGCTGATCCGCCTGGTCGGCCTGGTCTGCCGAGGTCGACTGCTGGTCCGCGCCCTCGGCTTCCTGCGTCTGAGCGGCGGACCCCCCTTGCTCCTGGCCCGACTGATCGGCGTCGTCAGCCGCCGACGATGGCTCCGAGTCCCCGTCCGCGCCAGGCCGGAAGAACTCGTTCGATTGGATGTGCTCGTTGGGATTCGAACCGCAGGCAACGGCGAGGAACGCGATCAATATCGACAGTGCTACCAGACCGGCGACCGCCTGTAACTTCGTCACGACGCCGACTCCGCCACCACGATCAATCGCTCACCGTCGCCGGCAGGCGCGTAGTCCCACGAGCCGTACCAGTCGAGCGGCCGCAATCCGCACACCGCGAGCAGACCTGCCATCTCACCGGCGTTGAGGTTCACGCGCAACGGGAATCTGGCCAGCGATCGGCGCACCCGGCCCGTGTCTTCAGTTGCGTCGTACTGGTAAGTAATCCAGGCGATCGGCAGCGCTCGGTCCAGCGCGTCGCCGTAGTATCGATCCAGCGCCAACTCCTGGCACGCGCTCTTGGTCACCACTTCTCCCGCTTCCGATTGCCGCACCCACTCCTGATGGATGATCGCCGGCGACGGTTCAATGTCGTCCGGTCGTGGCGCGGTCCAGTCGATCACCAGCCGGCCGCCGTCGGCCAGATGCCGCTCCGCGACCCGCAGCGACGCCAGTTGATCCTTGCGACTGAGCAGATGCTGGAACGTCGACAGCCCGAAGACCACCCAATCGAATTGCGCATCCAGGCGCAGACAGCGCATATCTCCAGGCGCCACATCGACACCGGCCTCCCGCATCCGATCCTGGCCGACTCCGAGCATCGCATCCGAGCTGTCCACAGCGGTCACGGAACGATCGTTGAGGGCAAGTGGCACTGCGATGCGGCCGCTGCCGGCTCCAAGTTCCAGGACTCGCTGGCCCGGACCCGTGAGTTCCAGCAGCATCGCCACGTCATCGCTCAGCGGACCGAAGTCGAGGTCGTACCAGGGCGCGATCGCGCGGAGCGCGCGTTCCTGATCATCGCCAGACCAGTTGAGTGGATCGTCCACGCGGCCTCCGCTCGCCCTCTGCACCGCTGTGGGCAAGGGTATCAGCGAACCGGCCTGAAACTCGGACCCAACGAAGCATCCGCTAGTACGCTGACCTCATGACCGACACACCCACCGCGCACGACCTCGTCGCACAGTATATTCGCGCCATCCCGGACTTCCCCGAGCCCGGAATCCTCTTCCGCGACATCACTCCGCTCCTCGCGGAACCCGCCGCTTTCGCCCACGCGCTGGATTGGCTGACCGCGCAGTGCGATGGCGCCGACGCCGTCGTCGGCGTCGAGTCGCGAGGCTTCATCCTCGGCGCGCCGATCGCGCAGCGCCTCAATCGGCCGTTCGTGCCGATCCGCAAAGCCGGCAAGTTGCCCGCCAACACAATCACGCGCTCGTACGATCTCGAGTACGGATCAGCGACGATTGAAATGCACTCCGACGCCTTGAGTTCCGGTGCGCGGGTTGCGCTCGTCGATGACCTGCTCGCCACCGGAGGCACCGCCGAGGCATCGCTCCAGCTCCTGATTCAGGCCGGCGCGGATGTGGCCGCCGTCGCCTTCCTGATCGAGCTCGAGGCGCTCAACGGACGCGATCGATTGCTGCCGCATGACATCGTCTCGATGCTGGTCTACTGAGCCGGTCTACTGAGCTGGTCTACCAAGAATGGGAAAGGCGCCGAGATGACCAACGACCGTCCGACCGCACAGCTCGGCGTGATCGGCGGTTCAGGCTTCTACAAGATGCCTGGCCTCAGCGATGTCGACCGCTGGAATCCGGCGACGCCCTTCGGCGACACCTCGGACGAGATCGTGATCGGCACGCTGCACGGCAAGCGAGTCGCCTTCCTGCCTCGGCATGGCGTCGGACACCGACTGATGCCGCATGAGATTCCGGTTCGCGCCAATATCTGGGCGCTCAAGGCTCTCGGCGTGCAAGGGATCCTGGCCGTCTCGGCCGTCGGCTCGCTGAGGCAGGAAATCGTGCCCGGTCACATGGTCGTCCCCGACCAGATCATCGACCGAACCCGCGCCGGACGTCCAATCACATTCTTCGGCGATGGCATCGTCGTGCATGTCGGCTTCGCCGACCCATTCTGCGCCGACCTGAGCAACCGCCTGGTGGAGAGCGCCGGCCGGGTCGGGCAGACCGTCCATGCTGGGGGCGCATACATCGCCATGGAAGGTCCGTTGTTCAGTACGCGGGCCGAATCGCACATGTACCGTTCCTGGGACGCCTCGATCATCGGTATGACCGCGGTGCCCGAGGCCAAGCTCGCCCGCGAGGCGGAGATCGCCTACGCCATGCTGGCGACCGCCACCGACTATGACGTCTGGCACGAGTCGGAAGCCGACGTCACCGCCGCGGCCGTTGCCGAGATCGTCGCGCAGAACGTGCAATCGGCCCAGCGCATCATCGCCGACCTCAGCGAGCATCTGCCCGACGACTGGACATCGACGGCCGATGGAGCGCTGTTCGGCGCGATCATGACCGACCCACGGCGCATCCCGGCCGAGACGCTGGAACGCTACGCGCTACTGATCGAGGGCCGTCTGCCGTGACCAGCGACCCGCCTGTCGAGTTGGCAGTCGTGGGCGCGGTGGCCCTGGATGAAATCCACAGCCAGGCCGGGGACATCGACCAGGTGCTCGGCGGCTCGGCCGTGTACGCCAGCCTGGCCGCCTCGCTGCTGGCGCAGACCGCTCCGATTTCGGTGATCGGCGACGACTTTGATCAGTCGCTGCTCCAACCGCTAATCGACCGGGGCGTCTGCCTCGACGGAATCGAACGAACCCAGGGACCCAACTTCCGCTGGGGTTGCCGCTACTCTCCCGACGGCGACGTGCGGGAAACCCTGTACACCCACGCGGGCGTCTACGACACGCATCCCATCGTCGTCGGCGAGACCATTCGACATGCCCGCCACGTCCTCCTGACCGCCGGCAATCCAGACCAGAACCATCGAGCGATGCAGCAGATGGTCGAGCCGCAACTGGTCGCGATCGACACCATCGAACGCGAGGTGGCGGATCGGCGAGACGAGTTCCGCGAGCAGTTGCGCTACGCAGACATCGTCTCGATCAACACCCTGGAGGCCGCGCACCTGATCCAGTGGCCGGGACAGGAAGACGATCCGGAGCTTCCGCTCGCCGCCTGGCGAGAGATTCACGCGCTCGGGCCGACAGTCTTCATCCTCAAGAAGGCGTCGCATGGGGTGGAGATCTTTGAACGCGGGCGGCGGACCCTGGTCAGTGCGGTGCCGCATATCGAGGCGACCGATCCGACGGGGGCCGGGGACACATTCATCAGCGCTCTGCTCAGCGCGGTCTCGCGCGGTTACGACCTGATCCAGGGCGCGGTCTGGGGTTGCGCGGCCGCGTCATTTGCGATCGAGCAGTTCGGCATCGAGGGAATCATGGCGGCGACAACAGAGTCCGTCGCCCGGCGGACCTCCCAGATCACTGTCGACGGCGTCCCTGCATCGACGCTGTTCCCCACAACGCGGTAACGTTTCCGCCATGGCCCTCTCTATCAGGCTCGGCGACCCACGCCCGATGGTCGAGATCTTCCAAACCTCGGACCGTAACGGGCTCGGCGATCGCCTGGAGGCCGACCGCTACAACGCCGCCTACGCGCTCGCCCAACTCGACGACGAGGCCTGGGAAGAGGCTGAGTTCTACGCCTGCCTGACGCCGACCGGGGAAGCGATCGTCTGCCACTCTCGTGGAGGCCTCGGTCACGCAACGACGTTGGCCGGCCCTCTGGAGGGTGTCACCGCGATCCTGCAGCTCCATCCCGGGTTTCCGAACACCTTCGCCATCTCCGATCCCGAACACGTCGGGGCGCTGGAGAGCGTCTACACCTTCCGCCATATCACGCGCATGATGCGCATGCTGGTCACACGCGAGACCTTCCGCCCCAATGGCGCGGACGCGCAACCGATGCTCGGAGCGCACGTTGATCTGCTCAACCGGCTGTACAACGCCGAAGGAGACCCAACTCACTACCGGCGGGAACATATCGCCGACGGCTGCTACTGGGGCGTCGTGGACGAGGAGCGGCTCGTCGCGGTCGCCGGTACGCATGCGATCGGACGGCGGCACAGCATCGCGATCCTCGGCAACGTCTTCACTCATCCCCGATTCCGAGGCAGGGGACACGCCACAACGGCGACGTCGGCCGTGACGGCAGCCTTGCTGGAACAGGTTGATGAAGTCGTGCTCTCGGTCGATCCGCAAAACGAGCCGGCCGTTCGCGCCTATCGCAACCTCGGCTATGGACATGTCGGCGACATCATTGAGGCCTCCGCGACCCGGCATACCGGTACGCTGGTGACCGCTGTGCGTCGTTGGGCTGCTCGCAGGCGCGGTCCGGACGGCGAGCGGGAGGTCGTGAGCACGTGAGCCGAACAACCAGCGATATCGCCGATCTCCGGCTGGCCGAGTACGGCGAACAGCGGATCGCCTGGGCGGCCCGCGAGATGCCTGTCACGGCCCAAATCCATGAACGCTTCGCGACCGAGCGACCATTCGCGGGGCTGCGCATCGCCGGTTGCCTGCACATCACGTCCGAAACCGCCAATCTCGCTCTCGCCCTCCAGGCGGGCGGCGCCGACGTTACACTCTGCGCGAGCAATCCACTGTCCACCCAGGACGATGTCGCTGCCGCGCTTGTCGAGCGAGCCGGGATCGATGTCTTTGCGATCAAGGGCGAGTCGAACGAGACCTACTACCAGCACATTCATCGCGCGATCGACACTAAACCGCACTTCACAATCGACGACGGCGCTGACCTCGTCTCCACCTTGCACAGTGATCGACGCGATGTGCTCGGCGGTGTTCGCGGAGGTTGCGAAGAGACCACGACCGGGGTGATCCGGCTTCGAGCGATGGCCGCGGACGGCGCGCTCGCCTATCCGATCATGGCGGTCAACGACGCCGCGACCAAGCACTTCTTCGACAATCGCTACGGCACCGGCCAGAGCGCCCTCGACGGCATCATTCGCGCCACCAACATCCTGCTCGCGGGCAAGACCCTGGTCGTGGCCGGCTACGGCTGGTGCGGTCGCGGGGTCGCATCCCGCGCCGACGGGCTCGGCGCGCACGTGATCGTGACCGAGGTCGATCCGCTCCGGGCGCTGGAGGCTGTGATGGACGGCTTCCGCGTCATGCCGATGGCCGATGCCGCTGCGCAGGGAGACATCTTCATCACGACGACCGGCGACATCCACGTCATTGACGAACCTCACTTCGCGGAAATGAAATCCGGCGCGATCATGGCCAATGCCGGGCATTTCAATCACGAAATCAACCTCGATGCGCTGGCGGAGGTCACCGAGCAGCGGCGCGAACTGAAGCCGTACGTGACGGCACACGCGACCGCCGACGGACGCGAGTTGTTGGTGCTCGCCGACGGCCGGCTGGTCAATCTGTCCGCCGCCGAAGGGCATCCCGCCAGCGTCATGGACATGTCATTCGCCAATCAGGCGCTCGCGGTGGAGCACCTATTGAAGGCGGAGCCGGCGCTTGAGCCTGGTGTCCATGAGGTGCCGGCCGAGATCGATCAGGGCGTGGCCCGGCTGAAGCTCGCCAGCATGGGCGTGCAATTGGACGCGCTTTCGGATGAGCAGCAACGTTATCTCAGTTCCTGGGATGAGGGCACATGAGCATCAGCGATCGGCCAACGCATGGTCAGACAATCAGCGGTCTCTGGACCTCTGAGTCGGTAACCGAGGGTCACCCGGACAAAGTCTGCGACCAGATCTCCGACGCCGTGCTCGATGCCTGTCTCGCTGGCGATCCTGAGTCCCACGTTGCTTGCGAGACAGCCGTTTCCTCCGATTTGGTGATGGTGTTTGGAGAGATCACCACATCCGCCCAGATCGACGTCGAACAGATCGCGCGGAACACGCTGCGACGGATCGGCTACACCGACCGCGCCTGGGGCATCGACGCCGACACCTGCAAGGTGCTGCTTTCGATCAACCGCCAGTCGCCCGACATCGAGGCCGGTGTTGGCGGCCTAGCCGGCGAAGCGTCGCAGGGCGGCGACGATCCCTTCGACCGCCAGGGCGCCGGCGACCAGGGCATGATGTTCGGCTTTGCCTGTAATGAGACCGACAGCCTGATGCCGCTGCCGATTGAGCTGGCCCACCGCCTGACCAGACAGCTCAGCGTCTTCCGGCGTAAGGGTGACGCAAGCTGGCTTCGGCCCGACGGCAAAGCGCAGGTCACCGTCGAATACGCCCACGGTCGTCCCAGCCGCATCGACACGATTGTGGTGAGCACCCAACACAGCGAGGCGGTCGACCAGAGCCAGATCGCTCAGGCCGTCCGACAGCATGTGATCGATCCCGTGATCCCATCGGAGATGATCGATGATCGCACGGAGATCTACGTCAATCCGTCGGGTCAGTTCATCACCGGGGGGCCGTTGGCCGACGCCGGTCTGACCGGCCGCAAGATCATCGTCGACACATACGGCGGCATGGCCCGGCACGGTGGAGGCGCGTTCTCGGGCAAGGATCCCTCGAAGGTCGACCGCAGCGCCGCCTACGCCGCGCGCCACGTCGCGCGCAACATCGTCGCTGCCGAACTCGCCGAACGGGTGGAACTGCAGCTCAGTTACGCGATCGGCAAGCCGGAGCCGACCAGTTTCGGCCTGCATTCATTCGGCACCGGACGACTGACAGATTCTGAACTGACTTCTCTGGTTTCCCGGCACTTTGACCTGCGCCCCGCCGCGATCATCCACGACCTAGAACTCAAGCAACCGATCTACGAACCCACCGCCGCCTACGGCCACTTTGGCCGCGACGACCTTGATCTGCCATGGGAGCGGAGCCATCACGTCGACGCGCTCCGCGAAGTTGCCGGTTTGGATGGCTAGGCAGGCGAGCGGAAGCCACCCGCGAGGAGCGTCCGTCCGTTTCAACGCACAGGCTGCGGCTTAGCGCTTCGTGTACTGAGGCGCCTTGCGGGCTCGCTTGAGGCCCGGCTTCTTGCGTTCCTTGGCCCGCGGGTCGCGAGTCAGCATCCCGGCCTGTCGGAGTGGACGACGCAGGGTCTCGTCGCTGGCCAGCAGCGCGCGGGCGATGCCAAGTCGGATCGCGCCGGCCCAGCCATTGACGCCTCCGCCGGTGCATCGCACCACCGCCGAGAAGCTGTTCTGCATTCCGGTGTGCCGCAGCGGTTCCTCGATCAGACGACGCTGCTCAGGTCGGCGGAAGAGATCGTTCGCGTCTTTGCCGTTCACCGTGATCTGGCCGTTGCCGGGGTATAGACGCACGCGTGCGATCGACGTCTTTCGACGCCCCAGCCCGAAGTAGTAGTGTCCTGCCGTGGTCGTCATTGACTATTCCGCTTCCTGTCCGGCCATGGGTCCGGCAAACTGTCCCGCGTGGGGGTGATCGGGGCCTGCATAGACGCGCAGGTGACGATACTGCGTCCGGCCCAGTCGATTCTTGGGCAGCATGCCCCGCACCGCATGCTCAATCACCCGCTCGGGACGCTTGGCCAGCATGTCCTTGAGCGTGGTCTCCCTGAGATTGCCCATGTGCCCCGAGTGCCGGTAGTACACCTTTTGCTCGAGTTTGCGGCCCGTGACTGCCACTTTGCCCGCATTGACGACCACGACGTAGTCGCCGATGTCCTGTGACGGATGAAAGGCCGGCTTGTGCTTGCCGCGCAGCAACGTCGCGACTTCTGTCGCCAGCCGCCCTAGCGGGCGGTCGGCGGCGTCGATCAGATGCCATGAGCGCGGCACCTGGTGCGATCCAAGAACGGTGGTCGACATTCTTCAATCTCCCTCACGATCCCTCGGAGTAACTCGGGGACAGGTTTGTGTCGTGAACAGGGGCCGAGCGTACTCGACTTCGGCCAGGGTGAGGCCGCAGGAAGGCGCCGTTGGGCCCATGGAACCAGGTTCCGCGGCCCCGAAGGAGCTCTGGAACTCGTCCAGGCCGGCTCTGCCACGAGCGACTTCGACGACCGCCCCAGCCATCCGCCGTACCTGATGCTGCAGAAAGGAGTCGGCTCGGAATCGCAGATGCACGGATTCGTCCATGGTCTCCAGCGAAGCTTCCTGCAACGTTCGAGTGGTCGAGCGGTCCCTGGTTGGCGGCGTGAACGGGGCGAAGTCGTGGGTTCCAATCAAGATCGACAGTGCCGACGCGCCTGCGCTGGCGTCGAATGGCGGGGACACGATCCAGGCGCGCCGTCGCCACAGCGGTTGACGCTGATGCGACAGTCTCAGTTCGTAGCGATAGCTGCGCGAGAGAGCGTCGCGCCTCGGATCGAAGTCGTCGGCTACAGCGGCGACCGCTTGCACAGCGACCGCTGTCGGCAGAAAGTGATTCAGTCCTCTGACCCAACGGTGCGGCGGCATCGCCTCCGGGGATTTCTCGCTCACGAACGAAGCGACTTGTCCCGTGGCATGCACGCCCGCGTCGGTACGGCCCGCAAACGAGACCGGGCACGAGTCGCCGCTCAGCGACCTCAGCGCAGTTTGCAGGGCACCCTGCACCGTGGGACGATTCGGCTGCCATTGCGACCCTGCGAACTCCGTACCGTCATATTGCAGCAAGAGCGCCCAACGTTGGCTCACTGCCCTGGTTTCGATTCGTTGTCTGGTTACTCTTCGGCTGCGTCCTCGTCGGCGGCGCCTTCTTCGTCAATCTGGGCAGCGGCCCGTTCGACGAGCTCGATGTGCGCCATCTGCGCGCCGTCCCCCCGGCGAGGCCCGAGCTTGATGATTCTCGTGTAGCCGCCGTTGCGCTGGGCAAAGCGCGGCGCGATGTCGTCAAACAACGTGCGTAGCACCTTGCGATCGGTCAGAACGGCGCCTGCCTGGCGGCGGGCGTGCAGATCGCCGCGCTTACCGAGCGTGATCATCTTCTCAGCCACCGGCCGGATCGTCTTCGCCTTTGCCTCGGTGGTCACGATCGCCTCATGGCGCAGCAGGTCGGTCACCTGGTTGCGAACCAGCGCCGACCGGTGCGAACGGCTGCGACTCAGTCCACGCCCGCTCTTTCGATGCCTCATCATCCACTCCTGCTGTCGCTGTCGAGCTCGTCCGGTCGACGTGGCTCGTTCGCTTCCCTACTCGTCGACGCCGCTGCCTGCCTCGCGAAGAGCTTCAAGCAACGCAGCACCGAGAGATCCCGTGATCTCCGGGTCTTCATCGCCGCCAACCGCCGCTTCCGGCTCCGCGGACGGAGCGCTCGACAACGACGGAACCTCTGCAGTCTCCTCTGGAGACGGTGGCAACGTCGTCAGGATCTCCTCGCTGCTGGGCGCAAAGACGCCGTCGCGCGCGCGGCGCACGCGAGGATCGTCTTCGTCGATCAGGTTCAGTTCGAGCAGCTTGTCGATCAGCTCGATGTATGACTTTTCGCCGAAGTTGCGAAGCGTCAACAGCTCATCGTCGCTCTTCTCAAGGATCTGTCCAACGAGCATCAAACCGCTCCGCTTGAGGCAGTTATGCGCTCTCACCGAGAGCTGCAGCTCCTCGATCGGCATGTCGTACTGCTCGGCGGTCAGGCCAACCCTCGCATGCGCCGGAAGCTGACGCGCCGTAATCGGCTGACCCATCGTCTCGAACAGTTCGAGTTCAGTGCGTAGCGAGCGGGCCGCCGATTGGACCGCGTCGATGCCCGAGATTGTGCCGTCGGTCCAGACCTCGATCAGCAACTGCTCAAAATCGCTGCCGCGACCGCCGGACGCGGGCAAGACCTCATATGACACCTTGCGCACCGGCGTAAAGACTGCGTCCAGTGGGATCACGCCGAGCAATTGCTCGCCGTTCTGGCTGCGTTCCGACGGCTGGAAGCCAAATCCAGTCTCGACATCCATGACGACGTCCAGGCGGCCTTCATCGCCGTCCAGGGTTGCCAGGTACAGGTCGGGATTGACGATCTTGTAGTCGCCGGGGACCTCAATGTCGCCTGCCGTGATTCGCGAGGCGCCATTGACGTTGAGATGCATCTCTGCGGGTCGATCTGCGATCGCGTGGATGCGGATCTCACGCAGATTCAACAGAAACTCGGTCGTGTCTTCCTTCATCTGGGGAATCGTGGAGAACTCGTGCTGGACCTGGTCGATCCGGACGGACGTGATCGCCGCGCCGCGGATGCCGCTCAGCAGGACGCGCCGCAGCGCGTTGCCCTCGGTGTGCGCGAATCCTCGCGTCAGCGGCTCGACCGCGATGCGGACGTAGTCGTCGCGCTCTTCTTCTATCGAGAGTTTGGGAGTTTCGGTAGCCAGGATCACGTTGTCGTGTCCCTCCCTGGGACTGTGGGTTGGTGTGGCTCGCCGGATTTAGCGCGAGTAGTACTCGACGATGGCGTTCTCATCGACTCGCATGTCAATGTCTTCGCGTGCGGGCGCGGCGGTCAGCTCGCCCTCCAGCTGGATTGGGTCGATCCGCAGCCAACCGGGCACTTCGCGAGAGCCCTGCCAGGTGCGGGCCATTTCGTAGAACTTGCTCTTGCGGCCCCGTTCCGTCCAGCCGACCTTGTCTCCGATTCGCGTCTCGATCGACGGGATGTCGGCTTTCTTGCCGTTCAGGGTGATGTGTCCGTGCCGCACGAGTTGTCGCGCCTGCGCGCGAGACTCGGCGATGCCCAAGCGATAGACGACGTTGTCGAACCGGAGCTCAAGCATCTGTAACAGGTTGTCGCCGGTGGCGCCGGGGCGTCGGTTGGCCTCGGCGAACATCCGCCGGAACTGGCGCTCGAGGACACCGTAGGTCTTGCGGACTTTCTGCTTCTCCTTGACCTGCTCACCGTAGTCGGAGACCTTGCGCCGGCGCGGAGAACGCTGACCGGGCGGTTGGTTACGACGGTCGATGGCGCACTTCGGGCCGACGCAGCGTTCGCCCTTGAGCATCAGCTTCTCGCCGGCGCGACGGCAGATTCGGCAGACGGGTCCGGTGTATCGAGCCATTGGCGGGTCTCTCTGTCGTGGTTGGGGTCCGGATTAGTCCAGGTTTGTCCAGAGCTAGCGCGATCTGGAGGGGGTTTTCGGCTGAAAGTCGCTAGACACGGCGCCTTTTTCTGGGTCGGCAGCCGTTGTGCGGGATGGGGGTAACGTCGCGAATGGAGAGCAAGGTGAGGCCCTGAGCCTGGAGTGCGCGGACGGCGGACTCGCGGCCCTGACCTGGGCCCTTGACGTACACGTCGACCTGGCGCATGCCGTGGCCCATGGCTTTCTGCGCGGCGTCCTCGGCTGCGAGCTGAGCGGCAAAGGGCGTGCCCTTGCGTGAACCGCGGGTGGCAGCGGTGCTCCCAGCCGAGGCCCAGGCGACCGTGTTGCCGGCCAGGTCGGTCATCGTGATGATCGTGTTGTTGTAAGTCGACTGGATGTAGGCGCGGCCATGCGGCACGTTCTTGCGTTCGCGTCGGCGGCGGCTGCGTTCTCGTCGTTGAGTACTCATCCCATTCCCCTCCTCTGACCGAGCGCTGCACAGCTCTGAGTTAGCGCTTTACAGCGCGGCGCCGGCCGGCGACTGTTTTCTTCGTTCCCCGCCGCGTGCGGGCATTGGTACGAGTGCGTTGACCGCGCATCGGCAAGTTGCGACGGTGGCGCTGGCCTCGGTAACAGTTGATGTCGATCAGACGCTGGATGTTGCCTCGCACCACGCGTCGCAGGTCACCCTCGACCAGGTAGTCGCGGTCGACGATCTCGCGAATGCGCGCCAGTTCGGCGTCCGACAGGTCACGGATCCGTTGGTCCGCATCGATATTGGCTTTGTCCACGATCTCCCTAGCCCGGGTCGCCCCGATGCCGTAGATGTAGCGCAGCGCGTACGGGGCCTTTTTGTTGTCCGGGACATCAACGCCCGAGATTCTCGCCATGCCCTGGTTCCTCTCGTCTGCGGCTTCACACTTGCCGGGACGCGCTCAGTTTCTGCATTCGGCTCAACTCTTGAACCGGTAGACGACCCGACCACGAGTGAGGTCGTACTCGGAAAGCTCGACGAGGACTCGGTCACCACGCAGAACTCGAATGTGATGCTGCCGCATCTTTCCGGCCAGGTGCGCCAGCACTTCGTGGCCGTTGGGCAACTCGACCCGGAAGGTCGCGTTGGGCAACAGCTCCTTGACGACGCCCTCAACCTCGATTTTGTCCTGCTTGGGGGGCGGAGACGGCGCCGGCGTGCGCCGCTGTCGCCGACCTCCACCGGTGTTCCGATTTCTCGCCACCTAGCCTCCGTTGCTTATCGCTCAGGCCTGGGTCAGCACATCCGCCGGGCTGCTCTCGCGCAGCGCGACGGTGTGTTCGAAGTGCGCCGACAGACTTCCATCGGCTGTCACGACGGTCCAGCCGTCGTCCAACACTGCGGTTGCCGGATCACCGGCTGTGGCCATCGGCTCGAGCGCGACAACCATCCCTCGACGCATGGTCATCCCGGAACCGCGACGACCATAGTTCGGCATGCTCGGAGGTTCGTGCATGTCACGCCCAACGCCATGCCCAACGTAGCCACGGACGACTCCGTAACCCGCTGATTCTATCACTTCCTGGATTGCTGCACCGATGTCCCCCTTGCGGATGCCGATGCGAGCCACCGATATTCCGGCCATCAGTGACTCGCGGGTGACATCCAGCAGCCGCTGCGCCTCGTCGGAGATGCTGCCGACGGCAAATGTCCTCGCCGAGTCGCCGACCCAGCCATCGATGGTCGCGCCGAGATCGATCGAGATGATGTCGCCGTCTTGCAGCCGCCGCTCGGTAGCGAAGCCGTGCACGATCTCCTCATTGACTGAGGCGCAGATCGTGTGCGGGAAGCCCTGGTAGCCGAGGAATGTGGGGGTGATGTCCAGCCGCTTGAATTTGTCGATCACGTACTGGTCGAGTTGCGACAGCTTGATGCCAGGCCGCAGCATCTCGCCCAGTTCGGCCAAGGTCTCGCCGACCATGCGGCCGGCTGGCCGCATCTGTTCGATCTCGGCCTCGGTCTTGAGAATGACCTGTCGGGGTCGCTGGGAGGTGGACATCAGTGGTTCCGACTCTAGTCGCTCACTGCCTGTAACGCGGCTAGCAGATCCTCGCCGACGGCCTGTGGAGACTGTTCGCCATTCACGGAAGACAGCTTGTCCGCCTGTCTGTAGTAGGCAACGAGCGGCTCGGTCTGGTCTGCATACACCTGCAGGCGATTGGCGATCGCTGCCGGCTTGTCGTCGTCGCGCTGGATCATGTTCACCTGGTCGCAACAGGGGCTCTCAGCCTTAGGGGGATTGAAGATCTCGTGGAAGACGCTGCCGCAGGAAGCGCAACTGACCCGACCTCCGAGCCGACGGGTGATCTCTTCGTCCGAGACATCGATGAGGACGGTGACAGTGATCTCGTTGCCTTGCTCGCCCAACGCTTCATCCAGCGCCCTGGCCTGCTCGACCGTGCGGGGGAAGCCGTCGAACAGACAGCCGGCACGGGCATCCTCGCGGCTGATGCGTTCAAGCAACATCCTGATCGTGACGTCGTCGGGGACCAGCTCACCTTTGTCCATGAAGGTCTTGGCCAGGCTACCCAGTTCCGTGCCGTTGCGCAGGTTCTCGCGGAACATGTCACCCGTGGACAGGTGCAACAGCCCCGTCCGTTCAGCGGTCTGAACGGCCTGCGTGCCTTTGCCCGCACCCGGGGGGCCAAGCAGAATCACGTACATCGTCTGGTCGGTCATGGTTAGCGAATGAACCCTTCGTAGTTGCGCATCAGGAGCTGCGCTTCAATCTGGCGCATCGTGTCCAGTGCCACGCCGACGACGATCAACAGACCGGTCGACGAAATCGTAAGCGCGGTGGAATCAGGAATGAACTCGGTCGCGAGGAACGGAACCACCGCAACAAAGCCGAGGAACAGCGCTCCCGCCCACGTAATCCGCGCCAACACTCGGTTGATGTAGTCCTGCGTCGGACGGCCGGGTCTGATCCCGGGGATGAAGCCGCCCTGCTTCTGCAGATTCTCAGCCAGGTTCTGCTGCTGGAAGGTGACAAAGGTATAGAAGAAGGTGAAGCCGACAACGAGCACGAAGGACAAGCCCCAGTACGCCGGACGTCCCGGCGACAGGTTGAGCTGGACCCAGTCCGCCGCTCGGATGATCCAGCCGGGCCGTTCGCCGAGGGTCTGTCCCTCGGCGATGTCCGGCGTCAGCGGATTGTCGGCGGGGTTTTCGTGGGTCTTGATCTCCGAGATCGCGATGAAATTCCCCTCGCGGTCGGCCAGCCTGATGAAGTCTTCCGAGATCTCGTTCGCGTCGATCCGCCACGCGTAGACGGTTTCACCTGTCGTCGGGATTGTCGTCGTTTCAATCTGCGTCAGCACGTTCGAGTCGGAGTTGGAGTTGACTCGATCGAGCAGGTCCTGGAAGGTGTCCTCTTCCTTGTTCCACTCGATGATGCCGTCGTTGACGACGAACTCGCCGGAGTTGCTGAGGTCTGGGAACAGCGTCGCGAGGGATTCGTCCACGTCGTCACGCGTGAAGGGGACTTCGACGGCTACCTGGGTCTGAGACTCTTCCCCGGCGGCGCCCGTTACCCAGCCCGCCAGCACGGACGGGAAGATGATGATCGAAAAGGCGAAGATCAGCGGAATCATTCCTGCCGAGTTCACTCGTAGCGGAACGTACGACTGACCGCTCTGGCGGTACATCCTCCCGCCTCTGAACACCGACCGGGCATACTGAACGGGAATCCTGCGCTGTGCTTCCTGGAAAAAAACAATCAAGGCGACCAGCGCGATCGCAATCGCGATCACGACGGCGATGCCTGACCAGCCGATGTCGGAGAGCCGCACCGAGTTGAAGAGCGTGGGGAAACTGGCCACGATGCCGGCGAAGATGATGAGCGAGATGCCGTTGCCGACACCCTTCTCGGTGATCAGTTCACCTAGCCAGATCAGGAACATCGTGCCGGCGGTCATGGTCATCAGCGCCGAGATGGTCGGCAACCACTCTTCGGCCCCGAAACCGATTCCAGTGATCGCGCGCGCGTTCTCCAGCAACAGGAGCTGTCCGTAGCCCTGCACTAACGACATCGGCACGGCCAGCCAGTAGGTGTAGAGCTGGATCCGGTTACGACCCGATTCGCCCTCCTGGGCTAGCGCCTGCAGCTTGGGAATCATGGGCTGCATCAGGTTCATCACGATCGACGCCGTGATGTAGGGATAGACGCCCAAGGCCACGATTGACAGATTGTCTAGGCCGCCGCCTGAGAACAGGTTCAGGAAACCGAGCACCGGGTTGTTATCCAGCGCGTTCTCGAGCTGGGTCTTGTTGATGTCGGGGATCGGGACGTGCGCCACCAGCCGGAAGACCACCAGCATGGCCAGCGTGAAGGCGACCTTTTGGCGGACGTCCGGCTGTCGCCAGGCGTCAACCAACGCCTGCAGCAGCTTAGGCCTGGTCGGCCCCGCTGCTGTCTGCGTTCTCTGCATTGATGACCTCAACGCTGCCGCCGGCGGCAACGATCTTCGCTTGTGCAGCCGGTGAGATTCGCTCCACACGCAGGTGCAGGGCGCACTCGAGCTCGCCACCGGCCAGCACTTTGAACCGCTGGGTCGCGCACCGCAGGAGTCCCGCCCCCACGAGCGCGTCTGCATCGACCGTATCACCGTCTGCGAAGCGGCGGCCGAGCTCAACGACGTTGACTGGCTGCGTTTCCACGCGGAAGGGCGCCTTGAAGCCTTTGCGCCGCGGCAGCGTGCGCATCATCGACATTGCGCCACCTTCAAAGACGGCGTTGTAGTCGCGGCCCGAACGAGATAGCTGGCCCTTGAGCCCGCGCCCCGAGTACGTGCCTTTGCCCGAGGCATTACCTCGGCCGACGCGCTTGCGCCGCTTGCGCGAACCCGGCGCCGGACTCAGATCATTCAGACGCAGAACCATTACGCGTCCTCGATTTCCGTCACGGTGACGAGATGAGACACCTTCTGGAGCATCCCACGAACGTCGGGAGTGTCGTCCTTGATCGTGCTCTGACCCAGCTTGCGCAGGCCCAGCGAGCGAATGGTGTGACCCTGATCGGAGCGGTAGCCGATCGACGATTTCGTGTAGGTGATCTTGAGCGTCGCCATGGTCTGTTACTCGCTCGTTCCGGCAGCGGCCAACTCAGCCTCCGCCTCGACCGGCTCTGTCGACCGGGCCGCCGGCTCGTCCGGTAGACGTCCGGCCAGGCGCAGTCGTTCCCGTCGGACCTGGACGGGGTCGCGCAGCTCCATTAGCGCGCGGCGCGTTGCCTGGACGACGTTGACGACATTGTTGGATCCGAGAGACTTGGTCAGCACATTGCGCAACCCGACCGCCTCGAGCACGGCGCGCACACCGCCGCCGGCGATCACACCGGTACCCGGAGCGGCCGGCTTGAGCAGCACCTGCGAGGCGCAGAAGCGAGCGGTGATCGGGTGTGGGATTGTGCCGTTGCGAATCGGTACGGTGACCATGTCGCGGCGAGCAATCGTCGAACCTTTGCGAATTGCGTCGGGCACCTCATTCGCCCGACCGATACCGATGCCGACCCGACCGTTCCCGTCGCCGACGACGACGACCGAGGTGAACGAGAATCGTCGGCCACCCTTGACGACCTTGGCAACTCGCGCGACCGAGACGACCTTTTCGATGATGTCGTCTTGCGGTTCGTCGCGGTCGCGGCGCCGCCCTCGCCCGCGTCCGCCATCTCGTTGTTGAACCATGTCCTGCTCCTGCTTCCCGCCGAGCGGATGCGTCGGCCCTCACAGACCTGTTAGAAGACCAGCCCCGCTTCGCGCGCGGCCTCGGCCAGGGCGCGAACACGTCCGTGATACTGATATCCGGCGCGATCGAAGACAACCGCCGAGATCCCGGCCTCCTGCGCGACGTGCGCCAACTGGCGGCCGACCGCGCGGGCGCTGGCCCTTTTGCCCGAACCGTCGTCCTCGGTCGCCGAAGCGGCATTCGCTCCCAAGTCCGAGGCGCTCACCAACGTGACGCCTGAATCGTCGTCAATGATCTGTCCGTAAATGTGCTTGGCCGAGCGGAAGACGCACAGCCGTGGTCGTTGCGCCGTACCGCGCACGCGCTTGCGCACACGCAGATGCCGACGCTGGCGCGCAGCTCGCGTCGTGCGCCGCTTGCGGCGAATCGTCGTCATCTCATCATCTCCACATCGTCATGCGCGAGTACGGGACGGCCGAGACCTATCCGATCGCGCTCTTGCCCTGCTTGCGGCGGACCCACTCGCCCTGGTAGCGAATACCCTTGCCCTTGTATGGCTCGGGCGGACGGACCGCGCGGATTTCTGCGGCCTGCTGGCCGACCACTTGTTTGTTGGCGCCGCGGACATGTACCAACTGGCCCTCCACGGCGAACTCGATCCCGTCCGGCGGCTCCTTGCGCACCAGGTGCGAATAGCCCACCCGCAACACCAGCGTCTTGCCGTCCATTTCTGCACGGTATCCAGTGCCCTGGATCTCGAGTGTCTTTGACCAGCCCTCCGACACGCCGGTCACCATGTTCTGGATCAGCGCTCTGACCAGACCATGATGGGAGCGATGTTCGCGGCGGTCGCTGGGCCGGGTGACGACGACTTCGTTGTCTCCGAGCACGATGTGCATGTCGGGATGCACGTGCTGCGCCAGCTCCCCGCGCGGGCCCTTTACCGATACCTGTCCCGGTTCGATCGTGACATCGACCCCGGCCGGCACCGGCACGGGTAGACGGCCAACTCGACTCATCGTCCCGCTCCCATCATGTTCTCGTAGGTCGTTACCAGACGAAGCACAGCACTTCTCCGCCGACGTTCTCGCGTCGGGCCTGAGCGCCAGTCATCACGCCGCGTGGTGTGGTCAGGATTGCGACACCCAGGCCGCCGTACGGCCGGGGAATCTCACGCTTCTGCACGTAGACCCGCAGACCCGGCCGAGAGACACGCTTCAGTCCGGTCACCACTGAGGTGCCTTCTTCGTCGTAGAGCAATTCGACATCGAGGTCACGCCCTGCCCGACCAGCTCGATCACGAACCTGATAGGACCGGATGAATCCCTCTTCAGCCAAGACGTTGGCAATCGAGATCTTCATGTTCGACGCCGGGATCTCCACGCGCGGGTGTCCAGCGTGGATGGCGTTGCGAATGCGTGTCAGCATGTCCGCGACGGGGTCAGTCACTGGCATTGCGATTCCTGCCTGCTCGCACAGTTCCTGCTATTCATTGCTGTTCTCACTGACTCCGCTCACTGGTTTCGCTCGAAGGGGAAACCGAGCAGTTCAAGCAGCCGCCGGCCCTCGGCGTCGGTCCTGGCGGTGGTGATGATGTTGACCTGCAGACCGCGCACGCGATCAACATTGCCGTAGTCGATCTCGGGATAGACGATCTGCTCACGTATGCCCAGCGAGTAGTTGCCGCGTCCGTCAAAGGCTGTGCGTGAGACGCCCTGGAAGTCGCGGATGCGCGGCAGCGCCGCGTTGATGGTTCGGTCGAGGAACTCCCACATCCGCGCGCCGCGCAGCGTGCACGAGACGCCCACATTGTTGCCCTCGCGCAGCTTGAAGTTCGCGATCGACTTCTTCGCCTTATTCACTACCGGCTTCTGTCCACAGATGGTGGTCATGTCCGAGACGCAGTTCTCGAGGATCGCCGCGCCCCCTGGGCCCAGCGACTCGCCAACGCCTGAGTTGACTACGACCTTGACCACTCGCGGTACCTGCATCACGTTGCCGTAGCTGAACTCCTCGAACATGCGAGGCGCAATCTCATCGTTGAAACGCTGCTTGAGGCGCGGGGCCGTTGTGGTTCCATTCGTGGTCATCAGTCGATATCCCCATCGCACTTGCGGCAGACGCGAGTCTTGAAGCCGTCCGCTCGTAGCCGGAATCCGATGCGCGACGGACGGTCACAGCTCGGACAGACCACGCTGACGTTCGACTCGTGCAGCGCCGCCTCGCGCTCGATGATGCCGGCGGGAGCGCCCATCTGGGTCGGCTGCATGTGCCGCTTGACCATGTTCAGACCGGTCACGATCACCCGACCATCTTTCGGGAAGACCTGGCGCACCTGACCGCGCCTTCCGCGGTCTTTGCCGGTCCGAACCTCGACCAAGTCGTCTCGTTGCACGCGACGCATCTACACCACCTCCGGCGCGAGCGAGACGATTCGCATGAAGTCACGCTCGCGCAGCTCACGCGCGACTGGTCCCAAGATTCTGGTTCCGGTCGGATTCTGACCGTCGGCCGCCAGGATGACTGCCGCGTTGTCGTCGAAACGGATATACGAGCCGTCGACCCGGCGGTACTGCTTGGCCACGCGGACGATCACTGCTCGCACGACCTGGCCGGCGCGGACTTCGCGGCCCGGATCGGCCTGTTTGACCGTCGCGACAATCGTGTCGCCGACGGAGGCATAGCGCCGTTTCGTCCCGCCGAGCACGCGGATGCACTTGATCACGCGGGCACCGGAATTGTCGGCGACGCGGAGCGAGGATTCCTGCTGAATCACTCCGAGTCCTCACTTCCAGAGGCTGCCGCCTCCAGCGACGGAGCGCCGATTTCCTGTGGTTGAATCTCAGCCACCTCGCGACGCTCGAGAATCTCAACCACACGCCACGACTTGCGCTTCGACAGCGGGCGACATTCTTCGATCACTACTCGGTCACCGATCTTGCAGTCGTTGCCCTCGTCGTGCGCCAGGTAGCGCTTGCGCCGACGCATGATTTTCTTGTAGAGCGGATGTTGGACCGTTCGCTCGACTCGCACCGACACAGTCTTGTGGCGCGCATCCGCGACGGCGAAGCCAACACGTCGTTTGCGGGCCATTGGCTACTCTTCCTCGCTGGCAGAGTCGCCAGGCGACTCAGTGGTCTGTTCTGCATCGACCGGCTCGTCGACTTCTTCACCTCTGTCGGCAACCCTGGCCAGCGGCTCGATCGGCGCGCCCGCCGCTTCGGCGAGTTGACGCTCGCGCAGGATCGTGCGCAGTCGCGCGACCTGTCGGCGAGCCGAGCGCATCGCCATCGGATTCTGCAACTGGCGCGTACCGATCTGGAACTGCAGGTTGAAGACCTCTCGATAGGCCTCGTTGATCGCTTCGCCCAGTTCGGCGTCGGTCATTGAGCGGGCTTCGTCAGCGAGTGGATTGGCCATCGCTACACCACCTCAGCCTCTCGCACGACAACGCGAGTCCGGACCGGCAGCTTGTGACTGGCTCGGCGCAGCGCCTCGCGAGCGTCGGCCTCCGGCACGCCGGCAAGCTCGAAGATCACCCGGCCCGGCTTGACCACGGCAACCCATTTCTCCGGCGCGCCCTTGCCCTTGCCCATTCGCGTCTCGGCCGGCTTCTGCGTCACCGACTTGTCCGGGAACACTCGAATCCAGACCTTACCACCACGCTTCACGTAGTGCGTGATCGCTCGCCGCGCGGCCTCAATCTGGCGCCCGTCGATCCAGGCAGCCTCAAGAGACTGCAAACCAATCTCACCGAACGCGACAGAGTTGCCCGTCTGCGCCATCCCGCGGCGTCGGCCGCGGTGATGCTTGCGCCATTTGACTCGTCTCGGCTGCAGCATCAGCGGCCTCCCCGCCTGCCGGCGGCGGCCGGATCAATCGCCTGAGCCGGACCGCCGGATGTCTCAGTTTCCGCTTCGAAGGGCAGTACCTCACCCTTGTAGATCCAGACCTTGACGCCAATCCGGCCGAACACCGTCTTCGCTTCGGCAAAGCCGTAATCAATGTCTGCACGAAGCGTGTGCAGCGGCACCCGGCCGGACATCTCCTGCGCCTTGCGCGACATCTCGGCGCCGCCCAAGCGTCCCGAGATGATGATCTTCGCTCCCTCGGCTCCGCGCTGCATCGTGCGCTGGACCGCCTGTTTGATCGCGCGACGGAAGGCGATGCGCCGTTCCATCTGCTCGGCCACGTTGCGGGCCACGAGTTGCGCGTCCAGTTCGGGCACGCGAATCTCCGATACGTCCACGCGCAGCCGGATCGGCCGCGAGATCAACGTCTCAAGGTCTTTGCGCAACTCCTCGACGTTCTGTCCGCCGCGACCGATCACGATGCCCGGCTTGGCCGTGTGCAGTTTGACGCCAAGCTGGTTCGCGTTGCGTTCGATATCGATCCGCGAGATCATCGCCTCGCTCAACCGCTCGTTGATGAAGTCGCGAATCTTGCGATCCTCGGCCAGCAGCTCCGCGTACTGTTTGTCGGAGTACCACTGGGAGCGCCACTCGTAGATCGTGCCGATCCGGAAGCTGGTCGGGTGAACTTTCTGACCCATGGCCTTATCCGTCCTCTGCGTCCTGGCCGTCGGACACGACGACGGTGATGTGCGCGGTACGCTTCAGGATTCGTCCAACCCGACCGCGCGCCTTGGCCCGGAAACGGCGGAGCGTGCGTCCGTCTCCGGCGTGGATTTCCTTGATCCGCAGGTCTCGCGCATCTAGCCCGTAGTTGTTCTCGGCGTTGGCCACTGCGGAATCGAGCACCTTGGCTACATCGCGCGCGATCGGCTTCGGCGTGAACCGGAGTTGGAGCCGGGCATCTTCGACCGGCATCCCGCGCAGTCCCTGCATTACCAGGCGGACCTTGCGCGGAGAAGTACGGACAAACTTGGCTGAGGCCTGGACTTGCATTAGCTCACCCGCGTTCCACGATCGGAGCGGCCGATGTGGCCGCGGAAGGTGCGTGTGGGTGCGAACTCGCCCAGTTTGTGCCCGACCATGTTCTCGGTGACAAAGACCGGAATGTGACGGCGCCCGTCATGCACGGCAATCGTCAGCCCGACCATCTCCGGCACGATCGTCGAGGGGCGCGCCCAGGTCTGGATCACGGTGCGAGCGCCCGAGGCGCGCACTCGCTGCACCTTCTGCATCAACTTGTGGTCCACGTAGGGACCTTTTTTCGTTGAACGTGACATCGCGCGATTCCTCTGATCTCTGCCTTAGCGCCGTCGGCCGCGACGACGAACGATGTACTTGTCGGATTGCTTCTTGCCCCGCGTCCGTCGGCCGAGCGTGTACCAACCCCAGGGCGACTTCGGACCGGGCAGGCCAATCGGCGCCTTGCCCTCGCCGCCGCCGTGCGGGTGGTCGACGGGGTTCATCACAGAGCCCCGCACCTGAGGCCGGCGGCCGCGGTGCCGGTTTCGGCCGGCCTTGCCCAGCTTGATGTTCGAGTGATCGACGTTGCCGACCTGTCCAATCGTCGCGTAACAGACCGAGCGGACGCGCCGCATCTCGCCCGAGGGCAGGCGCAGCAACGCGTAGTCGCCCTCTTTGGCCATGATCTGGGCCGATGCACCGGCTGAGCGCACCATCTGCGCACCCCGGCCCTCGGTCAGCTCGACGTTGTGCACTTGCGTGCCGTTGGGAATCGCTGACATCGGCAGCGCGTTACCTACCCGAATGGGAGCGTCGGGACCGGACATCAGGCGGTCGTCGACTTTGAGCCCGTTTGGCGCCACGATGTAGCGCTTTACGCCGTCGGTGTAGAAGATCAGGGCAATCCGAGCCGTGCGGTTCGGGTCATACTCGATCGCTGCTACCCGGCCTTCGATGCCGATTCGATCGCGGCGCTTCCAGTCAATGACTCGGTAACGACGCTTGTGTCCGCCGCCGCGATGGCGCACGGTCACGCGACCCTTGTTGTTGCGGCCCGACTTCTTCTTCAGCGGAGCGAGCAGGCTCTTCTCCGGCCTCTTCTTCGTAATCTCCTCAAACGTGTGACCGGAGGAGTTTCGGCGTCCAGGCGAGGTCGGCTTGTAGTTCTTGATGGCCACGTCAGACTCCCTCGAACAGGCGGATCTCGTAGCCCTCGGCCAACGTAATGATCGCCTTCTTCCAGTCGCGCTCGCGACCAGGTCGCCCACGCCCGATTCGTCGAGTCGAGCCGCGTACGTTGATCACATTTACCTTCCGCACCTGCACCGAGAACGCGATTTCGATCGCCTCGCGAATCTGCAGCTTGTTGGCGCGCGGATCGACTTCGAACACGTACTTGCCCTGCTCGGCGAGCTCGGTTGACTTCTCTGTGATGATCGGCTGGCGCACAACGGCGAAGGGATGAATGTCCTTAGGCATCGCCATCCTCCTCGGTGCTCGTCTCGCCGCCGAACGCCCACATCGCCTCGCAGCGACGGACAGCCGCCTCGGTCATGATCAGCTGGTCGTGCGTCAGGATCAGATAGCTACTCAATGTCTGCGCCGGCATCGCCTGCACATTCGGAAGATTTCGCGTGCCGAGCACCAGCGCATCATCGACGCCGTCGGAGACCACGAGCGCGTTTCGCTCCACACCCAACGCCCGGCACAAGCTCGCCATAGCCGAAGTCTTCGCTTCGAACTCAACATCATGCGAGGTCACCAACACGCCACCTTCGGCGGCACGCTGGGAGAGCATTGAACGAATCGCCAGCCGACGCATCCGCTTTGGGAGCCGCTGACGATACGAGCGTGGGTGCGGCCCATGGGCTACCGCGCCGCCAATTCTCGTCGGCGATGAGGGCGTGCCCATGCGGGCTCGGCCGCCCCCCTTCTGGCGGCCCGTCTTCTTCGACGCCTGCCGGACGTCCGAGCGGTCGAGCGTCGAGGCATTGCCCTGCCGCGCGTTCGCACGCTGGGCCGTGACAGCCTGATGCACAACCGCCAGATTCGGCTCAATGCCAAACACCGAGTCATCGGCCTCAATCTCGCCTGCAGCGTTGCCCTGTCCATCGATCAGCGGAAGTTTCATCGCTTGCCGCCTCGTCGCTTGGTCTGTCGTATCCGAATCAAACCGTTCGTCGCGCCGGGCACCGAGCCCTTTACGAAGACCAGATGCCGATCAGCATTGATGTCCACCACCTCAAGGTTCATCGAGGTCGTTGTTTTGCCGCCCATCCGGCCCGCCATCCGAGTGCCCTTCAGTACCCGGCCGGGAGTCGTACCTGCGCCGACCGAGCCGGGTGCCCGGTGCCGGTCGCTCTGACCATGTGTCCGCGGACCTCCGCGGAAACCGTGACGCTTGACGACGCCGGCAAAGCCCTTGCCTTTGGAGACTCCCTGGATATCCACGCGATCGCCGGCCGTGAACACCTCGGTCGCATTCACGACGGCGCCCACCTCCACATCCGACAGCTCATCTGCCTCGGCGCGGAAGACTGCCAGATGCTTGAGTGGGCCGTTGGCGCCCGTATGCCCCAGTTCAGCGTTGTTGATTCGCCAGGCCGGACGCTCGCCATAACCGACCTGCACGCCGGAGTAGCCGTCGCGTGACTCGGTCATGATCTGCGTCACCGGACACGGGCCAACTTCAAGCACGGTGCAGCCCAAGACTGCCCCGTCCTCGCCGATGACCTGAACCATGCCCAATTTCTTGCCAAGGAGTCCTGGAATCGCCATGGTTACAGCTTGATCTCGACATCGACGCCCGAGGACAGTTGCAGCCGCATCAAGGAATCGACTGTTCGGCCTGTGGGTTCGATGATGTCGATGATTCGCTTGTGCGTTCGAATCTCGAACTGCTCGCGCCCGTCCTTGTGGACGAATGGCGAACGAATCACCGTGTACTTGCGGATCTCGGTAGGCAGCGGAATCGGTCCAGCGACGCCCGCGCCGGTCTTCTCAGCGGTATCGAGAATCTGCGCCGCCGACTCATCGAGAACCCGATGGTCGTAGGCCTTCAACCGGATGCGGATCTTCTGCCGAGCCATGTTGCCGTCTTTCTGCCCTGCGCTACGTCCGGTGCGGCGCTATTCCAGGATCGAGGTGACAGCGCCGGCGCCGACCGTGCGGCCGCCCTCGCGAATCGCAAAGCGCAACCCCTCCTCCAGCGCAATCGGCGAAATCAACCGCACCGTCATCTGCACGTTGTCGCCCGGCATCGCCATCTCCACACCCTC
>JAJDYG010000034.1 GCA_022822855.1 Dehalococcoidia bacterium
GACGATCGCCCGCTATCGACTGCCCGACCCGCCCGAGCGGGAGCCGGACGAGGTGACGGCGTTCGACCACGTCTACGAGGGCGGCGCGCCGCTGCATCTGCTGCGACACCTCGGCCGCCCGGACACAACGATGGTCAAGGCCGACCGGTGGATGGCGGCGCGGCCCGGCGCCAGACCGCTGCTGCGACCGGACCTGCTGATCGCCTTCGACGTCGATCCGGAGCTCTACGACGAGCAGTGCGGTTACGTGATCTCGGATCAGGGCAAACCGCCCGACTTCGTCCTTGAGGTCGCCTCGCAGAGCACGGCGGAGCGCGATACGGTGCTGAAGCGGGTCGAGTACGCGCGGCTGGGGATTCCCGAGTACTGGCGCTTCGACCACACAGGCGAATGGCACGGCGCAAGACTGGCCGGCGACCGTCTGGTCCAGGGTCGCTACGAGCCGATCCCAATCGTGGAGCGGTCGGCGGACGTGCTGGAGGGGCACAGCGAGGCCATCGGTCTGCGTCTGCGCTGGCGCGACGGCGAGCTGGAGTGGATCGACCCGGCCACCGACCGACCGATCCCCAACTTCGACGATGAGCGCGAGGCGCGGCTGGCGGCCGAGGCCCGAGTCCGCGAGCTGGAGCAGGAACTGCGCCGCACCCAGAGGTCGCAGTAAGGACCCAACCTCCTCCTCAACACCAACCCCATACCCCCTCCGATGCCCCGCGCTCCGACGCGGGGCCCAGAGCACCCACCTCCGCCACGGCGACACCTTCCGCCTCAGCGACACGCCTCGCTACCGTCCGGTCCCCTCCCAGTCCCCGACTTATCTGGGGACCTGCTCCCTTCCCCCTCCGATACGCCTCGCCCCGCTATGTAGGCGGAGATGCCACCCTTCCCCTTTTCTCCCCCCTTTGGGGGGAGATGCCGAAGCCTGCCCCGGGCTCGACCCGGGGGCAGAGGGGGCAACGCAAGCCACACAATACTGCTGACCCCTTGACTTCGCCCCGCAATCCACCCTCTCACTCCCCAAAACCTCGATATCATCAGAACATACGTCCATCCCGAAACAAGGAGCCCCAATGCCTAACCCCTACCACTACCGAGCCAAAATCGACCGACTCTGGCGACGATCCGGGGACCACAACCCCGGCTACATCCGAATCAAGGCCCTCGACGCCATCGTCCGAGAACTGTTCGCCCCCAACGAGCGAGCCCGACTCAACCACGAGATGTACTTCGCCACCGATCTCTACGACGTCGCCCGACACCAGCTCCGCGACCTTTACGACCGCGCCGATCTGTTCCCATCTCCCCCCGCCGGAGGCGGGGGGAGATGTCTCGTAGAAGCCTGCCCCGCACTTGATGCGGGGACAGAGGGGAGCTCCCTTCAAGACGAGGAATCGCCCGAGGAAGACGACGACCCCTTGTAATCCACCCCGTGTAATCCGCCTCGTTCTCTTTTTTCTCGCGTTTTCTTTTTTCCTGGGACGCCGACCGTCCCCGGCCCGCTCGTGTCCGTCCAATCGCCCAAGCCCAGCCTCATGCGATACTGCCCGCGAATCACTCCACCCGCAGACTCGCCCGCAGCGAGAGGATCAAGAAATGCCTGAACCATTCAAGATCGCCGTGCCCGACACCGAGATCCGCGACCTCAAGCGCCGACTAGCCCAAACCCGCTGGCCCTCTGAGGTCTCCGACTCGGGCTGGCAGTACGGCTCGAACCTCGCCTACATGAAAGAACTCTGTGACTACTGGCGCACCGGCTATGACTGGCGAGTCCAGGAAACCTACCTGAACCGGCTGCCCCAGTTCACCACCCAGGTCTCGGCCGACGGCGTCGAGGACTACACCGTCCACTACGTCCACCAGGAGGGCGTCGGCGACAATCCGCTGCCGCTGGTCTTCACCCACGGTTGGCCCGGCACCTTCTACGAGGTCTCCAAGATCATCGGACTCCTCACCGACCCCGCCGCCCACGGCGGCGACTCAGCCGACGCATTCACGGTCGTCGCCCCCTCGATCCCCGGCTACGGCTTCTCCCAGATCCCCACCTCAGGCGGCTTCGGCCAGAAGCGCACCGCCCTCCTCTGGGGAGCGCTCATGCAACAGCTCGGCTACGAGAAGTACGGCGCCCAGGGCGGCGACTGGGGTTCGATCGTCACCTCCCAGGTCGCCTACCAGCACCCCGACAACTGCATCGGCTCGCACGTCAACATGCCCATCGGGCGCCCGCCGGCCGACAAGTCCCCCGATGACTACACCGACGAAGAGAAGGCGGTCGCCGCCAAGATGGCGGAGTGGCAGGAACAGGAGACCGGCTACCAGGCAATCCAGGGCACCAAGCCCCAGACCCTCGCCTACGGCCTGACCGACTCCCCCGCCGGACTCGCCGCCTGGATCACCGAGAAATGGCGCTCCTGGTCGGACTGCGACGGCGACATCGAGAAGCGGTTCACCAAGGACGAAATCCTGACCAACATCTCGCTCTACTGGTTCGGCCAGACGATCAACTCGTCGACCCGCTACTACTACGAGATGCGCCAGAACCAGGCCGAGAACTTCGTCCCCGGCCGCGTCGAGTCGCCCGTCGGCGTCTCGGTCTTCCCCGGCGAGATCATCACCGCCCCGAGAAGCTGGTGCGAGCAGACCTACAACATCACCCACTGGTCGGTCCACGACAGGGGAGGCCACTTCGCCGCCCTCGAGGAGCCGGAGCTGCTGGCCCAGGACATCCGAGACTTCTTCCGGCCGCTCCGCTAAAGCGCTCCCCCCTTGGGGGAGCTGTCGCAGAGCGACTGAGGGGGCTGCACAGGGACGGCTGCACGGAGGCGGCATGACATGCAGACCTTCCAGATCGACGTCCCCGAGACCGAGCTGACCGAACTCCGTCGCCGCCTCGGGGACGTCCGCTGGCTCCCCGAAGTCCCCGATTCCGGCTGGCTCTACGGCATCGATCTCGCCTTCACGCAGGACCTCGCCGACTACTGGGCCAACGACTTCGACTGGCGAGCAGTCGAGGCGCTGCTCAACCGATTCCCCCAGTTCAAGACCCCGCTCACCGCTTGGAACGGAGAGACCCTCGGGATCCACTTCATCCATCGACGCAGCCCGCGGCCCGACGCGCGCCCCTTGATGATCCAGCACGGCTGGCCTTCGACGGTCTACGACTTCCACAAGATCATCGACCAACTGGCCGAGCCTCCCGATCCCAACGCGCCCGCCTTCCACGTGATCGCGCCCTCGTTGCCCGGCTACGGCTGGTCCGACATTCCGGCCAGGATGGGCTACGGACCCGCCGCAATCGCCGACATCTGGGTCGACCTCATGTCCCGTCTCGGCTACGACGAGTTCCTCTACCACGGCGGTGATTGGGGAGCCGCCGTTGGAGCACAGCTCGTGCTCCGCTATCCCGAGCGAATCCCCCGAATCCACCTGACCATGGCCGCTCTCCCCCCGAGCGGGTCCGCAGCCGCTCCTCGGACCGACGAAGAACGGAGCTTCTTCGCCGAAGAGCAGGCCGCATACGTTCGCGACGACGCCGCCCACCGCGGCATCCACGGCACCAAGTTCCAGACCATGGCCTTCCACCTTGAGGACTCGCCGGTCAGCCTCCTCGCCTGGATCGTCGACAAGTGGTGGATCCTCGCCGACATCATGCGCGAGGACGAACAGCCGCGCGGCGGCGACCTCTACCGCCGGTTCAGCAAGGACGAGCTCCTGGCCACCGTCGCCACCTACTGGTTCACCCGCACACAGTCCTCGGCCATGCGCATCTACCACGAGGCAACCCGTCCAGCCGCAGACGTCGAGGCCGAGATCGGCGGCCAGGCCCGCCTGCGGGACGGTCAACGGATCGAAGTCCCCTCCGGTTTCGTCAAGCTGCAGCGGGGGACGCCCATGCCTCCCAGATCCTGGTGCGAGCGAGCCTTCAACATCGTCCACTGGACCGAGTTCCCCGAGGGAGGCCACTTCCCGGCGATGGAAGTCCCCGACCTCTTGCTCAACGACCTCAGAAGCTTCTTCAGCTAATGCCCGTCGTCCGACACCACCTCCGCTGTCTCGACTGCCAGAACGAAGCCTCTGCCTCGTTGGAGCTGTCCTGCGCCGAATGCGGAGGCCTCTTCGAAATCGACTATCCCAGGCTGCCCGAGGGCGGCATGCGCATCCCCCTGACTGCTCTGCCACTGGGTCAGGGCGGCACGCCCACGATCAGCTTCGACTGGCCCGACGCCCGGCGATTGCGCCTGGAGCTGAAGCTGGAGTACCTCTCGCCGACCGGATCGTTCAAGGATCGCGGCGCCGCGATGCTCGTCTCGGCGGCCTGGAGCGCGGGCAGCAGCGCCTTCGTCGAGGACTCGTCCGGCAATGCTGGCGCGTCGCTCGCCGCCTACGCCGCCGCCGCCCGGATGTCGGCCGAGATATTCGTCCCTGCCGACGCTCCTCAGGCCAAGCAGGCGCAGATCATCGCCGTCGGCGGCAACATCCATGCCGTCCAGGGAGACCGCGAGGCCGTCGCCGCCGCCGCCGAACAGCACGCCCGGCAGCAGGGCATCCCCTACCTCTCCCACAACCGAAGCCCCTACTTCAGCGAGGGCATGAAGCAGGCCGCCGAAGAAATCGCCGAGCACGGCCTGCCCGACGCCATCGTCCTGCCGGTCGGCAACGGATCGCTGCTCATCGGCCTCTATCGAGGCTTCCGCGAGCTGATCCAGCTCGATCGGATCGAGCGAATGCCGCGCCTCTACGCCATCCAGTCGATCAACATCAGCCCCGTCGCCGCAGCATTCCGCAACCACGAGCCCCGCGACCCGCAGCCCACCATCGCCGACGGCATCGCCGTCTCAAAGCCGCCCCGGCTCGCCCAGATGCTGGAAGCGGTGCGCGAGAGCGGAGGCGCGGCAGGCGTCGTCTCGGAAATCGAGATCGAGTCCGCAAGCCGGGCCATCGCCCAGCGCGGCCTATACGTCGAGCCCACATCCGCCGTCCCGCTGGCCGCCCTCAGGCGCCTACAGGAACGCAACCTGATCGCCGATGACGAGCGCGTCCTCGTCCCGCTCACCGGATCGGGATTGAAGAGTCCGCCGATACGCTGAGATTCATGCGGCGTGATACCTGGCCCGACCCCGCCTGGTGGATCTGGCGTCGACTGACCTCGGTCAAGTGGGCGATCGGCCTGATCCTCGCCGCAGCGCTCTTCTCCGCGATCGGCGTCATCATCCCCCAGGTCCCGCCTCAACTCGCCGACATCCCAGAGCAGGTCGAGGAGCACATCGAGCTGCAGCGTCCGACCTGGGGCTGGTTCACCGACGTCCTCGCCGACTTCCCCTGGTTCTACGAAACCAACGGCGGTGTTTTCAACCTCTACAAGCAGCCCTACTGGTACGCAGTCGTCGCCCTGGTCGCGCTCGCGATCTCGGTCTGCACGGTCAGCCGAGCTCCGCCGATCTGGCGAACCGTCCGACGACCGCCCAAGCGGGTCAACGCGGCGTACTTCGATCGCGCTCGTCATCGTGCCTCCGTGCCCATCGCCGAGGACGCAGAGCCGGCTTCAGCCCAGGCACAGCTAGTCAAACGCCTCAGAGCCGCGCGATACACGGTCGAGGAGGTCGACGCCGGCGACGGCCAGCCCGGCCAGGTGATGCTCTTCGCCGACCGCTACGGCTGGGCCCAACTGGCGACCTTCGTCACCCACCTGGCCTTGCTCCTGCTGCTCGGCGCGACGCTGGTCACCAAGTTCGCTGGCGAGGAGTACCAGTTCTGGGTCGCCGAGGGCGAGTCGCACATCCTCTTCCCACCCGGCGACGACCGCGCCCAGGTGCAGATCATTGTCGATGACGCCGTCGCCCGCTTCGCCGACGACGGCCAGGCGCTCGACTTCCGCAGCTTCGTCCGCGTAGCCGAAGGCGGGTTGGAGGTCGGCGGCGGCGAGGTCACCGTCAACGGACCCGTCCACGCCGCCGGCTACCGGGTCCACCAGGCCGCCTACTGGGAGCACGGCGCAGAGCTGCGTGTCTTCGATCACGCCTCGGGTCAACTGCTCTATGCCGAGACGCACTTCCTGGACCAGCAGATCGTTGGTCCGCGGATCCGAGTCGAGCGGGGCGGCGCGGTCGTCTCCGAGGAGGTGATATCGCTTGAGCACCAGGTAGCCGATCAAGCGGTAGATCCCGATGCTGAGGACGTGCGTATCTCCGGCTACACGCTGATCCCGCTGGATGGAGTCCGGTCGCTGGCCATCACACTGGTGCCTGTCGCGGAGGGGTTCGAGTTCTGGTACCGCGTGATCGCGACACCGCAGCAAGCGTCCAGTCTGACCTTCGCCGATCTGGGTGTGGGAGAGCCGCCTCTGCCCGCGCCGAGGCTGGCCGTATCGGTCGATGGCGAGATCGTCTTCGACGGTCTCGTCTCGCTCGATCAGGCGCAGAACGAAGCTCGCCTGGCAGTGCTCCCGCTCGCTGAGGACAGGTTCATCTGGATTGGCTTCCAGGACGGCGAAGCCGGCGAGGGGTTCTTCTACTACTCGCCCGATCGAGATGACGAGCGGGGCGGCCTGGCAGTCGGCGAATCCGTCGCGTTGAGCGGTGGAGTCCGCTTGGCGTTCCTCGGTCCGGAACCTGATCTGGCGCTGCAGGGATCGTTGGAGCAGGACCAGACCCAGAAGGTCGGCACGATCGCCCTGACCTGGCTGGGCGCTGAGTCGGTCTTCTACGAAGTCGCGCCGGACATCCCCGGAGCAAGCGGCGATGCGCTGATCGCGCTGGAACGATTCGGCCTCGCGCGCACGGCCGAGCAGTTCGATGCCCTGGGCGGGGAGAGCGTACAGCTCGCGGTCGGCTCGACCAACGAGTCCTCGGCAGGCGGCCAGGTCGGACGCCCGTCGCGGATGATTCTCGGCCTCGGCGGCGAGACCGGCCGGATCGAACTGGACGAGGGCCAGGAGATCGTCCAGAGCGGACTGCGCTATCAGTTCGCCGGGCCGCGAGAGTTCACCGGACTCAATGTGCGACGAGATCCAGGCGGTATCGCCTTCTGGGTCGGGATCGGGCTCGGCATCGTCGGAATGACGACGACCTTCTTCATGCCCAGGCGGCGGATTTGGGCTCGGGTGACGAAAGACCAGGTGCAACTGGCCGGCCAGGCCGGTCACGGTATCGACCTGACCTCCGAACTCCAACGCCTGGCCAGCGGCGACATCGCCCAGAAGCGCAAACTCCGTTTCGGACCGCGGCGCGGACTGTTCGGCGGCGATTACGCTCAACCTGAGGACGGGAGGCGGGACGATGGCTGAGCTGGTCGGGATCATCAATATCAACATCAACCCGGTGTTGATTGACACCGGAGGCTTCGAGCTCACCTGGCACGGACTCTTCACCGCCGTCGGGATCGCCCTGGGCGTCTGGCTGGCGGTCCGTTTGGCTCGGCGAGCACGCATCTCCGAGGACGACGCGATGTCCATCGCCGTCGTCTCCGTGCTCTCGGGCATCATCGGAGCCCGCTTGCTCTGGGTCTTCGAGCACACCGACCAGATTCAGAAAGTCGGCGACATCTTCGCCCTGACCGATGGCGGCATCTCGATCTACGGAGCGATGATCGGCGGCGTCCTGGGCGGTTTCATCTACGTCACCTTCTTCAAACCGGACTTTCCCAAGTGGGTGGCGCTCGATGTTGCCGCGCCCGGCATGATTCTCGGACAGGCAGTTGGCCGATTCGGCGACTTCGTCAACGGAGAGCACTTCGCCAACGCCTCGGAGCTGCCCTGGGCATTCCGCTACACGCATCCCTTCACCGACGGTCCCTGGTCGGCCCCGGGGATCGACGGCTGGTTTCGCGGATCGCGCGGGCTCGACGGCGAAGCGCCGGTCGCGGTCCACCCGGTCGCCGGCGGCTACGAGCCGATCCTTGACTTCATGATCCTCGGTGGTCTCTTCCTGCTCAGACGCATGGGCGTCGGAGCAGGCTGGGGATTCACCTTCTACGTCTTCGCCTATGCCCTCGTCAGAGGCTCGCTCTCCCTCTTGCGAACCGATGAGGCGGCCATCGCCGGCGCGCTCTCGGTGCCCCAACTCCTCGCGATCGTGACCGCGGTCGCAGCCGTCTGGATGGCGCTGCACCTGCGACGACATCGCCAGGCCCCGGTGCCGACAGGCCTGACGATCGAGCGGCACACCCACCGAGGCAGCCGACGCGGAGGCCTCGGTCGTGGCTGAATCGCTGCAGCTCGTGCTCTGGGTCAAGACCGATTGCAGTGCCTGCGATCAGGCCACGGAGTTGATGGCCTCGCTCTCGGCCGCCATGCTCTTCGACTGGTCGACCCGAGAAGGCGAGTACCGCGACGCTGTACCGGTCGTGGCAACAACCGACGGTCGAGTATTGGCCGAGGCGCCGATTGTCGCCAGCGAGCTGGTCGACGCAATCCTGGCCGTTACCGCTCGGGACTCCCCAGATTCTCGAGATTGCCCAGATTGATAGCGTGCAGGCCGCACTCCTTCTGCGTCGCTTCTTCCCACCACCAGCGACCGGCGCGCTCGTGCTCGCCGGGATGCGTCGCCCGAGTACACGGCGCGCAGCCGATCGATTTGAAGCCCTGATCGTGCAACGGGTTGTACGGCACACCGTAGGACATAATGTGTTGCCAGACTTGGGCCGAGGTCCAGTTGGCCAGCGGATTGAATTTGACCAGCGGATTGCCCTCGCGCCCGAAGCCCGGATCGAGTTGCACCACGGGAATCTCGGCGCGCGTGCCGGGCGACTGGTCCCTGCGCTGACCCGTGATGTAAGCGTCCACCGAGGCCAACGCCCGACCGAGCGGCTCGACCTTGCGGATCCCGCAACACTCCCCGTGACCGTCGGTGCGGAAACTGAACAGACCCTTCTCTCGGACCAGCCCCTCAACCGCATCGGCCTGCGGGGAGTACGCCTCGATCGGGACGTCATAATGCTCTCTGACCCGCTGGATGAACTCGAGCGTCTCGGGGTGGAGCCGGCCCGTATCAAGGCTGAACACACTGAACGAGCGATCCAGCTTCTTTGCCTCCCGCGCCGCAAAGTCGACCAGCACGACATCCTCGGCCCCGCTGAACGAAATCGTCAGGTAGTCGAAGTTTGACAGCGCTTCGGCGATGATGTCGGCGGGATGAGCCTTGGCCAACCGCTGCGCGGTCGCCTCGATCTGTGTCGCCTCGAATGCACTGGCGGTCGTGGTCATTGGGCTGCTCCGGCGAGCGGTCGGTAGACCAGGTTGGTCGACCGAGGTGAAATGTTACTATTTCAGTCAAGATTATCCGCATCGCTTCAAACGCGATACGGCAGAGATGTTCTCCAGATGATGAAGCTGTCGTCCACCAGCGATTACGGGATTCGTGCGCTGGTCGATCTTGCCCAGCATGACGACGGCGCGCCGATCCCTTCGTCGGAAATCGCCGAGCGCCAGGGGATCCCACCCTCGCTCGCCGGTCAGGTGCTCGGTCGGCTGCGCGCTGCCGGATTCATCTCCTCTGCCCGAGGCGCTCAGGGTGGACATCAGCTGGCGCTGGCCCCTGACGAGATCAGACTGGACCGCGTCGTCGAGGCGCTGGAAGGACCGCTGACGCTGGCCGCCTGCCTCGAGCGGGGCGCGCAAAACGGTCGAGCTTCGGAGCGCTGTACCGGGGCGGCCGCGCAAGTCCGCCTCTGGGACGACGTGCGCGCCGCCATTCTGGACACCCTGGCCGACCGCTCAATCGCCGACCTGGCTGCGGAATCGGCCCTGATCGATTCACCGACCGGCGGTCGATACCACATCTAGACCAACCACCTGACCGCCAACCTGACGAGACGAACGCCACCTTGAGCCTGACTCGACCGCTGCTCGCAGATTCCGTGCTCGATTTAATCGGCGCGACCCCGATGGTCACGCTGCGCCGCGTTGTGCCCGACAGCGGCGCGGAAGTCGTCGCCAAACTTGAATCGCTGAATCCCGGTGGGTCCGTCAAAGACCGAATCGCCCGAGCGATGATCGACGACGCGGAGTGCAGCGGCGCGCTGAGGCCCGGAGACGTCATCGTCGAGCCGACCTCGGGCAACACAGGCGTAGGGCTGGCGCTGGTGGCGGCGGTCAAGGGCTATCGCCTGATCCTGACCATGCCGGAAGACATGTCGCACGAGCGACGACGATTGCTGGAGCGGTTTGGCGCGGAGGTGGTGCTGACGCCGGCAATCGAGGGCATGACCGGCGCCGTCTTCGCGGCTGAAGAACTTGCTTCCGAGGACGGCTACTTCATGCCTCAGCAGTTTCAGAATCTCTCCAATCCCGAGATCCACCGCCGAACCACCGCACAGGAAATCTGGTCGGCGCTGGAAGATCGCGAAATGCCCGACGGCGAGCGCCTCCACGCATTCGTCACGGGCGTGGGCACCGGCGGTACCATCACCGGCGTCGGCGAAGTGCTGCGCGAGCGACGGCCTGGCCTGTCCGTGACGGCCGTCGAGCCTGAGCGCTCCCCGGTATTGCAGGGCGGACGCTTCTCCGTGCACGCCATTCAGGGCATCGGCGCTTCGTTCGTGCCCGGCGTCCTCAACCGCGAGGTCTACGACGAGGTGATTGGCGTCTCCGATCGCGACGCCGAGCAGATGATGCTTCGCCTAACGCGTGAAGAGGGCATCTTGTGTGGGATTTCATCGGGCGCGAACGTGTACGCGGCGAACGTCGTCGCCGAGCGACTTGGACCCGGTTGTCGCGTGGTCACCACGATCTGCGACACAGGCGAGCGGTACCTGTCGATGCCGCTCTCCGACAGTTAAGTGCAGCGAGCGAGCCGAGAGGCTGAGAGGACAAGTCAATGAGCGTGAAGGTCTACATTCCAACGCCGTTTCGCAAGATTACGGGCAACCGCACCTTCGTCGACGCCGACGGAATAGACGTCAACGGCGTATTGCGCGACCTCGACCAGCGCTTCCCCGGCTTCGGCGAGATGGTCTTTGACGGCGAGCAGGAACTGCTCGAACACGTCAACGTCTACGTCAACAACCATGAAATCGCCTCGCTCGAAGGACCCGAGACCCCGGTCTCGGACGGCGACGAGTTGGCCGTGATCCCGGCCATCGCCGGCGGTGCCGGTGCGGCGATGACACCGGAAATGGTCGAGCGCTACTCGCGCCACCTGATCATGGACCAGGTCGGCCCGCTCGGTCAGCGCAAGCTGATCGACGGCAAGATTCTGGCCGTCGGCGCGGGCGGCCTCGGATCGCCGGTGCTGGTCTACCTCGCCGCCGCCGGAATCGGCACGATCGGCATCGCCGACTTCGACGTCGTCGACCGCTCCAACCTGCAGCGCCAGATCATCCACGGCACCTCGGACATTGGGCGGATGAAAGTCGACTCGGCCAAGGACCGGATTCTCGACATGAATCCGAACATCAACGTGATCACTCACACCTCGCCGCTGACCTCCGACAATGCGATGGAGATCATCCCCGAGTACGACGTGATCATCAACGGGGCCGACAACTTCGCCACCCGCTACCTCGTCAACGACGCCGCCTTCCTCTCCGAGAAGATCCTCGTCGACGGCTCGATCTTCCTCTTCGAGGGTCAGGTCACCACGTTCTTCCCGGGCGAGGGCTGCTACCGCTGCCTCTATCCGTCGCCGCCGCCTCCGGGCATGGTGCCCTCCTGCTCCGAGGCCGGTGTGCTCGGCGTTCTGCCCGGCACGGTCGGCGCGATCCAGGCGACCGAGGCGATCAAGGTCCTGCTCGAACAGGGCGAACCGCTCAAGAACCGCCTGCTGCTCTACGACGCCCTGGCGATGGATTTCCGCACCGTCAAGATCCGCCGCGATCCCGGCTGCCCGCTCTGCGGAGACGCGCCAACCGTCACCGAACTCATCGACTACGAAGAGTTCTGCGGCTCCCCCTTCCACGAGAACTAATGCCCCGTCTGGGAGAGAAGCCAACAGAACTCCACTCTCCCCCCTCTGGGGGGAGATGCCGAAGGCAGAGGGGGGCCGCCCCCAGCGAGAGGAAGCAACATATGGCAGTTGAAGTCCGAGTCCCCTCCATGCTGCAAAAGTTCACCGACGGCGAGAGAAAGGTGCAGATCGAATCGGCCAACGTCGGCGAACTACTGACCACGCTGGAAACTTCCTATCCGGGCATCGGTCACCAGTTGCTCGAGGACGGCGAGCTGCGCCGCTTCGTCAACATCTACCTCAACGACGAGGACATCCGTTTCCTCGACGGCATGGAGACCTCGCTGACCGACGGCGATGTCCTCGCCATCCTCCCCGCACTCGCCGGAGGCGCTCACCGCCGTGCCGCAGGCGTTCACCGCCGTGCCGGAGGCGCTCGCTAATGGTGACCGCCGCTCCGGTCCGTTACAAGTCGCTGCTGGACACGATCGGCGATACCCCCCTCGTCCGACTGCAGCGAACGTCGCCCAATCCCGACGTCGCCATCTGGGTGAAGCTCGAAGGCCAGAACCCGACCGGGTCGGTCAAGGACCGGATCGCGAGGGCGATGATCGACGCGGCCCACGCCGACGGCTCGCTCAAACCTGGGCAGACCATTCTAGAACCCACCTCCGGCAACACCGGACTGTCGATCGCGCTGATGGGCCGATTGACCGGACATCCCGTCCGCTGCGTGATGCCCGAGTCGGTCTCGGTCGAACGACGCGACCTGCTCTCCTTCTTCGGAGCCGAGGTTGTGCTCTCGCCCGGCGAGACCGGCTCCAACGGCGCGGTCCGCATGGCCAAGGAGATGTACGAGGCTGACTCCTCGGTCTTCATGCCGATGCAGTACGAGAACGCCGCCAATCCCGGCGCGCACTACGAGACCACCGGCCCCGAGATCTACCGCGACTGTCCCGAGATCACCCACTTCGTCGCCGGTCTCGGCACCGGCGGCACGCTGACCGGCGTCGGCCGCTACCTCAAGGAGCAAGATCCGAATATCAAGATCGTCGCTGCCGCCCCGCACCCTGGCGATCTGGTCCAGGGCCTGCGCTCGCTCGAGGAGGGCTACATCCCGCCAGTCCTCGACGAGTCCGTCCTTGACGGCCGGATCATGGTCGATTCCCGAACCTCGTTCGCCGTCGTCAAGCGACTGCTCGAAGAGGAAGGCATCTTCGCCGGCATCTCATGCGGAGCCGCGGTCCGAGCCGCCCAACGAGCCGCCGAGCGCCTCGACACAGGCAACATCGTCGTCCTCCTCGCCGACGGCGGTTGGAAGTACCTCTCCACCGGCCTCTGGAACCGAGACTACGAAGACATCGCCGGCGACGAAGAAATCGAAGGCAAAATCTGGTGGTAATCAAGACCTCCCCCTTTGGGGGAGGTGTCACGAAGTGACGGAGCGGGCCTCCGTCCAGTCCACTGAAAGGACACCAACATGACCGACTACGCACACCCCGAGAAACTCGTATCGACCGACTGGGTCGCCGACAACCTCGACAACCCGAACGTCGTTCTGATCGAGGTCGACGTCGACACTTCCGCCTACGACGAAGGCCACCCTCCGGGAGCCGTCGCCTGGAACTGGACCTCACAGCTCCAGGACCAGGTTTCCCGAGACGTGGCCTCCCGCGAGGTCGTCACCGACCTGCTGCGCAGCGCCGGCGCCAACGACGACTCGCAGATCGTCCTCTTCGGCGACAACAACAACTGGTTCGCCGCCTACGCCCTCTGGATGCTCGAGCTCTACGGCGTCACCAACACCGCCCTGATGGATGGAGGCCGGATCAAGTGGGAGGCCGAGGGCCGCGCCACCACGACCGACGCTCCCGCAGCAGCCTCTGGCAACATCGCCGTCGCCGAGCGCGATGAAGCCCTGCGCGCCAAGCTGCCCGACGTGCTCGCCCACGTCGAGGCAGGTGGACAACTGGTCGACGTTCGTTCGCCCGACGAGTTCAACGGCGTGATCATGGCTCCGCCGGGCCTGCCCGAGACCGCCCAGCGCAAGGGCCACGTGCCCGGAGCATCGAACATCCCCTGGGCCACCGCGGTCGCCGAGGACGGCACCTTCAAGTCGGCCGACGAGCTCAGCGGCATCTACCAGGCGCAGGGCATCACCGGCGACCAGCCAGTCATCGCCTACTGCCGAATCGGCGAGCGCTCTTCCCACAGTTGGTTCGCCCTCCGCTACCTGCTGGGCATCGACAACACCTCGAACTACGACGGCTCCTGGACCGAATACGGCTCAGTCGTCGGCGTCCCGATCGACAACCCGTCAGCGTAAAGACCTCCCCCTTTGGGGGAGGTGCCCCGTAGGGGCGGAGGGGGCCGCCGAGCGTGCCCACCGACCACGTCTGGAAACGTACCGTCGCCCGAGCTGTCAACTCGGGCGACGCCTCCACGTTGCCGATCCACTTTGCCGCCTCCGTGCTCAACCGCTACATCGACGGCGGAGCGAGGATCCTGAGAACCAACACGGTCGGCCGTCTGCTCCAGCCGGGTAAGGCGGTGATCGACTTCGGCATCGTCGAGGACGACGCGGTCATCCACCTCCGCTTCGGCGACATCGCCGCGCTGATCCCCGAGTCCGAGCTTGACCACTGGCTCGACCACCTCGTTCCGCCGACGGCCAGCCGTCCCTACCTGCAGATGACCCTCCAACCCGGCGCCTGCCACGACGACGGCGAGCTGCGCGAGTGGGCGCCTGGGGGATAGACGTGTCGGTTCAATTCCCTCTACTGCCCACCCTCGACGCCGACGAGCGCTACGCCGTCATCTACGCCGACCCGCCCTGGGACTACAAGGGACAGCTGCAGCACGCTGGACCGGGCAGCGGCGACTCGGGCGGCGCGGTTCGCCACTACGAGACGGTCAAACTGCAGGACTTGATGGACCTCGACGTCCCCTCGATCTCCGCGAACGACTCGCTGCTCTTCATGTGGGCGACCTCCCCCCACCTCGACCAGGCCATCGACCTCGGCAAGGCCTGGGGCTTCTCCTGGGCCACCGTCGCCTTCGTCTGGGACAAGCAGCGCGTCAATCCCGGCTTTTACACGATGTCGCAATGCGAACTGTGCCTGGTCTTCAAGCGCGGACGGATTCCAACGCCCCGTGGAGCCCGCAACGTTCGTCAACTGGTTTCCGAGGCGCGAGCGGAGCATTCGCGAAAGCCGGTCGAGGTGCGGCGTAGGATCGAGCAGATGTTTCCCCGCCAGCGCAAGATCGAGCTCTTCGCCAGAGACGCCGATGTTCACGGCTGGGACACCTGGGGCGCTGATATCCCCCATCCACAGACCGAGCGCACGTTCTGGCAAGAACAGCGGGAGGCGGCCAACACATGAGCCTGGAACTGCCGCAGGTCGTGATCGACGAAATGATCGCGCACTCGCGCGAGGACCTGCCCAACGAATGCTGCGGCGTGATCGGTCGTGCTCCCGACGGTGCGCTAACCCTCTGGCGGGCGACCAACGACCAGGCCTCGCCCTGGCGCTTCAACATCCCGCCTCAGCAGCTCCTGCATCTGTACAACGCGATCGACGATGTCGACGGCGACCTGCTCGTCATCTACCACTCCCACGTCGCCTCCGAGGCGCGGCCCTCTCCGACCGACCTGAACATCGCCCGCCTGCACAAAGGCGCGACCGAGTGGCCCTACTGGGTTCTGGTCTCCCTGGCCGACGAGCCGCCGTCGGTACGCGCCTGGCGGATCGACGAGGGCGACGATCCGGATACGGTGAAGGCGGCAGAGATCGACCTGGTCATCACGGGCACCGCCGCCGAGCGGAAGCGCCTGGAGATGATCGAGGTCGACGGCCGCCCGCGAGTGCGGGAGTCATCGCTCTGATCGATGTGAAGGGGTTGTAGTGGAGTTGGACGCGTTTCCGTGGGGGTCGCGGACGCTGCTCGTCGGGATACTCAACGTCACACCTGACTCGTTCGTCGGCGACGGCGTCGTAGATGTGGCGTGCGCTGTTGCCTTGGCCGAGCAGATGGTGCGAGACGGCGCCGACATCATCGATATCGGCGGAGAGTCGACTCGCCCGGGATACCAGTCGGTCCCCGCCGAGATCGAACTCGAACGCGTGGTGCCGGTGATCGAGCGCGTGTCGGCGAGTTTGCCCACTACCCCGATTTCGATCGACACGACCAAGTCGGCTGTCGCCGTGGCGGCGTTCGAAGCCGGAGCCAGCCTGTTGAATGACACGAACGGACTATGCGGCGACGCCGCCCTTGCCGACGCCGCTGCCGCGAGCGATGCCTGGGTGATCGCGATGCACAATCAGCGACGAGGCGTGCCCGCCCCCGATCCGGTCGCCGCAGTTCTCAGTGGCTTCTGCGAGTCCCTCTCGATCGCCGGCCGTCACGGAATCGACCACGAGCGGATCATCCTCGATCCCGGTTTCGGTTTCGGTTGGGCGCTCTCCGAAAACGCCGAAATCCTCAGACGCCTGAGTGAGTTGCGGGTGCTGCGTTGCCCGATCCTCGTCGGCATGTCACGCAAGCGCATGACCGGCGAGCAGTTCGGTTGGGGCGTCGAGCAACGGCTCGAAGGCTCGGCCGCCGTTACAGCACTGGCTGTCGCCAACGGCGCCGACCTGGTCCGCGTCCACGATGTCGCCGAAATGTGCCGCGTCGTCCGCATGGCCGACGACATCGTGCGCCAATGACCAACATCTTCCTCGGCATCGGCGGAAACCTCGGCGACCGTCATCGGCAAATGCGTACAGCAGTCGCCGAGATTCGCAAGGTGTTGGACGATGTCCGGGTCTCCTCGCTCTACGAGTCGGCTGCCTGGGGCGTCAGCGATCAGCCCGCCTTCCTCAACGCCGTCGTGCGCGCCCGAACCTCGCTCGAGCCGCTGGAGCTGTTGGATGCAATGCAAGCCATCGAGAGTGACCTGGGCCGCGTGCGCAAGCAACACTGGGGTCCAAGATCCATCGACATCGACATCCTGCTCTACGGCAGCCAAATCATCGACGAGCCCCGACTCAAGGTCCCCCATCCCTACATGGCCCAGCGCGGCTTCGTCCTCCGGCCATTAGCCGACCTGGCCGCCGGGCTGACATTGCCCGACGGCTCGCTCGTCGGTGAGTTGCTCACGACAGTGTCTCAGGATGACCTGCGGCGAATCGAAGGGCCGGAGTGGGCTTAGATGTCGTCGAGCGGTTCAGGGACGAAGTTCAGGCCCTCGAGGTCGTCCTCGAGTTCGTAGGTTGTCCAACCGATCCAGAAGAGCACGACGGCCGCCGACAAGGTGATCGCGGCGGCGGGGATGGCGACGGCGGCGTAGCTGCGTCGGCGGACGCCCAGCAGGAACCAGAGCGCCTGGAAGGCGGCGGCCATCATCAGCACCAGACCGGTCAAGCGGGTTCGATCCAGGGGAGCCATGAGCCGAGCATATCGCCGTTGGTAGGCTGGCGGAGTGACGACAGAATCAACCGAATCGACCTCGCTCGGCGAACTGGACGAAGTCCTCGACGACGTTGAGGATCGTCGGTTCGAACGTCCAGAGGCGGTCGAGCAACCGCTGGCTCCGCGCACGCTGTTCTTGCATCGCCGGGTTGTCAGGATCTCACCAGACAGGATCGAGATTCGCCCGCCGAAGTCGGCGGTCGTCGTGCCGCTCTTCGGTGTCGCGCTGACGGCAGGTTTGCTGGCAGTGATGGCAAACTCCGTCGACTCGTTCCCCTTCTGGCTCATGGGCATTCTGCTGCTCTTCGCGGTCGTCCTGCTGCCGCTGTCTGGCATCTCGCTCGTCTACGCGCTGATGGGCGCGAACATCATCGCCGACCGCGGCGGACAGAACGTCTCCATGAAGCAGCGATTCCTTGGTCTCGGGATCGGCACCAACGAGCTGATTCCGTTCTGGAAGATTCGTGAACTGCTGGTTGAAGACGAAGGCCGGGAGATCGCAAGGGCCGGAGGCGCGATTCCGGCTGAGGAGTTCGCCCAGTGGCAGTTGGTCTTGGTCAAGAAGAGTGGAACGCGACACGTGCTTGGCTCGGTCTCAACGCCCCGACAGCACGAGGAAGAGGGATTGCAACAGATCTTCGAAGTCGCGGAGGCGTTCTCCGCGCTGACCGAAGCGCCGATCCGCGGCCCGATCTGGTAGGAGACGCAGATGACCGACGACGACCAACAGTGGCAGGCGCGGATCGACGCAGATGTCCTGGCTTCGCTCTCGGACATGAAGACGATCGCGGTAATCGGCCTGTCGCCCAAACCGGAGCGCGACTCGCATCGGGTAACCGCCTACATGCAGCGTCACGGCTACCGCATCATTCCGGTCAATCCCGCTGCCGCGGGAACGGAAATCCTGGGCGAGCACGTCTACGCGTCGGTGGCCGAGGCACAGGCAGCACTGCCCGAGGTCGAGATCGACACGGTCAACGTCTTCCGGCGTTCCGTTGACACCGATAAGCCGATCGCCGACGCTATCGCAGCGCGAACCACAGGGGTGCGAAACGTGTGGCTGCAGCTCGGGATCGTCAATCCTGAGGGGCTCAATCGAGCTCGTTCGGCCGGATTGCGTGCCGTAGAGGACAGATGTCTGATGGTCGAGCATCGGCGTCTGGTACCCACGGATCGCGTGCGTTAACGTGCAGGTACATCACGGAATCGACTAACGCGAGGACCGCGTGCATCAGCCGATTACCGAACCTGAGTCAATACCCTCTAGCCCCCTACGCGAGATTGAAGACCGCCCCCGTGAAGCGTGCGGCGTCTTCGGCATCTGGGCGCCGGAAGTGGATGTCGCTGTCGAGACCTTCTACGGCATCCACACCTTGCAGCATCGCGGACAGGAGAGCGCCGGCATCTGCACCACCGACGGACGCAGGCTGTCGGTCAAGACGGGCATGGGTCTGGTCGCGCAGGTCTTCGATGAAGAGAGCGCCGCAGAGCTTGAGGGCATCGCGGCGATTGGACACACGCGCTACTCCACGACCGGCGCCAGCCGATTCCGCAACGCCCAGCCGATTGTGCTCGACGATCCCCAGACCGGCGGCCAGGTGGCAATCGCTCACAACGGCAATGTCGTCAATGCCGCCCAGGTTAGGGTCGAGCTGACCGAATCGGGCGCGACCTTCGAGACCTCGACCGACACCGAAGTCCTGGCCAAGTACATGCTGATGTTTGGCGGCGACGAATCCGACCCCGACGCGATGTGGGAAACCAGATTCAGCGCGCTGATGCGGCACATCGAGGTGGCCTACTCGCTGGTCCTGCTGAGCCCCGACCGGCTCATGGCCGCTCGCGACCCGTACGGCGTCAGGCCGCTGTGCATCGGGCAGGTCGGCGGACGCTACGTGGTGGCGTCTGAGACCTGTGCGCTCGATCAGCTCGGCGCGACCTTCCTGCGCGAGGTCAGGCCGGGCGAACTGATCACGATCGACGAGCGAGGCATGCGGTCCTACCAGGCCATCTTCCCCGCGCAGCCAGCCGGTTGCGTCTTCGAACATATCTACTTTGCCCGCCCGGATTCGATTCTCGACGGACAGGCCGCCTGGCATTCACGCTCTCAGCTCGGCGTCGAACTGGCGCGCGAGCACGGAGTTGACGCTGATGTCGTGATCGGCGTGCCCGATTCGGCCACCGCGCACGCGATCGGCTACTCGTCCGAGTCGGGCATTCCCTACTCAGAAGGCTTGGTCAAGAACCGCTACGTCGGTCGCACATTCATATCGCCGGACCAACGCCTCAGAGACCTCGGCGCGCACCTGAAGTACAACCCGATGCCGGCGGTCCTGGCCGGTCGTCGCGTGATCGTCGTGGACGACACGATCGTTCGCGGTACCACGACTCCCCGGATCGTGAAGCTGATTCGCGAAGCCGGCGCCACCGAGATTCACATGCGCATTGCTGCGCCGCCGATCCAGCATCCCTGTCACTTCGGGGTCGATATGGCGACGCGGCAGGAACTGATCGCCGCTCGACACTCGGTCGAGGAAATCCGCAAGCACATCGGAGCCGATTCGCTCGGCTATCTGAGCGTCGAGGGCTTGCAGCGGGCGCTTGATCTGGGCAAGACGACCTGCCTCGCCTGTTTCAACGGCGATTATCCGGTCTCGGTTCAGACCGATTTCGAGGTCGATACGCTGGCTGTCCCGCTGGTAACTGCGATGCCGGTGACACGGGCGCACAACGGCAATAGCAACGGCAGCGTTCCGAAGCGCAGCGGACGCTCGGATGAGACGATGGTGGCCTTGGCGCCGGAGCGTCGCTGAACGATGACCCAAGCCGAATCGATTGAACCAACGGCGACCGCCTATGCGGCAGCCGGCGTCGATGTCGACGCCAATGACCGGCTGATACCCCGCTATCGAGATCTTGCTCAGTCCGCCACGCGTCCGGAGCAGTTGGGCGACGTCGGAGCGTTCAGCGGATTGTTCGAACTCTCCGGATATCGATGTCCCGTGCTGGCCGCCTCGACCGATGGCGTCGGGACCAAGGTGATGATCGCCAGCCTGGCCGGCCGGCTCGAGGGCGTCGGCCGCGACCTGGTCAACCACTGCATCAACGACATCCTCTGCGCCGGCGCTGCGCCCCTCTTCTTCCTCGACTATCTGGCCGCCCACGAGTTGTCGGAAGACGACAAGGTCGCGATTGTGTCCGGCGTGGCAGCAGCCTGCCGCGAGAGCGGCGTCGCGCTGCTCGGCGGTGAGACCGCCGACATGCCCGACCTGTATCCCTCAGGACACTTCGATCTGGCAGGCACGATCGTCGGGGTGCTCGAGCGCGGCGAAGAGATCACGGGCGCAGGCATTCAACCGGGAGATGTCGTGCTCGGTCTGGCAAGCAACGGCCTGCACACGAACGGCTATTCCTTGGCCCGTCAGGTGTTCGGTCTGCGCCCCGAAGACGGCTCATGGGCGGAACGGCAGAGGCGATTGGAGTCCCTGGAACCGTCCCTCGGTGAATCGCTCGCCGATGCGTTGCTGCGCCCCCATCGCTCCTACTGGCCGGCAATCCGCTGCGTCCTCGACCGGATCAAGGGCATCGCGCACATCACCGGCGGGGGAATTGCGGGAAACCTTGAGCGGATTCTGCCGGCCAGCGTCGCCGTTGAGTTGGACAGCTCGCGCTGGCCCAGGCCGCCGATCTTCGATCTCATCCAAACGCGGGGCGCGATCTCGAGCGCTGAAATGCACCGTGTGTTCAACATGGGGCTGGGCATGGCAATCGTCGTCTCGGCTGAGGATGCCGACTCCGTGCTGCAAGAAACGGACGACCTGAACAGAATCGGCAGAGTGCTTCCCGGAGACTCGTCTGTATCAGGTCGAGTTGCGATAATGCGGGCAGGCGAGGCGGTCTAGATGCAGGCCGACGTCTCAACACTGGGAGTCGGAGCAAGGTTTCGATCTTGACCACAATTCCATGCGGGCTTACATTTCTTGAGCGCGTCCCGATGGGGTGCGCGGGATAATCGTGGGAAGAGGTAGCTGGTGGACCTGCTGACAGCCGCCCTCGTGACGATTCCGTTTCGCTCGGAGATCATGGAGCTGCCGCTCGTCGGGCTAACGATGCTCTTCTGCTTCGGCGCTCTCGTGATCCTCGGGCGTTGGTGGGAGCGTTAACCGGCCATGGCCAATCTTGAACGCGCGCCGCGCAAGTCGTTCAACGACCTGATCTACGACCTGATCTTCAAGAACTACGTCTGGCAGTCGATCTTCAGGACCGGCTACCCGAACACGCCGCGCAATCAGATGCTGGCGGTGGCGACCAACGTCTTCCTCCACCTTCACCCGACCCGAATCCATCGCACCCACGTCAAGATCACCCACACCTACTGCCTCGGCGGGCTGTCGTTCTTCATGTTCCTCGGCTTGACCGTGACCGGCGTCCTCCTGATGTTCTATTACGTGCCCTCGATCGAGCGCGCCTATCAGGACATCCAGGAACTCGAAGCGAACGTGCGCTTCGGCCAGTTGCTGCGCAACATGCACCGCTGGATGGCGCACGCGATGATCATCCTGGTCCTCTTGCACATGATGCGCGTGTTCTACACAGGCGCCTACAAGCCGCCGCGCGAGTTCAACTGGGTCGTCGGCGTGGTGCTCTTCATCCTCACCTTGCTTCTCTCCTTCACCGGCTACCTCCTGCCCTGGGACCAGCTCGCGTTCTGGGCGATCACCGTCGGCACGACGATGGTCGGCTCTGCCCCGGTCCTCGGCGACGAATCAAAGTTCCTCCTGCTTGGTGGTTTCTCTGTGGGCCCGAACGCCCTGATTCGGTTCTACACACTGCACGTGATTGGATTGCCCCTGGTGATCTCGATCTTCATGGCCGTGCACTTCTGGCGAGTCCGCCGCGACGGCGGTCTCGCGCGGCCGCTGTAGCGGGAGGACGATTCGATGGTCAGCCGCGCTGCTGCCGCAATCCGAACACGCCCGCGCCGCGAGCGCGAGGCCGAGGTCCTCGTCTGGCCGGACCTGGTCTTCATCGAGTTCATCTCGGCCTTGATCTTCTCGATCGCGCTGATGGTGCTCTCCGCGATGGTCAACGCGCCGCTGCTCAACCGCGCCGACCCCGACACCACTCCCAACCCCTCCAAGGCGCCCTGGTACTTCCTCAACCTGCAGGAATTGCTCCTGCACATGGAGCCTGCCTGGGCCGGTGTGATCGTGCCCACGATCGCCCTCGTCCTGCTCGCTGCCATCCCCTACTGGGACCGCGATCAAGAAGGTCAGGGCGTCTGGTTCGGGACCAAGTTCGCCGGCCGGCTAACGGTCTTTGGATTTACCGCCGCCACCTTGATCACCAGCCTCCTGATCATCTGGGACGGCTCGTTGCACGTTGTCTGGACGGAAAACGTCATCCGCGGCCTGGGCCTGAACAGCGACTTCGCCTGGCCGGGAGGTCTGGACTGGTTCCGCAACCTGCGAGGATTTGATACGGGCATTCCCTGGGACTCCTTAGGCTTCACCATCGGCGGATTCACGATGTTTGATGATTGGCGTGCCATCCCCTTGGGCATCCCCGGCACAACCACAGATCCGTGGTTGCTGAACCTCAACTTCCCCTCCTTCCTTTCCCAACAGATCATTCCCGTGGCCACGATGGTCGGCTTGCCCGTGCTGTTCGTGCTCTTCTGCAAGATGCTCGGTTGGATTCACACCCGCCGCGACATCGCACTGCTAATCTTCTCGGCTTTCATCGGCGTCTACCTGACGACGACGATCGTTGGTACCGCCTTCCGTGGCCAGGGCCAGGACCTCAAGCCGCCCTGGGACATCGTGGTGCTGGAGGAGTAACCGGTGGCCAACGGCAACAGTCAACCAACTGGTGAGGGCGGACAGCAGCGCCGCGTGCCCGCGCCCGCTGAGCCGTCGGGCGGCTCGCGACCGCAGCGCGCTCCGCATCTCCGCGCCGAGTCTCGTGCCGGCGTCGTGCAGAGCGGTGACGGCGCCCGCGCCATGGTCACCCGAGCGCAGCGCCGTCGCGCGCGCCAGGGTCAGGTCACGCGCCGGCAACTACTCCGCGTCTCTTTCTGGGGATTCTTCACCTTCGGCCTCACGGGAGGTCTGGGCGCATTCCTGTCCAACTTCTGGCCGCGCGGCGTGACAGGCTTCGGCGGCCGGATCAGCGTGTCGGCTTCGGCGGTGCCCGAAGCCGGCGCCGACCCCTCGCCGGTCCAGATTGGCAAGTTCTATCTCTCCCATCTCCGTGCCGGCGACGGTACCCACGCCGGATTCGGACAGGAAGGCGAGGAAGGCTTGCTCGCCTTGTGGTGGAAGTGCCCGCACCTAGGCTGCACCATCCCCTGGCGGCCAGGTTTCCCCTTCGAGGGCGTGACCGGATGGTTCCGCTGTCCCTGTCACGGTTCGACGTACACCCGCGGCGGCATCCGAGTCTTCGGTCCCGCGCCGCGACCGATGGACACCATGGAAATCACCGTCAACAGCGATGGCTCGTTGACGGTCAACACAGGCAGCATCAAAAAGGGCGGTGAGGACAATCCTCAGCGCACCACCTCCTACGGCTAAGCAGCCGGCCAGTCACTTGCTGCGCTGTTGAATCAGCGCGCAGGCGACAGACACGAGGAATAGAGGGCGATGAGCGGACAGAACACCGAGAAGCAGATTCTCGCCATGGTGCTCCTGTTGGTGCTGGCCGTGGCCTCGCTGGGCGCCTACACCTGGTTTGACAACGGGCGTCGCACAGAGGCCCGATCCGAAATCCTGACCAAGGACGCCCAACGCGCTTCGTGGACGTTCGCCAACAACTGCCGCGAGTGCCACGGCAATGACGGCCGAGGCTCCGAGTCGGACGCGTCGCTGGTCGGCCCGGCACTGAACACGCCGAACAACACCTACGCGTTCCTGACCGACAACCAGGGTCAGCTAGAGGCGCTGCAGAACGACTTCCGCTACACCATTACTTGCGGACGCAACGGAACCCCGATGCCTCCCTGGAGCATCGATCAGGGCGGCTCGCTTGATGGCTTCAAGATCGACAACCTCGTCACGCTGATCACGACCAACGCCGGCAATGCGTGGGAGACCGCCGTCGAGCACGCCGTCCACCTGGACGAGGTCACAATCGAGAACCTGCACACCGCGCTTGAGGCGGCGGAAGAGACCCTGAAGGCCTCGGGCTGGTTCGTCGATCTCGAAGCAGCCGCAGGCGCTGTCGCTCGCACCGAGGCGGCGGATGCAGAGTTGATCAGCCTGCGCGACGCGGTTGCCGCGGCGGAAGAGTCGGGTGAAGGCCTCGATGAGGCACAGGATGCGTTGGCGGCATACGAGAAAGGTTACACCGCGCTCGTGCTGGCCGCCGTCACCATCCGAACCTCCGATGACTCACAGGCGGTCGCCGACGCCACCTCGAGCTTCAACGCCGCCTCCAGTGTCCAGCAGGAAGTGGCGATGAACCGCGCCTGGCTCAAGACCGCCAGCGACTATCAGGCCGCCGTCGACAATGTGAACACCGCTGAAGAGCGGTTCGCCGCCGGACTGCCCGTTCCAACGCCGGCGACACAGGTGACCTCGAATACCTGCGGTCAGGTCTCGGCGGAGCTCGGTGACTGGTTGAGCGCTCACAGCGGGTCGTCATAATCTGAGCAGAGCGGTCGCCCGGGGACGGTGAGTGCCCAAGATTGAATCGTTCGTCATTGGTACGCTGACCTGTATTCCAAGTTCGGCGTTGTAAGAGAAGCCTCGCCAGCGGATCGGCGGGGTCAGGAGAGATCAGGATGGCAGCAGCACAAACCGGCAAGCGTTACTTCTGTCCGAGCTGCGGCGCGGAATTCATCGTGACGCGCGGCGGTGACGCAGAGCTCAAGTGCGGCGATACGCCGCTCGAAGAGAAGTAGCGCGCGGTCGAATCACCGAGCTCGTCGCGCACGTCGCGCGGCGGGCCGCCGACAGGCAGTCGGCCGGGAGTTCAATACCGAGCGAGTGGGAGAGTAACGACGATGGCAGTCCAACTTGGCAAGCGGTACCGCGACGAAGAGTCGGGCATTGAGGTGCTTTGCATCAAGCCGGGCGAGTGCGACCTCAAGGTTGACGAGCGCGAGATGGAATTGATGCAGCCGAAGGTGCTTCCCTCGGCCGACTAGAACTTCGGACCCCTCCCGGTTCGCAGTCGCTCAACGTCGACCGACACGTTGGGCGGACGGAGTGATGTCTCTCAATGGCTGGCGTTCGCGAGCAGCTACGCTCTGATCTCCGCGACGCGATGCGGGCCAAAGATGTCCCGCGTCGCAGCACGATCAGGATGCTCGAGGCCGCGATCAAGAATGCCGAAATCGAGAAGCGTGGCGCTGAACTACCCGAGTCCGATGTCCTCGCGATCCTGCAACGGCAGGTCAAACAGCGCCGCGAGTCGATCGAGCAGTTCGAGAAGGGCGGCCGCGACGACCTGGCTGAGATCGAGCGGGTCGAGATCGCGATCATCGAGCAGTACCTGCCCAGGCAACTGAGCCGCGAAGAAGTGACTGAGCGCGCCCGAGCCGTGATCGATCAGGTCGGTGCCTCCGGCCCCGGTGATCGGGGCAAGGTGATGGGCATGCTGATGAAGGAACTGAGGGGTGAGGCGGACGGGTCGCTCGTCAATGCCGTCGTTGGGCAGTTGCTGGCGGAGGCCGCAGGCTCCGACTGACCCTGGCCCAGTTGTTTTTTCTTCCTCTTCTTGACGTAACGGCGTCTGTATCATTGAATCACGGAGCGCGCGCAGCCGATCTTTGCGCTGAGTGTTTGTGACCATGCTCCAATGATCTTGTGATGAGCCAGCCAACCTACTTCACCCGGTGGCGCGTAGGCCTGTTCGGGATTGCGCTTGGCATCGGCATTGTCCTGGCGCTCACACCATTTCAGCCGACCGAAACCTTCCCCGCCACTGGCACGGTCGCTGATCGTGACATCGTCGCGTCCGAGCAGGTCACCTTCGTCAGCGCCGCACTGACGGCTGAGGCCCAGCAAGCCGCGCGTGACGATGTCGATACGCATTTCGAGTTCAATCCCGACATCCGCCCGGCCCAGTTGGAAGGCCTGAGGCTGTACCTCGATGCCGTCGTCTTCGAACGCCAGGCGCGCGACGCGCCACTTGCGACAGAGCAGGATTCGACGACATCAGCCGACGCTAAGGAAGGCGCCGAAGGAACTGAGGAGGGCACAGAGGAAGCTGACCAGCCGGAGCAGGTCGCCCCGGCCCCGCGAGTGCGCATACCAGACTCCAGGTTGGCCGATCGCGATGAAATGTTCCTGATCGCCGTCTCGGCCCCGTTGTTCAACAGCATTCAGCGCGAGGCGCAGCTCTTGCTCGAGTCGCTCCTGCAGGAACGGCTCTACGAGGAAGACCTCGACTCGGTGCGTCTGACCCTGCATGATCGGGTCGACCCGACCTTGACGCTGACGGAGACCAGCATCATCGCTTCGCTGGTGAGCGCCTACTTGCGCCCGACGATGATCGAATCGGCGGCGCTCACCGAGCAGGCGCGAGACCGTGCCGCCCTGGCCGTTCCGGGTGTCTCGCGGACCGTTGCCGAGGGCGACTTGGTGGTGCCGCGAGGCGCGATGGTTGACGACTTCGCCGCCGAAGCCCTTGCTCAGCTCACTCCTCGCGGCGCGGGCATCGAGCTCGAATCCCTGGGCGCCGTGATGATCATTGGCCTCGGGGCCGCAAGCGTCTTCGCCTTGTACCTGTTCTTCTGGCGCCCCGCCGAGGCGGCCAGCGACCGAAGAATCCTCCTGCTCGCAGTGTTGATCCTGGTCTCCGTCGCCGCAGCCCGGGCCTGGTTCGAGTTTGCCTTGCCGGGCGGCGTCGATGAGTCGCTGGACCTGATGCTGCCTCTCGCCGCCGGACCGGTCTTGGTCGCCGCGTTGCTCAGCACCGGCCTGGGCGTCACGACCGGCGTGCTGATCTCCGTCTTGGCGGGGACGGCGGCGATCGTTCTCCCCGACTACGGGCTGGCCCCCTCCGGAGCGCTGGCATTGCGGCCGTTGGCCTTCTTCCTTGCCAGTTCGCTCGGCGGAGTCTTTGCTGCGACGCGCGCCCAAGCCCTCGCGCAATACGGCATGGCCGGAATTGCCGCGGGAGTGTCCGGCTTCCTGGCAGGTGCAGCGATCTGGCTGCTCGACCCTCAGCGGGTCACCGACCAGCTCGGTTGGCTCGCCCTCGCCGCGTTGGTGACTGCGGCGCTGGTCGCGGTCATTACGATCGGCGCGTTCTCCCTCCTCGGCGCGCTGTTCGGCATCACCACGCCCATGCGGCTGCTCGAACTGGCCCAGCTCCAGCGTCCACTGCTGCGCCGGCTGCAGGAGGAAGCACCGGGCACATTCCACCACTCGCTGTTGGTGGCAACGCTGTCCGAGCGGGCGGCCGCCCAGATCGACGCCGACCCGCTGCTCGTCCGGGTTGGCGCTTACTACCACGACATCGGCAAGCTCAATCGGCCCGCGATGTTCATCGAGAACCAGGACGGCCCCAATCCCCACGAGAACCTGGATCCGAGCGAGAGCGCCCGACTGATCATCGAGCACGTTGAGCGCGGCGACGACCTTGCCCGCCGCGACCGGCTGCCGCCTCGCATCCGCGACTTCATCCTCGAGCATCACGGCTCACGTCGGGTCGCCTTCTTCTATCGCAAGGCGGCGATGTCTGATCCGCGGGTCGACCCTCGCGACTACACATATCCCGGCCCGCCGCCCCAGTCACGAGAGACGGCGATCGTGATGCTGGCCGATAGCTGCGAGGCGGTCGTGCGCGCCAGCGGAGAACATGGTGCCGACCGGATCGGCCTGCTGGTTGACGGCGTCTTCGACGAACGATTGCGCGAGCGGCAGCTCGATCATTGCGATCTCACGCTCAGCGAATTGCGGCAGATATCGGCCAGTTTCAAGCAGACGCTGGTCGGCGTGCATCATCAGCGGATCGAGTACCCTCCCGCCGCCGAGGACGAGCTACGCGCCACCCCACGCGAAGGATCGCCGCCCAATCCGGCGCTCTGACCGGCCCTCTGGTTCTGCGGCAACTGGCCATAACGAGTCCGGCCGATAGCATCGCAGCATGCGATTCGCCGTGCTCGTCTTTCCCGGTACCTGGAGCGACTGGGATTGCGTCTACGCGCTGGAGAATCTCGGTCAGGTCGCCGAACGGGTCTGGCATAAGGAATCCTCCCTCGACGAGTACGACGGCGTGATCCTGCCCGGCGGATTCTCCTACGGCGACCACCTGCGCTGCGGAGCAATCGCCCGATTCTCCCCGGTGATGTCGGCCCTGGAGCGCTTCGCTGGCACCGGCAAGCCGATCTTCGGTTCCTGCAACGGATTTCAGATTCTGTGCGAGGCGGGCCTGCTGCCCGGCGTCCTGCTGCGCAATGCGTCGCTCCAGTTCCGCTGCCAACCCCAGGAGCTGACCGTTGAGCGCAACGACACCGGGTTCTCCTCGTCGTGTCGACCGGGCCAGATCGTCCAACTGCCGATCTCGCACGGTGAGGGGCAGTACTTCGCTTCGCCCGAGGTCCTCGACGAACTCGAAGACGCCGGGCGCGTGCTGTTCCGCTACTCGGGTGAGAATCCCAACGGCTCTCTGCGAGACATCGCTGGAATCGTGAATCCCATGGGCAATGTCCTCGGCATGATGCCTCACCCCGAGCGCGCATCCGACCCGTTGCTCGGCGGAACCGACGGCAACTACATCTGGCGCTCAATGATCGAACGGTGGGGCTGACGTGACCACTGTGCCTGCCCCGAACGATGCGCCGCCCGCCGAGGTCGATGACGACGTCCTCGCGCAGATCGCGCTCAGCCGTGATGAATACCAACTCGCCTGCGAGATGCTCGGCCGCGCCCCGTCCGACGTCGAGTTGGGAATGATCGGCGCGCTCTGGAGCGAGCATTGCGGCTACAAGCACTCCCGACCGTTGTTCCACCACTTCCCCACCGAAGACGAGCGCATTCTCACCAACCTGGGCGAGGAGAACGCCGGCGCAATCGACATCGGGGGCGGCTGGGTCGCGGTGATGAAGATCGAGTCTCACAACCATCCCTCGGCGATTGAGCCGTACGAAGGCGCAGCGACCGGCGTCGGCGGCATCGTCCGAGACATCTTCGCCATGGGCGCGCAACCGATCGCCCTGCTCGACTCTCTGCGCTTCGGCCCACTCGAGGATCGCCGCAACCGGCGCCTCTGCGTCGGCGTCGTCGCCGGCATCGGCGGCTACGGCAACTGCCTCGGCATTCCCACTGTCGGCGGCGAACTCATCATCGGCGACGCCTACAGCAGCAACCCGCTCGTCAACGCGATGTGCCTCGGCATCGCCCCGCGCGGATCTCTGCTCTCCGCCACTGCCGGACCTCCGGGAACCCAGCTCATGATCGTCGGCGCCGACACCGGCCGCGACGGCCTGCACGGCGCGACCTTCGCCTCGGTCGAACTGGACGAGTCCTCCGCCGAGCGCCGGCCGGCCGTGCAGGTCGGCAATCCCTTCCTCGAGAAGTCCCTCATGGACGCCTGCGTGGGACTGGTCCGAGACCACCGCGACTGGCTCGAAGGACTGCAGGACTGCGGCGCAGCCGGGATCACATCTTCGACCGTCGAAATGGCCGAGCGGGCCGGAGCTGGAATCCGCATCCAGACCCAGCAGGTGCCGCGCCGAGAGTCCGGCATGACCCCGTATGAGGTCATGCTCTCCGAGTCCCAGGAGCGGATGATCGCCGCCGTCAAGCCTGAGCACGTCGGTGACGTCCAAGCCTGGTTCGAGCACTGGGACCTGCACGCCGAAGTGATCGGCGATGTCACCGACGACGGCATCGCGCGTGTCTTCGACGGCGAGTCGGAAGTCGGTGCGGCGCCCGTCTCGGTGATGACCAGCCCGCCCGCCTACACGCCCTACGCCGAGCGAGACGCCGAGTCCGCTGCGCGCGCGGCATGGGATCCGTCGACCCTCCCCGATCTCGCCCCACCCGACGCCAACGACGTCCTGCTGCGGTTGCTGGCCTCGCCCAACATCGCCTCCAAGCGCTGGGTCTATCGCCAGTATGACCACATGGTCGGCACGAACACCGTCGTCACACCAGGATCGGACGCGGCTGTCCTGCGCATCCGCGGCCTCAAGCAGGGACTCGCCGTCTGCACCGACGGTCCCGGCCGAGCCGTCGAGCTCGACCCCTATGCCGGAGCCGCCCGCGCGGTCGCCGAGGCCGCCCGCAATATCGCCTGCAGCGGCGCCAGACCGGTCGCGGTGACCGACTGCCTCAACTTCGCCAACCCCGAGCGACCGCCGATCTACTACCAGCTCAGCCAGTCGATCCGCGGCATGGCCGACGCCTGCCGCGCCCTCGGCACGCCGGTCGTGTCAGGCAACGCCAGTCTGTACAACGAGTCCGAAGACGGCCCCGTCACGCCAACGCCGGTCGTCGGAATGCTCGGCATCATCGCCGATGTCACCAAGGCCGTGCGGATGGCTTTCCAGGACGACGGCGACGAGATCTGGCTGCTCGGTTCCCGCCCCGACCCGGATGCTTCGACGCTTGGCGGCAGTGAGTATCTGTCCATCGTTCATGGTCTGTCGGCGGGACCTGTTGCGGTTGACCTCGAGGCCGAATCCGCCCTGGTCGACGCGCTCGTCGACGCGGCCGAAGCCGGCCTGCTCAAGTCCGCCCACGACTGCTCCGACGGCGGTCTCGCCGTCGCACTGGCAGAGTCGGCCATCGCTGGAGAGGTCGGCGCCACGGTCGAGCTTGGAAGCGTCGAGCGGGTCGATGCCGCGCTGTTCGGCGAGGCGGGCGCCCGCGCGGTGATCAGCGTCGCCGCCGGGGAATCGGCACGGTTGGCGGCAATGGCGTCTCGGCACGGCGTGGCGGCGACCAGGATCGGGACGGTAGGGGGCGACCAGCTTCGGCTTGGCAGCATCAACACGCCGCTCTCCGAAGCAGCCGATGTCTGGAACTCTGCCCTGTCCGACCTGCTCGATTCCTAGCCCTCGGTTCGATATCTCTCATGCCTGCACCTGGTCGCTGCGATAGCGATCGCGATCGGGGATTGCCGCTCCGCGTGTCAGGGCGGGCATATCGAGCATGTGTCTCGTCCCGGCGTCCCAGTTGAAATCGAGACCGGCGTTGTGCCGTCGCGCGACCTGCAGGTCTCGGAAGCGGCGCTCGAGCGTCCAGCGACGGTGAATCGCGTTGGTTCCCGCGGCGGGGAAGAGCATTTCGACGGCCTCGGTCGCGGCGTGGACGGCGTTGACGTTGGCCAGCCGCCATTGGGCGACGGCGTCGAGATTCGGTTCTCGATCCAATACCGACTGCCAGGCGATCGATCCCATCTCACGGACATACGAACGGGCCGAACCGACCCGCGCCTGGGCGCGTCCCAGCGCGACGCGGAAGTGCTCGCGATCGGCGAGCGAGCGGGAATCGCTCTTGCTGGCTACCAGCTTGGCATTCTGGACGACCTCGTTGATCGCTCCCTGGGCGGCGCCCAGCGCCTGACCGCCGTTCTGCAGCCAGCTCGCGATGCCGCTGTCGGGGATTCGCCAGTTCGGTCCCTTCGCGTGAGGCCGCGAGCCGATCTTCATCGTTCGCTTGTCCGGCGCGAACACATCGACGCTCTCGTAGTCATGCGAGCCTGTGCCGCGCAGACCCATCGTGTCCCAGGTCCGCAGGATCGTCCCCTGATCCGGGTCGAGGAAGGACATATACGCATCGCTCGGCCGGTCTTCGTCGCGGAACGCGGCGACTACGTGGGTCGCGTGATCGATCCCGCTGGCGTAGGTCGCAATCCCGCTAATGATCCAGCCGCCGTCGGCGCGCTTGCCCCAGTTGGTCGGCCGGGCCGAACCGGCGATCCGGCAGCGGGGTCCACCGGGATCATCCGAACCGATCATCTCGCGAAGATGGTCCGTCTCGATGAAGCCCGTCACCAGCGACAGCTCAGCCGCGAGCATCACGACCCAGCCGCTGGACGGATCGGCCTCGGACAGGGCCTCGACCGCGTGGAAGGTGACCAGGGGCGGCACTTCCAGTCCGCCGGCGGCGGCGGGAATGAACAGGCGGAACAGCCCTGCGTCGGTGAAGGTCTCGATCAGGTGCTCGGGAGGCCGGCCGTTGGCCTCGGTCTCGTCCGCGCACTCGGCGATCAGCGGCTGCAGGTCCCTCGCGACCTGGACGATCGGATGTTCAGCAGGATCCGGCTGTGTTCGATTCATCGGCCGCCATTCGGTCAATCGCCTGCACTGCTATTCCTTGTCCGCCGTCGCTTGCGACCTCATTCGATTCGATCCCAAGTGTATTCGTCACTGCCAATGCGGAATGTGACCGAATCTGGCGTAAGGCTGACTCCAGCATGAGGCAGTTCCTCAGGTGCTTGCTCCATGATGTCCATGATGGGACGCCTCACATAGTGTTCGATGAACAATCCCATGGTGGCTCCAGCTCGCGACTCCATATGTCCCCAAGCGTCTTCACCGACATATGCCTCGCCGCCACTATTGATGAATCTAGCTTCTAGTTCCTCCAGTTTCGCGTTCCGGGTCCCGTCGAACACGACCAAAACGGGCTGAAACCCCGAAAGACGACAATCCTCGGGAAATGCTAGCTCTTCGCCCCATCTGCCCTGTCCGGAGGCTGCGATCGTGACACGCAGTTTCAGTTCATAGGCTGTTTTGTCAAGTAGGCAGTCAATCTGTCTTCCTGAACCATCGCCGTTTCGCAGTACAGGGCTGTCTTTGGCTGGGACGGATATTCCTCCGACAGCTCCGGCCAATATCGGTTCGAAAAGATATCCGGTCTCTTGAGCAGCACGATTATCGATGTCATACAACCACTTCCGGATCAGCAATAGCGAAGCTAGGGAGTTCGGCCGGATGAGACCGTATTGTAGGAGACCTCTTGGTCCGACTTGATCGAGAGTTGGAGTCGGCTGAGTTGCAATCACCTTGTGATACTTCAATCGAGCTTTGTGCAATCTCGCAAGCGATGTGAAGTAAGTGTCCGTATCAAGGGGGCCCAGATCAACGAGGGATTCGAACAACTCCAGTGGATCTCCTCCGGCAGCTACTAGAGCCTCCGGCTCCGGCGAATAGAACGTGAAGCTGTTTGGGTGGTCGAGGCCATCAAGGTCTATTGCCAAGTCTGTGGCGACGATACACGCCAGGGCGCGAAGCGCTTCGTCCGATAATGAAACGGCTTGCTTCCCGGAACCCGGTTTACGAACGCTCTCAAACATCCGTCGCTGTGCTTGAGCTAGTCCCATAGCTGGCGCCCCCCCGCTGGATGGCGCGCAGTGACTCGGTCGACGAGAGTCTCCAAGGCCGGACTCATGCCATCGCTGTTGCTGACGGTGAGTTCGACCAGTTGTCCATGGTCCGCAATCGTGGAATCGCAGGAACGGTGGTGGGACCGCAAGATGTGGGTACCCAGAATTCTGGCGAACGGCGGGGGCACTGCGTTCCCAATCTGGATCGCGCGTGCCGATCTTGTGCCCCTGAAGACGAAGCTGTCAGGGAAGGCTTGGATGCGGGCGCATTCTCTGAGAGTGATCGGTCGGTCTTCGTAAGGGTGAATCAGTTCCCGGCTTGCTGCGCTGGTGATCGCCTTGGATGGCTCGTCAGCGACAAGGCGGCGTAAGCCTGCTGGGGCACCTCCGCGTCGCTCGGTGGGCGTGCCATCGGACACCCTGCGATTCGCGCGGCGCGAGTAGCTTGAGTGTTGGAGCTCCTTTGGCAGGTCGCGCATGGTGCCGCCTTGCCGTAGACCCCTGATTCTCTTGAGTTCGTCCTCGGAGATTGGTCTTGTTTCGACGTCCGTTGGCTCGTCCGTTGGCGCAGCCGTGGACAGGTTGAGGAAAGCGTCTCTGACGGTCGCAGTTCGGGGCAGCCGATTGGCGCCAATGCGGTCAACACCTGGAGCTCCGAAGGCGTAATGAGTAGGTTCAGGAAAGCCTGGGTCCGCAAATCGGCGAGCCAAGACGATGACTCGTTTTCGCAATTGCGGAATGCCATAGTTCGCGACGTTGATCTTTCGGAGCCGGATCCAATATCCCGTCTCCACAAGGGGAGTAATGAGGTCCAGAACGAATCTGCCTTTATCAAGTGTCAAGAACCCCTCTACATTTTCGAACAGCACCCACTCAGGGAGCAGTTGTACCACTAGTCGGCTGAACTCGGCCACTAGGTTGTTTCTCACGTCCCCAACGCGACGTGGTCCCGCCGAAGTGAAGCCTTGACAAGGAGGACCGCCTGTAACGAGTAGGGGCGACTGTTTCGATGCCGCTGCGTCGAGGATCGAGGAGGCATCCAGATCGCTGGCATCCGCTTGAACAAGTGGCACGTGCGGGAAGTTGCTTTGGAACGTTTGGCACGCTGGAGTCCAGTTGTCGTCTGCAAATGCGCAGCGGAATCCCGCTTGCTCGAGTCCTAGACTCAGTCCTCCAGCGCCAGCGAACAGGTCAAAGTGTGATGGTTGCACGGTCAGTCGCCTGCGGCGGCCGAGCCCTGGGTCTTGACTGCCGTTACTCCTGTGTCGTGCAGACGCTCGATGTCGGGCCAGTCGTAGCCGAGGTTGAGCAGTTCCAGCTCGGTGTCCTGGCCGAGCTCGGGGGCCGACGAGCGGACCTCGGTCTTGGTCTCGCTGAAGCTGACCGGGATGCCGACGACCTTGTGGTCCTCGAAGTGCGGATGCGGCGGCTGCTGCAGATAGCCGTTCAGCCAGAAGTGGTTGTCTTCGGCAACCTCTTCGTAGTCGTAGACCGGTCCGCAGGGGATCCGCGCGGCGATCAGGCGTGACAGCCATTCCTCCCGCGTCCGCTGCTGGAAGGTCTGCTCCAGCTCCGAGCGCAGCCATTCCTCGTTGTCGCGGCGCTGGAACGGGTCGGTCGAGCGCTCGTCGTTGAGCAGGTCGGGACGATCCAGCGCCTCGCAGAGGGGCGGCCAGCTCTTCGGATCGAGCAGACCCATCGTGAACCATTTGCCGTCGCCGGCCTGGTACCAGCTAAAGGTCGCCGAGAAGGAGCGGCCCGGCTTGAGGATCGGCTGGAAGCCGCTGTGCAGGAAGGCCTGCAGCGAGAGCGCCTGCAAGGTCAGCATCGCGCCGAGCTGCGAGACGTCGATCTTCTGACCCACGCCGTGCTGCGAGCGCGCGAACAGCGCGGTCACGATGCCGTAGGCGAAGAGCAGCGAACCGGTCTGGTCGGCCAGGCCCCAGGGAGCGGTGATTGGACGCTCGCCCGGCCCGCCGCCGAGCGCGACCATCGCGCCCGACATGCCCTGCGCCACCACATCGAACGATCCGCGCGTGGCCCACTCGCCCTCAGGGCCGAAGCCCGAGTTGGTCGCGTAGATCAGTTGAGGATTGACCTGCTTGAGGTCGTCGTAACCGAGACCAATCGAGTCGAGGTAGCCGGGCCGGAAGTTCTCGGCCAGCACATCGGCGTCCTCGATCAGCTTGTGGACGACCTCGATCGCACCCTCGGCCCGCAGGTCGAGCGTCATCGAGCGCTTGCCTCGGTTGAGCGCTTCGAAGTAGGAGCAGAACCCGTCCGCGCCCACGCCGAGCTGCCGCCCGGGATCGCCGTTGCCGGGCATCTCAACCTTGAGCACGTCAGCGCCCATGTCGGCGAGCATCGCCGTCGCATGGGGGCCGTTCTGATAGCGGGTGAAGTCGACGACGCGGATTCCGTCAAGCGGCGCGGGCATGATGGGCCTCCTTGGGGCGCAGGTGCCAGATACGAGCAAGATATCTGATGAGGGCCGAGTGCCTGTCCGGAGGCGGGGCATCGCAGGGGAGGGGGTCCCCCGATCGAGTCGGGGGCAGGCCCCGAATACATCGGGGACTGGACGCCGGCCACGGGGTAGAGACCCGAGCCTGGGAGGCGTCGGGTCGAAGGGACACGGGGGACGAGGCGCGATGGAGTTCGCGCTGCCTGCCGGCCGGAAAAAAGCCGTTGCCGGTGGGCGCGCCTGAGGCGCTCACCGAGCCGGTGTCGCAGGGGTATTAGGGGTAGTCGTCATCTTCCTCGCCGGTCTCGTCTACGGGGTAGAGTCCGCTGTGCTGCTCGGGCTGCTGGCTGGGTTCCTGCTGGTTGTCTCGGGAGAGTCCGAGTTCGCGCAGGGCGTCGCTGGCCTTGTCGAAGAGTCCGACGATGCGGGCGAGTGACCTGGTGGCCTGGAACTGGATGTAGGCGGGTCCGTCGGTGGCGAAGTGCTGGAGCCTGCCGACGATGGCGCCGGCCTTGAGTGAGAGCGGAGGGTTGTGCTGGGGGCGGGATCGGGCGACGGCGACGCCCATGGTTGCTGCAGACATTGGTGGGTCTCCTTCTGTTGGTGTCTGATGGGGTTGATGGTATGGGAACGGGTGTGCTGATGATGTGGCGGAGTTGTCGGAGGGGCGGGTTGAGGGCGGGTCCCCGAATGAATCGGGGACTAGGAGGGGAATGGGAGCGTGAGGTTGTCGCTGAGGCGGAGAGTGTTGCCTTGTCGGGTGTGGTTGCCCTGGGCCCCGCGTCAAGCGCGGGGCATCGGAGCGGAGGGAGCGGGTCCCCGAATGAATCGGGGACTGGGAGGGGAATGGGAGCGTGAGGTTGTTGCTGAGGCGGAGGGTGTTGCCGTGGCGGAGCTTGGGTGGTCTGGGCCCCGCGTCAAGCGCGGGGTATCGGAGGGAGGGAGCGGGTCCCCGAACAAGTTGGGCACTGGGAGTGGCGTTGGTGCGCGGAGCATCGGATGGGGAGAGGGCGGCGGTAGGATCGGCGCATGAGTGTCGAGGTGTTTGACTCTCCCGCCGCTGCCGTCGCCGATATCCCGGATGGCGTCACGATCCTGGTTGGCGGCTTTGTCTCGGCGGGCACGCCGTCCAATCTGATCCTCGCGCTCAAGCAGACCGGCCAGAGCGGATTGACGGCGGTGGCCAACAACATCGGCCTCGGAGACCTGCTTGACGAACTGTGCGAGGATCGGCAACTGACCAGGGTGATCGCGACCTTTGCGATCCGCGCCTCGGGCACCCGCTCCTCGCGGTTTGAGGAGCTCTATCGGGCCGGTGAGGCGGAACTGGAACTGGTCCCGCAGGGCACGCTGATCGAGCGGCTGCGCGCGGGAGGGGCGGGGCTTGGCGGGGTGCTGACCAAGACCGGGCTGGGCACGATGATGGCCGAGGGCAAGCAAACGCTCGAACTCGACGGCGAGCGCTGGCTGCTGGAGCGTCCGCTGCGCGGCGACGTGGCGCTGCTCAAGGCCTGGCGCGCCGACCGGCAGGGCAACCTGCAGTACCGACTCGCCGGGCTGAACTTCAATCCGGTGATGGCGACTGCCGCCGACCTGGTCATCGCCGAGGTCGAGGAGATCGTGGAGGCGGGCGTGATTCCACCGGATCAGGTCGGCACGCCCGGGGTCTACGTCGACCGCCTGGTGCGGTGCGCCCCGATCCCCGTGCGCTGGGACGGATGATCATGCCCGACGCCCGGCCGCCGAACGGACTCAGCCGCGAACTGATCGCCCTGCGCGCGGCGCGCGAGCTCGAGCCCGGCTCGGTCGTCAATCTCGGCATCGGCCTGCCCACGCTCGTGGCCGGTTTCGTCGAGCCGGCCGACGGCATCCTGTTCCAGGCCGAGAACGGCATCCTCGGCTACTCGGGAATCTCCGAGTCCGACTTCGACTCCGACCTGATCAACGCCGGCGGGCAGCCGGTCGATCTGGTAGCGGGGGCGAGCTTCTTCGACACGGCCGACTCCTTCGCGATGATCCGCGGCGGCCACATCGACGCGGCCGTCCTGGGCGGGCTGCAGGTCTCGGCGGCCGGCGACCTGGCCAACTGGTACGTGCCCGCGCGAGGCGGCGGCAGCGTCGGCGGCGCGATGGACCTGGCTGTGGGCGCGCGCAAGTTGATCATCGCGATGGCGCATGTCACTCGCGACGGCGAACCTCGGATCGTCGAGGTCTGCGACTATCCGCTCACCGCCGAGCGCTGCGTCGATGTGATCATCACCGACCTCGCCGTGATCGACGTATCGGCAAGCGGTCTCTCGCTGCGCGAGACCGCGCCTGGAGTGTCTCCTCAAGAGGTCGCGCGATGGACTGGCGCTCCGCTGATCATTCCGCCGGTCGTGGCCGAGATGTCGCTCTGACCGGATGGAGCCGTGCGCTATCCTGAGTTGGTAGCGCTGCCAGGAACGGCAAGGTAGGGAGCGGGCCATGCGCGGTGTGTTCAAGGTCATGGGTCGGGGCGCCAAGGTGCTGAAGCGCGGGCCGGTGACAGTCCACTACCCGTTTGAAAAGAAGCAGCTGCCCAAGCGCGCTCGGACCTTCCCCTACCTGATCTGGAACCACCAGCTCGAAGAGCCCAATTGCACCGGCTGCGGCAAGTGCGCCGCCGCCTGCCCGGTCGACTGCATGACGACGACGCTGATGAAGAACCCGGCCAGCGCAGCCGGCAAGAGCAACCATAAGTCGGTGATCAAGGACTTCTACATCGACTTCGGCCGCTGCATGCGCTGCAACATCTGCGTCGAGGTCTGCCCCTTCGACGCGATCGCGATGCTGCCCATGTGGGAGGGCCACGAGCAGACCAAGTACGACCGCCGCGAGTTGGTCATGGACCTCGACGATCTGCTCGCGCCGTCGCGCGCCGATACCAATCTGCCGTTCTGGATTCCCGAGACGATTATGGCGAAGACGGAGAAAGAGCGGGTCGGCCGCAAGGAATTCGCCGCGCAGCTCGAGTCGGGCGGCGACGAGTAGCGCTTCGCGCTCGGACTAGACGTCTGCGCCGCCGGCCCTTCGCTCCATCATCTTCTGGAAGTCGACCTCGACGGGCTGTTGACCTTCGAGGACCGATTCCACTCTGCCCAGGATGATGTCGCGCCATCCGTCGTGGGGCAGGATGTAGAGGTGGTCGTCGACCATCGCTTGCCAGACGAGGTCGGCGACGTCGGAGGGATCCATGCCGCCGCCGAGGAAGACCTGAGACGCCGTGCGCTGGGCTTCGTTGGCTTCGATCGACTGACCGAACTCGCTGGGGCGGTTACGTTCCGCCTCGTTGATCTGGGTGTTGACGAAGCCCGGGCAGAGGACTGAGGCGGAGATGTTGGCGTCTGCGTGTCGGAGGTGGTGCCAGAGCCCTTCGGTCAGCGTCAGGACGCCGTGCTTGGAGACGCTGTAGGCGGAGGCGCCGGGGATCAGTCCGGCGACGGAGGCGGTGTTGACGATGTGGCCGTCTTCGCCGTGCTCGAGCATGGATGGGACGAAGACCTGGAGTCCGTAGAGCACACCCCAGAAGTTGACTCCCATGACCCAGTCCCAGGTTGAGTCGGGGACTTCCCAGACGGGCACGGCTCCGGCGCCTGAGCCGAGGCCGCCGTCCCGGCGCGAGGTGACGCCAGCGTTGTTGCAGAGCACGTGGATCTTGCCGAAGCGCTCGATGGCCTGGTCGCGGACGCTCTCGAGCGTCTCGCGCTGCATCGTATCGACCTCGACGCCGATCACGTTGCGTTCCTGCTGTTCGAGTCGGACGACTGCGGCGTTGAGGGCGTCTGTCTCGATGTCTGCGAGGACGACGTTCATGCCCTCCGCGGCGAAGCGCTCGGCGAAGGCGTAGCCCATACCGCTGGCTGCTCCGGTTACCACCGCTGTTTTGCCGCTGAAATCACGCATGGCTGGTCCTCTCAGAGTGTTCCGAGCTGGTTGTCAATTGTTCGCGCAGTCTACGAGCGGTCGTGACGGCGGCTCAGCGCTGGCTCGTCGACTGTCCGGGGAGTCGTGCCGCGGGCACGGTTCGGGCGAGCATGTTCTCCACTCGTTGCCGGACGATGTCATCCCAGTCGGGATGGGGGAGGACGTAGCAGCGTTCTTCGACGATCGACTGCAGGACCTGGTCGGCCACGTTTGCCGGATCGATGCCGGAGGCGAGGAAGGCGTTGAACGCCGCAGCCTCTCCCTCGGAGCGTTCACCGGCGCCGCCGTATTCGTCCGGTCGGTTGCGGTCGGCGTTCATGATCTGGGTCTGGACCGCGCCCGGACAGAGCACGGAGGCGCCGATCTTCGATCCAATCCGCTCGAGATTCTGGTGCAGTCCCTCGGTCAGCGTCAGGACGCCATGCTTGGAGACGCTGTAGGCGCTGCCGCCCGGCGTGATGCCGGCGACCGAGGAGGTGTTGACGACGTGGCCGTCCTCGCCGTGTCCGACCATGTGCGGGAGGAACGTCTGGATGCCGTAGAGCACGCCCCAGAAATTCACCCCGATCACCCACTCCCAGATGCTGTCCTCGACATCCCAGATGTTGACCGCGTCGTCGCCGAGGCCCATCGCGTCCTGGAAGCTGAACACGCCGGCGTTGTTGCAGAGGATGTGGATGTTGCCGAACTCAGCGATGGTCTGGTCGCGAAGCTGCTCCAGCGTCTCACGCTGCATCGTGTTGACGACGACGCCCATGACCGAACGCTCTTCCTGCTCAAGCCGCCGGACCTGCGCCTGGAGCGCGTCCTCCTGGATGTCGGCGAGCACAACGTTCATGCCCTCCGAGGCGAATCGTTCGACCATCGCCAGGCCGATCCCGCTCGCGCCGCCGGTGACGACCGCCGTCTTTCCTGCAAACTCACGCATAGTCACTTCCTCCTGATTGTTGGGTTGCTGGTCAGACTTCCTGGCCGGCTGCTCGCCGTCGCATCATCTCCTCCATGTCGACAGAGATTGGGGCCTCTCGGGCGAGGACATGCTCGACCCGGCCGCGGACTACGTCGTCCCAGGCTGGATGGGGGAGGATGTAGCAACGCTGCTCGACGATCGAATCGAAGACGATGTCCGCCACCTGGTCAGGGTCCATCCCGCCGCCCAGCATGAACTGGATGGCCTGTTCCTGCTCCGGCGTTCGCTCTGTCTCGCCGCCGAACTCTTCCGGTCGGTTGCGATCGGCGCTTCCAATGTTGGTGTTGACGAAACCGGGACAGAGCACGGACGCGCTGAGGTTCGCGCCCATCGCCTGGAACTGCTGGTAGAGACCTTCGGTCATCGTCAGCACGGCGTGCTTGGAGACGCTGTACGCGCCGCCGCCGGGCATCAGACCGGCGAGCGAGGCGGTGTTGACGATGTGGCCTTCCTCGCCGTGATCGAGCATATGCGGGACAAACACCTGGAGTCCGTAGAGCACGCCCCAGAAGTTGACTCCCATGATCCAGTTCCAGGTTTCGTCGGAGACCTGCCACGTGCCGTTGACCCTGCCGTCGGGGAAGACTCCTGCGTCCTCGCCGCCGGCGACGCCGGCGTTGTTGACCAGGATGTGGATGTTGCCGTATTCCGCAATCGTCCGGTCGCGGAGATTCTCCAGGGCTTCCCGTCGGCTGGTGTCGACGATCACGCCGAGAACATTGCGCTCTTCCTGCTCGAGTCTGGTCACCTGAGTGTTGAGCGCGTCCTCCTCGATATCGGCGAGGACGACGTTCATCCCTTCTGCGGCGAAGCGTCGAGCGAACGCCAGCCCCATTCCGCTGGCCGCGCCCGTGACGACTGCAGTCTTACCTTCGAACTCACGCATCCTTGCCTCCAGACCATGCGCGCCCAGGGTGGGCCAACGGACTGGCAGGCAGTCTAGGCATCACTGAGGCTGCTGGCCGAAGAAGTCGAACAGCGGCGGATACTTGTTGATGTCGGCTCCGCCGTTGAGCTGCACGGTCTGACCGGTCATCAGCGACGAGGCATCAGACGCGAGCCAGAGCGCGAGCTGAGCCACATCCTCGGGCTCGCCGACACGGCCCAGCGGCGCCTCGTCGGCGAATGCTTCTTCCAAACCGGGAACGTCGCGCAGTCCCTCGGTCAGCGGGGTCCGGATCAATCCCGGTCCGATGCTGTTGACCCGGATGTTGTGGCGTCCCAGCTCCAGCGCCGAAACCTTGGTCAGCATCGCCACGCCGGCCTTGGCCGAGCAATAGGCTGACAGCCCTTCGGTCGCCTGGATGCTGTTCAGCGACGCCGTGTTGATGATCGATCCGCCCGATCCCTGCTCGATCAGGTGCTTCGATTCGTGCTTGATGCAGAGGAAGACGCCGGTCAGGCAGACATCGATGACGCGCTGAAACTGCGACAGCGGATAGTCCTGAATCGGCGAGAATCCGCCGATACCGGCGTTGTTGAAGGCGACGTCCAACCTGCCGAAGCGGTCAACGCAGGACATCACCATGTTGGCGACGTCGTCCTCGTCGGTCACGTCGGCGGTGATCGCCGTGGCCTGCGAGCCGATCCCGCGGGCCGCTTCAGCAGCGCCGTCGGCGTTGCGGTCGGCGAGCGCGACTTGCGCGCCTTCCTCAGCAAACCGCTTCGCCGCGGCCAAACCGATTCCCGAAGCGGCGCCCGTGATCAGTGCCGCCTTGCCGTCCAGTAGTCCCATGATTCGCTCCTCTATCCAAGCACTCGTCCGTCATTCCCGCGCTTGCCGCGGGTATCTCTCAGTGTCGACGCCCAGTCTCGGATAGCGAGATACCGGCGGCAAGCGCAAGCGGGTCACGCATGGCCAGTCAGTCGCTACGCGGTGGTCTCAAGGATGCTTCCAGCAGATTGAAGCCCGGCGGCAGTTCGTTGACCGTGATTCCACCGTCCACGTAGAAGAGCTGGCCCGAGACCCACGGACTCGCGTCGCTGCCCAGGTAGAGCGCCATCTGTGCGATGTCGCTCGGCTCGCCGAGTCGGCCGAGCGGGGTCGCGCCGATCATCGCTTCGTCGAACCCGTCCACGTCTCGGGCGCGTTCGGTCAGCGGCGTCCTCGTGTGGCCCGGCCCGATCGCGTTGACGCGGATGCCGTACTCACCGAGCTCCAACGCCGACACCTTGGTCAACATCGCCACGCCAGCCTTCGCCGAGCAGTAGGCGCTGAGCCCCTTCGTTGCCTGTGTCGCGTTGATGCTGGCCGTATTGATCAGCGATCCGCCTTCGCCTTGCTCAATGAGCCGTTTCGATTGGTGCTTGAGGCAGAGGAACACACCGGTTAGGCAGACATCGATGACGTGCTGGAAGTGCCCCAGTTCTTGCTCGTGGATCGCAGCGGTGCCGGCGATTCCGGCGTTGTTGAAGCCGATGTCGAGCCGGCCAAAACGGTCGACGCAGCCCGCGACCATCGCGGCAACATCGTCCTCGTTGGTCACGTCACCGCTGATCGCAAGGGCGCTGCTGCCAATCTCACGCGCGGTCTCGTTGACGAGGTCGGCATTGCGGTCGAACATCGCGACCTGCGCACCCTCATTGGCAAAGAGCTGCGAGGTCGCCAGCCCAATCCCCGACGCTGCGCCTGTAATCAGGGCAACCTTGCCGTCGAGTGCTCCCATACTCTTCCTCCTGGTCTGTGTTCTGCGTTGCCCGCAACGTACGACATGGACGAGTTCAAAGTCCTACGTTCCGACCAATGGAGCCAGTTCCCGAGAGGAAACAGCGATGCCGCATCACGAACAAATGATGAATGCGCTGAACGACCCCGTTGGAGCGCTGCGTGCCATCTGGGACGACACCGGTTGGCGATTCGTCATCCTGACCTCGGGGTTGATCTTCCTGTTGGAGACGATCGGGGACCTTGCGGATGTCGATCAGCAGTCGATCTGGTGGGGCGCAGAGATCCTGACTGCCGTGGTCGTCGGCCGAGTGCTGACGATGCGCCCGCTGCGCAGCAAGCTGAGCGACGTCGAGAACATGACGGTCGCTCTGAGCGTGCTGGGACTAATCATCTGCGAGTACATCCTGTCCTACTCGACCGTCGGGGGGAGCTTCGCCGCCGAACCGATCTTCTGGCCGTTCTCGCTGATGTTGATCCTGACCGTCGTCGGGGCTCGTCTCCTGGCTCCGTACGCCACTCGGCCACTGGTGGTCTGGGTGCTGGTCTTCTCATTCCTTCAATTCTGGATGAACCTGGCCTTCTGGCAGGCCGACGTGACGATGCCGTCGCCCGCCTGGACCTGGGCTGGAGCGATGGCGGTCTTCGCCTTCGTCGCCCGCTGGATCGCGGGCAAGGGCATCGACGGTCCGATCTTGAGCCCGCTCAACGTCGCGCTCGTCCTGTTCGTGTTCCTCGATTGGTGGCTCGAGTTCGGCCTCGACGAGAGCGGGGTCGGCGTCGACTGGCTCGGTGAGGACCTGTACTGGCCCTGGATCCTGGTCAACAGCGGGCTAGCCGTGACGGTGGCCTACCTCGCCCCGCACATCACCAGCCTCTTCGCTCAAGACTCGGACGAGGACTGAAACCACTAGCATCTCGGCAAAGCGAACTCAGTTCCCAGTCCACGGAGCCGACCATGGTTAGCGCAAATCCGACCGTTCACGAGAACCCGATGCTCAACGCGATCCAGGGGATCAGCGTCATCGACTGCGACTCCCACGTCACCGAACCGCCCGACATGTGGACCTCGCGAGCGCCGGCCGGCATGCGCGACCGGATGCCGCAACTGCGCAAGGTCGACGACGAACACATCTGGTTCGTCGACGGTGACGTGCCGCTGGGTCCTGTGGGGCTGTCCGTGGTTGAGAGCGGCGGCGACAAGGTGCTCGGTATCCTCGGCGTCCACGATTTCGACCGTCTCGACGCCGCTGCTTACGAGGTGCCCGCGCGGATGGAACTGATGGAGCGGCTCGGACTCTACGCACAGATCGTGTATCCGAACATCTCCGGTTTCGCCTCGGCGCGCTTCCTCGACGTTGAAGATCCCGAACTACGCAACGCCTGCGTCTACATCTACAACGATGCGATGGGGGAATGGCAGTCGGAGTCGGGAGGCCGCCTGTTCCCACAGGCGCTGCTGCCATTCTGGGATCTCGACGCCACCCTGGCCGAGATGCGCCGCACGGTCGAGCAGTACGGCACCCGAGGATTCACGATCTGCGACACGCCCGAGAAGTTCGATCTGCCCGACTACGGCACTTCGCACTGGGACCCGTTCTTCGAGCTCGCCCAGGACCTCGACGTGGTGCTCAATTTCCACATCGGTTCTGGCGGCGCCAAGGGCGCGCCCTCGCCCTTCGTCTCGTCGCCCTGGGAGTCGATGGGCCCCGAGCGCAAGATGGCGATCGGGGCGGCCAATATCTACATCGACAACGCTCGCATGATCTCCAACCTGCTCTACAGCGACGTGCTCGAGCGGTTCCCACGGCTCAAGTTCGTTTCAGTCGAAAGTGGGATCGGCTGGATCCCCTTCCTACTCGAAGCTTGCGAATACCAATGGGATGAGATGGTTCCGACCGAAGTCAAGCACCACGAGTTGCGTCCGACGGAGAAGTTCCGCCGCAACATCTGGGCCTGCTTCTGGTTCGAGGACTTTGGCCCCCGCAAGGTGATCGAGCAGATCGGAGTGAAGAACGTCCTCTTCGAGACCGACTTCCCCCACCCAACCTGTCTCTATCCCCGCAGCCAGGAGCACATCGCCAACGTCCTCGGAGACCTCGATCCCGACATCCGCACCGCCGTCCTGCAGACGAACGCGTCGGACCTGTATCGGATTCCGACCGGCTGACGGCCGGTCTGGGTCAGTTCCCTCGAGCGCCCGAGGCCACGGCCGCGCGGTTCTCGTGAGACGTGTGCGGCGGGATCGAGCAACCGCCGGTGACGAACACTCTCGTGTTCCCAACGCTTGCCGCCTCCGACGCCTGGACTCTGATCTGGTCGGCGCCAAGGTCTCCCAAACCCGATCGGCTGACGCCGCCCATCACCGCTTTGTCGGTCTCCGACCAGACATCGGCGAGGCTGGCGTTGGTCTCGTCGCGGTCGTCCCAGTTGAAGGCGTGGACGGGGTAGTCGAGCACGTCGGCCAGCATGTTGTTCGTATGGCAAACGTGGAGAATATTGAACTCGGCGTCGCGAATGGCGTCCAGCACCTGCAAGTCGTAGGGACGGCCGAACTCGAGGTAGAAATCTGGCGTCGAGTTGGCGTGGCTGGCCCATTGCAGCGGCGCGTAGAACACTCCTGAGGCGCCGACGTTCATGTTGGCGCGGCTGTAGTTGATGATTGTCTCGGTCACGCGGGCGATCGCCGAATGGACTGCCGCCGGCGCCTCGCGAGCGGCCTGTTTGAACGCCCGCGGGTGACCGAACATCAGGCCCACCGTGGCCATCGGCGAGAACACGGTTTGCACCACGTCGACTTCGCCCCTGGTGCGCTCAACGACCAGGCGGGTCGACTCGATGTGCTCGCCGAACACGCCGCGCTCGGCGTGGACCGAGACAACGTCATGTAGCTCCTCGAGCTCGTTCAGCGCCGAGCTGACCATTGTCGGATTCGATTGGTCGGAGGGCGGCGAATAGACCGCGCCCCAGGCTTCAGGGAACATCGACCAGCGTGGATTGATCTTGATGAAGTCCCAGTCGTAGGCCTCGTACTGTTCGCAGGTCGCGCCGACGAGTTCGTCGTTGCTCCACTCGCGCAGAAAGTCGTGGCCCCAGAGAGACGCAGGCGCCCGGTCGACCGGCTCGCCCGATATCGCGGCGCGCACGCGTTCGCGCTTGGTCATGTCGGTCATTGGCTTGTCCCCCCCAGGATTGTGCTGCCGCCAGAGGCGCTCTGCCAGTCGACGCTGAATATCTGGACCGATTCGCGGAAGCCGCGAAGCTGATGCGTTCCCCGATCCTCAAACTGATACCGGCGACCCTGCAACAGTCCGCGAACGAGGTCGGAGACCAGGATCTCGCCGCCCTGCGCCATCGACATGATTCGAGCCGCCTGATTGACCGTGGTGCCGTACAGGTCATCCGACTCGGCGATCGGCTCCCCGGCGCTCAGCCCGATCCGGACATAGACATCGCTGTAGCGCTCGTGGTTGGCCAGTTGACTCTGGATCTGCACCGCGGCCTCAACGCCCGCCGATGCTGCGCCGAACCAGGCTAGTACGCCATCGCCCATCGTCTTCACCTGAACGCCCTGATGGTCTCGAATCGCGGTCAGCGTGAGCTGATCGATCTCGCGGGTAATGGTTCGAGCCTCGTCATCACCGAGTCGATCGACCATCGAGGTTGATCCCTCGATATCGGTGAACAGCACGGTCCTGGTCGCCTGGCCGGCTGTCTGCGACCGTTGATCGATCCCAATGAACTCCTCCATCGCCTCGGCCAGTTGGTTGATGGTCAGGGCGCCGTTGACCAAGACTGATGTGTCATCGCGTCCGACCAGGAGACGCGCGCCGCGGATGCGGCGGGCCCAGTCGCGTCCGAACGAGGCATTCGAATCTTCAAAGCCGTCACCCTCCGGCGGGATCGAGATCAGCGTGGGGACGTCAACGCTTCGCAGTTCCTCACGCAGGTTGAGGCTGCGCATCTCTGGCACCAGACCAAAGAGCCGATTCATCGAGGGGTAGTGATGCATCAATTCGGAGAGACTTCGCAATGTGGCTTCGTCGGCGGTCGGCGCGATGATGGTCAGCAGCGCTCGTCTGGCGGATTCCTCGTGATACTGCCAGCCGAGTCGCAGCAGATTGCCGATCGTGCCGTCCATGAGCTGGTTGTACTCGCCTTGAGGAGAACCAGCGGGTTCACTGGTCAAGGTCTGCCCACCGACCATTGGAATCGGCAGGTGCAAGACCATGTGGGTGTAGCGTTCCGGCTCGTTGAGCATGGCGATCACGGCTGCCGGCGTGCCGATGTAGTAGCCCATCAGGGCGACGCGCGGCTCACCCAGCTCATTGACGACGGCGGCGAGGTCGAGTGCCTCGTCGTGAAAGGAACCAAACACGCCGTCACGCTCGGACAATCCACAACCGCGTGGGTCGAAACGGATCACCCGAAACGACTGGGACAACCGGTCCCAGAGGCCGCCGGGCTCCCAGCCCACATTGAGCGGCAGCATTGGCCCGGTTGAGACGATGAGCGGCTTGCCGACCCCACGCTCAACCCAGGCGATGGCGACATCGTCGTCGGTGACCGTGTACTGGACCGAGGGCGTACTCATGCTGGAGCCTTACTCGTTCGCTCAGATCCCCTGGGTCATTCCGCCGTCGATGATGAACTCAACGCCGTTCATGTACTCGGAGTCGTCCGATGCGAGGAACAGCGCCAGGCGAGCCACTTCCACGGCTTCAGCGATCCGTCCGTACGGAATCCGTCGCACCAGTTGATCGGTGAGGCCCTGTTCGATCGCCGGAAGCTGGTGCAACATCGGAGTCTCGATCAGCCCCGGATGGATCGAGTTAACGCGGACGCCGGAAGGCGCAAACTCGCTCATCGCGACCTTGGTCATACCGCGCACCGCCCACTTCGACGCCGAGTAGGCCAGCGAACCGGCGCCGCCGCGCATCCCCGCAATCGACGAGATATTGATGATCGACCCGGAGCCCGCCTCGCACATAACCGGCCCTACATGTTTCAGGCCAAGGAAGACGCCAACCTGGTTGATCTCGATGACTTGCTTGTACTCCTCAACCGACAGGTCGGCAATCGGCCTGGACTTGAAGATGCCCGCGTTGTTGATCAGGGCGTCGATCTTGCCGTAGTCCTCGAGCACATCCTGCACCACCGCAGCCCACTCGTCTTCATTGGTCACGTCGTGATGCAGGTAACGGATGCTGTCACTGTCCGAGGCTGTTGCCTCGCCGTCCGAGTCCAGCACATCTGTGATCACCACCGTCGCGCCCTCGTCGGCGAACAGTTTCGCTTCAGCCGCGCCCTGACCGCGCGCGCCGCCGGTGATCAGTGCGGTCTTGCCCTCAAGTCGTCCAGCCATGAATCCACGCCTCTCCGCAATCCGTTGGAGCCATAGGGTAGAGCTTCGAGATTCTTCCCTCCCCCCGCGAAGAGGGGGGTGTCACGTAGTCACGGAGGGGCGGCTTCCTCCCGTCCCCAGTCCCCGATTCACTCGGGGACCAGCCCCCTGCCCCGCCTGCCCCTGTTCAGGCGAGCGGCGGAAGGGCCTATTCGGGAGGAAGCATCACGTAGGTGCCGTTTCCGTGGCCGATGTGCCGGTCGCGCTCGTCGTACAGATCGACCGAGCAGTGGCTCAGCGTCCGACCGCGGCGGATCACCTCGGCCCGGGCGCGGATCACATCGCCGTCCAGACCGCGCAACCAACGAAACTCCGACTGAGCCGTGATCACCCGCTCGCCCTCTCCCTGGATCGTCCCCAGGGCGCCACCCATCGCCGAGTCGGCGACCAGCAACCACACGCCGCCGTGGACGATGCCGTAGAGGTTGTGCGTCTTCGGCGACGCCTGAAGCGTGATTTCGCACCAACCATCTCCGGCATCGCTGAATCGATAGCCCAGCTCCTGGAACAGCGGGACCGCCTCCATGTCGCGCAGGGGCGGGTAGCGCTTGAAAATCGTCTCGGAATCCAGCGGCATGGCAGTAGCGGCCGATCAGTCGCGCCGCATCTCGGCGGCGTGTTCGCTGATGTGGTCGCTGGTGAAGCCGAACGCGCCGCCGACCGTCGTCAGCTCGCCCAGCACCACGCCGCCGTTACCCCACTCGTCGTCGCCAATATCGTCGACCAGCCCGAGCATCTTGCTGTGGCCCGCGTCGTAAAAGGCCAACAAGGACTCTGGTGTCGCGCTCCGCGAACGGATCCGGACCATCCACAGGCTGGCGAAGTTGATCACGGCCATCAGCGGTCCGGGCGGGTCCATGCCCTTGTTCTTGCGTAGTCGAGAGATCGATTGGCCGCCAGCTCCGACGCCGAACGCCATGTGCCAGCACAGCTGGCGGTTGGTCCAGCCCGCATTCTTGCTGTCGCGGTTCCATTCGTCTTCACTGAGCCCAAGGACCAGTTCTCGATAGTCAGTGCGCGCTTGCTCTAGTGCGGCGCGCGCCTCTTCGGCGTTCGTGATCTCTGACATGGTTCAGTCCTGTTCGTTCCCCGCTTCCCCCCTCTGGGGGAAAGCTGCCGAAAGCCTGCCCCGTACTTGATGCGGGGGCTGAAGGGGGGGCGCCCCCACCGCTGTGCTCGGCGAGTATGCCGTCTCTTGCGGTTTGCCCCCAGCGTGAACGCACCCTAGCTGCGCCGCATCTCGGCCGCGTGGTCATTGATGTGTTCGCGCAGGAAACCGAAAGAGCTGCCAACGGTCATCGGCTCGCCCAGAAAAACAGCGCCGTTGCTCCACTCGTCGTCGGCGACGGTATCGATCACCCCGCGCGTCATCGCCAGGCGCTCATCGAAGAAGGCCAGCACCGAATCGGGTGTCGAGCCGCGCGACCGGATGCGCACCAACCACAGGCTGACAATGTCGAGGACCGCCATCAGAGGTCCGGGCGGCTTCATCCCCTTGTTCTGGCGTAGCCGCGACACCCTCAGGGTGCCGCCGCTCGCGGTCAACGCGACGTGCCAGCAGAGCTGGCCGTTCGTCCAACCGGCGTTCTCGCTCTTTCGGTTCCATTCCTCGCTGGACAGTCCCTGCACGAGCTGGCGGAACTCCTCCCGCGCCTGGTCCAACTCGGCGTGCGCCTCTTCGGCGTTGCTGATCTCCGCCATCTCGTCTCGTCCTTGCTAAAGCCCCGCGTACCACTCGCGGATCGCTTCGCCGATCTCGTGCGGCGAGTCCTCCTGGATGAAGTGGTTGCCGGGTACGGTGACTTCGGTCTGGTTCGGCCAGGTTCGGCAGAATTCTCGCTGTGCGCCGGTCAGGATCGCGCCGGGCTCAGCGTTGACAAACAGCTTCGCGATGTGCGACGACGCGTCCGACGAAAGGAAATCCGCGTAGCTCTGCGCGATCTCGACCACGTCGGCTGGCTCGCCGTTGATCGGAATCTCACGCGGCCAGGTCAGCGTCGGACGCCGAGACTCACCTTCCTCGCGGTAAGGCAGTCGATAGACCTCCATCTCCTCCTCGGTCAGACCGCGTAGCACGCTGCCCGGCAGGATCCGCTCGACGAAGACGTTCTTCTCCAGCACCATGGACTCACCCGCTTCGGAGCGCATGCCCTGGAAGATCCGCGCTGCGGCTTCGGGCCATTCGTCCCAGGTCACCGGGCGCACGATCGCCTCCATGTACACGAGGCCTTTGACCCGATCCCGATGCCGGTTCGCCCAGTGGAAGCCGAGCGCCGAACCCCAGTCGTGGATCACGAAGGTCAGGTTGTCGCCCAGATCCATGCCCTCGATCCAGGCGTCGACCCACTCGGCGTGGTCGACGAAGCGGTACGAACCTGAGGGTGAGGAGCCGGAGACGCCCATCCCGATCAGGTCGGGAGCGAGGCAGCGCGCCGAATCGAACACGTGCGGCATGATGTTGCGCCACAGGTACGAGGAGGTCGGATTGCCGTGCAGGAAGATGATCGGATCGCCGTCCGGATCCCCTTCATCGACGTAGGCCATCGTGGTCTCGCCGATGGTCAGACGCTTGCGCGGAAAGGTGTCGTCGGCGGAGATATCGGGCATCGTTGCTCCTGAGATGGCTCATGTGGTTGGGAAACAGCCTGCAGGCGAGCAAAGGATAACAGCGAGAGCCGCTAGCCTTCGCACAACGCACGAGCGTGGGAGTCGCAGGGAAGGACGCGAACATGGCAGTCACAGGCATGGATCACGTCGCGATTCCCGCTGGCGATCCCGAAGCCTTGCTGGGCTTCTATCGCGCCCTCGGGTTTGTCATCCTCCACGAAGCCGAATGGCGCTCCGGCGATTTCCCGGCTTTTGCCATCGCCTGCGGCGACCAGAAAATCAACGTCCACGACCCGAAGCTCTGGCAGAATCCCGACTTCGACTTGCGCGGGCCAACCGCCGAGCCCGGCTGCGGCGACTTCTGCTTCGTCTGGGACGGCACGGCCGAGTCGGCAGCAGCGGCGATCGAGGCTACCGGCTGCGAAGTGATCGAAGGACCGGCCGGTCGAGTTGGCGGCCGCGCTGTCGGCACCGCCGAGGGCGTCAGCGTCTACACACGCGATCCCGACGGCAACCTCGTCGAATTGATCTCATACGACAGCTAGCGCGCGTTCACACTTCAGTTTCAGCGGGATGATCTATGCTGGCGCAAGCCGACGCGGGTCAGAACGGCCCACGCCAATCGCAGTACCGGAAGCGATCGTCGCCCCGTGCTTGACACGGGGCCCAGAGCAACCAGGTTCGCGCGCGGAATGACGTTGGCCTCAGCTCGATGCTCGCGCGTGAGTCCGCCCGCTCCACCGTTGAGCCAGGGATGAAGGCGTTGCTGCTCGCAACCG
>JAJDYG010000007.1 GCA_022822855.1 Dehalococcoidia bacterium
TCAGCTCGATGCTCGCGCGTGAGTCCGCCCGCTCCACCGTTGAGCCAGGGATGAAGGCGTTGCTGCTCGCAACCGTCGAGGTCTGGGCCCCGTGTCAAGCACGGGGCGACGTGGAATGGGTCTAGTGTGAACACGCCCTAGGCGGTGGAGACGATCCCTGACTGCGCCAGCGCCTCGACCTCCGACGCGTCGATACCCAACTCCTCGGCCAGCACCTCCGCCGTGTGCTCCCCGAGCAGCGGCGCGCGCCGATGCACGGCCGGACTCTCGCTCAGCCGGATCGGGCAGCCGAGCAGCGTCATCGGACCCCGCGTCGGATGCTCAATGTCGACCAGCATCCCGCGTTCACGCAGGTGCTCGTTGGTGAAGATCTCACCCGAGTCCAGCACCGGCCCGGACGGCACGCCGACTTCCTTCATCTGGTCCATCACCTCGTACTTGGTCCGCTGGCTGGTCCAGGCTTCGATCGCCTGGCGGACATCGTCGCCTTCATTGCGAGTAATCCCGCGAGCGCCGTTCGACTCCGCCAGGTCGGGTCGGCCGATCGTGTCCATCAGCGCCTTACGCATGCGTCCGCCCGCGACCACGATCCAGACCCAGTCCGAGCGCCCCCCGGGCTTGCACGGGAAGAGGCCCGTCGGCGCGGTCTGACCGTCGCCATATGGCGGCGCGGGGTCGCCCGCGACTTCCCGGCGCGTCATCGGCACGCGCGTGTAGTTGGTCACCGCCTCCTGCATCGAAAGCTCGACCTTCTGGCCAACGCCGTCTCGCTGGCGCTGCCAGAGCGCGGCCAGCATCCCGATCGCTGCCTGCACGCCGGTGCCGGTGTCGCCAATCGTGGGACCTGGCTTGAGCGGCAGGGTGTCCTCGGTGCCCGTAATCGCCATCGCCCCGCCCGCCGCCTGTGCCACCATGTCGAACGACTTCGTCGGCGCCCACGGCCCCGTCGTGCCAAACCCCTTCACCGTGCAGTAGATCAGCTGGGGGTGGATCTCCTTGAGCGTGTCGTAGCCAATCCCCAGCCGCTCCATCGTGCCCAGCGTGAAGTTTTCGACCACGATGTCAAAGTTCGGTACCAGCTTGAGGAAGATCTCACGTCCCTCGTCCGACTTCAAGTCGAGCGTCAGCGAGCGCTTGTTGTTGTTCAGAGTGATGAAATAGGTCGAGTCGACCTCGCTGCCCGCACCCAGCCGTCGACCCGGCTCACCCCGCCCGGGCGGCTCAACCTTGACGATCTGCGCTCCAAGCCATCCCAGAGCCTGCGTCGAGGAAGTCCCAGCCTCATACTGGGTCAGGTCGAGAATTCGAACGTCAGACAGCGCCAGGGACATGGTTCCTCCTCCACTCAATCAGCGATGAGCAGAGGGTAGCGGAGTGTCAGGTCTGAACTTCGACCGCCTTGACTTCGACCCACTTGCCGCCGACGTTCTCGATGTCGACCACGCCGCCCGTGACCCTCTCGAACTCGAAATCGGGAAGAATGCTGCGTTCCTCAGCGTGCTCAAGCGTCAGTCCCACTATCTCGCCATCGCCGTCGAGTTCCATCAGGTCTGCATCGCCCACGTCAACATAATCTTCAACCAACTTGTCCGAGAAATGAAGGACAAGCGTGTCAGTGTCTACGAAATAGGTGGCCTTCATGGTCTGAACCTTCTGTCCAGAAACGCGGTCATTACGGTCTCACCGTCAGGCAACAGTACCACTCTGAGGTACCGGCCATTCAGCTCAGGCACGGTCCCCCACCGTCGAATGCGGCCATCAGCTTGCACTTCTTCGGCAACGGGATCCGCAATGACGTGATCGATCCAAGCCATGTCAATCCACTTCCTGTCATCCTCGAGCCTGGATCTCAGGAAGTGGGCCGTGACCTTCATCCGGCGGCAGTGTCAGCCACCACGATCACACGCGCGGATCTCAGCTCCTCCGCCGTCTCACCCAGCACATCCTCGGCGGCCGACCCCGGCGCCATCGCCGGCCGACCCACCGTGACCGGCGTCCGGCTCATCTTGATCGATGGGCCATTGGTCCGCACGCGACCCCTGCCCTCGTGCTCTCGCGTGATCGAGTATCCATTCGAGACGGCGCGATACTCGGTCATCGCGTCCTCGACCGATCCGACAGCCGCCGCGCCGATGCCCTTCGACGTCAGTTCAGCGACCCACTCCGCGACAGTCCTGGTCGAAAACTCCTCGGCGCTGGGCATATCGTCCGACTGCTCCGGCTTCGCGCCCACGAACAGCCAGCCGTCGGAGGCCTCGTAGAGGCGATGCAGCGGACCATCGCCGACTGCGTCCTGCCCCGCCGGCTCGTCCCAGTGCTTGCCCTCGTATCCATGCAGCATGTTCGACTGCAGCGTGCTAGCGGTCCTGGCGAGAGCGGTGAAAACCTGCTGACCCTCGCCTGTGCGCAGCTTGTGATAGATCGCCATCCCGACCCCAAACGCGCCGTTGATGCCGGTGCCGTAGTCGTTGATCGCGAAGGGCTGCAGCGTCGGCTCGGCGTCGCCGTAGCGAGTCATCATGCCGCTGGCCGACTGCGCCAGCTGTTCCCATCCAGCCCGTCCGGCCCACGGACCGATTTCGCCGAACGCGTTCAGCGAGGCGTAGATCACATCGGGATTGACTTCCCGCACCGATTCGTACTCCACTCCCAGCCCGCCGACCTTGCCCAGCCGGTAGTTCTGAACGACGACATCGACGTCGGCCGCCATCTCCATGAATACCTCGCGCCCTTCGTCGCGCTTGAGGTCGAGCAGGACAGAGCGCTTGCCGCGGTTGATGTCCTCGTGCAGCATGATCCCGTTCTCGCGCGAGGGGTTGTCGATCTTGACCACATCGGCGCCGTACTCGGCCAGCGTGCGACCGCACGTGGGGCCGGCGAGGATGATGCACAGGTCGAGAGCAGTCATTCCCTCCAGCGCTTGAGACAACCGATTGCCCGGAGCGCGGATCGCCGACGGCGCCGATGCCGACAACTCGGCCAGGATGTCGTCGCGGTCGGCGTCGAGCGACTTTCTGGGTCCGCGAATCTCGCCCGGCGTGCCGCCCATCCGCACCTGGATACCGGGCTGAAGCATCGGCCCGAGATGCGGGTCGTCCAACTCGACGATGATCTCGGCCTCGCGAGCATGCGGCTCGTGCAACCACTCCGACGAGTCGAGGCATCGAACAGTAGGCGGGCCGTTGCCGCCGTCGTTGATCAGGTCTTCCCACTCCTGCGCCGTCCGGGTCAGGAAGATGTTCGTCAAGTGAGCGCGGGCGGTATCGGCGAGCGAGAAGTCCTGTTGGATCTCCGACGCCTTCGACCACGGCTCGTCGAGCCATCGCGGCACGCCCGCCGAGACGCAGAACTGTCGGATGAAATGCGAGTAGGCGGCATGGAAGAAGACCCAGCGGCCGTCGGCGCACTCGTACGGGCCGACCCAGGGCACGGGGCCGCGGGGTGCGTCGCGGTCGAGGAACTTGAGGCCTCGGATCCCGATCGCCTGGTACAGACTGTCATGCAGCGATGCTTCGATTCGTTGCCCGAAGCCGTCGCGCTCGCGCGCAACCAGCGCCATCGCCACACCGGCGCAACCCGTGAATGCCGCATACGACGACGCGATCGGCACTGCCGTGTAGACGGGCTTCGGCGCGTCCGCCATCAGCGATCCGCTGTACGTCCCCACGCCGGCCGAGACGACCCCTTCCCAGCCGGGAACCGAAGCGCGATCATCGTCGGACGAAAATCCCGGCAGCGACAGATAGATCAGTCGATCGTTGTTGTTGGTCGACTCCTCAGCGCCCAACCCCAGCCGATCCATGACCCCGGGACGGAAGTTCTCCACGACCACGTCGGCCGATGCGATCAGTTCCTGCGCCGTTCGCCGAGCGTCAGCAGTCTTCAGATCTAGTGAGATACGCCGCTTGCCCCGGTTCCAGACCGCGTTCGCCGGCGTGTCCCACAACGGACCCGCTGGCGGGTCAACGCGAATCACGTCGGCGCCATGGTCGGCGAACATCATCGCCGCCAGAGGACCCGCCATGTACTGACCGAAATCGATGACACGAAGCCCGTCGAGCGCGCCCATATCCGCCTCCATCGCTTGTGAATCCAGTGCGAGTAGAGGTTAACGGCTGCCGCGGTTGCTCAACGCCTCGCCGACGGCGACATCGATCGCCGCCTGGAACTCCGCGATCGATCCATCGTTGTGCAGAACAAGATCAGCCTTGGCCGCGCGCTCCCTCCAGGGCGTCGCAGAAGCCATGCGCTGCTCGGCTTCTTCGCGTGTGAGACTGTTCCGAGCCATCAACCGACTGATCGCGCGTTCGTCCTCGGCGGCGACCAGCCAACCGGCGTCGCAGATCTCCATGTAGGGACCTTCAAACAGACGGACGGCTTCGAACACGGCGATCGGAGCCGGATCGTTCTTCAACTCACGCAGCAGGCGCATGAACTCGCCCTCGATGTCGCCGATTGCCGTCCGCAGGGCGGCCAACAGGTCCGGCTTGCCGAACACGATGTCGCCCAACGCCTTGCGGTCGATGAACCCGTCGGCGCCGACAACGCCGTCGCCAAACTCCGCCACGATCCGATCAAAGGCCGGCTTGCCCGGCTCATACATCGTGTGGACATGCCGGTCGGCGTCAATGTGCTTGGCGCCGTGAGATTTAACCAGGTGTCGGCAGAGCACCGACTTGCCGCAGGCGATTGATCCGGTGACGCCGAGGACAAAGGCCATGGTCCTAGGCTACTGGTCATGTCCGACATCGCTCCGACGGAAGACTCTGGCGGAACGGCTGCTCTGCAAGTGGCGTCATCCCACTTGTCGACTCTCATCTCTGGCTCTGATGCCATGGACGCCAAGGCGACATTCATCGTCGCGGTGAACATCGCGTTGTTCGGCGTGTTCTTCGGCAGTGTGCTCTCGATCTCTGATTCGATGACCAAACCAGAGTGGGTTGCCCTTGCCGCTCCTGGAACCGTCACTTTCGTGGTGCTCCTGTTCGGAGCGTGGACGGTTCGGCCGAGAGATCTTGAACAATTCAGTCGGCCAAGCGACATGCTTGAATCGCACATGACCGGGCAGTTCAACAGCGATCAATTGGCCTGGAGCTATGTCGAGAGCATCGCCGACGCCACAGAGAAAGTCACCAAGGTTCTGGACAAGAAGGCAAGTGGTGTCGGTTGGTTGGCCTTTCTCACTGTGGTGAACGTAACGGCAATGGCCGTATCAACGGCTATCTGGCTTGCCTGACCCTATTCGCCCCCACAGACCCGACCGATATGGGGCGGGTGGGAGCTTGGGAGGTGCTTTGCCCGGAGACTTGCTGCCAACGCGCGCTCGCTGCTCCCCGCCAGCGTTTGAAGGTGAGGTGGTTTGTGGAGACGAGTCATCGCTAGTGAGCAATCGCCACAAAGATTTCAGCATTTCCAAGCCCCAAAGCTTCGCACAGGCTGGTTGGGTGGCTCCCGTTTTCCACCACCGGGTGGTAGCTTCGGTGGCTTCCCGCCGGACTCGGCCACGACCCCTTGGCCAATGGTGTTCTTCATGGCAAGGTACCTTCTTGTCAGGTCAGCATACAAAGCCTTGGAGACGCCGTGACGGTCACCCGCTGCTCCTGGCCCGGCGACGACCCCGATGAGATCGCCTACCACGATCTGGAATGGGGCCTCCCCACCCGCGACGAGTCAACCCTCTTCGAAGCCTTGAACCTCGAGGGCGCCCAGGCTGGACTCTCCTGGCACACCATCCTCCTCCCCCGAGATGGCTACCGACGAGCCTTCCTCGACTGGAATATTGAGGCAATCGCCGAAATCGACGAAGCCGGCGTCGACCTCCGCGTGCAGGACGCAGGCATCATCCGGCACCGAGGCAAGATCGAGTCGACCATCGCCAACGCACAGGCAACGCTGCTCTTGCGCGAGCAGGGACTCTCGCTTGCTGAGGTCGTCTGGGCCTACGCCGATCCATCCAACGAACCACGCACCGACATCCAACCGCAGACCGCCGAGTCGAAAGCGCTGTCCCGCGAGCTCAAACGGCGCGGATTCCGCTTCGTTGGGCCCACGACCTGCTACGCCTTCATGCAGGCGGTCGGCATTGTCAACGACCACGCCGCTTCCTGCTTCCGCTTTCCGGAGGTTGCCCGGTTGCGCGATACGCTGCTCAACGAACGGAGCGACTCATGACATTCCAACACCTGCGTCTCGATATCTCCGACCAGATCGGCACGATCACACTCGACCGGCCCGAGAAACTCAACGCGCTCTCTCGCGACCTCCACAACGAGATGGTCGCCGCCGCCAACCAACTCCAGGCTGACGACGATGTTCGAGTCGTCATCGTCACCGGCGCAGGCCGAGGCTTTTGCTCAGGCGCCGACCTCACCGTTCGACCCCGAGACGACGCTCCCGACACCCAGAACGACCGAATGGACGAGTTCGGTTGGGTCGGCCATCAGGCGCTCGCCTTCGGCCACCTCGACAAGCCGACGATCGCCGCCGTCAACGGCGTGGCCGCCGGTGCCGGCATGAGTCTGGCGCTCTCCTGCGACCTGCGCGTCGGTTCGGAGAAGGCGCGCTTCAAGGTCGTCTTCCTTGAGCGATCGCTCAGCCCCGATGCCGGCATGACCTGGTTCCTGCCTCGCGTCGTCGGCTATCCCAAGGCCGTCGAGCTGGTCCAGACCAGCCGCTTTGTCGAATCCGACGAAGCTCTGCAGATCGGTCTGCTCAACCAGCGCGTCGCCCACGAGGAACTCATCACCAGCGCTCGCGACATGGCTCGCGAGATCGCATTCTGGCCGCCGCTCGCCTCTCGCGCCGCCAAGCGGGTCATGCAGCGAAATCTCAATGCGACGCTCGAAGAGGCCCTGCGCAACGAGATCACCGCCATCTCCCACGCGACACGCTCCGAGCACGATGTCCGCGAAGCCCAGGCCTCCTTCATCGAGAAGCGCCCGCCCGTCTTCACCGGTGAGTAACTGAGCAGTTGAGTAGCTGGAACCCACGTGTCCGACATCATTGTTCGCGAGGCCGTCCCCAACGACGCGCAAACCATCCTCGATTTCATCGTCGGCCTCGCCGAGTTCGAGAACGAGCCACGTTCCTCCGTCGAGGCGACGGTCGAGAGCATCCGGCGTGATGGCTTCGGCCCGGGTAGGCTCTTCGAGACCCTGATCGCGGAACGCAGTGGCGAACCGCTCGGCATGGCGCTCTTCTTCCCCCACTACTCCACCTGGACCGGCACGCCGGCGCTCTACCTCGAAGACCTCTTCGTCAAGCAGGAAGCCCGCGGAACCGGCGCGGGATTCGCCCTGATGCGCGTTCTGGCCACGATCGCAGAAGCACGAGGTTGGAAGCGCCTCGACCTCTCGGTCCTCGACTGGAATCCGGCCCGCAAGTTCTACCACCAGCTCGGCATGGCCCACGAGTCCGAGTGGCTCCTCTACCGACTCGACGAAGATGGCATCGCCACGTTGGCGCGAGCGGGGCGTGATGGCTGAGCTCAAGGTCTACGGCGCGCCCTGGTGCCCCGATTGCCGACGCTCCAAGGCCTTCCTCAGCGAACACCGGATCGACTACGACTGGATCGACATCGACCAGGATCCCGAAGCGCTCGGCTACGTGGAGCAGCTGCAAAGCGGCGGCCGCTCGATCCCAACCGTCATCCTGCCTCACGGCGGCATGCTGATCGAACCGAGCGACCAGGAGCTGGCCCAGGCGTTGGGGGTCCAGGTTCGGCCTCGGCGTCAGTTCTACGACCTCGCCATCATCGGCGGCGGACCGGCTGGACTCGCGGCCTCGATCTACGCCGCCCGCGAGGGCATCGATACCGTCGTGATCGAACGCTCCGCGCTCGGCGGGCAGGCCGGCCTGACCAACCGGATCGATAACTATCCCGGCTTCCCCGACGGCGTCGATGGCGACGACCTCATGTCAAGATTCGTCGCACAGGCTCGGCGCTTCGGCGTCGAGTTGTTAGCGGCAGTTGGCGCGACCGAACTCACTGTGGGCGCTGATGTAGAAGCCACGCTGTCCAGCGGCGACCGCGTTGCCGCCCACGCCGCCATCCTCACGCCGGGGAGCACCTATCGACGCCTCGGCGTGCCCGGCGAGGCCGATCTGATCGGGACCTCCGTCCACTTCTGTTCCACTTGCGACGGGCCGTTCTACGACGGAGCGAAGCAACTCGCCGTGATCGGTGGAGGCAATTCGGCCCTCGAAGAGGGCCTGTATCTGACCCAGTTCGCCGAGCAGGTGCACATCATCTACCGCGGCGACCAACTCTCTGGCTCGGCAGCGCTGCAGGACAAGGTGCGCTCGCACCCGCGGATTCAGCTCTCGCCAAACACATCGGTTGGCTCGATGCAGAGCAACGGCAAACTCTCAAGCCTGACCCTCCAATCGCCCGATGGCGACTGGCAAACCAGCCCGGACGCTGTCTTCGTCTTCATCGGCTTGCAACCCAATACCGACTTCCTCCGCGGCGTCGTAGCACTGGACGAGCGCGGTTTCATCCGGACCGACGAGCGCTTTCAGACCAATCTCGAGTCGATCTACGCAGCCGGAGACGCGCGAGCCGGCTCAACCAAGCAACTCGGGGCCGCCGTCGGTGAGGGCATCACCGCCCTGATGATGACCCGCGAGTACCTGCGCTCCCACCAACACATCCGCACCCCATCGACCGACGACTAGCCCTCAGCAGGAGCATCCACCCCCCGCCAGGCCGAAACGGTCCCTCTCGGCAACAACGCCACTCTGCTCCCCCTCCCCTTCTCAGTCCCCGATTCATTCGGGGACCCGCTCCCCATTCCCCCTTCCGATGCCCCGTGCTTGACACGGGGCCCAGAGCACCCACCCCCGCCAGGGCAACACCGTCAGTCTCAGCAATGACCCCACCTCTCCCCGCTCCCGTTAAACACATCACGCTTCCTCAACTCCGACAGAACGCCTGTCCATATACAATCGAGTCCATCTAACCCAACCGCTCCCGAGAGCGCGACCGAATGACCACCGACCCAATCAGGACAACCCCAGGACCAATCCAGACGACTGGCGAAAAGCACTCCCGAAGTCTGCACGAATCTGAACACCTGGAACCGAAAAACCTTCCAAAGATGCGACAAAACTTCGCTTTTCTATACCCCACGAAACCCACGATCCCCAGCAAAACACTGAAGATCGTCGCCATTCACCGCTCAGAAAAAAATTGCCGAAGAACCCCAGCCGCCGATCTCCGCTGCCGAACCAAAACCCCGCCCGCCGCCGCCCGACGGTTAGCGCGAGCCGCCCACCGGCGGCCTGTCGACCAGCGTCCCATCGGCGACAAACTCGTCGATTTCCGCCGCAGAGAAGCCCAGCTCCTCGCAGATCTGCCGATTGTCCCCGCCCAACAGCGGCGCCGGACGCATCTCGGGCGGACCCCAGTCGCTGAAATGGATAGGAAAGCCGCCGTACTCGTAAACGCCGACTCCGGGTTGATCCCACTGGACGATGAATCCCCGGTCTCGCAGGTGCGCCGACTCGACCAGATCTCCGTTGGTCATCACCGGCAACGCGGTGATCTGAGCGGCCTGCAATCGGCCGGCCAACTCGAACCGATCCTGAGGTCGGGTCCATTCACCGATCAGAGTGTCCAACTCGTCATGATGTTCATATCGGCCCGCCAACGTTGCGAACCGAAGGTCGTCAAGCCGCTCGTCTCCGACCACGTCCCTGAATCGACCCCAGGCCGCGTCGTCCTCGATCGTGATCGCGATCCACATGTCCATCGACTCCCGCGAGTCCGGCCGCTCGTCCCTGCAGCGGTACACGCCCTGCGGAGCGCAACTGCGCGAGCGATTGCCCCGCGTCGGAGCCTGACCCTGCACCGACGTCTCCAGGATCAGATCGCCCGCCACCGCCGCATAGGTCTGCAACTGCGACAGATCGAGGAAGCAACCTCGCCCGCTTTCCTCTCGTTCCCAGAGCGCGGCCAGCACCGCGAACGCGCCGTGCAGACCGCCGATCGGGTCAGGGAAGGCGTGACCCATCTTCATCGGTCCGCCCTCGGCGTAGCCCGTCGCCAACGCGCCCCCCGCATGCGCTTCGAGCACCGGCCCGTAGGAGACTCGCTGCCGGAACGGACCCGTGTGACCGTAACCCGTACACGAGACGGAGATGATCTGCGGATTCCACTCGCTGACGGTCTCGTAGTCGATCCCCAGGCTCTTCGATCCGCGCGGACTGAAGTTATCGACGATCACATCCGACGCTTCAACCAGCCGCCGCCAGATCCGTTTGCCCGAGTCCGACTTGAGATCGGCGCACAGTCCCCGCTTGTTGCGGTTGTGTTTGTTGAAGATGCCCGCGCGGTTCCACGGCTCAGACCCGGGCTCGCCCTCAGGGAAGACCGAGGCGCGCAACGTCGGTTCGACCTCCTCGCCCCGCCGCCAGTCATCGAGCGCCGCGCGAAGCGCCGGATCATCGGGCAGATGTCCGCCGCGCGAGTTGTCCTGTTCCAGCTTGATCACATCCGCGCCAAGATCGCCCAGCGTCTTCCCCACCAGCGGTCCCGCCCACGCATAGCCGAACTCAACCACGCGAATCCCGGACAGCATGCCCTCAGTCATCGCCCGCTCCGCGCAGCGCGATCATGCCCGCCTCGGCAAGCGAAGCAATCTCCTCTTCCCCCAGTCCGGCCCCCTGGAGCACAGCGCGCGTGTGTTCCCCCAGCTCAGGCGCCGCCCGGAAGCTCTCCGGAGACGACGGCAGAGCGAAGGGCACACCGGGCATCTTCGCGCCGTCGCCCGCGGCCTCTGGATAGGCCCAGAACGCCCGAGCCTGCAACTGTTCGTCCCCGAGCACCTCGTCCATCGACAGCACCGCGCTCGCCGGGACGTGGAATCCCTGCAGATGCTCAACCACTTCAGTCCGTGTCCGAGCCATCAGGAACGGCGCGAATCGACCGTCGATCTCCTCAGCCACGTCGAATCGCAATCCGGCCGTCGCGTAGCGAGGATCGTCCGCCATGTCCGGCAGCTCCAATGCGATGCAAAGGTTCACCCACTGGGCCTGGGTCGGAGCGGCGATACAGACCCAGCCATCCTGTACTTGCATCAGCGAGACCGGATGATGCGCCTCAGCGTGTCGATTGTTCGCTCGATGCTTGATCCGTCCCTGGTGCGACCACATCACCAGGCTCCACTGGTGCGCAGAGGCCATCACCTCCATCGCTCCCACATCGACCAACTGCCCGCGCCCGGTCGCCCGACGAGCATGAAGGGCGGACATCGCCCCGATCGCAGCCCCGATCCCGGCGACATACGACGCCCACGGCCCGGCGCCTTGCAACGGCTCGCGCAGCGGATCGCCGGTGATGTACAGGTACCCGCTCGCAGCCCAATCGGTCAGGTCCGACGATCGCCAACCCGCCCACGGCCCCGTCAGGCCGTACGAAGTCGCCGACACGTGGATCAGGGAGGGACGCCCGGAACGAACGCGCCCGTCGAAATCGAGCGCCTCGCCGGCCGGCAGCGTCGTGATCACCACGTCGCATCGGTCGAGCAATCGTCCCAACACCGACCACCCGGCCTCTGTCGACCAGTCCAGCGCTGCGCCGCGCTTCCACGCCGACAGATACTCGAACGCCGCGCTGCGCTTCGGTTCCCGCGAACTGAGAAGTGGCGGCCGCGATCGCAACGGCGAGCCGCCAGTCGGCTCGACCAGAGTCACCTGGGCCCCGGCCGTCGCCAACAACCGGGCCGCATACGCGCCCGAGACGTTGTCGCTCAGATCGAGCACGCGCACACTGGACAGGCCGCTCGTTTCTGGCACGCGCTAGACCTTCGCCACGGGGACGACCCCCTCATAGACGCCTGGAATCCACTCGCCCTGCGAATCAAGTGCCTGATCGATCATGACCGGGGCAAGCTCCTTCGCCGCAGCGTAAAGGTCGTCCACATCCTCGAACGACCCAAAGGACAATGCCCGCAGCCCCGGTCGCCAGACCACCGTCGGCACGATCGACCCAAACTGATCAATCTCCGCCTTCGTCCGTTCCTGCACCGCGATCTCCATCGAGCGGGCCAGCAGATCGACCAGTCCGCGAGGTTGATACGGCGAAGGATGCACCCCAAGGTCGACCGCGATCGTATGCGTCGCCCCCTGAAGGATCGCCGTCTCAAGGTCCAATCCCGACGACAATCCACCGTCCACGCACCAGTCGCCATCAAGACGCACGGGCGGAAACAGGCCGGGCAGCGCGATCGAGGCCATCACCGCCGCCAGCAGTTGACCCGTCGACAGTACGCGCTTGCGGCCGTTGGACAGGCTGGTGGTGACGATGTGCAACGGAATCTCGGCCGCCGCGATTTCATCGACCGTGACGTGCCGTTTGAAGAGGTCGCGCAGAAATCGGTTCGAGTAAACGGACGTGCCGCGAGTCAGCAGATTTCGCGTGATCCGTAGGATGTTCCGATGCCAGAGGCGTGTGTCCCGCAGCGCGATCCACAGCTCGGCCAGTCCCTCGATGTCGTGCGGATGGAACGCCAGGAACGCCCCGTTCACCGCCCCGACCGAGGAGCCGACAATCAAATCCGGACTGACCCCGCGCCGGATGAGTTCTTCAATGAACGGCACCTGGACAATGCCCGAAGCCCCGCCGCCGCTCAGGACCAGCGCCAACCGTCGCTCTTCGAAGCCCTGCAGGCTGACCATACCGACGCCCGAGTTACGTCTGCGGCCGCCGATCGGGAACGATCTCCGTCAGAATCCCGCCGGCCGTCTTGGGATGGAAGAACGACGCGGTGATCTCATCGATCGGACCGCCGAAGTCGATGTAGTTCAGGCCGCGCTCCATGAACAGCTTGGTGTCGCCGACCACGTCTGTGGAGCCGTAGCCGAGATGATGGAGGCCGGGGCCGCGTCGTTCGAGGTATCGGCCGATCCCGCTCTGGTTGTCGTCGGGAAGCAGGATCTCGATCCGGGTCTCGCCCAGGTTGACCTTGACGAAGAAGATCTTGGTGCGCTCCGGAGCGAAATAGCCGCCCTTCGGGTAGGGCGTGCGCTCGGTGTCGCGCTCGAGACCGAGCTGATCGACGAGAACCTCCAGAGACTCCTCCAGCGTGTGCGCGACGATGCCAACGTGATCGAGATAGGTAATCATGCCCGCTCCCAGTTGCTTGCGGTTGGTGCGTCGACCGCTGGCGTCAAGATAATCGACCCTACTGGAGTCGACGCAGCGTCGGCGAGAACGTCCCGAACAGGGCCAGTACGCCGAGCATCGCGACGGCCACCGCGAAAATCGCCAGGCGCACACCGATCAACTCCGCGGCAATCCCCAACACGAACACGCCGCCCTGCATCATCGCGAACTGCATCATCAAGACCGACATGGCGCGGCCGCGGTAGGCGGGTTCTGCCTGCTCCTGGATCAACGCCGAGGCCATCGCCATCCGCCCCGATTGCCCAATCCCCATCAGGATCATGATCGGCAGGCTGAGCCAGATCCAGGGCGAGATCGCGATGCCGAGCGTCGCTCCGCCGACGAACAGACCCATCAGGATCAGCAGCTTGCCGCGGCCGCTGCGCCTGAGCGACGCGATGATCAACGCCGCGAGGAACGCGCCGATCGCCGAGAAGGTCATGAACAGCGCCGCCAGCGCCGGACCGGCATTGAATGCGTCCTGCACGAATCCGGGCAGCAGGCCCTGGAACGGCGTGCCGAGCGTGGAGATGAAGAACGAGAGGAATAGGATCATCCGCAGCACCCGATGACGCGCGATGTAGCGGAAACCGTCGCCGATGTCGCGGAATGCCTCGCGTACTCCACCGCCGCCGCGACCGGCCTGTGCCGCGACCGTTGGGATCGGGACCATCGTGACCATCGCGAGCGCATAGCAGCCGGCCATCGCGTAGAAGGTCACGCCCGCCCCAGCCGTCGCCAGCAGCACCCCGCCGATCAACGGCGCTGTGAACTGCATGATGTTCATCGCCGCCGTGTTCAGCGCGACGCCGTTCATGATCCGCTCTCGCGAGACGATCTCCGACACCATGGCCTGCCGGGCGGGCACCATCAACGCGACCAGGATCCCTTGCGAAACCGCGGAGATCAGCAGATGCCAGAACTCCAGGATTCCCAGAATCGCCAGCGTGCCGATCACGAAGGCGTTCAGGAAACCGACGAACTGAAAGACCTGAGTCACGGTCTTCTTCGGGAAGCGATCAGCGAGCACCCCGCCGTACGGTCCCAGCGCGAGCTGAACCACTCCGCTGACCAGCGCCACCAGCCCAACCGCGGCGTAGGACTCGGTCAGTTCGTAGACGAGGAACGTGCGGACAAACATCTGCCCGATCGCGGAGTACATCTGGCCCAGGGTGGAAACGAAGAACCAGCGGAACGCCGGCTCGCGGAACGACTCGAACGTCCGAACGCGGCGTCCGAAGACCCGCATTGGTGGTTCTGGGCTCGGCGCTGGACGCAGTCCGTTGCCGACAGGCGCTCCGGCCTGGCCGTTGGGTTGGTCGGCGGAAACGTAGGAATGCTGTCCCGCATGCCGGACGACGGCAGAACTCGACGGCGGCCTAGCCGCCATAGTGCCAGCCGGTATAGAGCGACGTCAGCGGACCCTCATCGATCGGCAGCGCTTCGCCGTCGAACACGCGGCAGAGCGCCAACACGTGCTCTCCGATCGGAATGAACTGCTGCGCTTCGGCCGCGACCCAGGCGAGAGAATCTTCCAGCACCGGCGCGCCATGCTCGAGCTGGGGATGCTCGAGCTGCACGTAGCCGACACCGCGCATCTTGTCGGGCGCGGCAAACTCCGCCGAGCGGCCCTCAATTTTTGACGGGTCGCTGGGCTGAAGGAACCGAGCCGCCAGATCCATGCCCGACTCGGGCAACAGGCTGACCGTCAGTTGTCGCGTCTCACGGACGTTGCGCAGCGATGCAGCGTCTCGCTCGAACGAGATACACAGAATCCGGGGCTTGAACGACACCTGCATCACCCAGTCGGCGACCATCGCATTCGGCGTGCCTTCCGGCGTCACGGTTCCCACGACATAAATCCCGTAAGGCAAATGCTGGAGCGCGGAACGAATCCGCGCGTCCTGTCTTCGCTCGCGGGGCGTCAATGCGCGCTCTCGGCTCGGTGGCTCGTACTCGATCTCAACCGTTGGCGTGTCGGAACCGAGCAGCAGGTCGATCGCCGCGTTTAACTCCAGCATCCGCAAACCGGCGGCATCGTCTTCGGGATTGGCGTCGGGGTGGTAAATCCGGGCCAGACGGCGGTAGCGATCGCGGATCGTCTCCCGATCAGCCGTGAGCCCCACACCCAGGAGCGCCGCTGCATCGGCCGGTGTGCTGGGAATCGGCATCGTTCCTCCCCAATCCCTACTTCAGGTGGCGCTCGAAGTAGCGAGCCACGCGGCGCTCCTGGTACTCCAGACCAGCCCGATCGCGCGGCATATGACGCTCCTCGGGGAACATCAATAGATCGTAGTCCCGATCGGCGGCCGTCAACGCCGTGATCAATCTCGCCGTGTGCCGGAAGTGGACGTTCTCGTCGACGCCGCCGTGGATCAGCAGCAGTTGACCCTCAAGCTTGTCGGCGTGCGTCAGCAGCGAACCCTCGCGGTACCCCTCGGCGTTGGTCTGTGGAGTGCCCATGTAGCGCTCGGTGTACCCGGTGTCGTAGCCGTCCCAATCCGAAACAGGCGCGCCCGACACCCCCACCTTGAACAGGTCAGGCCGACGCAGCATCGACATCACGGTCATGTAACCGCCGTACGACCAGCCGTAGACCCCGACCCGATCAAGGTCGGCCAGGCCCTCGGCCGCCAGTTGCTCGACCGCTGCCGACTGATCGTCGACCTCAATCGTGCCCATCTGCCGATGCAGATGCGCCTCGAACTCCAGCCCGCGGCCCGCCATACCCCGATTGTCCAGCTTGAGCACGAGGAAACCCTGCTGGGCGAGATACTGCGCTCGCAGGTCGACCGTCAACCCCCAGGCGTCAAGCACGGTCTGCGCATGTGGCCCGCCGTACACCGCAACCAGCAGCGGATGCGGGCCTTCGCCCTCCGGTCGGTAGAGCGCCCCGTACAGCGTCGTACCGTCTGCGGCGGAGAACGTGCGCAGTTGCGGAGCTTCCAGACTCAGCGAACTCGCCGATACGTCGGATTCGTAGAGAGTTGTGCGCTCAGAGCCGTGGGTCGGGACCAGCGTGATGCTCGGCGGGGAGTTCAGCGACGAGCTGACCATCGCCAACCAGTTGCCGTCTCTTGACAACGCGGCGCTGTGCAGCCCACCCGGTTCAGACAGAGTCTCAATCTCGCCGCCGCTCAACGAGACCCGCTCCACGCGTCGTTCGAGCGGCGAGCCGCGCGTGCTGGTGAAGTAGATCCAACCTGATTCCTCATCAACGCCGATCACGCCATCGACGATCCAGTCGCCGCCTGTCAGGGTGCGAATCTGAGATCCGTCGGTCGCGTGGAGGGACAGATGGCGAAAGCCGGATGCCTCGGACGACCAGAGGAACCGACCGTCCTTCAGCGCCTGCGCGTCGTCTGCCACGTTGATCCACGGTTGCTGACGCTCATCAATCAGTACGGTCGAGTCGCCGCCTTCGAACGCGATCAGTTGCAGGCGCTTCTGCTCCCGGTCAATCCACTGGGTCACCAATCGCTGACCCCCATCGCCGTCCGGCCACCAGGCGACGCGGACGAGGTACCCGTCCTCTTCCGGCAGCGGAAGCTCGTGTACGTCGCCTGCCTCGACGTCCACCACGTAGAGCGAGACGTGTGCGTTTTCGTCGCCCGCAAACGGGTAGCGGTGCGTCTCCACATCAACGTCAGTGCCGCCCTGATGCACGATCGGATACGGGGCGACATGCCGCTCGTCGACTCGCAGATAGGCGATTCGACCGTCCTTCGACCACCAATGACCTCGAAGCTGTCCAAACTCCTCCTGCGCGATGTAGTCGGCCAGTCCTTGTGTGAGGCCGTCCTCAGCGCCGGACGTGACCTGTCTCGCTTCCGACGAGCCGTCGACCGGCATCACGAATAACTCGCCGCCACGGACGAACGAGAGCTGCGTGCCGGCGGGACTGAGCGTCGGCGTCAATGCGCCCTCGCTGCCCGGCAGCTCCCTCAGCGGTTCCCCGTCGACGGAGATTCTCACGGTTGGTCCGGGAATCATCAGCACCGGAGCTTCGGCGTCGCGAGCCCAGGAATAGGACGACACGCCCAGTTCGCGGGTGCGGGTGCGCTCGCGCAACAACTCCTCCTCGCGCGACATGGGGGCGTCTGCCCCGGGTCCGGCGAGCACTGTTCGCTCACCGGTCTTCACATCGATCCGCCACAGTGAGCGCACCAGGCCGCCGTCGTCGGCGTGCAGCCAGGTCACCGCAGTGCTGTCCGGTGGGAAACCAACCATCCCGGGCGCGTCCATGCCCGGACGCGGGTAGGTGGCGACATCCGAGATGGTCAGCCGCTCAGCCACTCGATGCACCCAACGCATCCCGCCGAATCGCCTCAATCTCAGCCGCGGCCGAGGGCAATGCGTCGCTCATCACTTCATTGCCGTCCGCCGTGATCAGCACGTCGTCCTCTATCCGGATTCCGCCGAAGTCCAGCATTCCATCGACAACATCCCAATCGACCATCTCCGCATAGCGCTCGCGACGGGCCGGATCGTTGAGCAGCGCCGGGACAAAGTAGACGCCCGGCTCAATCGTGACCACGTATCCGGGAGCGAGCGGCAGGTCCGCTCGGAGATAGGCAAGACCGAAGCGATCTTCAGGCACGCGACCCTCGAGGTAGCCGCCGCAGTCGTGCGTCGACAGCCCCAGCATGTGACCGAGCCCGTGGGAGAAGAACAGGGCATGCGCGTCGGCGGCGACGAGGTCTTCCACCGAGCCGCGCAGGATGCCCGCGTCGACGAGGCCCTGGGCGATGGTCGCCGAGGCCTGCAAGTGCAGCGATTTGTACTCGACGCCCGGACCGGCCGCCTTGATCGCCTCCTGCTGAGCGGCCAGGACGACGTTGTAGAGATCGCGTTGGATTCCGGAGAATTCGGCCGAAACCGGGAATGTCCGCGTCACGTCTGAGGCGTAGCCTTCGATCTCCGCTCCCGCGTCGATCAGCACCAACTCCCCGGCAGACATGACCCGCTCGCCCGGCGTTCCATGCAGGATCGCCGAGTTCGGCCCGCTGCCGACGATCGAGCCGTACGCCGTGCGTGCTCCGCCCTGGCGGAAAAACTCCGCCTCCATCTCGATCTGCAGCGCTCGCTCGGTCAGGCCGTGCCGCGCCAACCGCTGCGCGGCGAGGTGCCCAGCGACCGCCGCGTCGACAGCGCGGGTCATCCGGTCCAGCTCGACCGAATCCTTCGCCCGACGCAACTCGGCCAGCGCTTTGCCGAGGCGCTCCGTCGCGTCTTCGTCGACTACTGCCTCCAGCGTCGACCAGTTCTCGACGCCGTATTCAGTCGCTCGCTGCTCGAGGTCGCGTGAGCCCAGCAGGGCCACGTCCCGTCCCCGGCGCGACTCGAGCCAACCGGCCAGCTCCGACCGATCGACCGAGCGGCTCACCCCCGTCGACGAGGCCAGCTCTTCCGGCGATGACGGCGCCGACATCCAAACCAGGTCTTCCACAGAGAGTGACGGCGCGAATAGCGTCCAGCCGGTGTCCGGTTCCCAGGCCAGCGCAGCTCCCGGCTCGGCGACTCCGGTCAGGTATTGGAACTCGGGGTGGGCATGGTATTCGTGGAACTGGTCCGTACCGTCGATCGGGATCGGCAGGCTGGCAGGGATCAAGACCGGACCGTCAAACTCGACGCCCGACCACTCCGTTGCAACCCGTCGGCGCCGCGTTCGCAGGACGTCCGCATCGCTCACGTAGTCGCTCCTAGCTCGATCAACACCGCGTCCTCATCAACCGAGGCTCCGGCGCTGGTGTGCACCGCCGTCACGACGCCCGCATTCGGGGCAGTCAGCAGGTGCTCAATCTTCATCGCCTCCATCACCGCCAGTGTTTGCCCGGCCTCGACCTCGTCCCCGACCGACACCAACATTTCGATGATTGTTCCCGGCATCGGCGCGCGCAGGACGTTCGCGCCTGACGACCGGCTGCGCCCCGCGCCTGTGCGCCGCCGGCGCTCGCGGAGAAACACCCAGCGCCGATCATTGTGTGTGACGACCATGCCCATGGCGGAGGCCTGGGCCGACCAGTCCCGACCGAATGAAACCGCGCCGTTCTCGACGCCGTCAACGACAGCCGACCAGCCCCCCGCGGTCCGTGATACCCGGACCTCGTGCTTCCGGCCATGCAGAAGATATCTGCGCACAAGCTCGCCCGACGATCGCCAGGCGCCGCTCTCCGCTTCGGCGATGGCTGCAACCGCGAGCGCGTCGCTCGGCGCCGCTCGCTCCGGCAGGTCGACCCGATCCAGCCAGCCAATGTCCACCGATCCGCCGCTGAAGTCGTCGGACTCCAGCACATCGGTCAGTTGGGCCAGATTCGTCGTAACTCCATCGATCGCCCAGGCGTCCAACGCCTCCGTGGCCCGCGCGAGCGCCTCGCTCCGCGTCTCGGCATGGGCGATCGTCTTGGCCAGCATCGGGTCATAGTGAGCGGTGACCACGTCACCGCTGCGCGGCCCAACGTCGTGCCGCGCCCGCCCGTCGAGAGCTTCAAACCAGCGCAGCCGACCGGTCGACGGCACATATCCGCGAGAGGGATCCTCGGCGTAGATCCGCGTCTCAATCGCGTGACCGTCCAGGGACACCTCGTCCTGCGAGATTGGCAGTCGATCGCCGCTCGCGACGCGCAACTGCAGCTCAACAAGGTCGAGCCCGGTCAGCATTTCCGTCACGGGATGCTCGACCTGCAAGCGCGTGTTGACCTCGAGGAACATGAACGAGCCGTCCGGCATCAGCATGAATTCGACGGTTCCGGCGCCGACGTAGCCGGCGGCGCGGCAGACCTTCAGCGCCGCCTGTCCGAGTTCCTCACGCAACCCGGCGTTGACGGCCGGCGACGGCGACTCCTCGATCACCTTTTGCCGCCTGCGCTGGACCGAGCAGTCACGCTCGCCCAAATGAATGCCGTTGCCATGCGCATCAAACATCACCTGGACCTCGACGTGCCGGCCCTCCGACATCGCCCGCTCGACGAGCAGGCGTCCATCGCCGAATGCGGCCTCCGCTTCTCGGCGGGCGCCGGCAACCGCTGCTTCGATCCCGTCGGGCGCGTCATCGGCCGTTCGCAGCAACCGCATCCCGCGGCCCCCGCCACCGGCAGCCGCCTTGATCATCACCGGCAAACTCATCGACTCAATCGCTGATGCGAGGGCTGCGTCACCGTCGTCCTCTTCGACTCCGTCGGCAACGGGCACGCCGGAAGCGATGGCCAGGCGCCGCGCCGAGACCTTATCGCCGAGCGAGTCGATCACCGGAGCCGGCGGACCGATCCAGGTCAAACCCGCGTCGGCGACAGCCCGGGCGAAGTCCGCGCGCTCGGAGAGAAACCCGTAGCCGGGATGTACTGCGTCGGCACCCGTAGCGGTCGCGGCATCGATCAGGGTGGTAATGCTCAGATAGCTATCCACCGCTGGCGCTGGACCGATCCGAACAGCCTGATCCGCTGCCGATACGTGGGGCGCTGAGCGGTCGGCGTCGGAATAGACAGCGACCGTTCCCATCCCCAGTCGTTGACAGGTGCGGATGATCCGCGAGGCGATCTCGCCCCGGTTAGCGATCAAAACACAAGCAGGAAGCCGCGCAGCGCCGGTCATGCCCTGAGTCTATCCCCGACCTCACGTGCGGCAGATACCCTGAGACCATGACCACCGCAATCGAAGAGCTACGCGTCTTCGCCGAGCAGAACTTCGGCCGTCACCTGATGGCGAACAGCTATCCCGGCCGAGGGATCGTCGTCGGCAGGCTGGAGTCAGAGAACGAAGGCGACGTCTGGGTCCAGATCTACTGGATCATGGGTCGCAGCGAGAACAGCCGCAATCGCCGCTTCGCGATAGGCGGCGAACTGGACACCGAGCTGCGCACCGAGGCTCGGGACCCGGCGCTGGTCAGCGACCCGACCAACATCATCTACGAAGCGATGCTGGAGCTGCCGAACATCTACCTCGTCTCGAACGGCGATCACACCCGCACGATCAAGGAGACCATCGAGCGCTCGGCGCGGTTCGAGGACGCGCTCGCCGTCCGCGAACGCGAGGACGACGCGCCCAACTACACACCGCGGATAGCGGCGATGCTCGATCTCCGCGGCCGGGGCGGTCTGAGCATGGCGCTGCTCAGAGCCAATGCCGCGGACCACGACCAGACCGACCGCATCGTCTGGCGTTTACCGTTCCCACCTGAGGGTTTGGGCTACGGAATCACGACCTATCGCCACGATGGGAACCCGCTGCCGCCCTTCGCCGGAGACCCGCTCTGGTTGCCGCTGCCAGGCAACCCCGAGGAGGTCGCCAACGCCTATTGGAACGCGCTCGACGAAGACAACAAGATCGCCCTCGCCGTCAAAGTGATCCGCGCTGGAAGTTCCCGCATCCTCCTCCGCCAGCACGACTAGTCGTCCGAGGAGCTCAGCCCGCCCCGCGATATCAATAGGGGCGCCGTTGGGGCATCCGAGGTGATCTCCAGGGCGTACAACTCCGCGATCTGCTCGACGTCGTAGCCAAGTTCCCCCAGCACCTCGTGATTGTGCTCGGCGAATCTCGGCGCGGCCCTGCGAATCGACGGCTTCGTCCGACTGAATCGCCAGGGCCAGCTTGGATAGGGATACACCCCGACCACCGAATGCTCGACCCACCGGTAGAACTCGCGAGCGTGGATGTGCGGATCGTGGAGGACCTGCCAGTTGGCCAGGATCGGCGCTGCCGACACACCCGCGCGCTGTAACTCCCACGCGCCTTCGTACTGTTCCCGCTCGCTGGTCCAGGCCTCGATCGCCGCATCGAGTTCATCCTGACGCGCCGTTCGACCCGCCAGCGTTAGCAACTCCGAGTCGGCCAGCAAGTCGTCCCGACCAATCGTCCGGCACAGGGCGGCCCAATCGGAATCGTTCTGCACCGAGACGGCGATCCAGCAGTCCTCGCCAGCAGCTCGATACGCGCCCTGAGGAGCGAACCGCGCATCCCGATTGCCATCCGGCCGTCGGATCTCGCGCGTCGTCTGGTACTCCATCAGCGCTTCGAAGAAGTACCCGGCTCCCGCCTCGTTGAGCGCCACGTCGATGTATTGCCCTTCGCCGGTCGCGTCACGGTGTTCCAGCGCAGCTAGAATCGCGACCGTCGCATGGTTGCCCGAGACCGGATCGGCATAGAACAGCGGCGTGCGGCGGACCTGGTCGGCGTTGTAGCCGGTCACCGAGGCCAGTCCCGAGGACGCCTCGATGTTCGACCCGTACGCCGACCAGTCCCGCCATGGACCGGTCGCGCCGAAGCCGGACATCGACACGTAGATCAGGCCAGGATTCTCCTGCCGCGCTCTCTCATAGTCGAGGCCCAGGTTCGGCATCACGCGGGCCGAGTTGTTCTCGACGAACACGTCCGCCTCGCGCATCAGCTCGAGGAAGATCTGCTTGCCCTCTTCGGCTGACAGGTCGACCACCAGGTCCCGCTTGTTGCGATTGAGCAGGTTGAAGTACATCGCGCGGTCATAGGGATACTTCTGAGGATCCTGCGTCGGGCCGGGCATGAACAATGCCCGCGTCGCAGGCCGTGCCGCCCACTCCAGCTTGATCACATCCGCACCCAGATCGCCCAGGTGCCGCCCCACGATTGGCCCGGCCCAGTTGCCGGTCAGCTCGACCACCTTCAGCCCGGCCAGCGGCAGGTCCGTTGTCGCCATCGCCGGCGGCGGTTTGGGCGCGGGCGTAGCCGAGAACTCCTCTGCCAGCGAGACCGTGTGCTCGCCGAGCTTCGGGGCCTCGCCCCTGCGTTCCGCCGGCGTCGCCGACATCATGTAGGCCGGACCGGGGAAGCGCAAATCGTCCCACTCGGCGTCGTTGCCAAGCTCCCACCAGCCGCGCGTGGCGAGCTGAATGTTGTTCGACAGCCCGCGGGCGTCGAGCACCGGTGTGCAGGCGACCCGCAGTTCCTGCGCCCTGGTCGCGACGTCGACGGCGTCATAGTCCTGCGCCCAGGCCTCAACGTCCTCGTAGAGCTGGCCGAGTTGCTTGCGCCAGTCGTCGATGTCGTTGATCTCAACGCTGTCCATTCGCTCCGGCTGATCGATCAGCAGGAAGATGTTCGGATTCGGTACCGCCCGCATGAACAGCGCCCAGCCGTCGCGAGTCTTCGTGAAGTCGTTCGGCACGCGATTCATTGGTGAGCCGCTGGCAATCCACGACGAGACCAACCAGGCATGCGCTGAGAGATTCGATTCCAGCGCCGAGACTTCAATTGTCTGTCCGTGACCGGATCGGCGTCGCTCGCGCACCGCCGTCAGGGCCGCAATCGCGGCATGAACCCCGGCATGCAACTCCGACTGCCCACCGGGCAGCATCAGCGGTGCACCGTCGGGATCGCCGGTGAAGAACATGTAGCCGCCCATCGCCCAGGTGGCGATATCCGACCCACGCCAACCCGCGTAGGGACCATCGGATCCCCAGGGCGACAGCTCGATCTGCACCAGCCGCTCAGGCAGCATGGTTGGCAACGCCGAGCGCCAGTACGAGCTCTCGTCGAGGATCAGAACGTCGGCGGCGCGGGCGAGTCCCGCCAGCAATCCTTGAGCGGCATCCTGGTTCGCCGGCGCGGCCGACTCCTTGCCGCCGCTCAGGTGAGCCCACGGCCCACCCCAGGCGCGAGCCCTGGCTCCCCAGCTCCGCAAGTTCGACCCTTCAGGCGGCTCGACCACGACCACGCGAGCGCCGAGGTCGGCCAGCAGCTTCGAGCAGTAGGCCCCGCCCAAACCCGAACTCAGGTCGACGACCAGCAATCCGTCCAGCGCTCGATCGCTCATCTCGGCTCTCCTCTCAAACCAACGGCCACGGATACGATCGCCGTCCGGTCGGCGGATCCGGCAGCCGCCCCTCGTCCAGCACCCTTATCGCCCGGCGACGCAGCACCTCGATCTCGTCGACGCTTAGCAAGTCCGACAGTGATGACGCCGTCTCGCCATCTTCCGACAAGGTCGCAACCAGATTCTCTACATCCGCGATCAGCGCCGGTTCGATCGACTCACCTGCGTAATCCCAGATCACTGTCCGCAGCTTCTCCTCATGGTGGAACGAGAGCCCGTTGTCGATGCCCCACAACTGGTCGCCGATGCCCTTGAGAATGTGCCCGCCCTTGCGGTCGGCGTTGTTCGCGATCCAATCGAACAGCGCGAACCTGCGCATGTCGTCGGCGTATTCCTCGCGCAGTTCGAAGAAGGTGCAGGTGTAGTCGGTCGGGATGTAGGCCTGCAGCGACCCGACGCCGTACTCCATCCCCGACTCCCGCTCGATCGTCGGCGGAATCAGGTCCCAGCCCAGCGCCGCCGACAGCCGGTACGCCGCGACCTCGCGGCGGTACAGGTTGGGTGGAAAGTCCCAGAGCGGATTCTCGCCCTTGCCCGGCTTGTAGACGGCGTAGCCAGGGATCGGCGCCTCGTCGTGTTGCAGTTCGAGCAAGAAGACGTAGTTGGACGCGTAGGGAATTCGAGCGCCGTCGGTCACTGTCGCGGTCGACAACCACGACGGCACGCGTTCGTCTAGCGGATCCCACGATTGCTCGGGAAAGCGTTCCATGGCGGCAATCGTACGCGATGAGATGCCGCGCCCGGCCGCTAGTCCACGACCGCAACCTCGTCCCCGACCCGCACCTCGCCGCCGACGATCACGTTCGCCTCGACGCCAAAGTCGAGATGGCCGTACTCGTCGTGCAGCAGTTTCATCAGGTCCAGGTCGCGGCCCTCGCCGGTCGGAGAGGCGTTCACCGCATTGCAGCGCTGGATCGGCGCGGTCACATCGATCTCGACCGTCTCGCCGATCTTGACCCGTTTGCCGACCCAATCGAACTCGCCCCACTGGTCGACGCCGTCGACCGAGAAGTTGAGCCGGAAGCGGCGCATGTCAACCTCAACCCCGGCCTTCTCGGACAGGTCGGCCAGGGAAGCTACTCCGCCCAGCGATATCTGTGTCGGACCACGGTCGGTGAATCGCGACTCGCCTTCGCCCAACAGACGCAGCGGCTCGCGCTCCGGCCGTCCGCGCAGCGGATTCTCGGGGAGTCCGAGGACGACATCTGTCATCCAGTTGGAGAGCTCAAGCCGTGAGGCCGGGCTGTCGACCTCGGCAGTTTTGGTCTGGCCCTTCACGGTGACCGAGAGCACGCGAGCTTCCGGGTCCCAGCCCGACTCAATCCAGGGCAGATACGGAGTATTCAACATCGTGACCGACTGGCGCTTCGAAACCCAACCCTGAGCGCCGATGATCTCGGCGTTGCCGAAGGCGAAGATGAACGCCCGGTCGCCGACGACCGACTCCCCCGGCCGAAGCTCCAGCGACGCCATCGAGTGCGTCGTCATCCCCTTCACCGGATATGTGTAACAGGCGGAAATCTGCATGATCAGCCTCCAGCCTGCGACACAGCAAACGCCCGACACGCCCGCGCCCGCTTCGCCTCATCCAACGACTCCCGCAGAGGCCGCGAGAGAATCACCAGCTCGTCCCCCAGCTCTTCCAGCAGCGCCTCAGAGCGATCAATCACATGGTCGGACGGCGCCATCTGACCCGGATACATCGCCCCGAAGAAGCGCGACGCGTACTCCTTGTCGCGCTTGTCGAAGACCGAACGCACCTCGTCGAAGAAGCGATCGGTGTAACCCTCGAGCAACGTGGCCTGAGGCTTCCACCAGAACCCGTGCATCGACGCCGTCAGCATCTGCAGCGACGCCTCCGTGTCTTCCTGGTAGCGAGTCCACGCTTCGGCTTTGACTTCGGCGTCGGCCCGCGACGTTCGGATTTGTTCGGCAGCCCGCCGTCCGCGGTCGGACCCATCGCGCTCCAGTTCCGCGTCCAGACGCTCGTAGCCTCCCGGAACGCTATACGCCGTCGCCTTGGTCACCAGCGACCAGCGCATGTCCTGATCCAGCTCAAACCCGTCGATTCCGGTGCCCTCATCGACCAGCGCCAGCGCTTCTCTGATGTGCTCAACGTTCTGTGCCGCGCCGAGCATCACCCGCGACCACATGATCCGGAAATCCTGCTCAGTCGCCGAGAACAGCTGGTTGCGCGCGAACCGGTAGAGACCAGCCGCGCTGTCGAGTCGCAAGTCGTCCGGCAGATAAGAACTCACTGCCTGAAGTGCGTTGTAGGCGACCGTCTGGGCGATCTCCAGCGTGCTCTCCGAGGCCAGCTTGTCGGTCGCCAGAGCGGCGTAATCCGCCGCCGAGAACTGCTGATCGCGCACCATGTCCCACAGCGTGTGCCAGAGCAGCAGGCGCTGGAAGCCGTCGGGGAAGCGCTCCAGCTCGTCCTGGACGAAGGCCAGCGTGCGCTCGTCCAGCGCAATCTTGGCGAAGGCGTGATCGTCGTGGTTGGGGAAGACCGCGGCCGGAGCGGGAGCGCCCGAGAGCTCCTCGATCACTGTCGACGCGCCGTCGATATCGACCGGCTGAGCATCCCGCAGGCGCGGGCCGTCATCCGAGCGGTCGTAGACCGCGATCTCGGTTCGGTGCGGTCGCAGCGTCGGATGCTCGGCCGGAGCGGTCTGCTGGATCGTGAACGAGTTGACCGCGCCCTCGGCGACGTCCCACTGCGGCGCGATGGTGTTGACTCCGGCCGACTCCAGCCAGAGCTCCGACCAGCGGCCCAACTCACGCCCCGAGCCTCGCTCCAGAGCCGCGAGGAACTCGGACAGCGTCGTGTTGCCCCACGCGTGAGTGCGGAAGTAGTCGCGCATCCCGTCGCGGAAGCCGTCAGCTCCGAGGAATGCGACAAGCTGCTTCAAGACGGCCGCGCCCTTGCCGTAGGTGATGCCGTCGAAGTTGAGGAAGGTCGCGTCGGTGTCGGGCACATCGCCCGCGATCGGATGCGTCGTCGGCAGCTGATCCTGCTCATACGCCCAGGCCTTCATCCGCGCATGGAACGCCGACCACGCGCTCTCCGACCAGCGCGTCGCATGCTCCATCGCCAGGTACGCCATGTAGGTCGCGAACGACTCGTTCAGCCACAGGTCATTCCACCAGCGCATCGTCACCAGGTCGCCAAACCACATGTGCGCCATCTCGTGCAGCACGACCTCGGCCCGGTTCAGCCGTTGAATCTCCGTTGGCGGGTCGCGGAAGATCATTCGCTCCGAGAACGTGATGCAGCCCACGTTCTCCATCGCGCCCATGTTGAACTCGGGCACGAAGACCTGGTCGTACTTGTCGAACGGATAGCGGAAGTCGAAGAACTCCGAGAAAAACGTCAACCCGTCCCGCGTCACCTGGAAAAACTCGTCCGGGTCGAAGTAGGGCGCAATCGACTCCCGGCAGAGCACGCCCAGCGAGGTCTCGCCCGCCGCATCTGACCACGTGTCCTCGTACCGCTTGTACGGACCTGCGATGAACGCGAACAGATAGGTCGAGATCCGCGGCGTCTCGGTAAACACGTGCGTCGTCCGACCCCCGCCAGCATCCGACGACGACACCACCGGATAGTTCGCCGCCACTTCCCACTCCGTTGGAGCCGTCACGGTCAGGTCCAGCGACGCCTTGATGTCGGGTTGGTCGAAGCAGGGCAGTAACCGGTGAGCGTCATACGGCTCAAAGTGGGTGTACAGGTACTCCTCGCCGTCCTCCGGATCGACGAACTGGTGCAGGCCCGCGCCGATGTGGTCGTACTCGTTCGTGTACGAGATCTCCACCACGTTCTCAGCCGACAAATCCGAACCATCCAGATAGAGCCGGTTCCGCTCATGCTTGATCTCGACCGATGATCCGTTGACTGTCAGCGAATCGATCGACTTCGAGGTGCAGTCCAGGAACGTACCCACGGACGGATCGGCAAGCGAGAAGCGAACGCTCAGCGATCCCTCATACGTTGGCGACCCCTTCGTCAAACCCAACTCCAGCGCATAGCCCACATCCGACACCTGCGCGGCCCGCTCCTGCGCCTCAACCTCACTCAGCACGTTCAGCGTGTCCATCGTTGCTGCCTCGGCCATATGAAATCCTCGACTTTCTAGACCTCCCCCTTTGGGGGAGGTGCCCCGGAGGGGCGGAGGGGGCATCCGCCTGTGGGCCGTTGGTTCCGGCCGGCCCCCTCAGTCGCTTCGCGACAGCTCCCCCGCAGGGGGAGCCTTTCCTGACGCCGAGGGTACCAGCGAGCCTGCCTTACCATGCCGCACGACGACGCATTTTCGTGACCGATCAGTGAGAGAGGCCGAGACCATGTCCGACGGTTACACCGAGTCCACCATCGAGGTCGCCGGCCTCCCGATCCAGGTCCGGCGCGGCGGCGACGGGCCCAGCGTCCTCGTCATTCATCACGAAACCGGCAATCCCGGCTGGCTCGAGTTTCACAACGCTCTTTCCGGCAGCCGCGACGTCATCCTGCCGACTCTCCCGGGCTGGGACGGCACCGCGCGCGGCGACTGGATGCGCAGCGTCCGCGACATCGCCGCCGTCTGCTCGCTGTTGCTGGACGAACTGGGCGTCGGCGACGCTACGGTCGTCGGGCTCGGCTTCGGCGGCTACATCGCCGCCGAGATGGCCACGGCCAACCAGTCGCGCCTGAGCGGCCTCGTCCTCGTCAATGCCATGGGTCTGCAGCCCGAGGACGGCGAAATCCGCGACCAATTCCTCGAAGCGCACGCCGACTACGTCAAGTCCTGCTTCGCCGATCCGGCCAACTTCACCGCCCTTTACGGCGAGGAGATCGCCACCGAGCAGCTCGTCGCCTGGGACGCCAACCGGGAAATGACCGCCCGCACCGCTTGGAAGCCCTTCCTCTACAGCCAGACGCTCCCTCACCTGCTCAAGAACGTCACCGTCAAGACCAAAGTCATCCGAGGCTCCGACGACACCGTCGTCCCAGCCGCCGTCGGCGAGCAGTACGTCGCGCTTCTCGGAGACGCTGAGCTGATCGAGATTTCCGGAGGCCACAACCTGGAATCCGACGCCGCCGAAGCTCTCGCAGAGGCGATCGTCGGCTGACCTCATGTTCGTGCGCGCCGTTGGCATCGTTGCACTTACGGCGCTGATGGCTGCCGCGCTCTGGGTCGCGCTGCGAGGTTCGACAGTCGAGGCCCAGGCGACGCCGGGCGCCGAGATTCGGTTGGCGGCGCGCGACTTCGGCAATGGTTCAGTCTCGGTCGGACTGCAACACCGCCGGGCTGGCGCCTGGCGGTCCGTCACACCAACGAGACACATTCTGCCGGCATCGGCCGGCTTCAATCACTGGTACACGACCTCGGCGACCGAGATAGAGGTGGTTCAGGCCAGTGTCGAGATCGGACTGCGCAATCGAGCCTGGACTGCGGTTGACGGCCCCGACCAGTTCACAGTCACCATCGGCGGCAAGCGTTACATCGCCCGGTGCGGACGCCTCAACCTGAAGCTTCAGGAAGACGGACTTGAGCTGCGGACCGGCTCTCGCAACTGCGAGGAGGTCATCGTCGTGGAACCCACCGGGTTGGCAGCCCCAACGGACGTCGGCATGCAGGTCCTCCGCGTTGCGGCTCGCCGCCTGTCAACGGGCGGAATCGAACTGGGGATTCAACGCTTGGCGGGCGGGCGATGGGAGGCCTTGCGTCAGCCGATCCGCCCGGTGCTCACCGGACTCTCGCGGAACACCTGGCGTTTCACTTCGAGTCTGGAGTTGCCAACCCTGCCTGCGCATGTATTCGGCGATCTGCGGCGCGGCGTATCGATCGCGACACGCGACGGGGATTTCGACATCGAGGTTGATGGACGCGCCTATCGCACGCGTTGCGGAACCCTGGATCTACATGTTCTTGCCGAGCACATCCTGGTCGACACCGGGGCTGAAGGATGCCATGAGAGCGCTCCGCTGCTCACGATCTGCCCGACCTCCGATTGCGACGTGCAGCAGAATGCCGCTTATGCTTGGGAATCGCGTCAGATTGGCGCATCGCTGGATCAGATTGAGGTGACTCGCTCCGAGGCGCAAACGGTCGTCAATGCCATCTTCTCGGACTTTTTTCCTCGCAGCAGAGCTCCAACGGTCTCCTTCGGTAGCGAACAATCACACGGACACGCTGGCGGCAGTGAAATCGTGCTCGGTACGAGCGTTCGTAATCTTGGTGCCGTCGTGCACGAACTGGCCCACTCGTTGGTCGTTCGGGCGAATGTTAGAGACGTAGGTCACGGCGGCGCGTTTACTGCCATGCTGCTGTATCTCTGGGAGCGCTACTTCCCGATTGCCGATGTGCAAGCCGCTCGTGACGATGCCGACCGTCACGGGATCGAGGTTGCCTTGCGTCCACCCATTCAAACGAGGTTTAGCGAGGCGCGTCGGGTGATCGGTGAACTGTTCTGCGACCGGATAGATACATCGCCGGAGCTCTGCGCTGCAGCGACCGGTGCCATGACGCAACTGCCTGATGCCGTGTTCTCCGGCAAGTACGTTGGCGGCGGCAGCCTGCCGAACGGATGGTACGGCGCGGGCGAGCGAGCCGGAGTCGGCTTCCGGTCATATCTTGCTGTCGAGTCGAATGAGCCGATAACTGGGCCATCCCGCGCGCGGCTCAGCGTTGAGTGCAATACGGACGATGAGCTGGAGGTGGACGTGTGGTGGCGGCAGGCGGAAGAGCTTCCCTCGGTGCTGCAGTATCGATTCGGTGACGCTGAGTGGATTGAAGATCGTTGGTACACCATGAGCGGCGGAACCTGGAGCGACGACTCATGGGCATTGCATCGTGCACCTGATGCGCGAAAGTTTCTGCAGGCTGCCTTGTGGCATACGCGCAACGGGGAACCCTTCACAGTGAGGTATGTCATGGACGGCCGCTTTCTCACGGCATCATTCGGTACCGACGGCATGTTCGATACACCGGTCCAGCCGAATCTCGTTCAGTGCGGCGAGAGTGATGTCGCTGTCGTCTCCGATGACCCGGTCATCGACTGGGGCCGCTTCGGCGACAACCTCTTCTGGGGCGTCGACGAGGACGAGTTACCGCTGAAGTCCTACGTCGCAACGGACGCCCTGATCGTGCAGACTGGCACCACGGTGCGACTGTCCCTTCAGTGCGAGATGGGACAGTTGGAAGTCGATCTCTACTGGGAGGTCGACAGTGACTTGGACTGGACGATCTTGTACCTCATCAACGATGGAGTCGTGCAGACCGAAGAATGGTCGTCAGGTTGGGGACGCTGGGGAGAGACAGAGTACAAATGGACCGGCCGCGAGGAGGCCGCTGACTTGGTGGCGGCGCTTGCCTGGGCCGCGCAGACGGACGGAACTCTCACCGTCCAGTCGCACGCGCGAGACGACACCAATAGCCACTACACCGCCACCTTCGACCTCGACGGGCTCTTCGAGACCCCGGTCCAACCCAATCTCGCCCGCTGCGGCCGCTAGACTGCCTCCCGAAACCTCGAGTTCTGAGAAGGGTTCGCCATGCACCTGATGTACTTCACCGAGCAGCCGATGTCGGCCTATGACGAGCACGCCGCTGAGGAGGGCGTCACCGCCCTGCTGTTCTCCAACTCCAACTTCGATCCCGTCGCCGGCTCGGAGCTCTACAACCATCGGCTGACCGAGTACAAGTTGGCCGAGGAAGTCGGCGTTGACGGGATCATGCTCAACGAGCACCACAACGCGCCCTTCTGCATGCAGGCCAAGTGCAACATCTGGGCCTCCGTCCTCGCCGGCGCCACCGAGCGCGTCAAGATCGTCCTGCTCGGCAACCCGCTGCCGCTGGCCGACAACCCGATCCGGCTCGCCGAAGAGCTGGCCATGATCGACATGATCTCCGGCGGCCGCCTCGTCTCCGGCTTCGTCCGCGGCGGCGGCACCGAGCAGCTCGCCACCGGCGTCAACCCGGCCTACAACCGCGAGCGTTTCGAGGAGGCTCACGACCTGATCGTCGAAGCCTGGACCCGTCCCGGCCCCTTCCGCTGGGAGGGCCGCCACTACCAGCACCGCGTCGTCAACCCCTGGGCCCTGCCGATGCAGCAGCCGCACCCGCGCATCTGGATCCCCGGTGTGCTCTCGCGCGAAACCGTGGTCTGGGCGGCCAAGCATCGCTACCCCTACATCGCGCTCAACACGACCATCGAGGCGACCAAGCGCATCTGGCAGACCTACGACGACGCAGCCCACGAGGTCGGCTACGACCCGGGCCCCGAGAACCGCGGCTACCTGCTCCGCGTCCACGTCGCCGACACCACCGAGAAGGCGATGCAGAACGCTTCGCAGTTCATGTGGATGCAGGGCGAGTTCACCGGACTCGCGCACCCGGTCTGGTCGAATCCGGCCGGCTACGCCTCGCCTCGCAACCGCGAGGCCCTGGTCGAGGTCATGAACGGCCGCCGCCCGCCGCCCCGCGCGCAGTCCTTCGACAACCAGATCGAGAACATGCAAATCATCGCCGGCACTCCCGACGAGTGCATCCGCAAGCTGCGCACCATCCTCGAAGAGACCCGGCCCGGCATCCTCGCTCTCTGGGGCAACGACGGCCGCGTCACGCACGAGGACTCGATGCGCTGCATTGAGTTGCTCGGCACCGAGGTCATGCCTGCGCTGAGAGACATGGGAGCCGAGCTCGACCTTGACGGCCCCTTCGACTCGGAGCCGCCCGTCAGCATCAGCTACGACGAAGCCGCCAAGGCCCGCGTCGCAGCCGCTGCCGCCGCTGGTTCGGGCGACTAGCGACAACGAGCTCCCCTTCTGGGGGAGCTGCCGTTCTCATAACCTTTCTCCCCCCGCGTAGCGGGGGGAGATGCCGAAGGCAGAGAGGGGTTCCCAAAAGGAGCGAAGAACCAGAACCCACACGCGACCCAACACGAGCCTAAGGACTCCTAGAAATGGCAACCGTAGACATCCTCCTCCCCGGCTACTCGTTCGGGACCGACTCCGGCACGCCCGCCTTCTGCGCTGTGATCCTGGTCGAATCCGACGGCCGCCGCATCCTCGTCGACACGGCTCACGTCGGCCGCCGCGTCCAGCTCCAGGAACAGCTCGCCGCCCGCGGGCTCGGCGTCTCCGACATCGATCTCGTCTTCATGACCCACGCCCACTGGGACCACGTCCAGAACTTCGACGCCTTCCCCGACGTGCCCATGGCGATCCACCCGCACGAGCGCAAGTACGCCTCGGAGCCCCATGTCAACGACTGGGCCACCCCTCAGTGGACCGGCGCTGCGATCGAGACCCACCCGATGACCGAGGTCAACGACGGCGACGAGCTGGCCAAGGGCGTCAGGGTCATCCACCTGCCCGGACACTCCCCGGGCAGCATCGGTCTGCTGGTTGAGACGGAGGCCGGAGTCGCCGGACTGACCGGCGACGCGATGCACACCGCCGCCGTCGGCAAGGCCGGACGCAGCCCGCTCGTCTTCTACAGCGAGTCCCAGGCCAACGAGTCCATCGCCCGCGTGATGAGCGCTTCCGACCTGCTCTACCCGGGCCACGACCGACCATTCCGAATGGTCGATGGTGATCCCGAGTACATCGAGGAGTACAAGCTCACTCTCAGCGGAGTCCAGCCCAATATGGAGGGTCTGACCTTCGCCGATCCGCCCGGTGAGTTGGTCACCTGGGTCATGCCCGGCATCGAGGATCAGCCCCAGTACGACTAGGGTGCGACTAGCACTCATCAACGGCCGACGGGTCGCCTACGAGATCGGCGGCGACCCGAACGGCCGGCCCGTCCTGATCATCCACGGCGCCTGGGGCGGCCCATCCTCAACCCTCTGGAACGGCCCCAGGGTCCGTTGGCAAGTCGCCACCGACGGCCTCAAGCTGATCTACTACGACCGCCGCTGCGCCGGTCTCTCCCAGTACGACGCCACACCGTTCACGCTCGAGCACCTCGCCAACGACGCCGCCGATCTCCTCGACTATCTCGACATCGAACATGCAGCCGTGATCGCGACGTCGGCCGGCGGCCCCATCGGTCTGCGCCTCGCGCTCGACTATCCCGAACGGGTCGAAGCCCTGGTGCTCCTCAACACCGGAGCCTCATTGATGTCGCTCACGCCGACCGGAATCGACTCCAATGATCCCTTCGTCGCCGACCGACTCGAAACGGTTGCCAAGCGGCTGGCCCTGCTCGATCTGCTTGATAGCGAAGGCATCGAGGCAGCCGTCGCTGCATCAGAGGACGAGTGGAGGTCGCCTTCGCAGCCGCCCGAACCGGATCCGGAGCTCGCAGCGTTCAGGGAGAACCGAAGCTGCCAGCTCAAGAGCTTGAATGACAGCGAGTTGGCTCGTCTCGCGCATGGCGCATTGTTCAACATGAAGGCCCAGACAGACGAGGACCTGACCAATGAACTTGGTCAGCTTGAGTGCCCCGTACTCATCGTCCACGGCAACGCCGATACGACGGTGCCCATCGCCTTTGGTCGTGCCTTGTTCAAGGGAATCGAGCAAGCCAAGCTATCCGTCCAAAACAGGCAAGGGCACGGTCTGATCGTCAATCCCGCTGCGCAACAGACCGTCATCAGCTGGCTGCGATCGGGCTAACATGACCGCATGACGACCACAGAACCGATGCCTGACGCACCCCCTGACCTCGACAAGCTCTATGCAGAGCGTGGCATCAAGCCCATGACCGGTCGAGAGTTCGCGGAGGCGCTGCGAAGCCTCTTTGAGACCGAAGAGGAAAAGCAGGAGTTCCTCGACAGCTTCGACGACTTCTGGCCGAATGAGCCGGATGGCTGATCGCCCATAGGAATGTGAACACTGAAGGTCCAACTGCAGGGACAGCGCAATTGGATTCTTTGCTCCCCCTCGCAGGGGGAGCTGCCGAAGGCTGAGGGGGTCCCACTGCCTTCGCTATCGCCTCACTCATCAATCTCGACACCCGACCAATCATAAGCAAAGACCTGTTGAACCATCTCTAGCCACCAGACGACTGGATCATCTGCGTCGACATCAGTAAAGAAACCGTCGGAAGGAACCCGCGGCTTCCTTTGTTGTACGACGAGAGCATCAAGACGCGGTCTCCCGTGTCGGAGGCACACTTGATCACGGATGTAGCCAAGCGGATTGCCCATGTTCTGCGAACCAGAGCCAACCAAGTCTGCAAGTTCGCCATATGTGATGGTTCGCTCTTCTGAAGCGCACAGCTTCAGCTCATCAAGTACAGCTGAGGCTCGCTTGGGTCGTCTCTTGTAGCTGCTCATTACAGCTCCGACAGCACCTCGTCCGTGTGCTCCCCGAGCAGCGGTGGCCGACGCGTGATTGCCCAGCTGCCCTTGGTCAACTGGTACGGCGCGCCGGGATAGATCACCTCCCGGCCCAGCTCCGGATGCTCCACCTTGACCTGCATCCCTCGATCGACGAAGTGCGGATCCTCCAGCGCTTCCTCGGGGCTGTGGATGACGCCGACCTGGAAGCCGAAGTTCTGGGCCTTGGTGAAGAACTCGTAGGCGGTCAGCTTCGAGGCGAGCAGATCGAACGCCTCTCGACCGGCGCCGAAGATCGCCAGGAGCTCCTCGTTGTCGCCTCTGAACACGTCCGCCAGCGAGAAGCTCTCCAGTTCCGCTCCGACCAGTAGGAGCGCCGCCTCGGGCAACTGATCGAGCAGTCCCTCGTCCTCCAACCACTGGTAGCACAGGCCGAATTCGGCCGGACGTCGCGGCGGGATGCCGGTGTTCACGTAGCGACCATCGGCGCACATGATCTGCGAAGGCATCGACGGCGCCACGCCCGCGTGACGCCCGGTCTGGCGCTGCACGGTCAAGTGCGAGACCAGCCAGGAGTACGAGCCCGCCTCAGTTGTCACGTTGACGGAGGCATTGATGTTGACGTTGATGTGCTGACCCACACCGGTCGCGTCGCGATGCAGCAGCGCCGTCAGGATCGACATGAACGCATAATTGGATCCGGTGTGATACGCCTGCTGACCGCCGCCGCGGACCGGCGGCAGCGAGTGATCGTCGTAGCCGTTCATCCAGGCGAACCCGCCATTGGCGGCGAGCGTCAGATCGGTCTGCGGCTCGTCGTCGCGCACCGAGCCGAATCCGAAGTTCGTGATCGTGCACCAGATCAGCCCCGGGTTGTCGGCCATGACCTGGTGGTAGTCCAGGCCAAGCCGCCCGATCGGGTCGTATGTGTTGGTGTCGAAGATGATGTCCGCCGACCCGGCCAGCTTGAGGAACGCGTCGGCGTTCGAGCGGTCGTCGAGGTCCATCACAATGCTGCGCTTCGACGTGTTGTAGTACCAGAAGAACAGCGACCGTTCGTGGTGTGGTTCGTCGTCGACGAACGGCTCGTACTGACGCGACGGATCGCCATCCGGCGGCTCGATCTTGATCACATCGGCGCCCATGTCGGCCAGCAACTTGCCGCACCAGGCGCCGCGCTCGTCTCCGATCTCGAGCACGCGCAGGTCGTCGAGCGCCATCATCGCCAGGGGATTTGCGTTGGTGGTCATTAGATCACGCCCTCTTCGTGCAGCCCGGCGATCTCGTCCTGGCTCAGGCCCAGCAACTCACCGTAGACGTAATCGTTGTCCTCGCCCAGCGTCGCCGCACCGCGAGTCATCGACCAGTCCGTCTTCGTGAAGTGCGCCGGAATCCCGTCCACGCGCACGCGGCCCATCTCCGCCTGCCGAATCGTCGGCCAGAGCCGCGCCTCGGCCGAGTTCACGTCCTGGTCGATCCGCTGCTCCGGCGTCTGCACGGCGTTAGCCGGAACGCCCGCCTCGCGCAGAATCTCGGCCGACTGGAACGGATCGCGGCGCATACACCACTCACCGATCTTCGAGTCCAGCTCGTCCTGAGCCGCCAATCGGCCGGACAACTGGCCGTAGTGGTCGTTCGAGGCCCAGTCGCAGCCGTCGGCGACCAGCACGTCGCGCATCGCGTGCCAGTCCTCGTCGTTGCGACAAGCGATCGCGATCCAGGCCTCGTCGAAGGAGCCGGGAATCGGCTTGGCCGCGTAGATGTTGTGCGGCGCCATTGCGGGAAACTGCGAGTGGTTGGCGTCGGGAAATCCATCGCGGCGCAGCGGGCGTCCGTTGACCGTGTAGTCGAGCAGCACCGGACCGTTCAGCGTGAGCGCAGCCTCGGTCGCAGCCACGTCGACGTATTGGCCTTCGCCGGTGCGATTGCGATGGTGGATCGCCAGCATGATCGCCATCGCCATGAAGTAGGCGCCGGTGTGGTCCATGTAGGAGTAGCCCCAGCCGGCCGGGGGCTGGTCGGGAATCGCCGACGACATCGTCAGTCCACTGGTCGCCTGCACGATCGGTCCCCAGGTCTTGAACTTCTCGTACGGCCCCGAGTGCCCGAAGCCGCAGTTGGAGACGTAGATGATGTCTTCCCTGATCTGCTTGAGCGCGTCGTAGTCGTAGCCCCAGGAGCGCATCACGCCGGAGGAGAAGTTCTCGGTCACGCAGTCCGAGATCGCGACCAGGCGCTCGAACAGCTCGCGGCCCTTCTCGGTCTTGATGTTCAGCGAGATGCCCAGCTTGCCCACGTTGTGGTTGTTGAATGGCCCGCCCAGCTCGGGGCCGCGCCGGTCGTCCACGTAGGGCGGCATCCCGCGCAGAATGTCCCAGCGGCCGTGGTTGGACGGATCCTCGATCCGGATCACCTCGGCGCCGAAGGCGGCCATGAACTTGGTCGCGCCGGCGCCGGCCAGCTGACCGGTGAAATCGCAAATCCGTAGGTGCGAGAGAGCCTTGCTCTTGACGTGATGGGGCATCGTGCTACTCCTCCAGCGGAAGTCTATATGGCAGGTATTCTGAGGCTCACACCGACCGACTGGAAAACTTGAGGAACATCAACATGGCCAAAGTCGCGTTCATCACCGGAGCCAGCCGAGGGATCGGCAAGCAGCTTGCCCAGGATTTCGCCATTGCCGGCTACGACATCGCCGCGGTCGCGCGGTCCACGGCAGACACGCCGACCAAGCTGCCGGGCACCGTTAACGAGACCGCCCAGCTTGTCGAGGAAGCAGGCCAGCAGTGCCTGCCGATTGGCGCGAACCTGGCCAAAGTCGAAGACCTCGACCGCGCCGTCGCGGCGACCTACGATCGCTTCGGCCAGATCGATGTCCTAATCAACAACGCCGCGATCGCACCGCCCGGCAAGGCGTTGGAGTCAGGACGCAACCTCTGGAGCCTGGCCGTCGAGATCAATGTCAACGCGCCCTTCTACCTGACCCACGCGATCGCCCCGAAGATGGCCGATGCCGACGGCGGCGCGGTGATCAACATCGGCTCGGGCGCGTCGGTCAGCCCCGACTTCGGCCGGGCCAGCTACACGACGACCAAGCGCGCGCTCGAGGCGATGTCCGAGTCATTGGCCAGCGACCTCAAGGGAACCGGCGTGTCTGTCAACTGCCTGCGCCTGGAACTCTCGGTCTGGAGCGAGGGCTACGCCTTCACCCTCGGCGAGCAGGCCAAGCAGATGGACTTCGAGGACCCGATCATCATGTCCGACGCCTGCCTCTGGATGGTCGCCCAGGGTCCCGAATGGACCGGCCGGATCGTCACCATCGCCGACCTGAGAAAGTATGGCGCCGTGCGCCCGACGACTCGGAAGACTTTCGACGACTAGTCCGCCGCGTCTGCAGGATTGAGGTCACGCAGCTCTCGATGAGTCAGATTGCGAGTGGTGACGGCAAGCTCGTCGAGCTCAGGGGCGTCTTTGCCTTCCGTGCCACCACCGAGCTCCCGCATTCGACGCGCACCGACGAGCAAGTCGCCTTGCAGAGAGCCGACCCCGGTGTCGTAGGCCTTGGCCGTGCTTGAGATTGCGCGTCCCAAGCGGGCGTAGTGCTCGGCGTGTCGTCGAACCCCGTCATAGATCGTCTGGGCGTGCTGTTGAATCTCATTCGCCTTGTCATGAAAGCGTTCCTGTCGCAACGCCTCTGCCACTCCAGTCACCAAGGCGAGCATCGTGACCGGAGTCGCCAGCAACACGCGATGCTTTTCGAACGCCTCGGCGATCAAATCGGGACGGGCTCGGGTTGCCGCTTCGAGAATGCTGTCAGATGGAATCCACATAACGACCACGTCGAGGGCCTGGTCGATGTTCTCCGCATACTCCACGCGAGCCAGGTCGCGAGCGGTGTTCAAGACATTCGACGCATGACTCTTGAGCAGTTCCTGCTGTTGCGCTTCGTCAGTGGCGTCAAGCGCCGATCGATAGTCGTCAAAGGGGACTTTTGAATCGATCACAATCTTTCGTCCACCCGGCATGCGCACGACCACGTCTGCACGGCCCGACCCTTGATCGGTGTTGACCTGGGTCTGGTAATCGGTATCTGGTCGCATGCCTGCGAGCTGCAGTATGTTCTCCAGTGTTCTCTCGCCCCAATCACCGCGTAACTGACTTGAGCGCAGGATCTCTCGAAGGTCTCCAGTCTCAGAACTCAGTTGGCCGACTTGCTGCTGCGTGGCTTTGATGAGCGCGCTGACACCTTCGTACGCGCCCTCTCGCTGTTTCTCAAGGTCGGCGATCTGCTTTCGAAGCTCCGTCAGGCTCTCGCCCACCGGCTCGACTCGCTGTTTCAACTCCTGCTCGGCCAACTCGCGCTGTCGCTTGAAGTCCTCGGCCGCCTGCTTGCGGAATTCCTCGTTGCTGGCTCGGGCGATGTCTGAGGCCAATCCCTTGAAGTGAGTGTCGAGTTCCTTGCGTCGGTTCTCGAGCTCCTGTTGGCGTGTCTGATCGGCAGAGCGGATGCCTCCAAGTTCTTCTCTGCTCTTGGCAAGTGCGCGATTCGTCTCTGCCAATTCCCCCAATGCCTCGTTACGCTCCTTTTCTAGTCTGGTCGCTTGGCGATCTCGCTCTTCGAGCGCGGTAGCAGCCTTGACTCTGGCCACCTCCATATCGTGCAACTGGTTACCGGCGTCCTCCAGTTGACGCCGAAGATCAGTAGTCTCACGTCGCAATCCCGATGCCTCCCTCCTCACAAGCCACACCACAGCGACGCCAACAGCCAACCCAACGATCAAGCCAATGACAATCTCCATCGAGTCCTCCCGACTGCCGCTTCCGGGCGACCGTCTCGATGCTATCTAATAGACGTAACGGCTGGACAGGGGAGGGATGCTGACGTGCCACGGGTTGTCGTTCATGCGATCTGGCTGGCGATCCTCGCTGCGGCAACCAGCGCGGGGTTAGCCTGCGGGTCGGGCGACACCGTCAGCGGCGAGGTCCGATTCCACCGAGAGGTCGACCTGCCCGACGGCGCCACCGTGACGGTCACGCTGCTCGATACATCGCTGGCCGACGCCTCCGCGGTCGAGCTTGGCGCGGTAGTGATTGAAGACGCCGAGAGCCTTCCCGTCGCCTTCAGCATCGAATACGACGCCGCCGAGGTCGACAGCCGCGCCGAAATCACACTCCAGGCCAGGGTCGAAGTCGATGGGGAACTGCTCTACATCAACGACACCGTCCATCCTGTTCTCACCGGAGGCCATCCGCGCAGCAGCGATGTGCAGGTGATCTCGGTCAGTGAGTTCGATCAGTGCGTCGAGCCGCTGCCCGGTCAGATTCACTCCAGCTTCTGGGAAGGCGACCTGCCCGATGATGCGGTCATGGAGATTCGTCTCTGGGACGTCTCAGAGCCAGAGCAGCGCTTCGTCGTGGTCGAGGCCAGCTTCGACAGTCTTGGCTCGTTCCCGATTGAGTTCGAGTTGCCGCACGAGGGCGTGGAGGTCAGCCGCCACCGTCGCTACGAACTCGAGGCCGACATCTGGTTCGACGGCGAGCTGCAATTCCACATCCCCAACCCCGAGTGGCGGCGCACCATCCTGCCTTACTGCCCCGACGGCGACGATCTCTCGATCGTCAACGACGTCTTCCCGGTCTCCGAGTTCCCGGCTGAATAGTCCGAGGTTCGCCCCTATCTGAGTGCAATAATGTTCCCGAATCCGCTCCAGAATGCGGGCGCTCAGCATGTGCCCGCTGCGAATGACCGAGGGAGAAGACGATGGAAGTTCCGCTGCTTGTCAACGATTTTCTGCGCCGCGCATCGAAGCTCTACGGACCGTCCGAAGCCGTCATCGACGGCGACCTGCGCTTCACCTGGGCCGAGTTCAACGCCCGCGTCAACCAGCAGGCGCACGCCCTGCTCAACGCCGGCATCGGCAAGGGCGACCGGGTCGGCATCATCGCCCCGAACTCGCACCAGTTCCTCGAGACCTTCTACGCCACCGCCGCGATCGGCGCGATCATTGTGCCGATGAACTACCGCCTGATCCCGGCCGACTTCGAGTACATGCTCGAACACTCAGGTTCGAAGGTCGTCCTGGTCGACGCCGAGTTCACCCACCTCGTCGACGAGATCCGCGGCAATGTCAACACGGTCCAGCACTTCATCGCAATTCCCTACGGCGACGCCCCGATCAATCCGGGCTGGACAGACTACGAGGAATGGATCGCGGATCAGTCGACCACCCAGCCGCCCGATCCGGGCCTGGAAGAGACCGACCTGCTCTCGATCAACTACACCTCAGGCACGACCGCGCGGCCCAAGGGCGTGATGATTACGCATCGCAACGCCTACATCAACGCCTACAACTTCATCGCCCACCTGCGCATCTCGCACGACGACGCTGAAATGTGGACGCTGCCCATGTTCCACGCCAACGGCTGGGGCGGGCCCTACGCGATCACCGCGATGGGCGGCAAGCACGTCGTCCTCCGAGCGCCCGAGGCGGCCGACATCTACCAGGTCATCCAGGACGAGAACTGCACCTTCGCCTGCATGGCTCCGGCCGTGCTCGCCCGGATCCTCGAGTTCGAGCGCAAGGACGACTACAACATCACCGTCCGCCCGCGATTCACCGTCGCCGGCGCGCCGCCGCCGCAGGCCTTCATCGAGCGCCTGGAGAAAGAACTCGAGTGGGAGTTCATCCAGATCTACGGCCTGACTGAGACTTCGCCAATCCTCACCGTCTCCGAGGTCAAGCCCTATCTCGGTGCAGACGAAGAGGCCTACTTCCGCACCAAGGTTCGCGCCGGCCACGACGTGATCGGCGTCGAGGTCAAGGTCGTCCGAGACTCCGGCCGCGAGGTCGCCTGGGACGACGAGGAAGTCGGCGAAGTGGTCGCCCGCTCCAACGTCGTCCTGCGCGGCTACTGGCAGCAGCAGGAAGAGACCGACAAGGTGATCGTCGACGGCTGGTTCCACACCGGCGACATGGCCACGGTCAACCAGGACGGCTACATCAACATCGTCGACCGGGCCAAGGACGTGATCATTTCAGGCGGAGAGAACATCAGCAGCATCGAGGTCGAAGATGTGCTCTACGACCACCCAGCCGTTCTCGAAGCCGCAGTCATCGGAGTCCCCTCGGAACAATGGGGAGAAACCCCTCTCGCCCTGATCGTCCCCAGAGAAGGCCACGACGTCACCCGAGACGACATCGTCGCCCACTGCCGATCCAGCATGGCCGGTTTCAAGATTCCACGTCGGGTGGAGTTCGTCGAAACCCTCCCCCGCACCGCCACGGGCAAACTCAAGAAGTTCGAACTCCGAGAGGCCTACTGGGAAGGTGTCGAAAAGCGCGTGAACTAGGCACACGAACTGTTCACGGTGAAGGTCCGCCGGGGGAACCCCTCAGTCGCTTCGCGACAGCTCCCCTTGCAGGGGTGAGCAAATTGGAGAAGCCGGAAACCAGGAGGACACGAGCGAGAGACTTGCGCCAGCGCATGACTGAGCCAGAGCTGATCCTCTGGTCGCAGCTTCGGCGAAGGGGCTTGGCGGCCATAAGTTCCGGCGACAGCATCCGATCGGACCGTACGTCGTTGATTTCGCCTGCCTCAGAGCGAAGTTGATCGTTGAGCTCGACGGCGGCCATCACTCAGAGCGACGGGCAGCCGATCGCCAGCGGGACGAGAACCTGAAGGAACTCGGGTTCAGTGTTCTGAGATTCTGGAACGACGATGTCCGCAGCAATCTGTCCGGAGTGTTGGAGCAAATCGCCTCTGAACTCCCGAACGACGAATGAAGCGCCCAGGAGAATTTGCTCCCCCTCGCAGGGGGAGCTGTCGCGAAGCGACTGAGGGGCTCCCTCCCCTACCCCAGACACCCGCTCAGGAAGTTGTTCACCCGATTCGTCGCGTCCATCCCGGCCGGCGTCGGGAACCCGTCGAACCCGTGCGGAGCGTCCGGGAACACGTGCAGCTCGGTCTCGTGACCCGCCGCCTGCCAGCGCGCCGCCATGAACAGCGAGTCGTCGAGCAACGGATCCAGCGTCCCGACGGTGAAGATCGCGGGAGGCATGTCCGACAGATCGGCCAGCAGCGGCGTCACATCGGGCAGATCGCGCAGCTCCGGCTCCTCCGGTGTGACGTAGTGGTCGATAAACCACTCCATGATCGGCGAGGAGAGGATCAGGTTGCGGTCGCCCCACAGACGCGCGGACGGCGAATGCCGCAGGTCGTAGACGCCGTAGGTCAGCGCGGCGCCCTTGAAGCCGGTGTAGCCGTGGTTGTCGCGCATCCGCAATAGCGTGGTGGCCGAAAGGTGCCCGCCGGCCGATTCCCCGCCGATCGTGAATACGTCCGTCCCGAACTCCGACTGACCGTTCTCGACCAGCCAGACGGCGGCCGCCTCGCAGTCCTCATTCGGCGCCGGATACGGGTGCTCGGGCGAGAGCCGGTAGCCGACCGAAACCACCGCCTGTTGCGTCGCCTGGGCGCGCTCCCAGAGCCGCTCATCGGCGCCGTCGTGCGAGCCGATCACCCAGCCGCCGCCGTGGATATGCAGGTAGACGCCGCGCACCACGGGCGGGATGAAGACGCGCACCGGAATCTCGCCCGCTGGACCCGGCACAGACCGCTCCTCCGCGATGTCGTCCAGCTTCGCCGGCGGCGGACCGAACGGGCCGCCCTCGGCCAGCACGTCGCGCAACTCCTGCGGCTCCATCTCGTGCCAGGGCTTGCCCTGGGCCGAGGCCTCTTCGATCATCACGTTCAACGCCTGTGTCTGCGGATCGGCCTTCATGTTGCGTTCCTTACTGAAATGAATGTGCTGCGTTGGCCCGGCGCGGGATACACTGCAGTCGCCCGCGCAACCAGTCGGAGTATAGGAAGTAGTAGGCAGACGACGATGGCACTCGACGGACCCGCCCTGCCCGCATTCGAAACGGCCTGCGATCTGGTCGAGCGCATCCTCGCCGCCGCCGAGGGATTGTCCGCGCAGCAGCTCGACACGGCGCCGTGGGACGATTCGTCAACGATGTTCGTCCTCGCTACGCACGCAATCTCGGCCACCGAGTGGAACTTCGTCGAAGTGCTGGCCGGCGAGAAGCTCGATCGCAGCCGCCAGGCCGAGTTCGATTCACGAGCGGCCTCGTTCGACGATCCGCAGGGTCTGCTCGCCGAACGTTGGGCGGGCGCACGCGCCGCAATCGAATCGGCGCTCGCAGGTCTCGCGGACGACGCCTGGGACGGCCCGCACTACCACATGTTCATGGACAGAAACCTCACCGGCCACGAGCTGGTCGTCCGCGCTCTCTCGCACACAGCCGAACACGTCGGCCACGCCGAGATGACCCGTCAGTGGTTGGACGCGCAATGAACCGGTCGTCCTCCTCATTCGCGGGCGAACGGAATCGAACAAGCCCGAACGCCCGCGGACCTGGAGCCCGCCGAAAAAACCTGAAAAAACCTGGAAGTCCCGAATGCGCGATCCCCAGCAAAACACTGGAGATCGTGTCCGTTTCTCACAGAATTCGGCCCAGAAAAAAAGATCACCGAAAACCTGAACATCGCCGACGGTCGAACGCTCAGAGCGAAACCAGTCCCGTCCCCGACTTGATCGGGGACCCGCTCGGCCCTCCGCCCAACGTCGGAACGCCGAGCGCGTATCCTGTCCGCGTTGCGCCGTGCCGCGCATCGAAGCCGAACACCACGCACCGCACGAGGAGTGAACCATGCCCCCAACCCCAGAGACCCAGGGACTGCTCGCCATGCTCGAGGAAGCCGGCGGCCCGGACATTTCCGAACAGACGCCAGATGAAGCCCGCGCGGCGATCGCCAACTTCGCGGCGATGCAGGCCGGCGCTCCCGAGCCCGCGCGCGTAGAAGACCGCACGGTACCCGGACCGGGCGGCGACATTCCCGTCCGCGTCTACGCCTCGGAAGGCGACAATCTGCCCGTGGTCATGTACTTCCACGGCGGAGGCTGGGTGCTGGGCGACATCGACTCGCACGACGGCACCTGCAAGCAACTGCTGGCTGAGCTGGGCGACGCCGCCGTCGTCTCGGTTCACTACCGGCTCGCGCCCGAGGCGAAGTACCCGGCCGCGGCCGACGACTGCTACGCCGCCGCTGCCTGGGTCGCCGACAACGGCGCCGAGATTGGCGTCGACGGTTCGCGCATGGCGGTCGCCGGAGACTCCGCCGGCGGCAATCTGTCCGCGGTCGTCTCGCAGATGGCGCGCGACAAGGGCGGCCCGGCCATCGCCGCGCAGGTGCTGCACGTACCGGTCACCGATCACAACTACAGCTATCCCTCATACACCGAGAACGCCGAGGGCATGCTGCTCACCCGCGCCTCGATGGTTTGGTTCTGGGACCACTACCTGCCCAACGCCGACGCGGGCCAGGAAGCGTATGCGTCGCCGATCAAGGCCGCTGACCTCTCTGGTCTCGCGCCGGCGCTGATCCAGACCGCCGAGTACGACCCGCTGCGCGACGAAGGCGAGGCCTACGGAGCCGCGATCGAGGCAGCAGGCGGCGACGTCACGGTGCATCGCTACGACGGCGTCGTCCACGACCCGTTCATGATGTTCGCCGTGATCCCCACCGGCGTCGAATGCCTCAAGGAGGCCGCCGCCTTCATCAACGAGCGGATCTAGCGCGATCCTCGCTTCCCCCCTCTGGGGGGAAGCTGTCCCGCAGGGACTGAAGGGGGGTCCCCGCCGCGAACGGGGATCAGCCTGAAAGGAACCACTTATGCCCGTCACCCCGGAAACTCAGGCCATCCTCGACATGCGGGCCGGCGCGACACCCTTCAACGAACTCTCGGTGCAGGAGGCCCGCGAGGCGATGGCCGCTCTGCGACCGCAGGGCGAACCCGAGCCCGTTGCCCAGGTTCACGAGATGGTCATACCCGGCCCGGCCGGCGACATTCCGGCGCGCGGCTATCTGCCCACCGACGACCCGCGCGAACTCCCGACCATCGTCTACTTCCACGGCGGCGGTTGGGTGATCGGCGACCTCGATTCGCACGACGCCGTCTGCCGCGCTCTCTGCAACCGAGCGGGAATCAGCGTTTGCTCTGTCGACTATCGGCTCGCACCTGAGGCAACCTATCCCGCCGCGGCAGAGGATGCGTACGCTGCCGTCGCCTGGATGAACAGCATGTACGAACAGCAGGGCGGCCGGGCCGATCGGATCGCCGTCGCGGGAGACTCAGCCGGCGGGAATCTGGCGGCGGTGGTCTCGCAGATGGCGCGCGATCGCGGCGGCCCGCGGATCGACGCGCAGATCCTGATCTATCCGGTCACCGATTTCAACTTCGACACCGAGTCCTACAAGGTCAACGGCCGCGGCGAGTACGGCCTCTCCGAAGCCGGCATGCGCTGGTTCTGGGACCTCTACCTCAACGACGACTCGGAGGGTTCCCAGCCCTACGCCTCGCCGCTGCAGGCCGAGGATCTCTCGAACCTCCCGAGGTCGCTGACCATCACAGCCGAATACGATTCCCTCCGCGACGAAGGCGAGGCCTACGCCGCCGCGCTCTCCGCGGCCGGCAACCAATCAAGCTGCACCCGCTACGACGGAGTCATCCACGGCTTCGTCAGCGCCTTCGCAGCCGTCCCCGAGGGCAACCAGGCCCTCGACCAGATCGCCGCCGAACTCCGAGCCGCCTTCGACATGGACTAGGGCCTGTTCACAGTAGCGGCTTGTTCTGTCAGAGTGGTGTTGCGCGGCGGCGCGGCTTGGTGACCAGATGCGACTGACCGATGCCCAATACGAGCGTGTCGCTCCATTGCTGCCGCTGCCGCGCGGCAAGCTGACGG
>JAJDYG010000015.1 GCA_022822855.1 Dehalococcoidia bacterium
GACCGTCAACTTGCCGCGCGGCGTCGGCAGCAACGGCGCGACCCGCTCGTACTGCGCATCCGTCAATCTCATCTGGTCACCAAGCCGCGCCGCCGCACACTCACTCTGACAGGTCTAACCGCTACTGTGAACAGGCCCTAGCCCGCCCCATGTGACCTCCTAAACACACGCCGTTTCTCGTCTCCAGCAGACCCCATGTTCTGGTAAGATCGAGCGCCTGAAACAACGACACCACCGGCAAGGGAATCCAACATGACCTGCAACCACCACCTGACCTCACCCGACGTCACCTGCCCTCACCCGATCAAATATCGCCCGCATCTGACCTAACTCAGACAAAGACTGACCGAATCTGACCAAATCTGACATGACCAAGCATGAATTCCCCGCTCACAGCGCCATGTCCGCACCATCCGCCCGGAATTCCCCTCCGAAACTCGCCCGTATACTCGATTCCGATTCCCAGTCACCCCGAAGGACCGACCCATGACCTACGACAACATCCTCTACGACACCGACGGCCGCGTCGCGACCGTGACCCTGAACCGGCCGGAAAAGCTCAACGCGCTCTCGAACGAGCTGCGCGGCGAGATGTTCCACGCCCTCAAGGCGGCCGAAGCTGACTCGTCGATTGGCGTGATCATCATCAAGGGCGCGGGACGCGCCTTCTCCGCCGGTTACGACCTGCAGCCCTCGCCCGACCTCTCCAACCCGCACACGAACGAGTGGACCGGCCTGCCCGACACCGGCACGACCCACCCGCAGCACTACGACTGGTCGCGCCACGCCGTGATGGGCAACTTCATCATCTGGGAGCTGGCCAAGCCGGTGATCGGTCAGATCCACGGCTATTGCCTGGCCGGCGCGACCGAGCTGGCCTCGGCCTGCGACCTGCGAATCATCGCCGAGGACTGCCAGGTCGGCTACCCGCCGGTCCGCGCGATGGGCACGATGGACGCCATGTGGGCGCCCTGGCATCTGCCCCAGGCCAAGGCTCGCGAGTTCGCCTACCTCGGCGACCCGCACTCGGGCGCGGACATGTATCGCTGGGGCTGGGCCAACTACGCGCTCCAGGCTGACGAACTGGACGAGTTCACGATGGACTTCGCCCAGCGCATGGGCCACATCGACAACCACCTGCTGATGTACTCCAAGCGCTCGGTCAACCGCGCCTACGAAATCCAGGGCTACAAGACGGCGATGATCTCGGGCACCGATGTCGAGGCGATGTCCAAGCACCGCCCCGAAGCCGGCGAGTGGGGCGAGCGCGTCCAGCGCGACGGACTCAAGTCCGCCCTCGAGTGGCGCGACGGCCCGTTCCGCGACTTCCGCGGCGCCCGCGCCAACGCGCCTCACGACCGTGAGCTGATGCGCGGCGCGTCGGCCCCGTCCAAGCCGAGCTGGGACTGACACCCCCTCTCCCCCTCGCAGGGGGAGATGCCGCAGGCAGAGGGGGTCGTCAGCCGACCGCCAGAAGCTTGCGTCATACGAAGGGACCCCCTCAGTCGCTTCTCGACAGCTCCCCCTGCGAGGGGGAGCAAACTGGTGCAATAGAGTCTCAACGAGGCAGGACCGACGCCGATGGCATTGCTGTGGCTTCAGTTCGTCGCGTCCGCCGTCTTCATCCTGCTCGCCGCGCACTTCCTGGCCAACTCCGCCGACACCGTCGCCGAGCGGACCGGTCTGGGCCGATCCTTCATCGGCGTGGTCATGCTCGCCACCGCCACGTCGCTGCCCGAACTGGCCACCGGCGTCAGCTCGATCGCCTGGCTCGACGCGCCCGACCTGGCGATCGGCGACGCCTTTGGCAGCAATCTCTTCAACCTCCTGATCATCGGCCTGGCCGATCTCTACTGGCAGAACGGACCGGTGCTCAACGCCGTCACCAGGACGTCGGTCATGGTCGGCGCGCTGGGAGCCGGCTTGATCGGCCTCGCGACGCTGGCAATCTTCGTCTACACCGCGACCGACGTCACCGCCGACTGGTACCTCAGTCCGTTCACGATCGTGCTCATCCTCGGCTTCGTCGCGGCGATGTATCTGATCTACCGGCATGACCGTCAGATGCAGAAGGCGCCGGACGCGGTTCAGTCGAGCGAGGAAGCCAAGCCGGGCCGAACACAGCAAACCTTGTCCCGAGCCCTGGTGATCTACGCCCTCTCGGCCGCCATCGTTGTGGCCGCCGCGGTCTGGCTCTCGAACACCGGCGAACAGATCGCCGAGACGATGCACTGGGAGGAAAGCTTCGTCGGTACCCAGTTCCTCGCGATCAGCACTTCACTGCCGGAGATTGGCACCTCGTTCGCCGCGCTCCGGATCAACGCACCTGACCTGGCAATCACGAACGTTCTGGGCAGCAACGTGTTCAACATGGGCATCGTGCTGTTCTTCGACGACATCGCCTTCACCGACGGCGCAATCTGGTCGGCGGTATCGACGGTGCACATCATTTCCGGTCTGATCGCTCTGATGATGACGATGGTCGTGATCGTCGGGATCATGACCAGACCGAGAGAGCGAATCAGAAATGTCTGGACGCCAGAAGGGGCCCTGCTCGTCGGCGGCTATGGAGGAGCCAGCGCCCTGCTCTTCCTGCTGGCCTAGCGCCCTCCTGGCGCTCGCTTCGATGCCTGTCGTTGGAGCGCTAACTCTCGGGTCCCGGCGCAATCGCGGCGCTTCCGGGCCGACTCTTCGCTGAATAGCGTCCGGTCTTCGTGTAGAAGTCGAGCAGCGACACAGCGATCGCAGTCAGCGGCACCGCAACGAACGCGCCCATGATCCCCCACAGCGCGCCGCCCGTGGAGACCGCGAGGATGACCAGCATCGGGTGCAGCGAGATCGAGCGCCCCAGGATGAACGGCGCCATCACGTTGCCCTCGATCTGCTGAACGGCGAGCACCAACGCGCCCACGATCAGGGCGGCTGTCACGCCCTCGGTGGCCAGCGCGATCAGGAAGGCGGCCAGCCCCGCCAACACCGCTCCGAGCACGGGAATGAACGCGCCGAAGAAGGTCAACACGGCCAGCGGCAAGGCGAATGGGATGCCGATGATCACCAGCCCAATCCCGATCAGCAACGCGTCCATGAAGGCCACAATCGTCACGCCCCGGAAGTACTTGCCCAATGTGTCGAACAGGCCGGTGGAGAGCTGGAGGAAGTTGCGTCGCTGGGCTCTGCCCAGTCGTCTCGCAATGCCCCGCTGCATCGACTCTGCATCCTTGACCAGCAGAAAGGTCAGTACGGCCAGCAGAATGATCCCGGCCAGCACCTCCGCCGCCAGGCGGACGCCGGAGAACACGCCGCCGGCAATGGTGTCGGCATTGCCGCGCGCACTCTCCAGCACCTGGTCGATCGCATCATCGATCTGTTCGTCCGAGATCCCGGCCCAATCGCCCATCGACTGCAGCACCTCGGTGAACCCGGCCTCGATATCGACCTCGAGATCAGCAAACTCCGAAGTCAGCGTGTCGATCGTGAAGTAGCCGATCGCTCCGAGTACCGCCAGGCCGGCAATCACCACGGTGATTGCCGAGAGCACATTGTTGAGGCCCCTCCGCATCAACAAGTGCTTGGCCGGCAATAGGGCTGAAGACAGGATCAGCGCGGCCAGTAGCGGCAGGAAGATCAGCCGCAGTCGATCGATCGCCAGGCCGAGCAGGATCAGGAACCCGGCAATGACGATCAGCCTCAGCCCAAGTTCGGAGACGGTCTGCAGCCAGCGGGGGGCGAGCGAGCTCATGTCGAGTGCAAACGAATGTAGGAGCGTTCGCCAATCATACGACTGACCGGTCGCCGGCCTCGTGATCGATCACAGTGAATCCCTCGCAGCGGCGCACCGGCAAGGGCGGGTACTTGGGGAAGCGCGGATCCTCGCTCGATCGCGCGCAGCGGAGGAAACTCGAGCCGCGCTTGGTCTGGACCAGCCGCGCCCAACGACAGTCCGCGCAAAGACCCTGGCTGGTTCGCGATAGTGTCACAGGCAGCGGTTTCTGACGCGAGGTTGGTTGAAGCTGCACGAGCGCCGTGCGTAGCATTGTTGGAACGTGCGGTAAGCGCGCGCACCACTGCTGACGCTGAAGGTGCGCCGGGGATCTGAATCTGGGGCTGGATGCGGCTGACAGTTTTGGGCTCTGGTGCGGCGTGTGCCGGTGCGGGCGGCAATAGCTCCGGCTACCTGGTTGAGGACGCTGGAGTCCGGGTTCTGCTCGACTGCGGTCACGGCGTGGCCAGCAGCTTCGTCGCGACGATGGCGCCCGACTCGATCGATCACATCTTCATTTCGCACATGCACGCCGATCACTTTATCGATCTGTTGCCCTTGCGCTTTGCCGTCACCAGGGACATGAACGGTCTGCCCGAACCCCGCGGCTGCCTGCATCTGCCGCCGGAAGGCAAGGCCTCGCTGGCGCAACTCCTGTCGGCCGTCTGCTTCCCGCCCGATTTCTTCGAATCGGTCTGGCACGTCCGTGAGTACGAACCCGGCGCGCAGCACGACCTGGCGACCGGGCTCCGAGTCCTGGTCGCGGGCGGCGTCCACTACATCCCGGGTTGGGCCATCCGCCTGGATGGTTCCTCCAGCCTGACCTACACCGGAGACACGGCGCCGTCCGAGGCTGTCTGCGATCTGGCCAGGGACAGCGATCTCCTGCTCGCCGAGGCCACGCTGGATGAGCCCGAGCACGGACCGGTCCGCGGACATCTGACCGCCACCCAGGCGGCTGAACTGGCCGCAGCGGCGAACGTCCGTCGGCTGATGTTGACTCATTTCTGGTTCGACGCCGACCGCGAAGCGGTCGTTGCGCAGGCGGCCGAGCGTTTCCCGGGCGATGTCCTCTCCGCCAACGACGGCCTCGTGCTGGACCTGTAGCCCCCCTCATGTTCGCCGCCTCATTTTGGCCGCTCGGTCACTCGTCGGCTGCAGATCCTGTAGTCGAGTCATCTCAGCTGGCAGAGCCGACTGACCGTAAAGCGAAGCCGGCAGGTAAGCTACACCTGTGAATCCGACCGATCCCGTCCTCCGCGGTGAAGCGCTGACCGTCCGGGTCGACGAGAAGACGCTGATCAACGATGTCAGTCTCGGCGTCCACGGCGGCGAGTTGGTTGGCGTTGTCGGACCCAACGGAGCGGGCAAGACGACACTCTTGCGGGCGCTGTCCGGCGATCTCGAAGTCTCGGCTGGAACCGTCTTCATCGACGATCGCCCCCTGGGCGAGTTCGACGCTCGAGAGTTGGCGCGCCGCCGGGCGGTGATGCCGCAGAGTTCCTATCTCCCCTTTCTCTTCACCGCCCGCGAGGTGGTACGCATGGGTCGCGCGCCCTGGGAGGGCGAACGCGGCGAGCGCGAACATGGAGCCAAGCTCACCGATTACGCGATGGGCCTGACCGACACGCAGGACTACGCGATCCGCGCGTACCCAACCCTGTCGGGAGGCGAACAGTCGCGCGTGACCCTCGCCCGCGTGCTGGCGCAGGAAACCCCCATCCTGCTGATTGACGAGCCGACGGCGCATCTCGACCTCCGTCATCAACACCTCGTACTGCAACTGGCCCGCGAGCTGGCCTCGGAAGGCGCGGCCGTCGTCGCCGTGCTGCACGATCTCAACCTGGCCGCGATGTACGCCGACACTGCCCTGGTCCTGCACCGAGGCGAGCTGGTCGCCTCCGGACCGACCGAGGATTCCCTGCATCCCGAGACGCTCGGTCCCGTCTTCGGGATGGACTTCGTGCTGCAGCCGCATCCCGACCTGGAGCGGCCGATGCTGGTCCCGCTGCCGCAGACGGTTTCGCACGAGCGCGGTCGCTGATCGACGCCAGCGTCGGGCTGCATCGCAGGTCACAGACGGCAGGTTCGTGACACCGATGTGGGATGGTTTTTCTGCGATTTGTGCATAATTGCGATCCGTTAGCGATAAACTCAGAAACACCACTCCACAGACACCGCACCATGGCAAGTTCCGCTGTTCGCGAGGGGTAGGGACAGGAGGCTCAGATGCGGCCACGAGAAACTCGGACGAGTCTGCTCGAACGCGTCGTTGAGCTTGGCGGGGCGACCGTTGCGCAACTGTCCAACGAACTGGATATCTCCGACGCGACCGTGAGGCGGCACCTCGATCGCCTGGAAGCCGAAGGCCTGCTTCAGGTCGAAGCGCTGCGCCGCGGACCGGGGAGGCCGTCGTACCTCTATCGCGCGACGGCCAACGGAGTCAAAGCGGTGCGAGATCACACGCCCGAACTGGCGGAGCGTTTGCTCAGCGAGATGTCCAGGCTCCAGATCGAGCAGTCGACGATCTCCGAGGCGCTGGCCGACCAGGTCGCCGCCGCGCATCGCTCCGAGGTGCCAAGCGGTCCCTTGGAGCAACGAGTCGACGCCGTCGTCGACGCCCTGCGGCCGGAAGGCATCCTCGACCACTGGCAACGCACCGATCGCGAGCTCAGGCTGGTCAACAACGCCTGCCCTTACATCGGTGCCGCATCGACCAGTTCCTGTGTCTGCGACGCCGATCGCCTGACGATCGAAAAACTGCTCGGCGTCCAGGTGGAGCAGACCGAGCGTTTGGCCAAGGGCGACGACGGCTGTGTTTACATCGTGCCGCTGGAGCCGATTTCATTCGACGCCGAGTTCAAACAGGCCGTCTAGTGGCCGCTCGCGCGACCCTTGAACGGACGACGGCGCCGGACAATAGAAAGCAACCGGTGAATGACCTCACCACTGTTCGAGATTGACGCACTGCAGGTTGCAGTCGAAGACAAGCAGATTGTCAACGGCCTCTCCCTCACGCTGCAGCCGGGCGAAGTACACGCGATCATGGGCCCCAACGGTTCGGGCAAGAGCACGCTCGCCAATTCGCTGATGGGACATCCGCGCTACACGATCACGGGCGGCGATATCCGCCTGCAGGGCGACAGTATCACCGAGATGGCCCCGGACGAGCGCGCACGCGCCGGACTCTTCCTCGCCTTCCAGTACCCGACCGACATCCCCGGCGTTTCGATGATCAACTTTCTCCGCCGGGCGATCAGCGCTCGACGCGGCGAAGAGATTCCGGTCCGCGAGTACCGGCAGCTGCTGAACGAAGTCCTTGGACGGCTGCAGATGGACGAGCAGTTCGTCCGCCGCTACGTCAACGACGGCTTTTCGGGCGGCGAGAAGAAGCGCGCCGAGATTCTCCAGCTCGGCCTCCTGCAGCCACTGGTCGCGGTCATGGACGAAACCGACTCGGGGCTCGACATCGACGCCTTGCGGATCGTCAGCGAGGGCATCAACACCTTCCACTCCGACGACAACGCCATCCTCCTGATCACCCACTACCAGCGCATCCTGCGCTACGTCCAGCCGGACCACGTTCACGTCCTGATCGACGGGCGCATCGTGGAGTCGGGCGACGCCAGCCTGGCCGAGCGGTTGGAACGGGACGGTTACGAGCCATTCATGGAACGAACGAAAGCGGAGGTGTTGAGCTCATGACTACACCTGCAACCGAAGCGCCGGTCACTCCTCGCAGTGAGTACGAATTCGGCTTCCACGACGATGTCGAGGCGCTGGTCAAGCTGCCCAAGGGTCTCTCGCGCGAGGTCGTCAACACGATCTCCGACATCAAAGAGGAACCCGACTGGATGCGAAAGTTCCGGCTCAAGGCGCTGGATCACTTCAACGCCCGTCCGATGCCCGAATGGGGCGGCGAGCTTGGCGACATCGACTTCAACGACATCCACTACTACGTCCGGGCCACCGACCGCGACGAGTCGTCGTGGGAAGACGTCCCCGACTACATCAAGGACACCTACGACAAGCTGGGCATCCCCGAGGCCGAGAAGCAGGGTCTGCTGGCCGGCGTCGGCGCGCAGTACGACTCCGAGGTCGTCTATCACAACATCCGCGAGGATCTCGAAGAGAAGGGCGTACTGTTCCTCGGCACCGATCAGGCGCTGCGCGAGTATCCCGAACTCGTCCGCGAGTACTTCACCACGGTGATTCCGCCGAACGACAACAAGTTCGCAGCCCTCAACACGGCGGTCTGGTCGGGCGGTTCCTTCATCTACGTGCCGCCCGGCGTCACGGTCGACATTCCACTGCAGGCCTACTTCCGCATCAACTCCGAGGACATGGGCCAGTTCGAGCGCACTCTGATCATTGCCGACGAAGGCTCGCAGGTGCACTACGTCGAAGGCTGCACCGCGCCAATCTATTCCTCCGACTCGCTGCACTCGGCCGTCGTCGAGATCGTCTGCAAGGCAGGCTCCAACGTCCGCTACACAACGATCCAGAACTGGTCGAACAACGTCTACAACCTCGTCACCAAGCGGGCCACCGCTTATCAGGACGCGGTGATGACCTGGGTCGACGGCAACCTCGGCTCGAAGCTAACGATGAAGTACCCGGCCGTCTACCTGATGGAGCCGGGCGCGCACGGCGAGGTGCTCTCGATCGCCTCGGCGGGACAGGGTCAGCAGTTGGACGCCGGCGCGAAGATCGTTCATGCCGCGCCGAACACCACGTCGGTGATCACCTCGAAATCGCTCTCGATGGACGGCGGGCGATCCAGCTACCGCGGCCTGCTCAAGGTCTACGACGGGGCCGACGGCTGCCGCTCCAACGTCCGCTGCGACGCCCTGATGTTGGACGAGCACTCACGCTCGGATACCTACCCGGTGATGGAAATCGACGAGAAGCGGGTCGACATTGGCCATGAGGCAACCGTCTCCAAGGTCGGCGACGAGCAGCTCTTCTACCTGATGGCCCGTGGGCTGTCCGAGGCGGAGGCGACCAAGATGATCGTCAACGGCTTCGTCGAACCGATCATCAAGTCGCTGCCGCTGGAGTACGCGGTCGAGATGAACCGCTTGATTGAGCTACAGATGGACGGCGCAATTGGCTAACACCGCCGAACGCGCCGCCACTTCGATCCGGGCCGAACGGTCCATGAGGGGCGGGCGATGACGCAAGCAACGCTTGAGGTCGCGACGGACGCTGAGATCAAGCCGGATGAGCTTCGCGATCAGATCACGGCGCTGAGCCGGTCGAAGGCTGAACCGGACTGGCTGCTCGCCTTCCGTCTGGCCAGCTTCGAGCAGGCACTGTCGATGGAGTGGTGGACCGGTCAGGAAGAATCCTGGCGTCGGACGCCGCGCGAACGACTGCCGCGTCGAGCGCGCGTCGGTCGAGTGGCCGGCGGATCCAACGGCACGCCGATCAGCGTCCCCGCGCACGTATTCGCGCCGGACGCCCATGCCGGCATGGTCCACCAGATCGACGGACGGGTCGCCGCCTCAGACCTGGCCGAACACGCTCGCGCCCAGGGTGTGATCATCAAGCCGCTGGCGGCCGCCGCGAGAGAGAATCCCGACCTGATCCAAGAGTGGCTCGGCGCCGTTGGGCCGCCGGCCGATCGCTACGAGGCGTTCGGCCGCGCGCTCTGGACCCAGGGCGTCTTCGTCTACGCGCCTCGAGGCGCCGTCGTTGATGAGTCGCTTTTCTATCTCGTCACGCAGGATGTGCAACAGGGCGACCATTGGCATTACACGCTGGTCGTCGCCGAGCGTGAATCGCAGGTCTCGCTCATCGACGGCGGTGACGCCGACGATCGCCGCGCCGATCTTGAAGAGACGCCGCTCATTCACGCCTCGGTCGAGCTGATCGCCGAGGACGGAGCCAATCTCCAGTTCGCTTCGGTCCAGCGCTGGCACCGACAGACCGCGGCCATTTCAACGACCCGCGGCCGGGTTGGTCGCGATGCAACGCTCCGGGTGACGACCGCCGCCTTCGGGGCCGACCTGGACAAGCAACGGATCGACATCGACATGTCGCAGAACGGCGGCTACGCCGACATCCGCGGCCTGTTCGTCGGTGATGGCAAACAGCACATTGAGCACGTGACACGTCAGTACCACAACGGTGTCGGAGCCACGAGTGATCTGCTCATCCGCGGCGTGCTGACCGACGAGTCGCAGGCCGTCCAGTACGGCTTGATCCGGATCACGCCTGAAGGCCAGAAGACCAACGCGCACCAGACGATGCGCAATCTGTTGCTCGACGATGGCGCCGGCGCCGACCCGATCCCGATGCTGGAAATCGAGGCCGACGACGTCAAGTGCTCCCACGCCGCCGCCGTCGGACCGGTCGATCCTGACCAACTCTTCTACCTCCAGGCGCGCGGGATCCCACCGAAGGTCGCCGAGCGGATGGTCGTACGCGGATTCCTCTCAGAAATCGCCGATGGCGTGCCCGACGAGCACATGCGCGACGTGATCGATGAACTGGTCGAAATCCAGCTAGAACCGGTGAAGGCGAGCTCGTGAGCGTTGAGCAAGTGGGCAATCTTGATGAGATCGAGCCCGGCACGGCGAGGGTCGTCGAAGTGCAGGGGCAGAGCATCGCGCTCTGTCGCGTCGAAGACGGCGAGCTGTATGCGATCGAAAACCGCTGCACCCATGACGATGGTCCGCTGGGCGAGGGCGAACTCGAAGGCGACCGCATCGAGTGCCCGCGTCACGGCGCGCTGTTCGACGTCACCACCGGCCGCGCCGTGACCCTCCCGGCGATCGGCAAGGTGCGCTGCTTCGCCGTCTCGGTCGACGACGGCCAGGTCCAGATCGAAGTTGACTGACATGACGGCCGCTTCGAATGGGACCCCGCTGGACACGGCTGCCGTTCGGGCGCAGTTCCCAATCCTCGCACGCGAGGTCCACGGGCATCCTCTGGTCTACCTCGACAACGCCGCGACGACGCAGAAGCCCCAATCCGTGATCGATACGCTGACCAGCTACTACTCGACGATGAACGCCAATATCCACCGTGGGCTGCACACGCTAGCCGAAGAAGCGACGGTCGCATACGAGGACGTGCGTATGCAGGTCGCTGAGTTCATCGGTGCGTCGAACCACCGCGAAGTCGTCTTCACGCGTAACACGACCGAATCCCTCAATCTGCTCGCCTACACACTCGGCGCGCGCCTACGTCCGGGCGACGAGATCGTGCTGACCGCCGCCGAGCACCACTCGAACCTCGTCCCCTGGCAACTGGTCACGCAGCGGACCGGTGCGGTGCTGCGCTTCATCGAACTCAACGACGACCAGCAGATCGACGTAGACACCGCCCGAGCCGCGATCAATGCCAATACGCGAATCGTCTCGATCGTCCACATGTCCAACGTGCTCGGCAGCATCGCGCCTGTTGCGGAGATCTCCGAGATGGCCCGCTCGGTCGGCGCGACGATGATCGTCGACGCGGCGCAGAGCGCTCCTCACATCCCGATCAATGTTGCTGAACTTGGGGTCGACTACCTCGCCTTCTCCGCGCACAAAATGCTGGGACCGACCGGCGTCGGCGTGCTCTGGGGCCGGCAGGACCTGCTGGCCGACCTCGACCCCTTCCTCGGCGGCGGGGAGATGATCAGCGTCGTCACACGCGAAGAATCGTCCTGGGCCGCGCTGCCCCACAAGTTCGAAGCCGGCACGCCCAACATCGCCGACGTCGTCGCTTTCGGCGCTGCTCTCGACTTTCTCAATGAAGTCGGGATGGACACCATCGCGGCGCATGACGCCGAGCTGACCCATTATGCGGTTGAGCGGCTCTCGCGGCTGGAGGGCCTGGACATCTACGGACCGTCCGATGCCGCCGATCGGTCCGCCGTGATTGCCTTCAACTACCGCGATATCCACTCCCACGACGTTGCCACGATCCTGGACCGCGGCGGCATCGCGGTTCGCGCCGGACACCACTGCGCCCAGCCGCTAATGCGCACGCTTGGAGTTCCGGCGACGGCGCGAGCATCGTTCTATCTCTACAACGAACGCTCCGAGGTCGATGCGCTCGTGGACGGCCTGCTGGAAGCCGGCGAGCGTTTTGGCTTCGAGCGATGACGGGCTTGAGAGAAACTGAGTATGGCGAGTAACCGCGAAGCGCAGAATCCGGTCGACCTGGACGACCTTTACCGCGATGTCATTCTTGACCACTACCGCCGGCCGCGGAATCGCGGTCAGCGCGATGACGCCACCGTCTCGGCCGAGGGCTTCAATCCCTCTTGCGGCGACGAGATTCAACTCTCGGTCGCCATCCTCGACGGCACGGTCAATGGCCTGGGGTTCGGTGGCAGCGGCTGCTCGATCTCGCAGAGTTCTGCCTCGATGATGACCGAAGCGATGACGGGGCGCTCTCTCGATTCGGCCCGTGAGATGTCGAAGCACGTTCAGCAAATGTTGACCGACGACGCGTTCGACCTCGACGCGGTCGATCTGGGCGACCTCGAAGCCCTCTCGGGTGTGGCCAAGTTCCCGGTGCGAATCAAGTGCGGACTGCTCGCCTGGAAGGTGCTCGACCAGGCGCTCGCCGACGCCACCGGCGAGTCCATCAACGACGACAGCGACATCCCCACGCGCGTTACCAGCGGCTAGATTCTGAACAGACCGACAGGGACAGGAGACTCACATGGCCAGCGAACAGGAAGTCCTCGAGGCGCTGAAGACCGTCTTCGACCCGGAGATCGGCATCAACATCGTCGATCTCGGCCTGGTCTACGCGGTCGAGACTCCGACCGATGACAGCGTCAAGGTCGAGTTCACTCTGACCTCTCCCGCCTGCCCGGTTGGACCGATGATCAAGGCCCAAATCGAACAGGCTGCCTCGACCGTCGAAGGCGTCGACCACGTCGAGTCCGAAATCGTCTTCTCTCCGCCCTGGGACCCCCGGGAGATGTGCTCCGACGAAGCGAAGTTTGAGCTGGGGATCTTCTAACCCCTCGGTCCCGTTCCCGATTCAATCGGGGACCCGCTGGGCTGTGAACCGGCCGCTCCATTGGCCGAGGCTGCTCGCGCGCCGTTGGCGAACTGATGCTGCGGCTCCGTCCGCGCAACGAGGCTCGCGACCAGCGGGCGCACAAATCTGAGCGATGGACTCGGAATCCGCGGGTTCGGGATGTAGTGGGCCAGCGTGAAGAACACCATCGACAGCCCCAGGCAGCCAATGTTGACGACCAGCAGCAGGTCGTAGGCGCCGGTGATCTCGTAGATTGCTCCGCCCACGGTTGGGACCAGGAACTGCCCGATCGTCTCAAACATGAACAGCGTGCCCATGATTGCGCCGAAGTGGGCCAGCCCGAATGTTTTGGGCAGGATCAATGGCTCTAACACCGGGCCGCCCGCCGATCCGATCATCCAGCAGCAGAGGAACAACGTGACCGCGAGCATCAGGTTTGAATCGTGCAGGATCAGTAGCACGAACATGCCCACCGACATAATCGCCGCCAGCCCGACCGATGCCAGCTCGATTGAAGGAATCCGTTCCGCTAGCAGGCCGAATGTCGGTCTCGATATGAGGCCTCCGAGTGCCTGGAGGGACAGGATCACCGAGATCGTCTCCCGGCTGATGCCCATTGATTCATAGACCGGCGTCCCGTTGAACATCCAACCGAACATGGCGAAGAAGAAGGTGGCGAACGCCAGAGCGATGACCCAGAAGTTCCAGGTGCGCATGGCTTGTCTGACGGTCAGTCCGCTGAAGACACGCGGTCGGGTGACATCTGACCCTGCGGGCGTGGGTTCGCCATCGACCTCCAAACCCTTCTCGTGCGGGTGATCGCGTACCAGGAACAGCCCGAGCGGGAGGAACACCAGGGCCAGGATCACGGCCGCGAAGAGGAAGGAGATATCCCAGCCCACGTCGTCGATGATCCGCTGCATTGCCGGCATCAGGAAGCCGCCGAGCGAAAAGCCCATGGCCATGATCCCCACGGCACGGCCCCGCTTGCGTTCGAACCAGCGCGAAATCAACACCTGGAAGGGGATGTAGAACATGAACCCGCGGAAGAACGAGTTGATCGAGAAGTACAGATACCACTCGAAGAGTGATGACGTCGTCATCAGCAGCACGTACGACCCGCAAGTGAAGATGGTGCCCCAGATGATCGAGCGCCTTGGACCGTAGCGATCGACCACTTTGCCGGCGAGGGGCGAAGCGATGCCGCTGATCAACAAGGAAACGGAGATGCCGGTCTGCAGCAGCGTTCGCGACCAGCCGAACTCTTCCTCGAGTGGTGTGACGTAGTAGCCCAGCACCCAGAAGGAGACGCCGGAGGCGATCGCCATGCCGATCACCGCGGCAACCAGGATGTACCAGCCGTAGTAGGCGTTGCGGAGTTTGGTGATCACGGGGTCTCAGGCAGCCCATCGGCGCGTTACTGACGCCCGGCGGATGGGCGAACACCGGAATTCTACCGCGCTGCAGCCGATCACCCTACGAACAGGAATGCACAGTGCGTCCGTGCCATCAGCCGCCTGGCAGGTCGATCGTTGCCGCCGGATCGATCCGCTGCCCCTCGATGGCCGCGACCGCCGTGATCGGGTTCGATGATCGGAGCTGAATCCAGGGATGCCGCCGCGAGCCGCCCTCGTAGCTCAGAGTGCTGGCCCGCGAGAGCCAGGCCTGGCGCACGTCGTGCTCGCAGGGGATCTCCGTGGCCGCGCCCGAGCCGTTACTCGGTTGCACGACCAGCAGCGGGTCGTACCTGACGATCGCCACGGCCGCGGCATCTGTGGTTGGGGAGTGGAGGGTCACGGTCAGGCCGTCTCCGGCATCGAAGCTGGACGTGATCGCGTCGTCGCCGCGCTCGATATTGATCTCGCCGACGTTGGGCAGATAGCTCCAGTGCGCGGCGATGGCGTCGCGAGCAGTCTCTGAGTTCACGACGGCTTCCACGACGTAGAGCGCCGGAAGCATGCCGACCCGGCAGCCGACCATGAGCAGCGCCTCGCGATAGGGTCCGACCGGACTGTCGGCGCGGTCGATGACGCTGACTCGCCCGTAAGTGGGCGCCGATCGAGTGACGATGTCCGGCAGGTTGCGGCGCGCGTTGGATACCGGAAGCTCATAAGTGATGTGCTGGACGACCGCCTCGCCGATCTCCCAGGGCGGCTCGGGCGCGTCGCTCTCGGCGCTGACCACGGGCAGGTTGGCGCTATCGATCAACCCTGATTCCGGCATGATGCTTCCTTCCCGATTGGCGTCGCTAGAGCGATGGCGCCTGACAGAACCCCATGCCCCATGCTCCGGCGCCAAGCAGTCCGCCGACGGTTGGGCCCAGCTCGGTGACGTGGATCTCGTCTACTGACAGGCGCGCCGAGGCCTTGTCTCGCAGCCGCCCGGCGGCCTCGGGCGCGAGGGCATGGGTGACGACCAGGATGGCGGGATGATCAGCGAGGATGCCGGCCGCCTGATCGAGCAGCATCTCCTCAGCCTGCTCCTCGTCGTCTGCCAGATCGACCGCCTTGATTCGGTCCCGGGCGCGGAAGACGGGTACGCCGAAGTCGAGCGGGCCGATTCCGCTCTGCGACTGCACCGCCGACAGTTCGCCGGCCCGGTCGAGGCCGTCGACATCCGGCGCGATCATGAAGATGTCGGCGCTGGCGGTCACGTCGTCGAGCGCTTGCTCGACCGCCGCGCGGTCGCCGCCGGTCTGAGAAACCCGAGCAACGGCGAGAGCGATTGCCGCCTGACCTGCGGTCGATCGAGGCGTCTGGTGAATCCGCACATCCATCTGGTGAAAGTGGTCGATACGCCTCGACGCGAACTCGGCCGCATCGAATGATGGGCTGGACGAGCCGAACGCCTGGCAGAGGCAGATGACGCCTTCGTCGTGGCCCTCGGCCGCCGCGAGGAAGGCAGACTCCCAGTCCTCCGACGTGACGCCGTTCAGGGTCAGGCGCTCACCCTGCGCAAGGGCTTCGTAGAACTCGGCATGGGACTGATCGCCCTGGCTGTAGTACGTCGCGCCCAGGCTGTAGCCGACGGAGGCGGTGCTCAGGCCTCTTTCAGCCAGTAGTTCCGGAGAGAGATCGACCGAGGAGTCACAGACAATCGCGACAGACATCGGCGCACCGCTCCCCTGCGCCGAAGATGCTAGCATTTCGCGCAACTCGCAGGTGGCGAGTAGTTGGCGAGCTTCCCGTGAAATTTGGCATTTTCTACGAACACTCCGTGCAGCGCCCGTGGACCGAGACTTCGGAATGGCGCGTCTATCACCAGGCGCTCGAACAGATCTGTCTGGCCGACGAACTCGGCTTCGACCAGGTTTGGGAGGTCGAGCACCACTTCCTGGAGGAGTACAGTCACTCGCCCGCGCCTGAGGTCTTCCTCTCGGCCGCCGCGGCGATGACCGAGAAGATCCATATCGGCCAGGGCATCGCGCTCTGTTTGCCGCAGGTCAATCACCCGGCGCGCGTGGCCGAACGGGCGGCGGCGCTGGACATTATCTCCAACGGACGGCTCGAGTTCGGCACCGGCCGCGCGGCGACCTGGACTGAGCTGGGCGGCTTCCAGGTCGAGCCCGACGACACCAAGGACATGTGGGATGAGGTGATTCGCGCCATCCCACACATGTGGACCAACGAGATCGCCGGCTGGGACGGTAAGTACTTCTCGATGCCCGAGCGCGCGATCATCCCCAAGCCGGTGCAGAAGCCGCACCCGCCGATGTGGGTCGCCGTGTCCAGCCCCGAGACGGCGATCCAAGCGGCCGAGCGCGGCATGGGTCTGCTCGGCGTCTCGATTGGCACGCCGGCCCAATACGAGCAGCGGATCGCCGACTACCGCCGCGTGATCCGCAACGCCGACCCGGTCGGCAAGTTCGTCAACAACCAGGTCAACGGGGTCGGCTGGATGTACTGCGGCGAGTCGGACGAGGAAGCGATGGCGCTCGGCGGGGCCGGCGCGATGGCCTTTATGAGCGCCGCCGCGCACCTGGTCGGAGTGGGCAGCATCTATCCGTCGCCGGCCTATAGTTCGCAGGCCTCGGCGATCCAGCTCCGCGACCGGCCCGGCGATGTGATCAACCCGCTTCAGCAGGGCACGCCGATCGGCAATCCCGACACGGTGATTGCCGCCCTGCGCCAGTGGGAAGAGATCGGCGTCGACCGGATGGTCTTCCTGATCAACTTCGACCAGGTCGTGCCGCACGAGAAGATCCTCGCCTCGCTGAAGCGCTTCGCCGCCGAGGTCATGCCGGCCTTCGAGGAGCCGGAGCGGGCTCCGCTCACGCGGCTGCCCGACTTCGCCGCGGTCGAAGAGGTCGGTCTGCTGGCCGCCGCGGGCGGTGGCGGCGACTAACGCCTTCTTCCGCCCCAGCGAGAACCCTCTCCTGCTCCCCTTGTCCGCACGGGGAATATGCCTATCTGGTTGTCCTAGACTGTCGCCACGTCGCGGATACGAGACGGTACGCGCGCGCAGGCAAGGAGCGAGCAGATGGAACACAGGAACTACTGGCAGCGGATGCGCCGATCGAGGATGAGTCGACGTGCCCTGCTGCGAGCCTCGGGACGCGCCGGGGTCGGCGCGGCAGGTCTCGCCCTGGTCGGTTGCGGAGACGATGACGACGATTCTCAGCCGACTGTGAGCCAGGCTCAGCAGCAGCAGGATCAGGATCAGCCGGAAGCGCAGCAGCAGGCGCAACAGCAGCAGGGCCAACAGCAAGCCATGCAGCAGCAACAGGCTGATCAGCAGGCGGACCAGCAAGCCCAGCAGCAGGTCCAGCAAGAGGCCGACGCCCAGGAGCAGGCCGAGCAACAGCAGGCGCAACAGCAGCAGGCGGCGGTCAATCGCCAGTATGGCGGCAACTACTCGTTGAACATCATTCCCAACTGGGATGGATTCGACCCGCACCGCGCCAACCTGGCGACCCCATTCCATGTGTTCAACGACACGCTGATGCGGCTCAATCAGATCTACAACAACCAGGGACCGATTTACGCAGCGTCGATCGCTTCGCTGCCGGAAATCCCGGACGACGAGACATACATCTTCCGCTTCGACCAGGGCGCCAAGTTCTGGGATCGATACCCGACGGAGGGTGGTCGCGCGTTCACGTCGGAAGATGCAGCGGCCAACATCCAGCGGCAGATCGACTCGGTTGACGCGAGTGGCCAGCCCGACGCACGGTTCTGGCGCGCGGCCCTCTACCAGGAAACCGCGTCGATGGATGTTCCGGACGAGGCCACGCTGATATGCAAGACCGACGGACCGAATGCTACGTACCTTGAGACCACCCACATGGGCTATTCGTTCATGACTTCGGTTGAGGCGCTTGAGCTGTGGGACCAGCAGTGGATCGACGAACAGACGAACGTCGAGCTGATGTCAGGTGTCGGTCCCTTCATTCCGACCGAGTTCTCGCCCGAAAGCCATATCCATATGGTCCGCAACCCGGACTTCTGGCAGAGTCTGGGCGGGCAACAGCTGCCCTTCCTGGACAGTCTGACCTGGCGCTTCCTCGGTGACACGACGGCGCAGGAGACGGCCTATCGGACGGGTGCTCTTGATGATGTGTCGCTCAACGCAGTCGCGATCGAAGGACTAGAAGCCGACTTCCCGGACCACATCCGCTACGACCGCGGCGTCGTGCTGCCGCTGGCGATGCGCTTCAACTACAACCAGGAGTGGGACGAGAATCCGTGGCTCGATCGACGCGTGCCTTACGCGTTCCACCTGGTGATGGACCGCAACGAGATCATCGATTTCGTCTACCTGGGCAAGGGAAAGCCGTCAACCCAGCAACACATCAACTGGTATCACGGCTGGTCGCTGTCCCAGGAGGAGATGAACACGCTGCCCGGCTACCGACCTGACAAGGACGCCGACATCGCCGAAGCACGGCAACTGTTGTCTGCCGCAGGGGTTGAGCCGGGCACGCCGTTCACCATGATCGTCGCCGACATCTTCGAGGGTCTCTACCCCGGTTCGTCCGAGCTCTACACCAACATGTACCGCAAGGCTCTCGAAGTGGAATCCGAGATCGAGATTCTGCCCTATGACGGCATCACGCAGCGCCTCGTCGAAGGCAGATTCCCCGGGTCATATCCGATCTGGGTTGGGTCGGGCACCGGTGATCCAACCGGTGAGTGGAACTCTCGGCTTGTGTTTGGCGCGTCGGGCAATTTGACTCACTACAACTTCGAGCCCGTTGAGGACCTCGTGAAGACCATGAGGGTCACACTGGATGCCGAGGCTCGCCGAGAGATGGCGCTCGAAGTGACCTACATCCTTCTTGGCGAGGATGAGCGCTATGGCATCGATGGGTTCGGTGACTTCGCGATCATGGGCAACGGCATCGATACCGGCATGTACTGGCCGTACGTCAATGTCCCCGAGCGCAGCCTGAATGTCTGGGAACGCGAGGGGTGGCACTGGCGTAAGGAGGTATGGATGGACACCAGCCATCCTGACTTCCCGGGGGAGCGCGCTTAGCGACGGCTGAGTCTCGTCGATTCGCTCAATCGCGCAGCGCGAACGTAAACTGCGCGATTGAGCGGGTCCTCCGAACAGCGGGATCGACGCTCGCTGTAGTCGGGCGCGTTTATATTCTGGTGCAATCCCGACTCGGTAGTTCGTGCAGAATTTCACACGCACACTTCCAGCTTGAGAGGCTCGCCAGTATGGCTGACTCAGTGTCCGAGGCCCACCAGCAAATTGCCGTCCGCTACCCGCGCTCAGCGTCGTTGCGGGATGGCCACCGCATCTCCCTGCGATTGATGGCGCCCGGCGACGAGGATTTGATCCTCGACTTCGCCCGCTCGCTGCCGGCCGACGACCTGTTGTTCCTGCGCCGCGACATCACCCAGCGCTCAGCGGTCGACCGCTGGATGCAGGAAGTCGTCGAGCAGCGGACCTTCACGGTGCTCGGCTTCGACGGCGACGAGCTGCTCGGCGAGGGCGACCTGAACTACTCCTCCGCCGACTGGACCCGCCACCTGGGCGAGATTCGACTGCTGCTCTCGCCGAACGCCCGCGGTCGTGGCCTGGGACGCGTGCTGGCCGAAGAGATCTACGCCATTGCCCAGCTGCTCGAGCTGCAACTGCTGACCGCGCGCATGGTGCTGGACCAGGCCGCCGCGCAGTCGGTCTTCCGGCGACTCGGCTTCCAGCGTGAGGCCGTGCTCTGGGACTACGTGATCGACGCAGACGGCAAGACGCACGACCTGTTGATCGCCACCCGGCGGATGAAGTCTCCGCGCTCGGGTTCGTAGGCGCTCGTCAACCCTCACCCCTCATCCTTCACCCTCCCCCAAGGGAGACTTGCGCGTAAGCCTGCTCACGCCCGCCGGAGCAGATGTCCCGCAGAAACTGCGAGCGTCCTTATGGCGTCGTTACCAGACGAAGGGTGACGGGGCGGGACCCCTCCGCCTTCGGCACCTCCCCCTTGCAGGGGGAGGAAATGGGATTGCGCGCCGGTATCCAAGGTGAGAGGGAGCCGATTCGGTCCGTCCGCTGTCTCCCTAAATGTCCGACGCCATTCATGAGACCAGCCCGTGCAGGCGGTTGAAGTCGATGTGCCGATCGGGATTCAGGTCTCGACCGGCTAGGCCGGAGTAATCCGGGTCGTAACGCCAGGCGCGGAAGACCCAGTTGGTCAGATCGCCTCGCTGTTCCGTCTGGAAGGGCGAGATCCACTCCCAGACGACCTCACCCTTTGAGCCTACCTCGAACAGTCGTCCTGCCGCGCCCTCGGTGACAAGGTAGTTGCCGTTCGACAACTGCGACACGCCGGAGATGTGGGCGGAGAAGAACTGCTCGCGCGGCATTCCCTGGAAGACCACGTCGAACTCGTCGGTCTCCGGATCGATGGAGAGGATGCGCGAGTAGGCGAGGTCCTGCAAGCGGTGCATGCCGTTGTCGTAGACCAGGACTCGGCCGTTGGGCAGCCAGGATGCGTGATGTTGATGCGAGATCTCGGGCTGGCCGAAGCGCCAGCGGAGCGTGCCGGGACCGTCGCTGTCGGGATCGGGCGGATCGACGATTCCAATGGTGCTGACGTTGCGGGCTGAGAAGAGCAGACCGCCGTCGGGGGTTTGCTCGATGCTGTTGACGTGGGTCCATTCCCAGGTGTTCTCGAGCGGGCAGATGACCGCATCCTCGGGCTTGAGCACCTTCCAGAGGTTGATCCGGCTGACTTCGTTTCCGTCGGCGTCTAGCTCGATGATGTCGTCGCCGATCATGTTGGGCGGCATCGGCTGATCGGGCTGGCGTCCGCCGCCGAGCACCGCCTGCTCGATGTCCCTGGTCATCGGCACCCACTCCAGCGAGACGGTGTGGCCGTTGTCGAGTCGGTGGAAGTCGTGGTGGATGCCGGGGTTGTCGTACTCCCAGATCGTGTTGCCGTCCCAGTCGAGTTCGCGCAGACCGTTGCCGCGGCCGCCCAGCATGTCGAAGATTTCTGGGGGACCACCGGGATCGACGGCGAAGCGCGATTGCTTCTCACTGGTTCGCGGCTGAGGCGGATGCTCGGGCGCGACCATGGCGAGGAGGTTGCCGTTGGGCAGCAGCTCGACGTTGAACAGCTTGCGGTCGTCGACGCGCCAGCGGTGGGCGACTCTTCCCTGCATGTCGAGCAGTACGGCGTCGTGGGAGTTGGTTGCGCAGACCAGGGTGTAGCCCTTGGAGGAGCGAGCGGGATCATGGTGAGTCAGTCCTGTGGGACGATCGATCGGCCAACCCATGAACAGATCTCCTATGCGCGCTGCGCTTGTTCGGTCCTGACCAGCGGCAGGACGTCGTTTGCGATTCGTTCGGCTTCTTCGAGGTGGGGATAGGCGGAGAGGATGAACTCGTCGAAGCCCATGCGCCAGTAGGAGCCGAGCTCGTCGGCGGCCTGTTCGGGTGTTCCGACGATCGCGGTGCCGAGGTTGACTCGGACGCGCGAGATGCCGTTCCAGAGGCGTTCGCCGAGGCGGTCGTCCTCGACTCGCCGGGCCTGGGCGGCCGCTCCGACCATCGCGGTTGACTTGACTGCCGCGGCGCGCTGCGCGAGCACCTCTGGATGGGCCTCCGAGAGCAGCTCCGAGGCCGCATCCCAAGCTTCGGACTCGGTCTCGCGGACGACCAGGTGGGTTCGCAGGCCGAGTCGCGGCTGCCGGCCGGCGAGCGCGAAGGCGTGGCGGGCGCGATTGACGAGGTCGGCCATCGCGTCGTGCGGCTGGATCCAGCAGAGCAGGACGTCGGCGCGTTCGGCGGCGAGCTTGAGGGCGGCGTCGGAGGCGCCGCCGAGGTACCACTCCGGGGCGGGCGGCGACGGGGTCGGCGAGACGACGGCGCCGTTGAGCCGGACCGACTCGCCGTCGAAGTTGAGCGGGCCGCCGGAGTTCCAGAGCTGGGCGCAGGCGTCGATGAACTCGTCGGCCTGGGCGTAGCGGTCGGCGTGGGAGCCGCCGATGCCGAGGCGTTCGTTGTCGCCCTGGATGCCGCCGGGCACGATGTTGATGTCGACGCGGCCGCCGGAGATCTCGTGCAGCGTGGCGGCTTGCTGGGCGAAGAGTCCGAGCGGCGTGATGCCGGGACGGACGGCGATCAGCAGCCGGATTCTCGATGAGACGGCGCAGAGCGCGGAGGCGGTGGTCCAGGTCTCGGCGAGGGGGGCGGAGTGCTCGAAGGAGCCGTTGGCGAAGCGGGTCGGGATCAGGAGCGAGTGGTAGCCGAGGCGCTCGGCGTTGAGGACGACGTCGCGGAGGTAGGCGAAGGTTGGATCGCGCTGTGCGCGGAGTGAGCCGATGCGATCACCGTCGCCATCGATGGGGACGAACCAACTGAACTTTGGAAGGGGGCGTTCGGTCATGGCGCTGAGGATACGCGTGCAGGAAGATCCCGTTAGTAGGACCCACAGTTGACGAGGTTGAGAAAAACTGGCACATCGACCAGCGAATCTAGCTGAAACGAGTCTCCCTGCAGAGGAGATGACTCCACCTGCGCTGTCAACCTTCCGCCCCGAAGCAGTCGCTGCCATACCTGAGAGAAGCCGTCGAATGCGTCCGACAACAGAACCGTTGGTATGTCCACGATGTAAATCACCATCCACTGACTACGCAGATTTCCGGCTCCGCTAAGTCCGACATACACAAGGTCACCCTCACTGTGGCCCGCCAGTCGAGCCAGTGGATCGTGCATCTTGAGACCCGCTAGAGCCTGACTCTGAGCGCAGACCAAATCTAGGGTCAAGTTGCCATAGATGCCTTCCATGCTGACTTGCGTGCTAACGGTCCCCGTGTCCGGGTCGCTGAATGCCTTGTACAGTATGTCGTTAGCATGCGTGGAGAAGGTGTCGTTAGGCTGGTGCGTAATCGTCGGAGAAAATGCTGAAGTGCTTCTCGCTGCTTCGCCATCGGGTGGTTCTGTCCCAGACGCAGATGTCTTCTTGAACGAGATCTGCACCCTCGCTGTGTCAGTCGCGCCATGGGGGTCTGTGACTGTGAGGACGAAGGCTACTACTCCTTCCTCACTGGGAGGCGCGAAAGTAGCGTCGGATGGTGAGTCGTCATCTTTGGACAATTGGACCTCAGGCCCATACGTCTGCTCCCACGAATAGGTCAACTGTTCTCCATCTGGGTCAAAGCTAGCCTTGCCGGACAGCTGAACCAGTTCCACATCGAGAACGAGCCGGACATCCTCGCCGGCGTCAGCGATGGGCGGCTGGTTCGGTACTGCCGGTCGCTCCTCCTCTTCGACCTCTGACTCTTGATCTGCTGTTTGGGCTCCGGCGGTCTGTTGCGCCGCGGGCTCAGATGCCTGTTGGTCTTCTTCGTGAGCGGCCGCTGTCGATGGCGTCGGCTGGCTAACCTCTTGGTGCTCTTCTCCTCCGCAAGCTGCAGTCGCCGCGAGAACGAGAAGAACTATCCATACGGTCAACAAGCGGGTCATTGCTACCCCTCCAGAAACGCATTCACTTCTGTGAGGAAGGTTTCGAGCTGGTCGTGGTGGACCCAGTGGCCGGCGTCGGCGATTCCGGCCTTCTCTGCATTGGGGAAGGCCCTGGTGCGCTCGTCCTGATTGGGGTCGCCGGCGGATTCGAGGCCGCTGATCAGGAGGGTGGGCATGGTCACGCGCTGCCAGATTTCCTCGGCGTCGTCTTCGTTGAACGGATAGGGCGAGTGACCGCGGGCGTAGTTATCGAACTTCCAGACGAAGCTGCCGTCTTCATTCTGATGCACGGCGTGGGTGGTCAGGTGCAGCGCCTGCTCGGCCGAGAGTCGCGGGTTGGCCTCCTGCATCCGCTCGACGGCGTCGTCCAGCGTGGGGTAGCGGCGCGGCATCCGACCGGCGTAGCGGTGACGCTCGGAGATCCACTCGGTCATCCGCTTGTGCGCCGGGATCGAGGAGTGCATGTCGGTCTCGCGGCGGGAGGGGCCGAGGCCTTCGATCGCGATCAGCTTGGCGACCCGTTCGGGATAGACGCCGGAGTACTCGATGCAGATGCGTCCGCCGAGGGAGTGGCCGAGGAGGGTGACCGGGGCGAGGTGCTTCTGGCGGATGAGCTGAGCGAGGTCGTAGACGTAGTCGATCATGGCGTAGCCGGAGCCGTTGACCCACTCGGAGTCGCCGTGCCCGCGCAGGTCAGGCGCGATCACGTGGTAGCGATCCTTGAGGGCGAGGGCGACCCAGTCCCAGGAGCGGCAGTGGTCGCGTCCGCCGTGGACGAGGATCAGGGGCGGCGCGGTTGGATTGCCCCAATCGACGTAGTGCAGTCGCAGGCGTTGGGAGAAATAGATCTGAGATGCCGGGTAGTCGGTGAGTTCTGTCATGGGGAGATCGTAGAGGGTGATCGGGAGAACGAGCAGGATCGAGGCGCCGACCGAGAGTCGGCGGGTGGCGGAAGAGACTGCGTTGGTCGGAGGTGAGACGGGCGCCTGCGGTGCTGTCGACGATTGAGGTCTGGGCCCCGCGTCTGAGCGGGGGGCATCGGAGGTGGCAGGGGCGCCCCCCACATTCACTAAGTGACATCACCCCCCCCCGGTGGCGGGGGGTGAAAGGGCCCGAGGCGGGTGGTCGCCCGCGGGCTGCAGGGTCTCGCAGGGGAGGGAGCGGGTCCCCGAATGAAGCGGGGGCTGGGGCGGGGGTTAGCCGGCGGCTTCGGGGTAGGCGGGAATGGGGATCTCCGGGGTTTTGACGTTTGGGTCGGTGAGTTTTTCGAGGAAGTGGAGGATCTGCTCGTCGGATTTGCGCTTGAGGTGGGGGAAGAGCTCGATCGCTTCGCTGATCACAGGGTCGCTCTCGGGCTGTTGGGTGGGTTCTGGGGCGAATTTTTCTCTTTCGGCCTCAGATGGGACGATCTCCTGCTCTGGACTGGAGATTGTGGAATCGGGGGGTTCAATTTGTGAAAGTTTTGGTGTGGTTTCTGCTAGTTCTTGGGGTTCTTCGTGGAAGAGATCGGGTTGGTCGGGGCGCTGTTCGGCTCGGCGGTGGACATCCTGGACGGTTCGGCGGATTTCTCGGGCGAGGCTGTTGAGCTGGGTTTCCTGGGCGTCTCGAGCGCGGAGGTACTCGACCGGGGTGAGGCGCTTGGCGTTGTCGGCAACGAAGTCG
>JAJDYG010000037.1 GCA_022822855.1 Dehalococcoidia bacterium
GACCGTCAACTTGCCGCGCGGCGTCGGCAGCAACGGCGCGACCCGCTCGTACTGCGCATCCGTCAATCTCATCTGGTCACCAAGCCGCGCCGCCGCACACTCACTCTGACAGGTCTAACCGCTACTGTGAACAGGCCCTAGAGGCGGGGGCAGCCTAGCGGGCCTCGGCCGCGCCGAGGGCGCTTTCCTGGGCGACGAGGTTGGGACCGACGATGTCCAGGTTGTTGAGTGCCTCGGCTGCTCCGAGCGCAACGGCGTCTTCGGCGTTGTCGGCGATGGTGACCGGGATTCCCACCTGCTCGGCCAGGTAGGCGTCGATGCCCTGGAGCCGGGCGGCTGCGCCGGTGAGCAACATGCCGCGATCGATGATGTCGGCGGTCAATTCGGGCGGCGTGCGTTCGAGGGTGCTCCGAGTGACCTCGACGAAGGTCTGTAGCACCTGCTGGATCGACGGAACGAGTTCGTTGGCGGTGATGGTGACACTGCGCGGCATGCCGCTGGACTGATCGCGGCCCCTGACCTCGGCTCGCAAGGGATCCTCGACCGGAATGGCAGAGGCCGAAGCGAACTTGAGCTCCTCGGCGGTGGGCTCGCCGATCAACAAGCTGTGACGGCGCTTGACATGCTCGGAGATCGCTTCGGTGACGAGGTGACCTCCGACACGGGCGGATTCCCAGACGACGACGCCGTACATGGACAGGACGGCTGCCTCGGAGCGTCCGGCTCCCAGATTGCCGATTAACGCCCCTCGGGCATCGCTCATTGGAACTCCAGCGCCGATGGCGGCGGCGAGCGGATTCGCGATTAAGTGGGCGGGGCGGCGTGCCCCGGCCTGTTCGGCCGCGTCGCGGACGGCTCGCTGCTCGACGTTGGTGACGCCCGCCGGTGTGGCGATCATCACCTCGGGTCGGACCAGGTTGAATCGGCCCGTGACCAGGCCCATGTAGTAGCGCAAAAGGGCTTCGACGATGCGGTAGTCATCGATCACGCCCTCACGCATGGGGTTGATGACACTGACCGATTCGGGCGCGCGGCCGAGCATGTTGGCGGCCTCGGTGCCGGCGGCGAGGACCGCGTTTTCCTGAGCGGAGAGGGTGACGACGGTGGGCTCGTCGATCACGATCCGTCCGCCGCGTCCAGGGACGGCGATTCTGAGTCTTGAGGTGCCGAGATCAATACCGAGTCTCTTGGTGAACAACGTGTGCTCCGATGAGGTCAACCAGTTCGTTCAGCGTAGTCAGTTGGTCAGTGTATCGACGCTTCCGACCTGCTCAATGTCCGCTCCCAGATAGCGCAACTGGGCCGCCAGATCGGCGTATCCGCGAGATAGGTGGCCGATCCCGTAGATGCGGCTTTCGCCTTCGGCGGTGAGCGCTGCAACGATCAGCGCTGCCGTCGCGCGGATGTCTGTTCCTGCCACGGCAGCCCCTGTCAGTGGAGTCGGTCCGATGACCCTCGGCGCCTCTCCACGGGCGATGATGTTTGCGCCGAACTTGCGCAGCTCGTCGAGGTGCTGCATGCGATTCTCGAACACTCGCTCATGAACCACGGATGTGCCCTCGACCTGTGTGAGCAGGGCGGTCATCGGGGCCTGCAGATCGGTTGCGAAGCCGGGGAAGGGGAGCGACTGCAGGTTGGTTGCGACGAGGCGAGCATTCTCGTCCACCGTGATGTCCAACTGCGCCGGCGCGCGACGCACTTCCGCCCCGATTTCGCCGAGCTTGCCGAGCAAGGCTTCGAGATGCTCGGATCGGAGTCCCTGCAAACAGACCTGCCCACGTGTTGCGGCGGCGGCGATCAACAGGCTGCCGGTCTCAATCCGGTCCGGGATCAGCTCGTGATCGGCTCCACTGAGGCGGTCGACGCCGTCGATGGTGATCGTGTGATGCCCTGCTCCGGAGATTTGCGCACCCATCCGGTTCAACATCTCGGCCAGGCAGACGATTTCCGGCTCCATCGCCGCGTTGACCAAGCGTGTGCGTCCGCGGGCGAGGGTTGCGGCGAGCAGCAGGTTTTCGGTTCCCAGGACGCTGGGATAGTCAAGCACGAAGGTCGCGCCGCGTAAGCCGTCCGGGGCGCGCGCGATTGTTCGTCCGTCGACGGATTCAACCTCAGCTCCGAGGGCGCGGAAGCCCGCGAGATGTACGTCCAGCGGGCGCGCGCCAATGACGTCGCCGCCGGGTGTGCCACAGCTCGCTTCGCCGCTTCTGGCGAGCAACGGTCCCATGACGAGGAACGATGCGCGCAGCGCGGCGGCGAGGTCGTCGGGCGGGCTGCCGCCGCAGACGCCCGAGGGTCGTATGGCGACCTGGTCGCCCTCGATGTCCGACTCGACGCCCAGGACCGAGAGAATCTCGAGGAAGCGACGCACGTCCTCGATGCTCGGGACACGACGCAGGCGGGAAGGTTGGTCGCTCAACAGCGCCGCGGCGAGACAGGGCAGCGCGGCGTTCTTGGCGCCATTGACGCGCAACTCGCCGACAAGCCGGCGCTGACCGGTGATTCGCAGGTAAGGTTCGGCGCCGGCGCTCATACGCTGACTGTAGCTGCCGACGAGCGAAGCGTGACCCTGCCGGAGCCGTTAAGCGGTTGGCCGGCCCATCTCGCGGCCGCCGCCACCACGACGCCGACGGTGCTCGAGGACTCGTAAGCGTTGCAGGGAGCGGGCCAGCGCGGCTTGCGCGCGGGCGCGATCGGCGTCGGTGGCCTGATCGAGCCGCTCCTGCGCTCGCTGCCGTGCGGCTTCGGCGCGTTCCGCGTCGATCTCCGAGCCGTGCTCGGCTGCGTCGGCGAGGACGGTGACATCGTCGGAGTGGACTTCGAGAAATCCGCCGCTGACAAAGTACTCCTCGACGCCGTTGTCCTTCTTGACGCGCAGCTCACCGGGAACCAGGGACGTGATCAACGGCGCGTGATTGGGCAGGATGCCGAGTTCGCCGAGCGAGCCGGGGGCGATGACCTCGTCAACGTCCTCCTGGCGGAGCAGACGGCGTTCGCCGGTGATGATCTCGAGCGTGAGCGGCATGGGGAGCCCCCCTCTGTCCCTACCGGACATCTCCCCCGCTGCGCGGGGGAGAGTTGGTTTACGCGGCGGTCTCGGCGGCGATCTGCGCGCCCTTTTCGACTGCCTGCTCGATTGTGCCGACGTTGAAGAAGGCTTGCTCGGGCAGGCCGTCGTGGGTGCCGTCGAGGATCTCCTTGAACCCGCGCACGGTGTCACGGACCGAGACGTACTCGCCGGTCAGACCGGTGAACTGCTCGGCGACGAAGAACGGCTGGGTGAGGTAGCGCTGGATCCGGCGCGCTCGGGCGACGGTCTGCTTGTCTTCCTCGGAGAGCTCGTCGACGCCGAGAATGGCGATGATGTCCTGGAGGTCCTTGAAGCGCTGGAGCACGCGCTGCACCTCGCGGGCGACGTCGTAGTGCTCCTGGCCGACGATCTTGGGGTCAAGCGCGCGGCTGAAGGAGGTCAGCGGGTCGACGGCCGGGTAGAAGCCCTGCGAGGCGATGGCGCGCTCGAGCGCGACGACCGCGTCGAGGTGGCCGAAGGTCGTGGCCACACCCGGGTCGGTGTAGTCGTCGGCGGGCACGTAGATCGCCTGGAAGGAGGTGATCGAACCTCGGTTGGTCGAGGTGATGCGCTCTTCCAGCTCGCCCATCTCGGTTGAGAGCGTCGGCTGGTAACCGACGGCGGAGGGCATGCGACCGAGGAGCGCGGAGACTTCCTGGCCGGCGAGCGTGTAGCGGTAGATGTTGTCGATGAAGAGGAGGACATCCTGGCCCTGCTCATCGCGGAAGTGCTCGGCGAAGGTAAGGCCGGTCAGCGCGACACGCAGGCGCACGCCGGGCGGCTCGTTCATCTGACCGAAGACGAGCACGGTCTTCTCAAGCACGCCCGACTCACGCATCTCGTGCCAGAGGTCGTTGCCCTCGCGTGAGCGCTCGCCCACGCCGGCAAAGACGGAGTAGCCACCGTGCTCGGTGGCGATGTTGCGGATCAGCTCCTGAATGACGACGGTCTTACCGACTCCGGCGCCGCCGTATGCGCCGATCTTGCCGCCACGAGTGAACGGGCAGATCAGGTCGATCACCTTGATGCCGGTCTCGAGGATGGTCGTCTCAGCGGCCTGTTCCTCGAAGGTGGGTGGGGTGCGGTGAATGGGAGAGCGGACGCCGTCGGGCGGCATGTCGCCCAGACCGTCGAGCGGTTCGCCGAGGACGTTGAAGAGGCGTCCGAGAGCGACCTCGCCAACGGGAACGGCGATGGGCTGGCCGAGGTCGGCCGCGTTGTCGCCGCGCTTCATGCCGTCCGTGGAGTCCATGGCGAGGCATCGGGCGCGGTTGTTGCCGAGGTGCTGCTGGACCTCGGTGACGACCTGGGTGCCGCTGCCCATTGTGATCGTGACGCCGCTGAACAGCGCGGGCAGGCTGTCGGGCGGGAATTCGACATCCACGACGGTGCCGATTACCTGGACTACTGAGCCATCAGCCATGTGGTTCTCCCATCTGCAGGCCGTCTACCCGATCCCCGCCAGCTTGGCGGGCGGGTTGGACAGCCATGTGAGTTTGAATTCTGTCAGATCGTCGACCTGCCAGTCAGAGGCGAGGTCGAGGTCGTTGGTCAATTCGCTGCGCACCAAGACGACACTCATTCCCGCGGCCTTGGCGGATTCCACGCCGGCGGGAGCGTCCTCGATCGCGATGCAGTCGATCGGATCGACGCCGAGCTTGTGCGCCGCCTTGAGATAGATCTCGGGCGAAGGTTTGCCCATTGAGACTTCGTCGCCGGCGGTGGTCTGCTGGAAGTACTGCCGCAGTCCCGCGCCGGTCAGCGCTGCCTCGACCCACTCTCGATGGGACGAACTGGCGACGGCGATTGGGACGCCTTCGTCGCGTAACTGCGCGACCAGCTCGCGAGCGCCAGAGATCAGTGGCGCGCCAGCCTGGTACTGGACCAGGACATCTGCGTTGTAGCGGGCCTCGAACTGCTCGAACGGCATGGTGATTGGGAAGCGCTCGCAGAGGTCGTCCCAAGTGCTGGTCAGCGTCGTGCCGAGGTAGCGGAAGTAGTCCTCGATCGGGAATTCCACGCCCTGTTCGGCCAGAATCTGGCGCACGGCTTCGTAGTGCAGCGGCTCGGAGTCGAGCAAAACGCCGTCCATGTCGAAGATCACTGCTGAGAAGCCAGTCGGCATCGTGTTAGCCCTTGAGCGCCTCGACGCCGCCGGTGATGTCGAGCAGCTCGGAAGTGATCTGCTCCTGGCGGGCCTTGTTGTAGACGAGCGTGAGGTCGGAGATCATGTCGTTCGCCGCGTCGGTCGCATTGCGCATCGCGACCATACGGGCCGACTGCTCGGATGCGGACGCCTCGAGCACCGCCTGGTAAACGAGCAGGTCAACGTAGCGGGGCAGCAGGTCGGCGAGAACCTCCTGCGGGGAAGGCTCGAAGATGTACTGCGTCTCTCCCGATGAATCCACGTCCTCGGTCTGAGGCGGCTCGACCGGGAGGATCGGCACCGTGACCGGGACTTGCGAGACGGTGTTGACGAATGAGGCGTATACCAGCAGGACGCGGTCGACGCGGCCCTCGGTGTAGTCATCGATGGCGATGCGGGAGATGGGCTGGGTCTCGGCCAGTCCGGGGTAGTCGCCGAGTTCCTGGAAGCTGGCGCGGAAGTTGATGCCGAAGCGCTGGAAGTAGTCTCCGCCCTTGCGGCCAACCGGAATCATCGAGATGTCGCCCGAGCCTCCGGCTTCGGGGCCAAGGACGATCTCGCCGGTGTGGCGCTCGAGGTTGGCGATCAGGCCGCCGCAGAGTCCGCGGTCCGGTGTGATCAGGATGACGGTGGTTTCGTTGATGTCACGGCGTTCAAGCAACGGATGTGCGGTCTCGGGGTCGCCGGCGACGCCGGAGAGGTGACCGAGCACCGACTGCATCTTCTCGGCGTACGGTCGCGCCTGGAGCGCGCGATCCTGGGCGCGGCGCATCTTGGATGCCGCCACGAGCTGGATCGCGTTGGTGATCTTGGCCGTGTTTTCGACCGATTGGATTCGTCGGCGGATTTCGCGGGTGTTGGCCATCGACCCTTACTACTCTCAGTTGCTCTTCGCAGCGCCTTCCGGCTCCACGGGTCTCTAGAAGGGAACCGTGTCCTTGAATGTCTGCAGAGCGGAAGACAGCGCCGACTGGTCGTCGTCGGAGAGCTGGCCCGACTCAGCGATTCCGCCGAGCAGATCGCGATGCGAGGTGCCCAGATACTCGGTGGCGCCGGTGGCGAAGTCGTTGATCTTGTTGACCGGGACATCGTCGAGAATGCCGGCGTTCGCCGCGTAGAGCAGCGCCACCTGGGTCGACATCGCCAACGGCTGTTGCTCGGGCTGGACCAGGAGCGCGGAGAGGCGCTGGCCCCGCTCGAGCTGGCGGCGGGTGGCGGCATCGAGATCGGAGGTGCCGAACTGGGCGAAGGCCTGCAGCTCACGGAACTGCGACATGTCGATGCGGAGCTGACCCGCGACCGAGCGCATCGCACGCTTTTGGGCGGAGCCACCCACGCGCGAAACGGAGATGCCTGCGTTCACCGCCGGCCGCTGACCGGCGTTGAAGAGGTCGGCCTCGAGGAAGATCTGGCCGTCGGTGATCGAGATGACGTTGGTCGGGATGTAGGCCGAGACGTCGCCGGCCTGGGTTTCGATGATTGGCAGGGCAGTGATCGAACCGCCACCGTGCTCGTCGGAGAGCTTGGCTGCGCGCTCAAGCAGTCGCGAGTGGAGGTAGAAGACATCTCCCGGGTACGCCTCACGGCCCGGAGGGCGGCGCAGCAGGAGGGAAATCTGGCGGTAGGCCCAGGCGTGCTTGGAGAGGTCATCGTAGATGATCAGCGCGTCCTGGCCCCGCTCCATGAAGTACTCGGCCATCGCGACGCCGGAGTAGGGCGCGAGGTACTGCTGTGCGGCCGACTCGGCGGAGGCGGCGTTGACCACGATCGTGTGGTCCATCGCGCCGTGCTCTTCGAGCGTGGCGACAACACTGGTCACCTTGGCCTGCTTCTGGCCGATGGCGACGTAGATGCAGATCAGGTCTTCGCCCTTTTGGTTGATGATCGTGTCAATCGCGATCGAGGACTTGCCGGTCTGACGGTCGCCGATGATCAGCTCCCGCTGGCCGCGGCCGATGGGAATCTGCGAGTCGATGGCGAGGATGCCGGTCTGGACGGGCGTGTCGACCGAGGCGCGAGTCACCACGTTGGGCGCGATGCGCTCGACCGGGCGGGTCTCGGCGGCGTTGATCGGGCCCTTGCCGTCGATCGGCTCGCCCAGCGCGTTGACCACGCGGCCGATGAGCTGCTCACCAACGGGGACTTCGGCGACGGTTCCCGTTGAGCGGACCTCGTCGCCTTCCTCGATCACGCGGTAGTCGCCCATGATCACGGCGCCGACGATTTCCTCTTCGAGGTTCAGCGCCATGCCCATCACCGGATCGGAGCCGTCCTTGGGGCGGAACTCGAGCAGTTCACCCGAAAGCGCGCCGGCGAGGCCGTAGACGCGGGCGATTCCGTCGCCTGCTTCGACGACGGTGCCGACCTCGGCGGAGACGACCTGGCTCTCGAAGCCTTCAATCTGTTGCCGGATCAGCGCGGCGACTTCTTCTGGTCGGACAGCCATGATGCTGACTCCTTCGGTGCGTTTAGCCTTGCGCGAGCGAGCGGCGCATGGAAGACAGGCGCGTTCGCACGGAACCGTCGATGATGCGGTCGCCGATCTTGACGACTGCGCCTCCGATGATCTGAGTGTCGACGGCTTCGCTGAGCGAGACCGTCTCTGAGTTGGTGAATCGACGCACCGCATCCTCGACCGCCGCTCGAGCGTCATCGGACAAGGGAACCGCGGTGGTCACGGTCGCCTCGGCGATCCCGCGCGCGGCATTGAGTCGCTCGCGGAACGCTTCGATGATCTGCGGGGCGAGATTGGCCCGGCGCTTGCGCACGAGCAGTTTGGCGAAATTGGCCGCGTTGCGCTGCACATCGGGCAGCGCATTGTCGAGGACCTGCTCCTTCTCGCTCTGCGGAACGCGAGTCGAAACGAGGAACCCGTAGACGGTTGGTTCGCTGAACAAGGCGGCGATGTCGTCGAGATCGGACAACCAGCGGTCGTGAGACGCGGTGTCGTGGGCGATGCCGAACACGGCATCCGCGTATCGTCGTGCGGCTGGGTCGCTCAACGCCACGATTCTTTCCCCTTATCTCTCAGGGTCCGCTAATTCTGCTGTCCGCTGGACGATTCGGCCAGCACATCGGCGATCAGCCGCTGATGCTCGTCGGCGTCGAGCGATTGCTCGATCACACGCTCGGCGGCGGCGATCGCCATGCCGGCGAATTCGTTGCGCAACTGCTGAACGGCCTGGTCGCGTTCCTGCTCGATTTCCGAGCGGGCGCGCTCGATCAGCTGCTCAGCCTGGCCGACCGCGTTTTCACGCGCCTCGGCTTCGATGCGCTGGGCGAGCTCCTGCGCCTGGGCGACGAGGCGCTGGGCTTCGTCGCGACCTTGCTGGATCTCCGCGCGGGCTTCGGCCCGGGCTTCCTCGGCGGCTTCCTGAGCGCGCTCGGAAGCGGTCAGGCCCTCTTCGATCCGCTTGCGGCGCTCTTCGAGCACGCGGCCAAGCGGCTTGTAGAGCAGCACGAACAGCAGGGCGAACAGGATGCCGAAACTGATGAAGTGGGTGATCAGTCCGGCGAGGTTGAGACCTAGAGCGTCCATACCAGCCTGCCTATCAGTCTGTTCGGTCTGCCAATCCCTGGGGCGGGCGCTGCTGGCGTATCAAACATGATGCGCCGGCAGCGGGTCCCGGATTGGCTCTTCCGTCTGGTCAAGTTAGAAGACGAAGCCAACCATGACGGCGACGACCAGCGAGTAAATCGCGATCGCTTCGGTGAACGCGATGCCAAGAATCATGTTCGTCTGGATCACGGGGGCGGCGTCGGGGTTGCGTCCGAGAGCCTCGAGTGCGCGGCCGGCGAGCATGCCGATGCCGAGCGCGGGCCCGATGGCGCCGAGGCCCATGGCCAGGGCGGCGCCGATGTACTTCATCCCGTCGTCGCCGATCTGTAGAAGCAGGTCCATTCCGTGTCCTCTCCGAGCGGTCGTCCGGGACCGCGCTACACGCTTGATTGACTCAGGCGGATACCCGATGCGGGCCCGCCGCTGCGCTTAGTGTTCCGCCGCCTCGTCGTGGTGCTCGTCGTGATCGCCGACCGCGGTCGACGCGAACACGAGGGTCAACATGGCGAAGACGAACGCCTGGATGAAGCCGACGAACACTTCAAGTCCGAAGAAGACCGTCGGCACCACAAAGGCGACCAGGAACATCGAGATAAAGAGCACCACTTCGCCGGCGAAGATGTTTCCGAAGAGACGGAAGGTGAACGAAATCACGCGTCCGACCTCGGAGACGATTTCCAGGATGCCGACGAAGACTCCCATCGGACCCTTGACGATGGCGTGCGAGCCGACGCCGATGTATTTGCCGAAGTTGGCGCCGATCCCGACGCCGCGCATGCCGAAGTACTGCACAGCGAGGAACGACCAGAGCGCCAGCGCGAGCGGCAGATTCACGTCGGAGGCCAGGGCTCGGAAGATTGGGAAGATGTGGCCGACGGTCTCGCCGGCGAAGCCCTGATCCTCGAGTTTCTGGACGAACCCGATGTGGGCCGTGTTGACGGTCGTCAGCGCCGTGTCACCCGAGCACTGCCGGTCGTCCGACGGGAGGCAAATCACGCCGTCTCCGTCAATCAGGACGGGTTCGGCAAACGCGTCGTAGGAGAAGTCGCGCGGCGTGTCGAAGAGCAGGCGCGGCGGGATGATCTTGAAGCTGGAGCCGCTCAGGATTGGCCCGGTCGCCTTGACCAGTTCGGCGTCCGCGGCGCTCAGCGGCAGGTTGTAGAAGATTGCATCGTGCACATACTTCTCGTCCACACCTGCGTCCTCCAGGCGTACGGCGAGCGCGTGCTCAAGCTCTGAGCCGTCGAGGTCGGACGGCAGCGGGTTGGCGGCGAACTCGGCCCGTACGGATGCTTCCGTGTCGGCAATGTGGCCTGCCATCAGCTCGGCGATGTGGAGATCGGATTCGGCGTGCGTCTCCTGGAAGCTGCCCGTTTCGTAGTCGCTGAAGTGGATTGGCAGGAAGAACGCGTTTTGGAAGGTCTCGTTGATTCCGGAGATCAGAGCGGGAGTCAGGTCCCGCTCGCCGTCTTCGAGCTCGTGCACGACATCGATGACCGAGATTTCCATCTCGTGCAGGTAGTGATAGCGATAGTTCTCGACCGGACCGATGACGTTGTTCCAGGGGAACAGGGCGAACCAGTTGCCGATCAGCAGGAAGATGAAGATCGTGAAGACGAAGGGGAAGAACTTCTTGCCGTTGCGCTCGCCGCCGACCTGCTGGGAGATGCCGAGGAAGGCCTCGTAGATCGCCTCAACCAGATTTTGGAATCCAGTCGGAACGAGGGCCGACTCGACATCCCGGGTGCGCCGCCAGACGACGAATGCGGAAATGGCGAGGAGCGCGATGACGACCCAGGCAGAGATGATCGTGTTGGTGATTTCGTAGGAACCGATCGAAATGATGGGCTCGGCGGCGAGAGCGATCACCGGCGCTGGCGCGCGCATCAGGAAAAAACCGATGACCGCGAACGCGATGACGGCGAGGATGATCAGGCGCCTTCGGCTCACGCGCGCTCCTCCTCATCCTGTTCATCGCCGGCCGGCGCGTCGTCCGAAGGGCGCCGCTCTGATTCAGGTTGCCGCGCTTGGGCGGCGTCTTCACGCTGTTTCGCTTGTGCAGCGAACATATCTTGCAACATTCGGTACCCGCCCCAGCCGGCCGCGGCCAGTCCGAGTGCGAGTCCGACGAGCGTGAGCGCGAATCCCGTGCCCAACTCGTCGTCCAGCAGGACTCCGCCAACCACGCCCAGCACGATGCAGGTTGCGACGTACCAGCCGATGCCCATGAGCTGCATGGCCGGCGGCCACTGTCTCATGGGGACACTCCCCTGCTGGAAGCACGCCCCGTTGCCGGAGCAATGCGAAGATTATCACAAAGCTCAGTTGCGACAAGATGCCGCGAGAGGCACGGCAGGCGATTTGGAAACGGCGATGGACTCTGTGTCGCGGGTTACTCGAAGTCGTCCATGTCCAGAGACTCGATGAAATCGCGGAAGGCCGACATCTTTTCGAGTTCTTCCGGCTTGACCGGCTCGGGGCGTCCCTCTTCGTCGGTGGCGACGAGCCCTTCGTCATCGAGCAGCACACCGGCCTGGTCGATGACGGCGTCCTCGACGAAAATCGGCGCTTCGGCGCGGACGGCGAGGGCGATCGCGTCCGACGGACGGGAATCGATTTCCACCTGCTCGTTGTTCACGTCGAGGAACACGCGGGCGTAGTAGGTATCGTTGCGGACTTCGGTGACGACGACTCGCGACACGCTCGCACCGAGTTCCTGCATCACGTTGGTCATGAGATCGTGAGTCATGGGTCTCTGGACCGACACATTCTGCAGACGGATCGCGATCGCGTCCGCTTCTGCCGCGCCGATGTAGATGGTCAGGTAGCGATCGGCGTCTTTCTCCTTGAGCACGACGACGCGGTTGTAGTTCATCAGGGAGACGCGAAGCGCTTCGATCGTGACTTCTTTCATGTCGCGTTTCCCTTCCCAAATGCGTCCTGCTCCGCCTGCCGTGTCAGATTAGCGTAGGCCGTGTGGACGCCGTGGAACGGATCCACTCCCGCCGGATTCAGGCTGCGGGCAGCTCAGGCGGCGGATGCGTTGGGCCTCTTCGGCCGAGCCAGAGCGAGGCCAGCGTAATCACGAACAATCCTCCTCCGAGCAGGAACAGTCCCTGTCGCACACCCGCCGCGTCTGCAACGCCGCCGACGAGAAGCAAGGCGAGCATCGATACCGCGTTGGCCAGCATCATCTGCGTGGAAAAGAGGCGCCCGCGCATCTCCGGGGGGGCGCGCTCCTGAAGCAACGTCTGGGCTGGCGCATTGACCATGGCGTAGGCGAGTCCCAGCGGAAAGGCCATGATCAGCGTCGCGGCCAGCAGCCAGTCCTGGGTCGAGCCCGAGGCGCGCAGGAAGTCGAGCACGCCAAACACGGTCACGGTGACGGTGATCATGGCCAGGCCGACTGAGGCCATCGACGTGATCCGAAAGCGGCGCCCCAGCCAGGGCACGCAGATCAACGCGAGCAGCGCCCCGAAGCCTGTCGGCCAGAAGACGAAGACGGCGTCCTCCTCCGCTCGGCCGAGCACCTCATGCACAAACTGCGGCACCAACACGGCGAACATGAACAGCAACATCACTCCCGAAATGAGCTGAATCAGCGCCAATGCGGTCAACCGATCGCGCCAGACGAGATCGCCCGTGGCGCGGATGTCGTGGAGGGTCGTGGCGAAGGCGGTGCGGATCTGGCCGAACTCCTCTGAAACACGGTGCGGTGTTCGGTCAAACGGGGTGAGTGCGGGCAGGAAGCCCAGCAACACGGCAGAGCAGGCCAGCGCCGCTGCGCTGAGGATGTACGAGGCGTCGAAGCCGATCACCTTGAGCATGATCGGCGCAAGAACGACCAGGCCGATCAGCTGGGTTGAGGTCGCGGTGAACTGGAACGCGGAGTTGGCAGAGAGCAGTTGCCGTCGCGCCACAAACCGGGGCAGCGCCGCCGCGCCCGCGGGCACCGCAAACTGTCCCGCCAGCGCCGTCCCGAAGGCGACCGCGTAGACCGCGCCGACCGAGACATTGTCGGCCAACAAGAGCAACGCCGTCAGGCCCGCGCGAACGATTACCGCGACGATCAGGATCCGGCGTTTGTCGAAGCGGTCGAGCAGCACGCCCGCGACCGCGCCGGTTGCGACGGGCGGAGCGGCCAGACAGATCACCAGCAGCGTCGAGGCAAACGGGGATCCGGTCTGCTCGAGCACCCAGATCAGGAGCACGAACTGCAACGCCGAATTGATGATCAGTTGGATGCCGGTCGCGGACCAGAGCGCCAAAAAAGGCCGGTTGCGGAACAGCGGACCGTCCGACGGGTCCGGAGTTGCAGCCGAGTCGGCTTCCGTCTCGCTGATCACGACGGCTCGCGAGCCAGGTTCGCGGCATTCGCGGCAGCGCGCAATCTGGAAGCTTCGGCGCGAATCTCCTCTGCGTCACCGGCATAGATCACCGAGCGGGACGCCGAGACGAGCAAGCCGCGGCCATGGGCGTCAACTCCGGCCTCGACGGAGGCTTCCAGATCACCGCCCTGGGCCCCGATTCCGGGCAGCAGGATCGGCATCTCGGGACAGCGCGCACGCACCTGGACCAGTTCGTCCGGCCAGGTCGCGCCGACGACCAGGCCGAGATTGCCGTGATGCGCTTCGCCCCATTCGCGGGCTCGCTCGGCGACGGTCAGATAAAGCGGCTCTCCGTCGGCCATCGGTAGCGACTGCAGATCCTCCGCGCCGGGGTTCGAGGTGCGGCAGAGCGCAAACGCGCCCCGATCGGGGCGCTGCAAGAATGGCGCGACGGCGTCGCCGCCCAGGTAGGGATTGATCGTGACGGCGTCGGCGTCGAACCAGTCGAACGCGCTCGTGGCGTAGGCCTCCGCCGTGTTGCCGATGTCGTTGCGCTTGGCGTCGAGAACGACGATGGCCTGCGGCGCGACCCGACGGACCGTGGCGATGGTGTCCTTAAGGGCCTGCCAGCCGACGTCGCCGGCGACCTCGTAGAAGGCGGACTGTGGCTTGTATGCGCAGACCAAGCCGGCCGTTGCCTCGATCACTCGAGTGTTGAACCTGAGGATCTCATCTGGTGATGTTCTCGCCGGTTGAGGGTCGAGCCCGACACAGATCAGCGAATCTGCGGCTTCCATCGCGGCGGCCAGTCGGTCAGTGAATAGTGAGTTAGGCATGCCGCAAGAGTATCCCCGACTCGACCGGATCGTAGGCTGCTCACGTGTCCAATACCCGCAGCGCCAATCACATCGAGGTCGAGGTCTTCTTTCAGCCACCGCCTGCATCGGCGTTGGCCGGCGCTTCTGTGATCGTGCTCGATATCTTCCGCGCCACGACCGTACACGCCGCGCTGTTCTCCGGCGGCGCTTGCGCCGTGTACCCGGTCGAGGATTTTTCTCGCGGCGCCGCGTTGCGAGACTCCCTGCCCGGCAGCCGGCTGATCGGCGAAGTCGGCGCGCTGCCTCCGCCTGAGGCGGACTTCGGCAACTCTCCTACCCAGTTTGAGTCAATGGATGTCAGCGGCTGGACCGTCGTCCATGTGACGAGCAACGGGACCGGCGCGTTGGTCGGCGCGCTCGACGCCGACGTGGTGTTGTCCGGCTGCCTGCGCAACATGTCGGCCGCTATCGATCATCTGCTTGGGTCGCGCCCGGCTCGCGTGGTCATCGTCTGTAGCGGCGACCATGGTGGAACGGCGCCTTCCGTTGAGGACTCGTTTGCGGCGGGAGCTTATGCCGCGAGACTCAGAGGGGTCGCGCCGAACGCGACCTTGCGCGGTGGCGCCCGGCTGGCGCTGAAGATCTACCACTCGTATGCACGCTCGCCCTCGCGAGCGTTCGCCGACTCGCCACACGGCGACCGCCTGCGCGATCTGGGCTTTCAGGCCGATTTCACGTACGCGGGAAACGTGGACGCCGACCCGAACGTGATTTCCCTAGGTGTCGACGAATCAGGACGGCCCGTCCTTAAGCGAATCCCAGCTCTGCTGCATTGAGTTCATGTCCGCCGGGCTCGGCGCTCGTCCGCCATAGCGGAAGTTGCTGAACGCCCGCGAGATTCGCTTGGGGGTCGGGCTGTGATAGGCGCGTTCGAGCGCGTCGGCGAATTGCAGCGGGGTCCGATGCGTCGCGCGAACCTGACCCTTGGTCTCGGCATGTCTGAGGACGTCGAAGTACAGCTCGGCGATTGGCGCGTCCGGCTCGTGTTCTTCGCGGTCGCGACGGAACCTTGAACCGAGTCCCCGCAGGGCCGACAGTAGATCGCCCTTGATATCGGCCTCGGCCCAGAGCGACTCGCGCAGCTCTTCGGTACGCGCCTCGCGGTTGGCAAAGCGGCGAAACAGGTAGAAGGCCAGCACTGCGAAGACCAGCACTGCGCCGATCCCACCAAACACCCGCGCAAGCACGATCCCTGGCGTCGGATCTGGCTCTGCTTCCGTCTCCTCGCCCTCTTCCAGCGGCCGGCCAATCCCTTCTCCGAGCTGTTGAATTTGCTCCGCCGCGGGCTCACCAATCCAGCCTTTGACCTGCTCAACCAGCCAGAACAACGGCCAGAGGATGTAGGTGATCACGGTGATGATCGCACGGATCGCCACGCCAAGCGCGCCCAGCACCGGCTCGACGACCCCCGAACCGGCGACCAGGCCGACGACGCCGGTGACAATCAGCAGGAAGAGCGCCACACCGATCACCATCGCCACCAAGGTGGCCGCGACCGAAGCGCCCGTTTGGGCGAACCCCAGACTCTGGACCTGGTCGGAGTTGGCGGCCGTCTTCAGCGCGACAGTCAGCAGCCCAACGACCACCCAGAGGATGCCGAGACCTCGGACGTGATCGACCACGCCGCCGTTGTCGGCCAGCGCCAACGCGAGCGCGAGCAAGATCAATCCACCGACGGCGTAGCTGCTGAACCCGCGTTCGGTCAGGTCGGCCGAGCCCAGCGCGACGCCGCGGAACCAGATCGGAATCAGCATCAAGGCCGCGAAGAGCTGATCGATCTCGCCGGGCATGGTCGTATCGTCCTCGAGGACGACTACCTCCCGCCAGACCGCGCTAGAGGGTTTGCCCAGTTCGAGCAGCCAGGACATGTTCCAGATCCGCGCAGACTCGGACAGGTCGGCCGATCCGATGATCTGCAGGGCGATCAGCGTGATGATCAAACCCCACCAGAAGCGCGCTTTCATCGACAGCTCGCGGCTGCCCAGCCAGCGTGAGACGAGGAAACCCAGACCCAGGACACCGGCAACGGCCCAGACGCTCAGCGTCTCGCCCGCGTCGTAGGCCACGAGGCGCGGGACCAACTTGGCCAAGATGATCAACAGGATCGCCTCGCCCAGCAACAGCGAGAACGTGTACGCCAGTTCGACCCGTCTGCGGGACGGCGCGGACGCGGTGACGGCGGCCGGTGCGGCGACGCTCATGGCTAGCGATCCGGTCGCGCCCAGGGGTTCTGGGATTCACTGGCCGGTGACAGCGCGGACGCAGCGACGGGTACGGGTTCGTCGGCGTCCCCGAGGTCGAACGACTCCGGCTCGTCCCCGGCGACGAAGGTCGGCAGGTCGACATCCTCCGTCGGGTCGGGCGGACGCAGGTTCGCGTAGAGCCGGTCTGTTCGCGCCCACGGTCCGGCTTCGCCGACTCGTTCGTAGTGCAGACCCTCCAGGGCGGTACGGATGTCGTAGACGGGCGAGTCGGCGAAGCTCGCGGGAGGGTCCTCGATGCCGACGTAGATCAGTCCAATCTGCGCGCCGTGGCGCTTGAGCCGCAACAGCGACGACTCGAGGTCGGGCGTCAGCACGGCGGTGACCAGCGCCAGGGTTGAGCCATAGGTCAGCCGTTCCTCGCTCAGCATCCGCTCGATTCGAACTAGGGTGAACACGTCCGCCATGGCCAGCGCTTCCAGGATCTTGGTCATCTGACCGGGCGAACGCGAGGGCGGCACGCGAATGGCCGTGTCGTGTCCCGGCCAGGTGCAGTTGGCCAGCAGCCCGACCGGAACCCGTTCGTTGGAGAAGTCGTGGGCCAGCGAGGCAGCAACCGAGACCGCGCGCTCGAAGATGTCGCCGAAGAATCCCTGCCAGGCATGGGGCAGGGTAGAAACGTTCAGCGCGACCACGGCGATGAGATCGCTGGACGGGTCATAGACGCGCGATTGCAGGGCCTGCCGCCGCGCTGTCGCCTTCCAGTCGACCTTCTTCAGTGGATCGCCAGGCCGATAATCGCGAATGGTCTGCAGCCGGGTTGGATCTTCAAACAGTCGCTGTCCGCCACGCTGGTCGCCCTGGGGCCGCAGGCGAGGCAGACCGAGCCGGTCAAGCGAGATTACTTCGGGGTAGACCCAGAGAGTGTGCTCGGCCTCGTCCGTGCGTTCTCGTCGATAGACGCCGAAGAGGTCGCCCGACTTGAGATCGACCCGAGCCAGTTGGAAGTGTCCCCGTGTAATCAGAGGGATCTGGAAGTTCCAGGTGAGCCGCTCGTACCAGCGCATCGAGGTCGATCGCACGACGACGCCTTCCAGCGGAGCCGACTCGTGCAGTTTGCTGAACGGCTGGTTGGACGGTTCGAGGATTTCCGGCAGGTTGATCCGGACCTGCAACGCCGTCAGGGGGATGATCTTCCGATTCTCGAGTTGGAGCGTCAGGTCCAGGGTCTCGCCGACGAACGCGTGCGACTGGGAAATTTCGATGTCGCTGTTGAGACGATGCAGCGCATACCGCGTCCAGGTCCAGGCGGCCCATCCGGCGACCAGCACCGTCGCGGCGACGAGGGAAACGATGATCTCGCCGCTGGCGACGCCGAGCAACACCACAATGACGGTGGCCGGCGCCCAGATGGCCCGGATGATTCGATTGTCGTGCCGGAAGCCCCAGTTGCCGGACTTGATCTTCTGCTCACGCTCGTCGCGGCGCGTCTCCGCTTCCAACTCGCCGAGCAATCCGGCGCCGCCCATCATCGACATGGCGGACCCTCTCGAAGCATTTGTGAGGAATCAGCCGCTGGCGGCAGCTGCGTCGATCGGAACCGGCACGCGGCTCAGCATCTGCTCAAGCAGCGACTCCGGTGTGGATGAACGCAATCGCGCGTCGGCCGAGAGCATCAGGCGGTGCGGGAGCACGACTCGGGCCATCTCCTGCACATCGTCGGGCAGCACAAAGTCACGGCCCCGGATCGCGGCCAGTGCGCGAGTCGTCCGCAGCAATGCCAGCGAAGCGCGCGGCGATGCTCCCAACTCAAACGCCTTCTCTTCACGCGAGGCCTGCACTATCGAGACGATGTATCCGCGCACGGCCTCGCTGACGCGGACCTGCTCGACCGTCTTGACCATCAGCCGCAACTGCTCGGACTCGACCACCGGATCGAGTTCTTCCAGGGGCTGCGCGCGCTCGAAGCGAAGCAGAATGGCGTCCTCTTCCGCGGCGTCGGGATAGCCCATGCGCAGGCGCAGCAGGAACCGGTCCAGTTGGGCCTCGGGCAATGGGAAGGTGCCCTCAAGTTCGACCGGGTTCTGCGTCGCGATCACGAGGAAGGGGCGAGGCATCGCCATCGTCTCGCCCTCGACCGTGAGCTGACGCTCCTCCATCGCCTCAAGCAATGCCGCCTGGGTGCGCGGCGAGGCGCGGTTGATCTCGTCGGCCAGCACGAGCTGGGCCAGCAACGGGCCGGCGCGGAACTCGAACTCTCCCGATTTCTGGTTGTAGATGTTGACGCCGGTCACGTCGGACGGCAGCAAGTCGGGCGTGAACTGAATCCGGCGGAAGGAGCAGCCGATTGAGCGGGCGAACGACTTGGCCAGCATCGTCTTGCCGAGTCCCGGCACGTCGTCTAACAGGATGTGGCCTTCGGAGAGAATGGCGGCGAGCGTGTAGTCCAGAACCTGCTCGCGTCCGACGATCACGCGGCCCACATTCTCACGCACACGGGCGGCCACATCGGCGACATCGGAGAGGGTGGGGGGCAGCACAGAGGTTGTCATTGCGGCAGCGTACCAGCAGGTCCGGCGCAGACCCGCAACGATCGGCGAGTACCATCTGACCGACGCGAGTACAGCGAGATGAGGGCGACATGCGGGCGGAAATCATCAGCATCGGCACCGAAATCCTGATGGGCGAGATTCTCGACACCAACGCCAACTACATGGCTCAGCGCCTGCCAGCGATGGGCATCGATCTCTTCTTCATGCATCAGATCGGCGACAACAAGGAGCGGCTCGTTGAGCTGATCCAGACGGCCAGAGGGCGCTCGGACGTTGTGATCCTGACCGGCGGGCTCGGTCCGACCGAGGACGACGTGACCCGTGACGCCATCGCCGAATCGGTCGGCGAAGAGGCCTACGTCGTGCCGGAACTGGAAGCCCACCTGCGCAACTTCTTCGAGCGCCGGGGCGGGCGAATGCCCGAACAGAACGTCAAGCAGGCGACGATCATCCCCTCCGGCGAATCAATCCCGAACCCACGCGGGACTGCCCCGGGCTGGTGGGTGGAGAAAGACGGCGCGATCATCATCGCCATGCCCGGGCCGCCGGCCGAGATGACTGGCATGTGGGAGAACGACATCGCGCCGCGGCTCAAGGCGCGCTCCGACGGCGGCGTGCTGATCTCGCGCACACTCAAAACCACCGGCCTCGGTGAGTCGATGCTCGACGAGCTGCTCGGCGATCTCCGCCATGCCGAGGATCCCACGGTCGGCGTCTACCACAAGGCCGACGGAGTTCACGTCAGGCTGGCCTCGAAGGCCATGTATGAGGACATTGCGCGGGACCAGATCGCGCCGGCCGAAGCGCAGATTCGCTCGATGCTGGGCGATGCGATCTGGGGCGCGGACGAAGACACCTTCCAGGAGGCGGTCGCCTCGCTGCTCAAGGATCGCGATATGTCGATCGCCGTGATGGAGTCCTGCACCGGAGGCCTGCTGGCCAGCACGATCACGGACGTGCCCGGCGCCAGCGGTTACTTCCGCGGGGGACTCGTTACATACACCGCCGAGGCCAAGATCAAGTACGGCGTCGACGCGGCGATCATCGAGGAACATGGCGTCGTCTCGAACGAGACCGCCGCCGCGATGGCCGGCGCGGTGCGCCGACAGTTCGGGGCCGACATCGGCGTCGGCATCACGGGCGTCGCCGGTCCCGAGCCGCACGGCGGCCAACCGGTCGGCGCCGTTTGCCTGGGCATCGAGACGGCCAGCGAGAGCTACGCCACCGGCTACACCTTCGCCCAGACCCGAGCTGCCATCAAAGCCCGCGCCGTCACCTCAGCCCTCACCCTCATCCGCCGGGCAGCCCTCGGCGAGTTGATGACCGGCTCGTCAGGCATCTACCGGCGGCTGTAGCGCCTCAGACCAGCCGAATTGTCAGGAAACCGTCCGAATCCATCTCCACTGCCTCACCTCTAGCCACCAGAGCATCGATGTGACCTGTCACCTCGGCCATCGCCTGCCACAACCGACGGTCCGGCAGCCGGCTGAACATCGTCGTCAGTAGCTCGTACGGGGACTTCGGTCCCTCCGCGAGCATCTCCCGCAGTTGCCCCTGCCGCTTGCGATGATGCCTGCGCACCCGCTCGATCTCTTCCACCACGTCGTCCGACGGCTCGCGGTGGCCCGGATAGAGATGCCGAACGTCGAGCGCCTCGATCCGATCGAGCGAATCAGCGAATGCCGGCAGGCTGCGAAACCGCTCGGGCGGCTCCACCGAGACATCCCAGTGCCAGCCGGGATTCGAGTTCAGTCCCGGGATCACCTGGTCGCCGCTAAAGAGCGCACCCGTCTCCGGCTCGAAAAACACGCAGTTGCCCGGCGTGTGGCCCGGCGCCGAGACCAGGACCACGCGACGATCGCCCAGCCGGATCTCCGCCCCGTCCGACAACGGCTCGTCCGCCCGGAACGGCGTGCCCCGAATCAGCCCCGGCCAGCGCTCCCGACGCACCCCGCCGCCTGTGTTGTCGCCTGACCGGAACGCCCGACGCATCCGTTCGCGCGACTCGATGAAGCCTGCAATGCGCTCCTCCGGCACTCCCACTCGGCGCATGTGATCGAACACATACTGCGTCTGATAGCCGATGATGTTCCGACCGTGCAGAAACGACTGCGCCTCAAGCTCCGACGCCGCCACCGGCACGCCCGCTTCCTGCCAGCGATAGGCCAGACCGCAATGGTCGATGTGCGCGTGCGTAATCGCCACGTACTTCACGTCGCCAATCGCCAGCCCGGCTGCATCGAGCTGAGCCGCCAGTGCCTCCCACGCCCCGTCATAGTCCGGCCCCGCGTCGATCATGATGACGCCGTCCGACGTCGGAATCGCGTACGCCCAGTTGTCGCCCAGCGCGATCGGCAGGACGCCATGCTCGGTGATCATTGAGTCCGGCACGCCGTCAGGCCTGCGGCCGGTCGGTTTGGTCGGACTCCTGCGGCTGCTCGTCTTCTACTTCACCATCGCGGGTTGTCGACTCCAGGCCGGGAATGTTCTTGATGCTGCCGACAATGTCAATGCCGGTCAGCGACTCGATCACTTCCGGCACCTGCGCGACGGTCCGGGTGATGTCGCGGGTCAGCTTGCTGGCGCCGGTGCCGCCTCCGTCGCCGCCGCCGAACATCACGATCCTGTCGGTGCGAGCCAATGGCTGCGCGACAGCCTCCGCGACAGCCGGCAGCGTCTCAAGCACCTGCTGAATCACGGCAGCCTCGCCGTATTGCTTCCATGCTTCCGCCTTGAGCTGCATGGCGGCGGCCTCGGCGGCTCCCTTCGCCTCGATCGCCTCGGCTTCCGCCTGACCGGTCAGGCGGATCACTTCGGCCTGGGCCTCGCCCTGACGGCGTGTTGCCTCGGCGTCGGCGGTCGCCTGCGCCACGACCGCGTTGCGCTCGCCTTCCGCCAGGGTTTCGATGCGGTAGCGTTCCGCCTCCGCGGGTTTGCGCACGGTTGCTTCCAGCTCCCGCTCGCGGCGTTGGATCTCCTGCTCCTGCAACTCGATCTGCTTCGCCCGCTCGACGACGTCAATCTCAACTTCTTCCCGGCGGATCTCCTGTTGCGTCTTCGCTCGCTGCAATTCGTCCGCCAGTTCGGCCTCGGCCCGCCGCGCATTGACCTCCTGGTCATAGGCGGCCTTCTGCACGTTGTAACCGCGTTCCGACTCGGCGATTCGCGTCTCCGCCTCGAAAGTCGCGGCCTCTTGCTCGCGCTTGGCCTCGGCCGATCGAATCCCGGCGTCGCGTTCGGCCTCCGCCTGACCGATCGTGGCGTCACGCCGGACTTCGGCTGTCCGACGCACGCCCAGCGCGTCAAGGTACCCACCCGGGTCCTTGATGTCGCGAATCGTGAACGAAACGATCTCCAACCCCATCCCGGCCAGGTCAGGTGATGCGACCGTGCGCACCTGCGACGCGAACTTCTCACGATCCTGGTAGATATCCTCCATCGTCATCGTGCCCAAAATGGCACGTTGGTGACCTTCGAGGGTCTGCAGCGGCACGTCCATCACTTCGACCTCGGTCTTGCCGAGGAACTGCTGCGCAGCCGTCCGAATCGCTTCCTCCGAACGCGCGACCTTGACCTGCGCCACACCATCAACCGACACGGCCACACCCTCGCCCGTGTAGACGTTCTCCGTCTTCACATGCAGCGTCATCACGCTCAGCGGGAGGCGCTGGGATCGATGAAAAATGGGCAGCACGATCGTGCGCCCGCCGACCACGACTTTCGGTTGCTCGCCACCGCCAGACCTGACCAGGGCCTCGTTGGGCCCCACCGTCTGTATCACTCCCATGTCAATGATCCCTTCGTTGCCTAATCAGGTGGGCCAGCGAAAGTCGTGCCAGGCGATCACGCCAGGAGCGACGTCTCAACTCCATCGGAGCATCGCCTGAGTCGACCACTTTGAGCACGCCCCCCGCATAGACACCGGTCACCACAACCGAAGAGCCTTTGCCAATGTCCTCGCCCTCGGTCATCGCTGTGAACTGTTCGCTGTCGATGAGAATCTCACCGCTCGGATTGAGGATATCGACGACCGTGCCCGACTGAGCAATCAGGCGACGCTCATGCTCAGGGATGAAGGCCTCCGACTTGCCGCCTCCTCGCCCCAGGACCCAGAACAACGCGATCACCGCGACCGTCATCGCTCCAAACAGAGCCAGGACCCAGCGTGAGATCTCCAACGGATCGTCGAGCGCCGACGGTTCCGGGAAGATCTCTCCGAAGAGCAGGAAACCGGCCAGAATCCAGCAGATCACCGCTCCGATACCGGCCCAGCCGAAGCCGTCCAGTTGTGATTCCAGCAGCAGCAACAGGATGCCGGCGACGAGCAGCACGACACCGGTAAAGTTGACCGGCAACAGCCCGATTCCGGCGAAGCCGAGGACAAGCCCAAGCACGCCAAGCACGCCCGGCCCGAAGTTGCCCGGGTCGCGAATCTCGTAAATCACGCCGTACGTACCGAGCAAGATGAGGGCATAGGTCACATTCGGATTCGTGAGGATATCGAGGAAGCGCTCCACCAGGGAACGCCCGAGCTCATCGATCTGCGCCCCGGCCGTGCGCAGCGTGCGCGGCCCAGCCGAGGTCTCCACCTCTGCCCCGTCGATCACCTTTAGCAGCGAATCAAGATCGACCACGACATGGTCGATCACGTCAAGGTCCAGTGCCTCGTTGGCGGTGTATGCCTTGGCCTCGAGCACCGTGAGTTCAATCGCCTCATAGTTGCGACCGCGCGCGCCGGCGATGCTGCGGATCAGAGCCGTGATGTCTTCGTCCACCTTCTTGCGCAGCGTCGGCGGTAAGTCCTCGCCCGTGCCGGACACCGGCGCAGCCGCACCGATGTTCGTCGCCGGGGCCATGACCGCAATGTTGGCCGCGATCGTGATGATCGTCCCGGCCGAGGCTGCTTGCGCACCCGATGGCCAGACATACGCGACGGTCGGCACGGGCGAATTCAGCATCTGCTCCGCGATGTTGCGCATCGACGAGATCAACCCACCCGGCGTATCGATGCGAATGACGACCGCCTCGGCTTCGTGCGCCTCGGCCTTGTCGATCACGCGGGAGAGATAGCGCTCAGTGATCGGCTCAATCGGCCCATCGAGGTCCATGACGAGGACAAGCGGCGGCTCGTCGGCCTGGGCAAAGGAGTCGTGCGGCAACAACAACGCCAGCGTGCCGAGCAGAACAGCGGCCCACAGCCAGCGCACAGCCTCAACCTGCTTCCTCAGCCCGTTTCGGCCCGGATCGCGTCGTGCAGGACGCCGAGCTGTTCAATCATCGCGTCGATCGAGCGGGCCCCCGCGACGAACACGCCGGTCACGTTGACGGCCGCCCAGCCGAAGCCCGCCTCCTGCGCCGCGGCGGCGGTGGCGGCGACGTCGGCGGACCGCGCCCAGTACTCGCGCGTTGACGGATCGCCGGCCCGAGGCGGCGTCGCCAGTTGGCACTGGAACCCGAGCGCGTCCGGGTCGCGGCCTGCCTGCTCCGCCTCCCGCTTGACCTCGGCAATTGCATCTGCTCCCTGCGCGCCCAGCATCCCCGAGGCCATCCAGCCGTCGCCAACCCGCCCCGCACGCCGCAGCGCCGCCTTCGAGCCACCGCCGATCCACAGTGGAATCCCGCCGCCCTGTGGCGGCTTCGGTTCCATCGCCATCGACTCGGCGCTGAAGTGCTCGCCGGCAAACTCGATCGTCTCGTCGCGCCAGCAGGCCTGCATCAGGGAAATGGCCTCGTCCATCGCCCGCCCGCGCGTGTGGAAGTCCATGCCCAGCGCCTCGTACTCCGATTCCTGCCAGCCAACTCCCACGCCGACGCGAAGCCGACCGCCAGAGAGCGTGTCGATCGTGCTGAACTGCTTGGCCGCCAACACGGGCTGCCGTTGAGGCAGGACCAGCACTTCCGTACCGAGCCCGACCCGTTCGGTCACAGCCGCGATGTAGCCCAGGGTGACCAACGCCTCCAGCAGCGGCATCGTGGCGGGATAGGGCGCCGGATCGCGACCGGGAATCGGATAGCCGTTGATCACATGATCGAAGATGTCGATCTCGTCGTAGCCGATCTCCTCGATCGCTGTCGCCAGGCGGGCGATCTCGGCCGGACCGTCGCGGTGGACGACGGAGGGAAACTCAACGGTTAGTTTCATCGGAACAGCTCCCACAGGTCTCAACTCATGCCTGGGTCGGGGACAGCAGCGCGTTCGGCCATGGTCCGGCGATTATGCTAACCGTGACGCCAAGTCATCCAGAGCAACCATCCAGAGCATCGGAGAGCGCCATGGCGGAAATCACGATCAACGCAAACGGACCGATCTTGATCTCGACCGAGGGACTGACGTTGAAGGCCAACGACGGCTCGACGATCCCTAATCCCAAGGGATCGATGGCCGCGCTCTGCCGCTGCGGCGAGTCGGGCATGAAGCCCTTCTGCGACGGCTCGCACAAGGCCTGCGGCTTCGAGCACGACCCCTCGACCGCGTAAGGAGTTCCCCCGCCGGGGGAGCTGTCACGAAGTGACGATGGAGGCTGCCTCGCACCGACGAGGAGGCCCGCCCACGGGCAGAGCCCAAGCTTCGCACGTCAAAGGCTGCGCCGATGCCAACTGATTTGGCCCTCACCTGGCTGCACGAGTCGGTGATCGGGATCGAGATTTGGCAATTCATCGGCCTCGGCGTGATGGCCCTGATCATCGTCGTCGCGCATTTCGCCATCATCCTCGCGCTCAATCAGGTCATCTCCCGGCGCACCGTCCCCGAGCGCCACGAATTCTGGCAGTACGAACTCAAACGGCTCCAGCGTCCGCTGCTGCTCATGCTCGGCGCGATCACGCTCGCCATCGGCTTCCCCGTCCTCGACTTTGATCCAGACGTCGAGCACGTCGTTGAGATCTTCGCCAACTTCGCCTCCACCTTCGCCGGCGTGCTGGTCGGCTTCCGGCTCGTCGACGCGGCGGCCGACTATTGGAAGCAGATCGCCGAGGAAACCGATTCCAAGCTCGACGACCAACTCGTCCCGCTGGCTCGCACGTCTGGCAAGATTTTCGTTGGCGCCATCGGCGCTGTGTTCGTCTTGCAAAACCTCGATGTCAACATCACCTCGCTGATCGCCGGTCTCGGCCTTGGCGGTCTGGCCGTCGCCCTGGCGGCCCAGGACACGCTCAAGAACCTGCTCGGCGGCGCGACCATCCTGGCCGACAAGCCATTCCAGGTCGGCGACTGGGTCATCGTGGGCGACATTGAGGGGACGGTCGAACAGGTCGGCTTCCGCTCCACCCGCATCCGGACCTTCGCGGACTCGCTGATCACCGTGCCTAACGCGCGGATGACCGACACCGCGGTCAACAACATGGGACAACGCACCTGGCGCCGCTACTACACCACCGTGGGCATCGCCTATCACACCGACCCCGACCGCATCCAGGCGTTCGTCGAGGGCATCCGCGCGATCGTTCGTTCAAACGAGCACATGCGGCACGACTACTACATCGTCGAGCTGCACAGCTTCGGCTCGTCTTCGCTGAACATCATGGTCTATACCTTCATCGGCGCATCGACCTGGAACGAGGAGTTGCGGACCAGGCACGTCTTCAACCTCGACATCATCCGCCTCGCCCAGGAGCTTCAGGTCGAATTCGCGTTCCCCACACAGACCGTGCATTTGGCCAGCCGAATCGACGGCGCGCAGGAGGTTCCCGCGCCGCGCGATCGCAGCGATCTGGCCCAAACAGTCGACGACTTCGCCCCCGACGGCCAGGCCGGCCAGCGCGCCGACAACCCGATCACGAAGGGCTACGACAACGGCTAGCGTGGCGCTCAGACCATGAACGGAGCAACACGATGGGCATCAAACTGTACGGACTCCAACTCGGCACGTTTCCCATGCCCATGGCTGCGCTGTTCAATCCATCGCTCGGACGCGAGCCCCAGCGGTTCGAAGGTGACGTCGTCGACGGGATGTATCAGTGTCCGGCGCTGTCCTACGTGATCGAGCATCCCGACGCCGGTCTGATCCTGTTCGAGACCGGAATTGCACCCAACTGGGCAGAGGAGTGGTTGCCCGATTGGCTGCAAATGCTCAACCTCGACGCCGTCACGCCCGAGGTCTGCCTCGAAGCCGTGCTCCAGCAGCGGGGACTGGGTCCCGAAGACTTCTCGCACGTGATCCAGGGCCACCTCCACGCCGACCACGCTGGCGGGCTGAGGCTGTTTGAAGACGCCGGAGCAACGATCGTCGTCCACGAGAACGAGTGGCGGCACGTCGTGACCAACGTCGCCGACGCTGACGACTTCTTCATCCGCGCCGACTGGAACTTCGTCTCGCGGGCCCCTCAGATGCTGATGTACGGCGACCAGGAAATCGCCAAGGACCTCTGGTGCATTTCGCTGCCCGGACACACACCGGGAACCATGGGGATCCTGGCGCGACTGGATCAGACCGGTTGGGTCCTGCTCACGTCCGACGCCATGTTCTTCCACGACACGCTCGGACCGCCACCGGCCAACTCGCCCATCGACATGGATACCGAAGCCTGGGACAACTCGATCGACAAGATCGCCCGCCTCGCCGCCGACCGCGACGCCTTCCTGCTCCCCGGCCACGACACGACTGGAGCCCAATTCGTCGACGGCGTTCGCGGAGCGAAGCGGATCGAGTACGCGCTTGGCTCGGTGTACGAGTGACGGCTCCCGAACGACCACTATCCTCCCCATTGACCTCGAAGCAACTCAGGAGCATCCCATGAAGAACATGCGCATCGGCGTTCACATTGCACTGCAGAACATCCAGATGATGGGCGCTCCGGCGCTGATCGACGGCATCGTGGCCGCCGATCGCGATGGACTCGACACCGCCTGGCTGACAGTCGGCGGACCGGCTCCGGATCCGTTCACCGTCTTCGTCGGCGCGGCGCTCTCAGGCGCGGAGCGGGTCACGTTCGGCACCTCGATCGTGCCGACTTACCCGCGTCACCCGATCTCGATGGTGCAGGGCGCGGCGACCGTCGATCAGATGGCGCCGGGGCGGATGATTCTCGGCCTGGGACCGTCGCACAAGCCGGCGATCGAGGGCACCTGGGGCATGCCGTTCCACAAGCCGCTCTCGCACCTGCGCGAGTACGTGACGATCTGCCGCGCACTGCTGGAGGAGGGCGAAGTCAACCATGAGGGCGAGCTGATCACCGCGCGCGCCCAGCTCCCCGGCGGGCCGACCCAGGTCCAGACGATGATCTCGGCCCTGCGCGAAAAGGCCTGGTCGCTGAGCGGGGAAATCACCGCCGGCGGCATCTCCTGGATGTCGCCGCTGCCCTACATCCGCGATGTCGCCCTGCCCGCCCAGCAGGCCGGCGCCGACCTCGCCGGCCGCGACCGGCCCCAGATGGTCGTCCACACGCCGATCATCCTGAGCGAAGACCAGGAGGCGATCCGGGCCGCCGCCAAGCGACAGTTCGGCTTCTACCAGCGACTCCCCTACTACTCGCAGATGCTCCAGGACGCCGGCTACGACGAGGCCGCCGGAACCGACTTCACCGACCGAATGGCCGACGCCTTGATCATCAGCGGCTCCGAGTCCGAGGTCGGAGACCGGGTCCGCACCATGCACGACGACTACGGTGTCGACGAACTCCTCGCCGCCATCGTCGTCCTCGTCGACGACGCCGAGTCCCACATCACCCGAACCCGCGCCTTCCTCGGAGAACTAGCTCAGGCGGACTGATTCGGTTCCCCGGACTTCTGCGGCGACGCGATCTCTGCTATCAATCCCGTCGATGGAGCCCGCGCGACTCCATCTGTGGGACTGGAGTCGTGGCGTGTCGATCTCCAGGTGCGGACAAGCAACAGGGAAGCAAGGAGCAGAACGACACCTGCCCCGACGACCAGGGCTCTGCCCTGTCCCCACTCACCGAACGCAATGCCGAGCACCGCTACTCCCGTGCCGCTCAGACTGCCGCCCAGAAACAACAGGGCCGAAATCCGACCAAAGTAACCGAACTTCGTGTGGCCCATCGCTATCGCATCCGCACCGAGCGCGGCGGCCGAGCTTGCAGCACCGAAAGGGATCATGAGTGCTAGCAGAGGCCAAAACGTGTCGGCAATCGCCACGGCAGCGCAGAACAGCGCTGCGAGGACACTGCACAGGACGAGGACTCGCCACCCCTGCTTGCCGCTGATCACGAAGGCCAGACCGATGGTCGCCAGGACCCCTGCTCCACCTTGCGCTACGAAAAGCAGTCCGAGTTGCCCCTGATTGGCGAGATCGAAGTAAGCGAAGACCGACACGCTCGCGGAAAAGACTGCGAAACACCCACTGGCGACGACCCCGTAGAGCCAAAGGGCGCGCAATCTCCTCGCGCCAATCAAGAACCTGGCGGCTTCACGGAGACCACCAGGGAAGGACACAGTTCCCGCGTAGCGAGGAAGACGTCTAGTCAAGAGCCCTGTGATGAGGGACAGGCCAGCCGCATAGAAGTAGGCAACGTGGTACTCCGTATCCCAGATAGCGTCCCCGATCAGGAGGGTGGTGAACAACGTGCCCAGGCCTGAAGTCAAGAACCCTGCCCAGGAGAGCATGACCATCGACTTGGACAACAACTTGCGAGGCATCAACTCGGCCACCAAGCCCCAGATCAACGAGAGGCTGAATCAGGAGGAGACGCCAACGACAACATACGAAGCGCAGATCAACACAACGGGGCCGAAGCCGGCCAGAGCGATTGAGCCTACAATCGCGGAGCAGGTCGCCATCGACAGCTGACAGACCTTGAAGGCGCGCTTCTTGGGAAATCTGTCAGCTAGAGCCGCGCTCAGGAGCACCCCGACCAGGACACCCAGATAGCCACTCAGTCTGACAGCGGCCGACGTTTGAAGCGAAAGGTCCAGATCTGTCAGCGCTAGTGTCTGGACACTCCAGAATGCTCCATAACCAGCGCCTCCGAGCCCGCTGAGGATCCAGATCCACCAGAATCCGCGGATCCGGAACGGACCAGGCTCGTTTGGCGGCGCCTGGGCGGCCGGACTGGCCCAGGGAATGGAACTGTCCCTCGACTCCCTCACCGAGCCTTCTGACCCTCCATCAACACCACCGGAGCCAGCCGCGCCGCAAACAACGGACTCACTGCCGGGCTTGGAGCAGTCCTCGGCGCCGTTTCCTCGAGCTCAGGCTCGGGGGGCTGCTCAGCCTCAATCGAGGCAGCCGCCGTCCCGGCCTCAGGCGGAGTTCGTCGGTTCCGAGCCCAGGAGAACATCATCAGGACCGTCCCCGCGACGACGACCAGACCCACCACGTACAGCGTCTGGCGCCCGCCGATCGCGTCGGCCACGACGCCCCAGACCGGGGCCAGGATGCCCTGCAGGCCGAAGGCCATGAAGACCCAGCTCATCACCCGTCCGAAGTACTCCGGCCGCGTGTTCGTCATCATGATCGTCTGGTTCAGCAACATCACCGCCGAGCGCGCGCCGCCAGCGACGGCCGAAACGATCAGCAGCGCCCCGTAGACCGGCGCCCAGGCGGTCAGCCAGATCCCGCCCGCCAGCGCCAGGGCCGAAAGGAACAACAGCGGCCAGGGCCAGCGACGGCTGCCGACCACGCCGGCCAGCATCAGGTTGATCGGCAGCGCCGTCACGCCCCAGATCGTGCCGATGATCAGGGCCTCGTTCTCAGCCCGGCCAAACTCCTGGTCGAGCAGGCCGGGCAACAGCGTCTGCAGGGCGAAGCCGGTGACCACGATCATCGTCCAGAACATCCACAGGCTGCGCAGGTTCGGCCGGCTGGTGATGTACTTCAGGCCGGCTGCCATCTCGGTGGTCAACGCCTTGCGCTCCTCGGGCGGCGTCGCCCGGCCGCTGCCGCTGATCATGATCGTCAGCGGAATCACGATCACGAACGGAATCGCGACGAGGATGTAGAGGATGCCCGAATTCAGGCCCATCGAGACGACCAGTGTGGCCGCCAACGCAGGCCCAACCACCGCGGCGATGTTGATCGACATGTTCTGCAACGCCACCGCGTTGGGCAGCAGCCGATGCGGGACCAGCTCCACCACCCACGATTGCCGCGCCGGACCCATCAGCGAGAACGTCGCACCGGTCAGGAAGGTGGATCCGAACAGCAGCGGAATCGAGATGTTGTCAGACACGATCAAGATGCCGGTCACGACGATGATCGCACAGGGAATGACCTGACTGCCAAGGACCAACGGTTTCTTCTTGTACCGATCGGCAATCACCCCGCCAAAGGGTCCGAACACCAACTGTGCAACCATCCCGGCCTGGGCGAAGCCGGACGCGGCATACGACCCGGTGATCTCGTAGGCCACGATCGGCACGAGATAGAAGGTGGTCATGAAGGCCGTCGTGGCCATCAACGACCCGATCCAGAGCAGGCGGTAATCCCGCACGGCAAGCGCGGCAAAGGTCACCCGGAAGCGGTTCATTAGCCTCAGGCTAAACGCCTTCGGGAATAATCGCCGCTGAGGAAATGTGTACGCGGCTTCTGACCCTCCATCAGGACGATCGGCGCGACCTGGGCGGCGAAGAGGGGACTGTAGGCGGGACTCGAGGCAGTTCTGGGAGCGACGACCGGCTCAGGCTCCGAGGGGAGTTCATCAGCGACGGCGGCGGCCGGAGTCCCGACCTCGAGCGGCAGCCGGCGCGTCCTGAGCCAGCCGAGGAACATCAAGCCGGTCGCGCCGACCACGATGATCCCAACCAGGAGAAGAGTTTCTCGTCCGCCGATGACGTCGGCGATGATGCCCCAGGCAGGGGCGGTGATCGATTGCAGACCGAACGCCATGAGCACGTAGGCCATCACGCGTCCGAAGTATTCGGGCTTCGTGTTGGACATCATGATCGCCTGGTTGACGAGCATCACGCCCGAACGTCCCGCCCCGGCGACGGCGCTGAGAATCAGGACCAGACCATAGGTCGGCGCCCAGGCGACCAACCATAAACCGACGGCCATCAGGATCGCCGTGCCCAGCAACAGTGGCCAGGCCAGGCGCCCGCCGACCAGGCCTGCGAGGGGAACGTTGATCGCCAGGGCGGAGATTCCGAAGATCGCGTTGATCAACACGGCTTCGTCGGAGGAGCGTGAGAATTCCTGATCGAGGATGCCCGGCATCAACGTCTGGATCGCGAACCCGCAGATCACGATCACCAGCCAGAACACCCAGAGGATGCGCAGCCGCGGGTTGCGTCGCAGATAGTGGAAGCCGTCGGCCAGTTCTCGCCGAGGCGACCGGCGCTCGACGACTTTCGGCATGGTTCGGGGCAGAATGTGATTGAGCGGGACGACGATCAGGAAGACCAGCGAAATCCCCAGGTAGACGCCGCCGGCGTTCACATTGAACGCGACGACGGCGACTGAGGCCAGGGTCGGCCCGAGCACCTGGGCGATGTTGATCCCCATCTGCTGCAACGCGACCGCATTGGGCACGAGCCGTCCGGGCACCAGCTCCGCCACCCACGCCTGGCGAGCCGGGCCAGTGAGGGCAAAAGTCGCGCCGCTGAGCAAGGTCGAGGCGAAGAGCAATGGAATGGTGATCAGGTCGGTGGCGATCAGCACGCCGGTCCCGGCGATCACCAACAACGTCGAGTACTGACCGATGAGCACGATCGGCTTCTTGGGGAACCGGTCCGCCACGACCCCGCCCAGCGGCGTCAGGAACAACATCCCGACCCCGTTGCCCATTGCGGCAAAGCCCGAAGCCGCGTACGAGCCTGTCAACTGGTAGGCGACGATCGGGACGAGCACGAACGTCGTCATGAACGCCGTCGTCGCGAGCGTCGAAGCGATCCATTGCCGACGGAAGTTCGTGACAGCGAGCGCGGCGAAAGTGACCCTGAGTCTGTTCATCTGTCGGGCAGCCTATTCGTCGCCATCGACTTGAGACGGCTCGGCGGTCGCATTGGATTCATCATCCGGCAGCTGACGCAGCCTGAGCCAGACGGGCAGCAACAACAGGGCCGCGGCGAGCATGATCGCTCCCACGACAAACAGCGTCTCGCGGCCGCCGATAGCGTCCGCCGCAACGCCCCAGACAGGTGCGATCACCGACTGCAGGGCAAAGGTCATCAGGATGAACGCGGTCACACGTCCGTAAAACTCAGGCCGCACGTTGGCCATCATGATCGGCTGATTGATCAACAGCGCCGCCGAGCGACCGGCGCCGGTCAGCGCGCTGAAGACCAGTAACAATCCGAAGAACGGCGCCCAGGCGACCAGCCAGAGTCCGGCTCCCATCAGGCTGGACGCCGCGATCAGCAGCGGCCAGGCAAAGCGGCCGCCAACCAGGCCCGCCAGAGGCAGATTGATCGCCAGTGCAGCCACGCCCAGCACCGCGTTGACCGCAACGGCTTCGTCGGCCGAGCGGTCGAACTCATTGAACAGGATGCCGGGGATCAATACCTGGAACGCAAAGCCGCAGATCACGATCAGCAGGAGAAACGTCAAGAGGATTCGCACTCGCGCATCGCCGCGGACATAGAGGAAGCCATCCAGGAGGTCGCGCCCCGGAGATCGGCGGCTACCCACGGCGGGTGGTGTTCTGGGGATGAGCAGCGTGAACGGGATCACGAACAGGAAGAGCAGCGAAACGCTCAGATAAATCGCGCCGGCGTCGGCGTCGAATGCGAGCACGGCGATCGACGCGACTGTCGGGCCCAGCACCTGGGCGACATTGACTCCCATCTGTTGCAGCGCGATCGCGTTGGGGATCAGGTCTTGTGGCACCAGTTCCGCCACCCAGGACTGGCGGGCGGGTCCCGTCAACGCGAACGCGGAACCGCCGATCAGGGTCGAGATGAACAACAGCGGGACGGTGATCAGGTCGGTGACGATCAGGATGCCCGACCCGGCGATGACCAGACCCTCGGCAATGTGACTGATCAGAACAGTCGGCTTCTTCGAGAACCGATCGGCGATCACGCCTCCGTACGACGTCAGGATCAGCGTCCCTACGCCATTGCCCATGGCGGCCAGGCCGGAGGCGACATAGGACTCGGTCAGCTCGAAGGCAATGATCGGGACCAGGACGAACCGCGTCATAAACGCAGTCGTGCCCAGCGTGGACGCCAGCCACTGGAAACGAAATTCACGCACCGCCAGCGCAGCGAAGTTGGCCCGCAGCCTGTTCATGGCCCGAGGCTAGGCGCTCACACCAGCCGCTCTCAGTCGCCACCTGCCGGCACCGACTGTTCCTTCTGCCGTCCCATCCGCGCCACTGGCGCGACTCTTGCCACGAAGACCGGCACGGGCGCCGACGGAGGCTCAAGCGGCGCCGGAGCGGCTTCGGGCGAGTTCTCGCCGGCGGCCAACGCGGCCGGAGTTCCCGCTTCGAGCGGCATCCCGCGGATTCGCAGCCATCCCACTGCGAGCAGAACCGAACAGGCCAGCACGATCAGTCCCACGATGACCAGGGTCTCGCGGTCGCCGATCGCGTCGGCCGATACGCCCCAGATTGGCGCCAGCAGCGATTGCGCGGCGAATCCGAGCACGACGAACGACATCACCCGACCGAAGTACTCGGGCCTCGAGTTCGACATGATCAGCGCCTGGTTGACGAGCATCACGCCGGTGGTCGCCAGACCGACCAGGATGGCGACCAGCATGAGCGCAAAGAACGACGGCGTCAGCGCGCCCATCACGAAGACCGCGGCCATCAGGATGCCGAATCCGATCAGCAACTGCCAGGCTCGACGTCCCGAGATCATCCGCGCCAGCGGCACGTTGGCGACCAGCGCGACTACCCCGACGATCAGGTACAGGAGGAATGTGTCGCTGGCCGGAATGCCGAAGTTACGCTCGATGAATCCCGGCAGCAGCGTCTGCGAGGCGAAGCGACAGACCGAGATCACCATCCAGAAAGCCCAGAGCATGCGCAGCCGCGGGCTCGACCAGAGGTAGCGCAATCCGGATCCCAGTTCGCGGACCACCGAGCGTCGCGCCGACGCGCTCACCGCGGCTGCATCGGGCAGCATCGTGGTCAGCGGGAGGGCGACGAGGAAGCAGCCGGCGATCAGGAAGTAGATCTGACCCGAGCCAAAGGCGAAGACGATCAACAGGACCGAGCCGAGCATCGGACCCAGGACCAGGGCCAGATTCTGCGAGACCTGCATCAGGCCGACGCCGCTGCCCATCAGCGGGCGGGGAATCACCTCGCTCATCCAGGCCTGGCGCGCCGGACCCATCAGCGCAAAGCCGACGCCCATGAGCAGGCTCGAGAGGAAAAGCATCCAGAGCGTGATCACGTCGGTCACGACCAACACGCCGGTGCCGAGCATAAGCAGGCCGGGGATGATCTGTCCCAGCAGAACCAGTGGCCTCTTGGCGTAGCGGTCGGCGATCACACCGCCGATCGGTCCTAGCACCAGCATCGAGAAGCCGCTGCCCATCAGCGCCAGCCCGGAGGCGGTGTAGGAGCCCGTGATCTCGTAGGCCACGATCGGCACCAGCAGGAAGCTGGTCATGAAGGCGGTGGTCGAGAACAGCGTTCCGCCCCAGAGCAACTGGAAGTTGCTGGCCGCAAAGGCGGCGAAAGGGCCGCTCATCAGTCGCCGCCGGCTGCGAGTTCGCTGAGGTCAGTTCCGCCTCGTGGCTTCTGACCTTCCATCAAGACGACCGGCGCGACCTGAGCGGTAAACGCCGGAACGGGCTGACGCCGCAATGGAGGCCCGGGGCGTCGTGGCGACTCGGGCACGGTCTCAGCCGCGGCCGTACCGAACTCGAGCGGCAAGTGTCTGGTGCGCAGCCAGGCGATCACCATGAATGCCGTGATCGCCAGCGCGATGACGCCGATGACGACGAACGTCTGCCGTCCGCCCAGCGCGTCGGCGACGCCGCCCCAGACCCCAGCCATGATCGATTGCGCGCCATAGCCGAGCGTGATGAACGACATCACGCGGCCGAAGTACTCGGGCCGCGAGTGGGCCATCATCAGGGACATCGTGACCAGCATCACGCCGGAGGTGCTGGCTCCGTTGAGGATGCTCATCAGCAACACGCCGCCGAAACTGGGCGCGCCGGCGATCAGGAAGAAGGAGACGGCGGAGCCGAAGCCGGTGATCAGCAGCAGGGGCCAGCCCCAGCGTCCGCCGACCAGTCCGGCCAACGGAATATTGAAGAGGAACGAGGCGGCACCGAAGATCAGGTAGACGTTGAAGGCGTCGGTCGAGGGACGGTCGAACTCGCGCTCGACGTATCCGGGCATCAGCGTGTTGAAGGCGAAGCCGCAGACAACCATCACCATCCAGAAGACCCAGAGCACGCGCAGGCGTGGAGTCTTGAGCAGGTAGGCGAAGCCCAGCCTCATCTCGGCCAGCACGCGCGGCGGCTCGCCCTCGCGTCTGGCCGGCCTGGTCCGGGGCAGCATCGTCGTCAGCGGCACGACGATCAGGAAGAAACTGGCGACGATCAGGTAGAGATAGCCGGTGCTGAAGGCGAATGCGGCGAGGAGCACGGCAACGAGCATCGGCCCGAAGACGCGAGCCATGTTCTGCGACATCTGCTGAAGCGCGACCCCGTTGGCGAGCAATCGGCGCGGCACCAGCTCGCCCAGCCAGGCCTGCCGCGCCGGACCCATCAGCGCGAAGCCGAAGCCCATCAGCAGCGTCGAGAGGAACAGCATCCAGACGGTGATCACGCCGGTCACGATCAGGATCCCGGTGATGATGATCAGCAGGGTCGGGAAGATCTGACCGGCCAGAACCAGCGGCTTCTTCGGGTACCGATCGGCGATCACTCCTCCGAAGGGCCCGAGGAAGAACATCGACAGGCCGGAGCCCATCTGAGCGATTCCCGATGCGGCGTACGAGCCGGTGATCTCGTAGGCCACGACAGGCACCAGTAGGAACGTGGTCATGAACGCCGTCGTCGAGAGCAGCGAGCCGGTCCAGAGGAGCCGATAGTCGCGGTGCGCGAAGGACTCGAACGTCCGACCGACCCTGCTCACGAACGAGCCTTCTGCGGGTCCATGAGCGCGACCGGAGCGAGCTGAGCGGCGAAGGTCGGCTGGGGCTCAAGGCCGTTCGTGGAGTTGGCAGCGTCCGGCGCCGGCCGCTGCACGGCGGTTCCAGACCGCCGGCCCATGCTGGCGGCAGCCGTCCCGGCTTCCAGCGGCAGACTCCGCGTGCGCAGCCAGCCGAACAGCATGAAGACCGTCGCTCCGGCGGCGATCACGCCAATCAGCGCCATCGTCTCCGGACCGCCGATCGCGTCGGCGATGCCTCCCCAAACCGGACCGAACAGGGCCTGGAACCCGAAGGCCATCATCGCGAACGACATCACGCGTCCGAAATAGGCGGGCTTCGTGTTACCCATCATCAACGACTGGTTGACGAGCATCGTGCCCGAGCGGCCGGCACCGATGAATGCGCCGAGGATCAGGAACATGCCGTAACTCGGCGCGATCGCGACCAGCCAGAAGCCGACCGCCATGACGACGCCCATGATCAGCAGCAGCGGCCAGGCCCAACGTCCGGAGACGGCGCCGGCCAGCATGATGTTGATGACGAGGGAAGAGACGCCGAAGATCAGGAACGTAGGACCGACATCGGTCGGCGCGCGGCCGAACTCCTGGGCCAGGACGCCGGGCAGCAGGGTCTGGAATCCCCAGCCGCAGGCGACGATCAGCAGGAAGTAGAACCAAAGAATGCGCAAGCGCGGGTTGCTGCGCAGATAGCGGAAGCCCTCAGCCAGTTCGACCGTCATCGCGCGGCGCTCTTCGACCGGCTTGGCCGGTCCCTCGGTGCGGATTGAGGCGGTCAGCGGCACCACGATCGCGAAGAACGAGGCGACGATTAGGAAAAGGATGCCGGTGTTCGCGCCCTCAAGCGCCATGAACAGCCCGAACAGGGCAATCAGCGTCGGGCCGAGCACCTGTCCGGTGTTCATCGACATCTGTTGCAGCGCGACGGCATTCGCAAGCAGTCGCCGAGGGACGATGAAGCCGGTCCAGGCCTGTCGCGCCGGTCCCATGAGCGAGAATCCCGCGCCCATGACCAGCGTCGCCACGACGAGCAACGGCACAGAGATCAGATCGGTAACGATCAGTGTGCCCAGCGCCCCGAGCAGGATGCCGGGCATCGCTTGTCCGGCCACGACAAGCGGCTTCTTGCGATAGCGGTCGGCGATCACACCACCGATCGGGCCGAGCAGCGTCTGCGAGATCCCGGAGCCGAGCATCGCGATGCCGGCCGCCGTGTAGCTGCCGGTCAGCTCGTAGGCGACCGAGGGAATCAACGAGAACGACGTCATGAACGCCGTCACGGAGAGCAGCGAGCCGCCCCACATGTAGCGGAAGTCGCGGACGACGAAGGCCGCGAACGTCTGTCGGAGTTGTCTCATACGTTGTCTATCGCGGAGCGTTGCGCGGGCAACCGCATCCACACTTCATCCGACCACAGGCTACGCGCCGGAGACTGTTCGCGCTACACGAAACATCTCAACGAGCACCTGCTCGCACCTCCTCGTCCGTCACCCACAACGCACAGCGTTCGATCCTCGGTTCCGCCGTCCGGGCCGAGACTTGGTCGGCAACTTGCACCACGCCGTTTGCCCTCTCCCGGCAGCACCACGCAGAGTCCTCCGAACGCTGCCGAACAGAACCGAACAAGAAGCTACCCCCGACCCAGCCCAGAACGGCACGAGGGACGGTTCCACGCAGAGTCCCCCGTCGCGCGAACAGGACATCGCCCGAGCCACTGCTCCGTAGCGCTCAGAACAGGGAGTCGCTACTCTGTCAGAGGCTTTGTATCGAGCCGTCATGGCGCTGTGCGCGCTGCGATGGGCTGCGCTGCGAAGACCCGTCTCGTTTTGGAGACGCCTGACCGACGCGCAACGAGCAGTTCTGAAAAAGGAAGTGACCCATGGCTAATGTTCCGGGCGCGGAAAACGGGGAAGCAGCGGAAGCGGCCGACCCGTTCGCCGATAAGGAATGGAGTCCTGAAGAAGCCGCTTACAACGGCAAGATCATCAACGTCCGCCTGAGCGATGGCGCCGTTGAGCGCGAAGACATTCCCGAGCAGATGTACAAGGACTACCTCGGTGGTTACGGCATCGGCGCTCGACTGCTCTTCGACCGCATCCCCGCCGGCGCAGACCCACTGGGCCCCGACAACGTCCTCGGCCTGATGCCCGGCCTGCTGACCGGCACGCCGATCTTCGGCAACCGTTTCCAGGCGGTTTGCAAGTCGCCTTCGACCGGCGGCTGGGGCGACGCCAACTGCGGAGGCGACTTTGGCCCCTACCTGAAGTTCGCCGGCTGGGACGGCATCCTCTTCTACGGCCAGTCCGACAAGCCCGTCTACATCCTGGTCGACGGCGACGACGTCTCGATCGAGGACGCCTCGGAGTACTGGGGCATGGGCGCGATCGAGGTCGAGAACGCCTTCAAGGAGAAGTACGGCAAGAAGACGTCGGTGGCCTGCATCGGGCCGTCCGGCGAGCAGCTCTCCTACCTCGCCGGCATCTGCAACGAGCACGGCCGCCTCGCCGCCCGCTCGGGCGTCGGCGCGGTGATGGGTTCGAAGAAGGTCAAGGCCGTCGTCGTCCGAGCCGGCGGTACGCCGCGCGAGAACATGCTCGGCCGCGACTCGGACATTCGCGACCTGGCCCGCCAGTCGCGCAACGAGTTCATCGCTCCGCTGCGCGACTTCTTCGCCGGCTTCGGCACGACCGGCATCAGCACCGGTTCCGCCCACAACGGCGACTCGCCGGTCCGCAACTGGGGCGGCGTCGGCATCGACGTCCTCCCCGAGGTAGACGCGATGTCCGGTATGGCCTTCAACGCCACCCGGATGACGCACGCCGAACTCGAAATCGACCCCGAGACCGGCATGCCGCCGATCGATCCGGACCACTCGCCCGCGCCGCGCGCTGTCGACGTCAACGGCAAGGCCGTGCGTCACAAGAGCTACGGCTGCTGGCGCTGCCCGATGGCCTGTGGCGCGGAATCGATCGAATCGCCGCACGGCACTGTCGCGCCGGGATTCTCCGAGGCCGAGCACGAGAAGGGCGTCTTCAAGTACCCGGTCGACACCCATCGCGCCGAGTACGAGACCGTTGCTTCCTTTGGCACCATGAACCTGACCTGCAACATCGACATGCTGCAGGCCGCCAATCACTGGTGTAACGAGTACGGCCTCGACACGATCGGCGCCGGCACCACGATCTCGTTCGCGATCGAGTGCTTCGAGAACGGTCTGATCGACCTCGAGGACACCGGCGGCGTCGAGCTGACTTGGTCGAACGACGACGGCATCATGGAAATGCTGCACCTGATCGGCAAGCGCGAAGGCTTCGGCGACCTGCTCGCCGACGGCATGCAGGTCGCGGCAGCCAAGATCGACGAGAAGAACGGCGACAACCGGGCGCAGGAGTTCCGCACCGACGTCGGCGGCCAGGAGCTGCCGATGCACGACGCGAAGCTGCAGCCCGAGTACTGGACGACCTACAAGCTCGACCCGACCCCGGCGCGTCACACGCAGTACGAGGGCAACTCCCGCTACGGCGGTCCCGAGTACCCGGCCGCTCCGCGCGACTTCAAGGACTACGCCAACCGCGGCGAGCACCACAAGGGCGCGTCCGAGTACATGCACATCTCGAACTCGACCGGCATGTGCCAGTTCATCATGATGGCCGCGCCGACAGACCGCTTCCCGCAGTGGATCAACGCGGTCACCGGCTGGAACCTGAGCGGCGAAGACCTGCAGCGCTCCGGCGAGCGAATCGCCAACCTGCGCATGGCCTTCACCGTCCGCGAGGGCGACAACCCGCGTCAGCGCTTCGCCCCGCCGCGACTCTGGGGCGGCGAAGGCACGGTCCAGAAGACCGGTCCGTTGGCCGATGTCATCCTAGACATCGAAACCCTCGAGACCGACTTCCTCAACGCCTCCGGCTGGGACACCGACACCTGCGTGCCCAGTCGAGCCAAGCTCGAGGAAATCGAACTCGGCGACGTTGCCGACGCCCTCGAAGCCGCTGGCTTCGCGGTCTAACCTTGCAGCCGCCAGCTTCGCCGTCTCACCGCGAAGCTCGCAGCCCGACAACCAGAGAGGGCGGACAGGAGTCCGCCCTCTCTCTGCATCCCAGACCTCCCCAACAACTCCCCTTTCCCATCTCCTCTCTTGAGGGAGAGATGCCTCTCGACAATCCTCTCCCCCCTTGGGGGGAGATGCCGAAGGCAGAGGGGGGTGAACACCAAAACCCGGTGAACTCTCACCTAAGCAACAGGTAGGATCACCACACACCGTGCGCAATCGATTCAGCGGCTTCGCCTCGCGACTCCTGATCATCCCGCTCGCCGGGATCGTCTTCGGCGCGGCGCTTGGCGCGGGATTTCAGTGGGGCGGGCCCGAGCCGCAGGAAGTCGTGCGGGTCTACGAGAGTTCGCAGCAGGGCCGCGTAGGCAGTGACGGCGCCCCCGTCGGAGACCTGACCGGTTTCGTCACCGAGCGCGCAGGCGACAGCTGGATCGTACGCGTCGGCGACTCGCTCCGCACCGTCCGCTTCAGCGATGACTCAATCGTCGAGGCGATGCTGCCGGTCTGGACGGACGACGTACAGGCAGGCGACTACATCGTGGTCGGCGGCACCGACGACAACGTCAACACGTTCATCACGACCGGGATCGTAGTCATCCCTGCCTCCCAGGCGCTGGTCGGCGATGCCGTCGCAAGAGCCATCGAGGGAGACGCAAGCCAATGAGACGGCGTCTGCTCGGCTGGCTGATCACCCTGGCAGCTCTCGCTGTCGCCGCGCTCGGCGGGTGGTTCGTCGGCTCCGACATCGTCGCGCCGCAACCGTCCGAAGAGGATCTGGTCATCGCCGAGACCGTGGTCGCCGGCAGGCTGCAGGTCGACATTGATGAGACGGCGTACCCGAACACCTCGCTCATTCTCGGAGCCAGCGGCCTCAGCCCGTTCGGCAACTCGGAGGGATTGCAGGGCCGGCAGGTGCTCACCGGAAGGGTGATCTCGGTCTCGGGCGGAAAACTGATTGTCGAAACGCCAACCGGCCGGGCGGAGATCCGGCTCACCGACGAGACAACCTTCCTGCTGCGGATGCAACGGGTTGATCCGTTGACCATCGGCTCCGGTGCGGCCGTGACAATTGTGCTAGACGCAGACGGAGAGACCGCAGTCACCGCGCTTGCTCTACCGGCCGACTCACGACCGACGCTCAACACTCCGGATCCCCCGACCAGGCCCGGTGGAGGCTAGCCGCTGCGCCGTTCGAGTTCTGCGCGCGCCGAGTCAAGCAACTGCTCGCGTTCCGCGATCTCTCCCTCAATCACGATGTACTCCTCACCCGCGCCGTCCAGGTACCAACGCACGTTGCCCATCGTCTCGACGCGACGCACACTGCGCAGCTCATCCCACACGATGCTCTGCTGCTCGAGTCCCGAGTGCAGCGCCGTGACCCCGGCTTCATGGACGATCACGGCGGTCGTCTGTCGTTGCCAGGTGATGAACACGACGGGCAGCATCGCGCCGGTGACAACGAGGAAGAAGATCGCCGCGCCGCCCGCCTCCCCGCTACCGGTCGCGAGCCAGATGATGCCAGCAATGATCACGGCGACCAACGGGAAGACAAAGGTCGCGTTGTTGTACCAGGAGGCCTGATAGGTGTGAGCGCTGCGCACGCCGCGATAGCGCAGCAGCGCCTCCGCATCTTTCTGACGCAGCTCTTCCGCGCCCGATATCGACTCTCCGCTCCCCTCCGTTGGGGGGGAGCTGCCGCGTAATGACTGAGGGGGGGCGCCCATCGCCCACTCTCCGTTAGGCGTGCTCGAGAATCGCTGCGGCCGAGGTCATCGCACAGGTACCCGGGTTCTCCTCGGTCTGGAAGGCCTTGACCACGCCGCCGTCGACCAGCATCGCGAAGCGGGTGCAGCGGAAGCCGAGACCCAAACCGGACAGATCGAGACCGATGTCCATCGCGCGGGTAATGTCGCCCGAGCCATCGGCCAGCATCGTGATGTGCCCGGCGCCGTGAGCTTCGTTCCAGGCCTGGAGCACGAAGATGTCGTTGGTAGACATGCAGATCGTCTGCTCGATCCCGGCGGCTGAAAGCTGATCGGCCGAAGCGGCGAAGGTCGGCAGGTGGTCGTTGGTGCAGGTCGGCGTGAATGCGCCGGGCACACCAAAGATGACGGTCTTCTTGTCGCCCACCAGTTCGCGGACGTTGACGGGGCCGGGGCGGCCGTCGGCGATCACTGTCCCGTTCACGTCCGGCAGGGTGTCTCCAGCGGCAATCGGCATGTCGTTCTCCTCAGAGTGGAATGGTTGCTTTCACACTCAGCAGCCTAATGGCAGGTCGGGGCAAGAATCAGGACGCAGACCTAGACTGCGCGAACACAACAGGTTGAGAGTGAGGGGCTTTGCCATGGCAATCGATCGACTGGAAGGACGCGTGGCGCTGATCACCGGCGCAGGCTCGGGGATTGGCCAGGCGTCGGCGCTGAGGATGGCCTCTGAAGGTGCCGCCGTGATGTGCGCCGACATCAATGCCGAGGGTGCGCAAACGACCGCAGCGCAGATCGCCGAGCACGGCGGGCGCTCGGCGACGATGGAGCTGGACGTCACCTCGGAGGACGCAGTCAAGGACGCGCTGGCGCAGACCGTGCAGGTGCTCGGCGGACTCGACGTGCTGTTCAACAACGCCGGCGTCGGCGGCAGCCAGTACGGTTGGGACCGGACGATCTCGGTCAATCTCAGCGGCGTCTACTACGGCACCTTCCACGGCGCCGCCATGCTGGCCGAGCGCGGCGGCGGCTCAATCATCAACACCGCCTCGATCGCCGGACTGAACGGCCTGCTGAGCAGCGCATCGACTCAGAATGTCGATCTGGAGGTCGAAGAAGGCGCGGGCGCCTACGTCGCAGCGAAGCATGGCGTGGTCGGGATCACGCGGCAGTTTGCGGTCACCTACGGTCCGCGCGGCGTGCGCGTCAACGCCGTCTGTCCGGGATACATCCACACGCCGATGACGGCCGCGATCCGGGAGATGGAGGGCGCAGAGGAATTCCTCGCCTCGCTGCACCCGATGGGCCGCCTGGGCCAGCCCGAGGAGATCGCCGCGGCGGCCGCCTTCCTCGCCTCCGACGACGCCAGCTTCGTCAACGGAGTCGCGCTGCCGGTCGACGGCGGCTACGACGCACGCTAGGCAACAAGACCTCCCCCCTTGGGGGAGGTGTCACAAAGTGACGGGGGCACCATGGCAATCGCAAACATCAACGGCGTCAACCTCTACTACGAGGACACCGGCATCGGCGACCCGATTATCTTCCAGCACGGCTACACCGCGTCGCACGACGGCTGGTCAGGGGTGATCGAGCGGATGAGCGCGAGCTACCGCTGCATCGCCATGGACTGCCGCGGCGCGGGTGATTCCGCACACCCGGAGGACGGTTACACGATCGAACAGCTCGCCGCCGACGTGGTCGGCATGGCCGACTACCACGGCTTCGACCGATTCCACTACGCCGGTCAGAGCATGGGCGGACTGATCGGCTTCGAGCTCGGCCTCTCCTATCCGGATCGCCTGCTCAGCCTGTCGCTCTCCGCTCCGGCGCCCGCCGACGGGATCGACATGCCGCAGTCGGCTCGCGACACGATGCGCAAGCGCTGGGCCAACCAGGAGCGCGACCTGTTGATCAGGACGTCGCTCGCGGGAGTGCCGCGCGAGTCGGCGCACGGCGACGTTCCCAATCAGGTCGATCGGATGCTCTCGGTCTCGGAAGGTCACTACGACGGCTGCTGGGATGCGATGGTCAACTTCCGCAAGGGCGACCGGCTGGGCGAGATCCAGACCCCAACGCTCATCCTCGCCGGAGCCGCCGACTCGCTCCTCACCCCAAACCTCAAGGACTTCGCCCGTCTCGGTAACGGAACACTCCACGTCTTCAGCCGCGTCGGACACGGCGTGCCGCGAGAGGTGCCGTCCGCGTACGCCCGCGTCGTGACCGACTTCCTCGAACACGGCGTGGTCAACGCCAAGACCGTCGCCGCGGCGGTTGCGGAGGCTGCGAGCGCATAGGGATCGAGATGCCTGAGCCGATTCGCAGCGCCGTAGTCGTTGGCGGCGGAAGCGCCGGGTTCCTGGCTGCCCTGACGTTTCGGCGGATGCTGCCGCAGGTCAAGCTGACCGTGGTTCACTCGCCCGAGATCCCGATCATTGGCGTGGGCGAATCGACGACGCCGGCCGTGCCGTTACACCTGCACGAGCACCTGGGCATCGACCGCAACGAGTTCCACAAGGAGGTCAGGCCGAGTTGGAAGCTGGGCCTGCGCTTCGAGTGGGGCGCGAAGGACGTGCCGCACTTCAACTACACCTTCGACAAGTACCTCGATCAGCGGATCGAAGGCCTCTCCAGGTGGAACGCCTTCTACTGCCTGCACGACATGCGCGATGCCAGCACCTTCAACGCGATCATGGATCGCGATCGCTCGCCCGCCAACATCCGCAACGGCCGGCTCTCGCTCGATCCGCGCGCGACGTACCACATCCCCAACGCCTCCTTCATCGACTACCTGGAGCGCAAGTCGGTGGCATCGGGCGCGGAGCTGATTGCCGATCAGGTCGTCGATGTCCATTGCAACGAGACTGGCGGGGTCAAGTCTCTGAAGCTGGCTGGTGGGCGGGAGTTGGAGGCGGACCTGTTCGTCGACTGCTCGGGCTTCGGCTCGCTGCTGCTGGGGCGGGCGCTGGAGGAGCCGTACATCTCTTATCGCGACGTGCTCTATTGCGACCGCGCAATAGTCGGCTCGTGGTCGCGCGCCGACTTCCCCGAGAACGACACGATCCGCCCCTACACGACGATGACGACGATGAAGCACGGTTGGTGCTGGCGCATTGATTTCGAAGATCAGGTCACGCGCGGCTACGTCTACTCGTCGGACTTCTGCTCGGAGGCAGAGGCGGAGTTGGAGTTGCGCGCGCTGCAGCCGCAGCTCGCCGGCTCGGACCTCCGGCTGCTCAAGTTCCCCTCGGGTCGGCGCGAGCGCTACGTCGTCGAGAATGTCGCCGCCGTCGGCAATGCCTCGGGCTTCGTTGAGCCGCTCGAGGCGACCTCGCTGCACCTGATCATCGAGCAGCTCTACAACCTGGCCTGGGCGCTGACCGACTCCGACCGCATCCTCACCGATTCGCTGCGCTACTTGCTCAACGAGCGTTTCGCCTCGACCTGGGACGATGTACGCGACTTCCTCGCGCTGCACTACAAGTTCAACGAGCATCAGGACACGCCGTTCTGGCGGCACTGCCGGGCCGAGTCGCCGCTGGGCCAGATTCAGGAGATGGTCGACTGCTACGCCGAGGTCGGCCCCTCACGCCTGCTCGCTCGCCTGACCTCGAACGCCACGATCTTCGGCTACAGCGGCTACGCCTCCATGCTGCTCGGCCTCAGAGTCCCAACCTCAGTCAAGCCGAAACTCACCCGCCGAGAGCGAGAGCGCTGGGACCAGTACCGAAAGTCCAACGCCGTCGCCGCCTCGCAAACCCTCCAGATGAGGCAGGCCCTCACTCGCGCCTATCGCGGCTAACCTCTCTCCTCTTGTCCCCTCTCCCGCTGGGAGAAGCCTGCCCCGTGCTTGCCACGGGAGGTTAGGGTGAGGGCTCTCTGCCTCCCAACCAGAGTTGCAAACCCAATTCCAGAGAGACATACTTTCTCTTACGAGATGCCGAACAACTCCGTTCGGCGAAGGAAGTTGGCCCCCGATGAGTGAACGAAGCTACTGGCAGCGGATGCGGAGGCGGTCGATGAGCCGGCGTTCACTCTTGATGGCGTCGGCGAGGGCTGGCGTTGGCGCAGCAGGGCTGGCGCTGGTCGGCTGTGGAGGCGATGACGACGATGGCCAGGAGGCGGCCGCCCAGACTCAGCAGCAGGCCGAGCAACAGCAGCAAGCGGCCCAGCAGCAGGCGATGCAGCAGGAGCAGCAGGAGCAGACTCAGCAGGAACAGGAGGAACAGGCCGCGATCGCCCAGGCGCAACAGCAACAACAGGCGCAGGCGGCATCAGACGCCCTCCGCGGCGGCACCTGGCGGATCTCCGATGCGTTCGCGCCGCAATGGGGATTTGACCCGCTGGTGACGCCCTCGGGCGGTGACCACTACCAGTCGATCCCGATCTTCTATGACCGCCTGCTCAACTACGACGAGCAGGGCGCGGCGTTGCCGATGCTGGCCGAAGCCTGGGAGATTCCCGACGACGTCACCTACATCTTCAGCTTGCGGCCTGGTTTGACCTATCACGATGGGTCAGCCGTTGACGCCGCTTCGATTCAGACCAACATGGACCGGATCGTCAATATCGAGGAAGAGAGCGTCGAGGCGACGCCCAATCAGCGCGCGGTGACGCTCGGCCAGACGATGGCCAACTCCGAGGCGATCGACGATGTGACCTGGCGCTATGTGGCCAATGAGGTCTTCGCGCCGACCTTGTCGCTGTTCTACGGGAAGCCGCCGGGCATCGCGCCGATTGCGCCGAACTCGTTCGACACGGCGGTGACGCATCCGGTTGGGGCTGGCCCCTTCTCCTTTGACAACTACATCGAAGGTCAGGAGTTGACCGCCTCGAGGTTCCCCGACTACTGGAACGCCGAAAACATCTACCTCGACAACTACAGCTTCGAGATCTTGCCCGACTCGAACACGCAGTGGCTGGCGTTCCTCGGCGGCGACCATGATGTGGTCCGCATACCCGGATCGTTGGCCGCTGATGCCGACGAGATGGCGGAGATCCAGGAAGATGGCTTCCAGGTCCTCGGCGACGTATCAAGCGTCTTCGTTCAGACCTGGTTCAACATCAATCCGAGCGGACCGGAGGAGCTGACCATCTGGCGCGACCCGCGCATGCGCCACGCGATCAACCTGGCCACCGACCGACATGCGATCAACGACGCTGCATTCAACGGCACCAGCGCCGTATCACGCGCGCCGATCGGCGTGACCACGCCGCTGCTGCCCAAGGATGTCGACTGGTACGACGACTCGCCCAACCCGGCCGAAGCGGTCAAACTGATCGACGCCGCCGGCTACACCGGTCAGGTGACCGGCGACATGATGACCTACAGCATCGACCCGCTGTACCTGGGTACACGGCCAATGCATGCCCAGCTCGCGGAAGTCGGCATGGACTTCAACCTGGTTGAGGGCACGATCGCCGGGATCGTCGACCGTCTCTTCGCTGCAGAGGACTATTCGATCGCCGTGCTCAGTTGGGAATCGCCATTCGACCCGGATCAGATCTTGCGGCCCAGCATGAACGGTCTGCGCGAGTGGTTCTACAGCGGCGGACGCGAGCAGTACGACGAACTGCTGGCAGCCGGCAGCGAGTACGAGGTCGGACTGGAAGAAGCGTCGCGTCTGCAAGACCTGACGGCGCGCACGACCGACTTTGAGGAACGTGTGAAACGTTACGCCGATTTCTTTGAGGTCTATGTGGAAGGCGCGTACACCGTACCGATCATTCACTATCCGCTGTACTTCGGATTTGGTCCCTCCGTCCGACATACCGGCGACATCAACACGCTGTTCCGCGGTTGCGATGGAATCGGAGGGACAGCGGACATGCTGTCAGGGGTCTACAAAGCGGATACGTAGCAGATGCGTTGTGACCGCTCCCTTGTTCGGGGAGCGGTCACGGCGGCATCTGCCAGCGGCTTGAACAGGAGACACCTAGCCCAAGGAGTAGGCCTGGAGTCTGACCGATGATCAGTTACATCGGGGCGCGCTTGCTCTCGTCCTTGTTGGTCTTGTTCATTGTCAGCGTCGTCGCGTTCGTATTGATGAACGTGGTCGAAGGCGACCCCGCTCGGGCGATGCTGGAGCTGAACGCGACCGAGGAGAAGATCGCGGCCGTGCGAGCCAGCCTTGGCCTCGACAAGCCGCTGCATGAGCGCTACGCGCACTGGATCTACAACGCCTTCCAGGGCGACCTCGGACTGGCGCTGACCTCGAGGATTCCGATCACCGAGCTGTTCCGGGAAAAGCTCGTCCCAACGATGCAGTTGGGCATTCTCGCCCTGATCGTCGTGCTCTGTCTCTCGATCCCGGTTGGCGTGCTCGCCGCGTTGCGGCCCGGCTCCAAGACCGAAGTGGCGGCCAGCACGACGATGATTGTGGGCGCCTCGATCCCCGAATATCTGAGCGGGATCGCGCTGGTCTACATCGTCGGCTTCGAGCTCGAATTGTTGCCGCGCAGCGGCTATGTGCCGTTAGGCGAGGATGTGATCGAGAGCCTGAAGCACATGGTTCTGCCGGTGATCGCGCTGTCGCTGATCTCGACCACGCTGGTGATGCGGCAGACCCGCTCGGCGATGATCAACGTGCTCCAGGACGACTACATCCGTACCGCCCGGGCCAAGGGCCTGCGCGACCGGGCAGTGATTATCCGGCATGGACTTCGCAACGCGATGATCCCGGTGATCACCGTGTTCGGATTCCAGGTCGGCGTCGTCTTTGGCGGCGCAGTGATCACCGAGCAGGTCTTTGCGATCCCGGGTATGGGACGGCTGTTCGTGCAGTCGGTGGTGCAGGTGCAGGACTACTCGGTTGTTCAGAACCTGGTGATGTTCTTCGCGATCATCACGGTTGCGGTCAATTTGCTGGTTGACCTCACCTATCCGCTGATTGATCCGCGGATCCGGCAAGGGATCAGCGCATGAGCGTAACTTCCGAGCCGACGACTGAGACGTTGCAGATTGGGGCGCGGGAATCCTGGCGCGACAGCCCGCGGGTCGAACTTGCGATGCGCGTGCTGCGCATCTACGTGCGCAACCGACCGGCGGTGTTTGGCGCGTTCATCCTCTTCGGCCTCGGCATCGTGGCGGCCTTCGCGCCGTTCGTTGCGCCTTATGACCCGCTCAAGGCCGACCTCTGCAGTGAATGCGTCTTCCAGGCGCCGACCCTGGACCACGTTGCCGGCACCGACCTGCTCGGACGCGATTTGCTGAGCCGCACAATTTTCGGCGCCAGGATCGCCTGGCAGGTCGTGGTCGTCGCGATTGGCGTGGCGATCTGTATCGGTGTCCCGACTGGTCTGGTCGCGGGATACGTGGGCGGCAAGCTGGACGAGCTGCTGATCATGCGCATCGTCGACGCGCTGATGGCGATGCCGGCGCTGATCCTGATCCTGGCGATGACGGCTGCGGTCGGTCCCAACATCATCAACACGATGCTGATTATCGGCATCGTCTGGTCGGCCGGCTACGCGCGGCTGACGCGGGGGGTCGTGCTCTCGATCATGCAGGAACCCTATGTCGACGCGGCCCGGAGCATGGGGGCCGGCCCGCGCCGGATCATTCTTCGGCACCTGATGCCGAATGTGGTTGCGCCGGTGGTGGTGCTCGCGTCGCTGTCGGCGGCGGCGATCATCCTGGTTGAAGCCGGACTGAGCTTCATCGGGGCGGGCGTGCAGCAGCCGACGCCGGCCTGGGGCGGGATGGTCTTTGAGGGTTACTCGAACTTGTTCCGTTCGGCCTGGCCGATCGCCGCGCCGGGGATTGCCGTCGTCCTGATGGTGGTCAGCTTCAACTTCGTCGGGGACGGCCTGCGGGACGCTATGGATCCACGCCTGCGCAACATCCGCTAAGCAGAGTTGCAAACGCAATTCCAGCGAGGCATACTTCCTGAACCGCGAAGCACACCGCGCGTGTACAGGAAAGAGATCGACGTGAGCGACCGAAACTATTGGCAACGGATCAAGAAACGACAGTACAGCAGGCGGTCGCTTCTTCAGGCTTCGGCGCGTGCGGGCGTCGGCGTCACGGGTATCGCCCTGATTGGTTGTGGCGGCGACGATGACGACGGCGATCAGCCGGCTGCCGCACCGGCGCAACAGCAAACCGCGGCCCAGGTTCAACAGCAAGGGGACCAGCAGGCCGAGTCTGTAGATGAGCAGCAGCAACAACAAGCGGCCGTCGCGCAGGCCCAGCAAGCGGATGACGAACCGAAGCGGGGTGGCAGGATCATTGCTGCCGACCTGGACACGTTCGAGACTTTCGCCGCGATTACCGGCCCGTATGCCATTGGGAGGGGGGACACGACCGAGCCTTGGGACAGTGGACTCTGGGACAAACTGATGCAGCGAAGGGACTCGCTGGATCCTGAACCGAGGCTGGCGGAATCATGGGAGCAGAACGGTGACGCCACGGCCACGATCGTGACGTTGCGCCAGGGCATTGAGTTCCACAACGGCAAGCCGATCAACGCGGAGGCGGTCAAGGCTAGCTACGAGGCGATCACAGCCGAGACCACGAACACCAGCCAGGTGCGCGGCTTGGTCAACAACTACCTCGAGTCGATTGACGTGATCGACGACCGCACGCTGCAGTTCAACCACGCCAACTGGCCAGGCCCAATCATCTTTGACATGTTCACGTTCGCTCCGATCCATGATGCAGACAACATCCAGGCATACATGGAGATGACTGAGGTCAACGCGAGCGGACCGTTCAAGTTCGACTTCAGCCAGTGGGAAGCGGGCGAAACCTGGGTCGCCGTGCGCAACGAGAATCACTATGCGCCACCGCTGGTCGACGAGATTGAGTACCGAACCATCCCAGATTCCGACACGATGGCGCTGGCGTTAGAGAGCGAGGAGCTCGACTTCTCCGCAAGCGTGAGTCCTGAGCAGTTCCTCCGCCTGCAAGATCTTGATTACTTGAGCGGACACCCATCGCCGCCGCTTGGCTACTGGGTCGTTGGGCCGGTGCAGACCTTGCTGGGCGGCGGTCACCCGGCAAACGACGATCCCCGCTTCAGGCGCGCGCTTCACATGGCGATCGACCGAGAGCGCCTTCACGAAGAGGTCTACCAAGGCATCAATGACATCGTGTACCAGATGTGGCCCAAGACCTCTAGCGCTTACGACCCTGCATTCGACAAAGATCCCTACGATCCCGAAGCGGCCCGAGCCCTGGTTGAAGAGGCCGGCTTGGCCGGTGTTGAAATGGACATGTTCGTCTCGTTGGGCGTCACTCCCGATGATGCCTCGGCGGAGATTCTGCAAGCGAACTTCGCCGAAATCGGAGTCAACGTGACAATTGTGTACCAGGAAGTCGCCGAGTGGGCTGAGGACTTCCTCGCCGGCGTCCATCCGGGACTCTATCTCGCTCCGACCGGATTCTTCTGGATGGAGCCGGAGACGCTTCCGAACATGAACTTCCAGTTCCGGCTGCCGGTAAACGCTGTGGCGTCTGTCGGACCTGAGTACACGGCGATTCTGGAGGGCTTTGCCTCCCAACCGTCGCCGCAAGAGCGACAGACGCTGTTCAACGACTGGAACGAACTCTTTGCCGACGGACCCTGGCTGTTGCCGTTTGCGGCGATCCAGAATGGCTACGTCTTCAACAACCGTGTCAAGAACGTGGCTGTTCCGCCGTTCGGATTCACATACAAGGAAGAGTGGTGGCTAGACGCGTAGGCGTCTGAACGGTTCCGCCAACTCGCTGGCTGGACCCGACAGCCGCCAGTCTCACATCTCTCGATGCGATCCCGGCAGCCGCTCGTAGCGTCACGCAGCCTATCGGGGGCGCGCTCCGACAAGTACGACGCGATCGAACATCTAAGGAGCCGGGCACTTGGCCTCGTTTCTGATCAGACGTATCGCTCAAGGCCTGGTAGTGGTGGTGCTGGCCAGCATCCTGATCTTCTTGGTCATGCGCCTGATTCCCGGCGACCCAGCCGCGCTCTTGGCAGGACCAGAAGCCACACCGGAAGACGTCGAAGCCTTGCGCGACCGCCTCGGGCTGAACGATCCATTGATTGAGCAATACGTCGACTGGTTGACCGGCGCTATTCAAGGCGACTTCGGCCGTTCGTTCACACGCAGCCTCGATGTCGATGAACTCATGAATGCCGCGCTGCTTCCCAGTGCCGAGTTGGCGATTGCCGGTTATGCGTTCGTGCTGGCGTTCGGTATTCCACTCGGAATCTTCGCTGGTCTCAAGCCGGGCGGCATCGGCGACTACATCGCCACGGGATTCACGATGTTCACGCTGGGGATACCGAACTTTGTCCTCGGCATCATTCTGATCTGGGTGCTGGCGGTTCACTTGGGCTTGCTTCCGATCACGGGCCGCGTCGGCTTCGACGAAGACCCAATCGAGGCATTGAAGTTTCTGGTTATGCCGATGATCGCGGTTGGGGCTGGAACAGCAGCGGTGCTCGCCCGGTTTGTGCGAGCTTCGATTATGGAGACGCTCAACCAGGACTATGTCCGCACAGCCCGCGCCAAGGGCTTGCGGGAGCGAACTGTTGTCCTCCGTCACGCGATGCGTAATGCGCTGATCCCTGTGATCACCGTCGCCGCGCTCCAAATCGGCTTCCTGATCTCCGGCGCGGTGATCGTCGAGGTTGTGTTTGCCCGCCCTGGCTTCGGCTCTCTGATCATCGCTGGCGTTCAAGGGAGGGACTATCAGCTCATCCAGGGCATGCTCGTCGTGCTGGTGACGGTGTTTGTGGTTGCCAACACGGTTGCGGACATTCTCTACGGATACGTCGATCCTCGAATCAGGGTGAGCTGATGGCGAACGCCCCGCAGGCAGAACCACTCCTACAAGCCCAGCGCGTCCGGGCGCGAATCCTTGTCTGGCGGCAGCAGTCGCAGTGGTTTGATGTCTTCTACCGAGTCGCTCGAGAGCGACGAGGACAGATCGCGCTAGTGATCCTGATCGTGTTCCTGTTCGCGGCACTACTGGCGCCCACGCTGGCCCCCTACCACTTCGCGGAGCAGATTCGCGGATCACGACTCCTACCACCCTCGTGGACGTATCCCTTCGGTACCGATGAGGTCAGTCGCGACCTCCTGAGCCGGATGATGTACGGCATCCGAATCTCGCTTGCGGTCAGTGCCGGCGCCGTTGCCATCGGGCTGCCGATTGGCAGCGCGATTGGCTACAGCGCCGGCTACATCGGACGCTGGGTGGACGCAGTCCTGATGCGGATCATCGACGCCATGCTGGCGTTCCCCGGCATTCTGACCGCCCTTGTCGTCCTGACCGTGCTGGGGACCGGTACGCGCGAGGTCGCGATCACGCTTGGTATCGCAGCAATCCCGATCTTCGCCAGACTCGCGCGCGGGCAGATGCTACAAGAGAAGGAACGAGATTACGTCATGGCCGCCCGCACGCTGGGTGCTAGGCCGGCCAGGATCATCTTGCGCCACGTCGCCATCAACACACTCCCGCCGCTCATGATCCAGGCGGCGCTGTACATGGCGTTTGCCGTCATTGCTGAGGCGTCGCTGAGCTTTCTTGGTCTGGGTGCGTCTCCACCCACACCGACCATCGGGCTGATTCTCAACGATTCTAGAGAGTTCCTGACGCTTGGGGCGTGGTGGTTTGTACTTGTCCCGACAGCCGCGCTCGCGTTGTTGCTGATTGCGCTGAACTTTCTTGCCGATGCGATTTTGGAGGCGACGAGTCCTTACGTTCGCAACAAGTGACGCGCTAGTCGAAGGTGATGACGAAGCGGCCTCGGTGGCCTCCCTGTTTGAAGAGGCGGTGGGTTTCGGCGGCCTGTTCGGCCGGGTAGGTGGAGTTGACCCGCATGGTGACCTGGCCGTCTTCGACTTGCTGGCGAATGGTGTCGAGCAGGTCGGCGCGGCTGTCGTAGCTGAAGACCCAGGTGATGTGGAAGCTGATCCCGCGTTCACCGCCGTCGGGTCCGCTCCAGCCTCGGACGCTGGCGAACTGGCCGCCGTCCTTGATTGCGCCGAGCGTGAGTTCGTTCTGGACCGAACCGTCGGCGAGACCGTCGACGCCCTCGGGCAGCACCTTGCGGATCTGTTCGGAGATGTCGTCACCGCGTGGCACGATGACGTCGGCGCCGAGGTCCTTGACGAGCTGAACGTCTTTCTCGGCGGCGTCGGCGACCACGGTCAAGCCGTCGGCTTTGCCCAGCTCGACCATGTAGCCGCCGTAGCAGCCAGCGGCCCCGGTCACCGCCAGCGTCTGGCCGGGCTGTAGCGCCATCTGATCCAGCGACAGTCTGGCCGTGAGCGCATTCATCGGGAGGGTCGAAGCCTCGGCGTGATTCGAGCCGGCCGGGGCGCGGCTGACCGCGTCGGCCTTGAGCACGATGCTCTCGCGGTAGGCGCCGTGGCTACCTCGCGGGATGACCATCGCCATGACGGCGTCGCCGACCTGCAGGTCGGTATCGGTGTCGGGGCCGACTTCGTCGATGACGCCGGCGGCGTCCATGCCCGGGATGTAGGGCGGCGGCCCGGACTCGCGCAGCGCGTCGGCTCGGGCGCCGCCGCGAATGAAGGTGTCGGTGGGGTTGACGGTGGCAGCGTGGACCCTGAGCCGCACCTCTCCGGGTCCGGGGTGGACCTCGGGCAGGTCGACGACCTGCAGTGCTTCGGGTCCGCCGAATTCGATCACGCCTACGCCGCGCATGGGGAGCTCCTTGGTTGTCGAGTCTCTAACGCGGTCAGATTAGGGCCTGTCCAGACTTGGCGGGCGGCGGCGGAGTCGTTTGGTGTTCAGGCGGTTGAGATCGCGTCCGGACTCCGATGTTCAGGTGTTCAGCGAGAATTTTCCTTCAGGGGTCTTGCGGCGACGATGTCCAGTGTTTTGCGGGAGATCGTGTGTTCAGGGTGTTCAGGTTCGTTCAGCCTGGTTCAGCCCGGTTCAGGTCTGGCTGAACGGTCGGGTGTCTGAGTTTGTTCGGTTCTGTTCGATTCCTTTCGGCTCTCATCGGAGGGGTCTCGCTCCTTCGGATGGTTTCCAGACTGCGGCGCCTGGGCGTCCTGCGAGAAAAAACTCTCTCGGGCGTGTTGGAGCGGTGTTTCCCAGTGTTTTGCGGGAGATCGAGTGCTCAGGGCGGGTAGTTTCTGCAAATTTCGTCGCTTTTGAGGCGGGTTTTGGCGTCCAATGCGCGGCGCCTGGACGGCCCGGCGGATGCCCCGGGGTGGCGGAGCGCGCGAATGGCGGGCCGAACATGTGGACGGGAGCACGGGTTGCAAGATGTCCGGGGGAGCGGATCGGCGGGCTGGCTGACATGTTGGCGCGGCGTTCTTTGAACACTTGCAATAGAGCACTAATGTACTGTGATGGCCGCCGGCTGTCAACGGACGGTTCAGAGATCGAGGTCGCGCTCGTGGTCTTCTTGGTGGGACCGCGCAGCAGCTTTCCGAGACTGTACGACCGCGCGAAACAGTTGAGTCTGGCTGCGAAAATCGGCATACTTTGCGGAAGCTGTCGCGTGGTCGCGGCGGACGACACGGAAGAGGAAACAAGATGAGCGAGAAAAGCTATTGGCAGCGGATCCGCAAGCGGGAGCTGAGCCGGAGGCGACTGCTGCAGCGGAGCGCGTGGGCCGGACTGGGCGCTGCGGGGTTGGCGCTGGTCGGTTGCGGCAGCGACGACGAACAGCAGACGGTCGCGCAGCAGCAGGATCAGGCGCAGCAGCAAGCCCAGGCGCAGGCCCAGCAGCAGGGCCAGATGCAGCAGCAAGACCAGGCGCAGGCGCAGCAGCAGGGTCAGATGCAGCAGCAGGACCAGGCGCAGGCCCAGCAACAAGACCAGCCGCAGCAGCAGACCGTCTCGGCCGCGGCCGACGACGCGCGGCGCGGCGGCGTGCTGCGGATTGGCTCGGACATTGGTCTGTCGACCTATCGCGCGCCGTACCTGTCTTCGTCGGCGCACATTCCGCTCTACATCCCGTTCTGGGACACGCTGACCAAGTACTCGCCGGACGGCCTGGACCCACAGCCGCACCTGGCTGAGAGCTGGGAGATGAACGACGACCAGACCATGCTGCAGGTCAAGCTGCGGCCGGGACTGGAGTTCCACGACGGCAAACCGCTCAACGCGACCGAGGTCAAGCGCAGCCTGGAAGCGATGGACGACGAAGGCGTCGCCAACAACCAGGTCAAGGGGATCATGACCAAGTACGTCTCGTCGGTCGACGTGATCGACGAGGTGACGTTACAGATCAACATGGCCTGGGGCGGCACGCTGATCTTCGACGTACTCAACTACGCGCAGATCCACGATGTCGACGACATCCCGAACCTGGACGGCTACTCCTCGCTGAACGGCTCGGGGCCGTTCAAGTTTGATGCGTCGAGCTACCAGGTCGACCAGTATGCGGCCGGAGAGCGGTTCGAAAACTTCTACGAGCCGGCCTTGCTGGACGGGATCGAGCAGTACCAGTTCCCGGACGCGACGGCGATGTCGCTGGCGCTGGGCGCGGGCGAGATCGACCTGACCAACCGTCTGCCCAAGCCGGACTACGAGCGGTTCAACTCGGACCCCGATTACACGGTCGTGGTTGCGCCGCCGACGCTGGCGATCTGGGTGCTGGGCATGGTGATCCCGAACGAGAACGGCGGTCACCCAGCCTTCGCCGATCCGAAGGTGCGGCAGGCGATCTACCGCGTGATCGATCGCCAGCGGGTTGCGGATGAGACCTTCGAGGGTCTGGCGCAGCCCAAGAACATCCTCTGGCCTCCGTTCTCGCCCGGTTACGACGCTGCTCGTGATCGGGATTACTTCGATCCCGAAGAAGCGGCCAGGCTGCTTGCGGAAGCCGGGTACGGACCGGGCGAGCTAACGATCGAGCTTGGACACGGCGGCGGAGAAGCGAACGAAATCGCCCAGGTGATCCAGGCCGGCGCGGCCGAGGCGGGGATCAACTTCGAGATCACCCTGTACGAGCCTGCGGTCGCCCGGGATCGATTCCTGAACGCGAAGCACGAGTCGTACCTCTCGTCCTACGCGTTTTTCGCTCTGCACCCGCAGACGCTGCCGGTGATGAACTTCCAGATGCGGATTCCCAACTCCTGCGCCTACGGGCCGGACTACTACCAGGCGCTGATCGACAGCTTCGGTACGGCCGAGTCGGACGCACGGCGGAACGAGCTGCTGGAGGAGTTCAACACGCTGCTCGACAACGAGCCGTGGATTGCGCCGATCGTGACGCGCAGCGACATCTGGGCGTGGTCGAGCAAGTTCACCGGGATCGAGTTCGACGTGCTCAGCATCCCCTCAATGCAGCGGATTCACCAGGTGTAGTAGGGGTGCAGCAGGGAGATTGGCCCCTGCCTGTGGGCGTCGTGACAGCGTCGTGACAACAAGGCAGACCTAACCGAGGAGGCCGCTGAGCGTGGGTCGATACCTGGTTCGCCGCTCCCTCGAGGGCTTGCTGGTCATCTTTCTGGCCAGCATCGTCATCTTCCTGATCATCCGCCTGATCCCCGGGGATCCGGCCCAACAGCTCGCCGGTGACGATGCCACGCTGGAAGACATCGCGGAGATTCGGGAGGATCTCGGTCTCAACGATCCGTTCCTGACGCAGTACGTGAACTGGATCGCCGGTGTTGTCCAGCTGGACTTTGGCAAGTCCTTCACCAAGCGGGTGCCCGTCCGCGACCTCATTGCTCAGTCGTTCCCGCCAACGTTTGAGCTCGCGATCGCGGCGTACGTGTTCGCGCTCGTGGTCGGCATTCCCGTGGGCGTCGCGGCGGCGGTGTGGGCGAAACAGCTCCCTGACTACGGCGCCAGCGTGTTCAATCTGTTCACCCTGGGCATCCCCAACTTTGTCCTGGGCATCCTGTTGCTCTGGATTTTCGCGGTGGAGTTGGATCTGTTCCCGGTCTCAGGTCGAGTCAGCGTGTTCGAAGACTTCGCAGAAGGCATGCATCGACTCGTGTTGCCGATGATCGCGGCGGGCTCGGCGATTGCGGCGGTGCTAGCGCGCTTTGTGCGAACATCCGTCGCCGAGGCGTTGGCTCAGGATTACGTCCGGACCGCGCACGCCAAGGGTCTGCGAGCCCGCAGAGTGATACTTGACCACGCCTTGCGCAACGCCATGATCCCGATCGTGACGATCGCCGCGCTGCAGATTGGCAACCTGCTGGCTGGAGCAATCGTGGTCGAGATTGTCTTCACCCGTCCGGGATTCGGATTCCTGATCATCGACGGCATCAGCGGCCGCGACTATCTGCTGATCCAGGCGATGCTGGCGATCCTCGTCTTCCTCTTCGTGGCGGCGAACACGCTGGCCGACATCACCTACGGCTATCTCGACCCGCGCATCCGCGTGTCCGGGTTGGCGAGCTGATCGATGGCGCAGACACAGTCCCAGTACGCGCCGCTGGAGCAGACCTGGTTGCGCCGGAAGCGCGATGAGTCGTTGACCGTCGACGCCTTGTATCGAACGGTCACGAACCCACAGGGCGCGATCGGCGCTGCGGTCTTCGGTGGGCTGGTCTTCCTGGCTGTATTCGCCGATGTCCTGGCGCCCTTTGGCGAGGCCGAGCAGATACGCGGCGCGCGTCTGCTGGCTCCGTCCGGCGAGTACTGGTTCGGAACCGACGATCTCTCTCGCGACGTCTTCAGCCGCATTCTGTTCGGACTCAGGATTTCGCTTTACGTCTCGGTCGTGGGAGTGCTCGGCGGTGGCTTAGTGGGCACAGCGATCGGGTTCATCTCGGGTTACGCCGGCGGCTGGCTCGAGGCGGTGCTCATGCGCTTCGTCGACACGTTGCTCGCGTTTCCGTTCCTGCTTCTGGGGATCGCGGTGTTGGCGATCCTCGGCACCGGGACATCTCAAGTAGCGCTCGCGCTCGGGATTGCCAACATCCCCGTCTTCGCCAGGCTCGCGAGGGCGCAGCTGTTGACGGAGAAGGAGCGCGACTACGTGCTGGCCGCGCGCTGTCTGGGCGCGTCGCCGCCGAGGATTGTGGGACGGCACATCGCCGCCAACGCGCTACCACCGCTGTTGGTGCAGGTCGCGCTGGCGATGGCCTTTGCGGTGATCGCCGAGGCGACGTTGAGCTTCCTTGGGTTGGGCGCTTCACCGCCGACTCCGACGCTGGGCATCATCCTCAGCGACGGGCGGCGCTGGCTGTTCGCAGGGAACTGGTGGTTTGTGCTCTTCCCGACGCTCGGACTGTCGCTGATCCTGCTCTCGCTGAACTTCCTCGCGGACTCGGTGGTCGAGGCGATTGACCCGCATCGTCGGCATCGCTGACGGCTCCGACTACTGTCTCGCCATTGCCTGCCGCTGGCGTTCCGCCTGAGCGTGGTAGGCCGCTTCGCCCTCGTATGGCGTGACTTCGATATCGACCGTATGAATCTGACCCTCGAACTCGAAGGGCGGGTCATAGTTGTCACCGACGGGTGAGCGGCGGTCGGCGCCGATGTCGAACTCTCCGTGCGCGAAGAGAATCCGGCGCTGCAACACGTCTACCTGTCCGGAAGCGATCTGCTTCCCGTCGATGGAGAGCGTGACCTGTCCGGGTCCGCGAGGGGAGTCGCTCCGCAGGGAGATTCCGATCAGGAAGTCTCCAACGGGGAGCGGCGAGTCGGCCCGGATGCGGGACCAGTCGTCGTAGGCGTGGTAGTCGAAGTGCAGGTGGTTGTCTTTGATGTAGAGCGTGACTCCCGTGTGGATTGAGCCACGGTTGAAAATGACCCCCTGTTGATCTGAAGATTGCCTCGATACCGACGCCTCCAGTGTCCAACTGCCGAGGTCGATCGCCGGGGAGGTCTCGACCGGCATGTGCGCGATCGGCGGCGTGTAGTGATATCGGAGTCCGGCGTGCGGCGCACCGGGGAGTTGAGAGGGCTGATTGATCTCGACGGTGCGATCGTCAAGCGGCAGCACGCCGTGCTTGCCGGCCTCGACCCACCAGCGATCTATCAACTCGCGCAGCTTCTCCGGTTCTTCTGCGGCGAGGTCATTGGTTTCGGAGAAGTCCTCATCGACGTGGTACAGCTCCCACTCGTCGTCGGACCATTCGGTTCCGTACCGATGCCAGCTGACCGCCTTCCAGCCGTCGACCCAGATTCCGCGGTGTCCGAACATCTCGAAGTACTGCGCCTCGCGAGGGGTGTCGGCCTCCGAGTCATTGAGTGCATAGTTGAAACTCTCGCCGGCGATTGGGATCTGAGTTTCGCCGCGCAGGCTGGACGGCGGCTCGACGCCCAGGGTCTCCAGGACGGTCGGCAGCACGTCGGTCACATGATGGAACTGTCCTCGAATGGCTCCGCGATCGGCTATGCCTTCCGGCCAGTGGACGATCAACGGCACACGCACGCCGCCGCCGTGCGTGTTCTGCTTGTACCAGCGCAGCGGGGTGTTTCCCGCCTGCGCCCAGCCCCAGGGATAGTTCGACGCCGACCGCGGACCGCCAATCTCGTGCAGGCGCGACTGAATCTCGTCGAGGTCGTCGCGCGGGCCAAAGAGGCGCGGCTCGTCGGACACACCCTGAGGGCCGCCCTCCTGCGAGGCGCCGTTGTCGGCGAGCAGCATGACGATGGTGTTGTCCATCTGGCCCGACGATTCCAGGTACGAGAACAGCCGGCCAAGCTGCGCGTCGGTGTGCTCGAGGAAGCCGGCGAACGCCTCCTGCAAGGCCACCGCAAAATTGCGTGCGTTCTCCGACATGTCATCCCAGGCGTCGACGCCTCGGTTGCGCGGAGCTAGCTGGGTACCCTCCGGCACGATGCCCATCTCTTGCTGGCGGGCAAACCACTCCTCGCGTACGGCGTCCCAGCCGACGTCGAATTTGCCCCGGTAACGTTCGATGAACTCCTGCGGCGCCTGGTGCGGCGCATGGGTCGCGCCCAAGGCGAAGTAGAGGAAGAAGGGTTGGCCGGGGTAGACCGACTGATGATCTCGAAGAAAACCTGTGGCCTGGTCGACGAGGTCCTCGGTCAGGTGATAGCCCTCCTCCGGGCGTCGCGGCGGGTCGATCAGGTGGTTGTCGTAGCAGAGTTCCGGATAGAACTGGTCCGTCTCGCCGGAGAGGAACCCGTAATAACGATCAAAGCCTCGTTGCAGCGGCCAGTTGTCGAACGGGCCGGCCTGACCCATGGCGTCGACCGGGCAGAGATGCCATTTCCCAATCGCGAAGGTCGCGTAGCTCTCCTCGGAGAGGATCTCGGCCATCGTCGCGGCGCTGCGCGGGATCGCGCCGCGCATGTGCGGGAAACCAGAATCGAATTGAGTGACGGAACGCATACCGACGGTGTGATGGTTGCGTCCGGTCAGCAATGAGGCCCGAGTCGGGGAGCAGAGCGGCGTCACGTGGAAGTTGGTGAAACGCAGGCCGTTCGCGGCGAGTCGGTTGATGTTGGGCGTCTCAATCGTCGACCCGTAGCAGTTGAGATGAGCGAAGCCGAGGTCGTCAAAGAGGATGATGAGGACATTGGGCCGATCCTGCGGCGCGGTCGGCAGGGGCGGCCACCAGGGCTCCGACTCGCGGAAGGTGCGGCCGATTCGTCCTTCAAAGTCCTCGTTGGTCGTCATCGTCAACCTCTCTCAGTCTGATGGTCGGACGCAGCGAAAGCCGGTATTGCTGGTCGCGCTGTCCGGCGTCAGCGCCATGCGCGCCGCCGTCCGGTAGCGCAAACAGTAGCTCTCGTGGCAGAGGAAACTGCCGCCCTTGAGCACCTTCAAATCGCCATCGGGCGGTCCCTGGGGATTGACCGGCGGCTCGGGATCGTGGAAGACGTCGAACCAGTCGGCGCACCACTCCCAGACGTTGCCGGTCGTGTTGTACAGACCCAGTCCGTTGGGTTCATAGGCGTCGACCGGACAGGTTGCGTACCAGCCGTCGTCGAGGGCGTTCTCGGTCGGGAAGACGCCCTGCCAGACGTTCATCCGGTGCTGGCCGCCCGGCGTGAGTTCATCGCCCCAGGGGTAGGGCTGAGACTCGAGGCCGCCGCGCGCGCCGCGCTCCCACTGGGCCTCGGTCGGCAGGGTCTTGCCCGCCCAATCCGCGAATGCGAGAGCGTCATTCCAGCTCACATGAACAACGGGATGATCCCGGCGATCAGCAAGGCTGCTGGCCGGACCCTCGGGATGACGCCATGACGCGCCCTCAACCGCCCGCCACCAGGGCGCGTCGGCTGCGCCTTGAGTCGGTGGGAAGTCGTCCGGCAGGAGGCCGGCGAAGACGAATGACCAGCCGATTAGTTCGGACTCCGTCTGGTACCCCGTCTCTTCGACAAACGCGGCGAAGTCAGCATTGGAGACGGCGCAGGCGTCGATCTCGAAGGCGGCGAGTTCAATCTCGCGGAGCGGGCCCTCGCCGTCGCCCGGGTAGGCCAGGTGGTCGACCGAACCCATCACGAACGTTCCCGCCGGAATGCTCGCCGCGCCATCATCTTGGTTCCCTTTCGAGGACGGGGCCGCCCCGGAGGGGTGAAGGAGGCCGCTGGGGAGCCCCCCTCTGCCTGCGGCAGCTCCCCCCAGATGGGGGAGAACAGAACCTCGTGATGTTCCACAGCAGTTGGTCATCGAATAGCCGCCGATGGTTCGGTCTATTGCTGAGCCATCAAGAGCTTGAAGGCGTTCCTCGCTGCCTCGTAGGCCGCGCCCGACTTCGGGTAGGGGGTAACTTCGAGGGTCAGCTCGTGAATCGTGCCGTTGAACTCGAACGGGGCTTCGTAAGAGTCGGTGACCGGGGATTTCCGATCGGAACCGATGTCTGCGCCTCCGCGGCCGCCGAAGCCTCCTCGGACGAGGAATGGCACGTCGCCGTCGCCGACGGCCTCTCCATTGAGGCGCAGGGTGACATGTCCGGGCGCGGACGGCGCTTCGCCGTCCATGCTCATGCCGATGGTGCAGCGGCCGTCGGGCACTTCGACCTCGGAGACAATCTGTGTGACGTCGGTGAAGGCGTTGTAGTCGACTCTCAGGTGATTGTCCTTGATGTAGAAGCTGATCCCTCCCATGACCGATCCTCGGGCGAAGATCACGCCATCGCCGAGGCCGTCACGCTCGATGTCCGCTTCGAGCACCCAGGACCCCATGCCGACCGCCGGCGCGATTTCGCCCGGCAGGTGAGAGACCGGCGGCGTGTAGCGGTACTTGAGGCCGTTGTGCGGACCGCCCGGCCGCTGCGTCGGACCGCCAAGCTGGAAGCTCCGGTCGTCGAGCGGGAGCACGTTGTAACGGCCGGCTTCGACCCACCAGCGGTCGATCAGTTCGCGCAGCTTCTCCGGCTCTTCAGCCGCCAGGTTGTTGGACTCTGAGAAATCTTCGGCGACGTGGTAGAGCTCCCACTCGTCGTCGGACCAAGGGTCGTTCTTCTGGTGTCGTGTGACGGCCTTCCAGCCGTCGACCCAGATGCCTCGATGACCGAGCATTTCGAAGTACTGCGCCTCCTTGGTTGTGTCGGCGGCAGGGTCGTCGAATGCATAGGCGAAGCTGGTCCCGCTGACCGGCATCTGACGATGTCCTGCGTATTCCTCGGGCGCGGTGGCCTGAACCGACTCGAGCACCGTCGGGAGCACGTCGCTGACGTGGTGGAACTGACGGCGGAAGCTGCCCGTGTCCTTGATCCGGTCGGGCCAGTGAACGATCAGCGGGACGCGGACGCCGCCGCCGTGCGTGTTCTGCTTGTACCACTTGAGCGGCGTGTTTCCGGCTTGCGACCAGCCCCACGGATAGTTGGGCGAGCTGCGCGGCCCGCCGATCTCATGCAGGCGCGACTGAGCCTCGTCGACGTCGTCGAGCAGCGGCTGACCGTAACGCGCGGTGTCCGAGACGCCCTGCGGTCCGCCCTCCTGGCTGGCGCCGTTGTCGGCCATCAAGAGGAGGATGGTGTTGTCGAGCTGACCCGATCGGTCGAGGTAGCTGACCAATCGTCCGATCTGCTCATCCGTGTGGGTGAGAAAGCCGGCGAAAGCCTCCTGGAACGTGGCCAGGAAGCGCTTCATGTTGGGTGAGAAGTCGTCCCAGGGCTTGACGCCGGGATTGCGCGGCGCGAGCTCGGTGCCCTCGGGGATGACCCCGAGCTCAAGCTGCCGGGCGAACCACTCCTTGCGCACCTCGTCCCAGCCCTGGTCGAATTTGCCTCGGTATCGCTCGATGTACTCGGCCGGCGCCTGGTGCGGCGAGTGGGTCGCGCCGAGAGCGAAGTAGAGGAAGAAGGGTTGTCCGGGATAGACGGACTGATGGTCGCGCAGGAATCCCGTGGCCCGGTCGACGATGTCCTCGGTGAAGTGGTAGCCCTCTTCGGGTGTGCGCGGCGGATCGATCAGGTGGTTGTCGTAGCAGAGGTCGGGATAGAACTGGTCGGTCTCACCCGAGAGGAAGCCGTAGTAGCGGTCGAAGCCGCGCTGCAGCGGCCAGTCGTGGAAGGGTCCGGCCTGCGAGCAGGTCTCGGACGGATTCAGGTGCCACTTGCCGACGGCAAAGGTCGCGTAGTTCTCGTCGCGCAGCATTTCGGCCATCGTGGCGGCGTTGCGGCTGACGGCGCCGCGCATGTTCGGATAGCCAGGGTCGTAACTGGAGATCGAGCGCATTCCGACCGCGTGGTGATTGCGGCCCGTGAGCAGCGAGGCGCGGGTGGGCGAGCAGAGCGCGGTCACGTGGAAGTTGGTGAAGCGCAGCCCGTTAGCCGCCAGCCGGTCGATGTTCGGCGTCGCGATCGTCGAGCCGTAACAGCCGAGGTGAGAGAATCCAGTGTCATCAAACAGGATCACCACCACGTTGGGCCGATCCTGCGGCGCGGTCGGCAACGGCGGCCACCATGGCTCGGACTCGCGGAATGTGCGACCGATGATTCCACCGAATTCTTCTTGCTGACTCATCGCGATCTCCTGATGCGCATTCGTGATTGAGGCTCGACGCTCAAGATAGTGAAGCCCTCCCGTTTCTGGATGGACCAATCGTATTGATCGGTAGTATTCGCTCAATGTCCCGGAATTCCGTGGGGAGATCAGCAATGGACGAGCGATCGGATGGCATCTTCTCGGGAGTGCGAGTTCTGGAATTCGGCCTGTTTGTCGCCGGACCATACGCGGGAGAGTTGCTGGCCCACGGCGGAGCCGATGTCATCAAGATCGAGCCGGTCACAGGAGATGCGACCCGCTTCAACAGCACGATCGTCCCCGGCGAGGGGCGGCATTACATCATCAAGGCTCGCGGCAAGCGGGGCGCGCCGATCAACCTGGGTCATCCCGAGGGCCGGGCGCTCGTGCGCAAGCTGGCCTTGCAGAGCGATGTGATCATTTCCAACATGCGCCCCGGCGCGCTGGAGCGCCTGGGCCTGGACTACGAGTCGCTGAGCGCCGAGAACGAGCGGATCATCGTCGGCGAAATCTCGGCGATGGGCGAAGAGGGTCCCTTCGGGATGCATCTCGGCGCCGACTTCCAGGCCGCCGCCGCGTCGGGCCTCGCCATGTCGACCGCCAACTTCGAGGGTGACGAACCTCGTGTTCTCGACGCGTACCTCTGCGACTTTCACGCGGGCACGCTGCTCTCTTTTGGTATTGCTGGAGCGCTCTATCGGCGCGAGTTCACCGGCCATGGGCAGCATGTCCGCACGTCGCTCTACCAGGCTGGGCTGTCGTTGCAAACGGCAACGGCCAACCTGTTTGACGCCGTGGACGGTTGGAAGCGGGAGTTCGCCGACTGGATGGAAGAAGAACGTCCCCACCCGAGGCTCGCGTCGCAGACTCGGCGCGAGCAGACGTCGCTGATTGTCGGGGGCCTCTACGAAACACGCGACGGACACTGGATCACGTTGGGCGCGGGTCAGTTGGCATTCAAGCGACTGCTCGACGTCCTCGATATTGAGGACCCGAGCGCGCACGATCCGGATTGGCAGATGCCCGATGATCCGCGCGATCACTTCGCATCACTTCGACAACGGATTCGCGAGATTGCGTTGCAGCACGACGGCGCAGAGATGCGCGAACGGATGCAGGCCGCGGGCGTTCCCTGCGCGTTGCTCAGCTCACTGGAGGAGGCTCTGCTCAGCGAGCACGCTATCGCCAATGACTATGTACACAGCTTCGACCACCCCGCCGTCGGTCCTGTGCTGATGCCGCAGGCACCGGTCAAATTCAGCCGCGATCGCTACACGGCGGCCGAGGGCACCCCCGCCTTCGGCGAGCACTTGCGCGAGGTGCTCAGTGAGCTCGGCCTCGACGATGCAGCCATTGACGATCTGATCGAGATTGGAGCGGTGGCGGAAGAGCTGCCCTAAGCGCCGCGCAGGCGAGGGTCGAAGATGTCGCGGATCGAGTCGCCGACGAGGTTGAATCCGAGCACGGCGATGGTCATCGCAACGCCGGGGAAGATGCTCAGGTGGGGATACTTCCAGAGGGTGCGGGCCTCGGTCAGCATGCGCCCCCAGGAGGGTTCGGGCGGGGGCACGCCGAGTCCCAGGAACGACAGGGCGCCCTCAAACAGAATCGCTCCGCCGAGCAGCGCAGTGACGTAGATCAGCAGCGGTGGTCCCATGTTGGGCAGCACGTGGCGCCAGAGGATGCGATAGGGCGACGCGCCGATCAGCCTGGCTGCTTCCACGTATGACTCGGCCAGGGTGGCCAGGGTGCTGGCGCGGACAATCCGCACCATGTTGACGGCAAAGATGATCCCCATTCCCAGGGCAACGGACTGCCAACCTCGACCAATGACCTGGGTGAGCAGCAGCAACAGGACCAGTCCCGGGAAGGCCAACATCATGTCAATGATGCGTTGCGAAAGCAGGTCGAACGTGCTTTGCGCGTAGGCCGACAGCATGCCCCAGGCGAGCGCCGCTCCAACGCCGATCGCCATCGCGCCGAGTGCCAGCGACATCGAGAGCCGGGCCCCGGCGATGACTCGCGCGAGGTAGTCCCGCCCCAGGCGATCGGTGCCAAACCAATGCTCTCCGCTGGGACCGACGAGGATGTCAGTGGAGATTGTCTCAGAGTCAGGAACGATGATCGGCCCAAACGCGGCCAGGAAGACAACAAAGATGACGAGCAGCAGGCCGAACGCACCCAGCGGATGTTGCCGCAAGAGTTTGCGCGCACGAACGATCCGAGGCGGCTTCTCGGCGACGCCGAATTCGTCGAAGGTGATAACGGTTGGCTCAGCAGTGCTCACTGGAAACGAATCCTCGGATCGAAGATGCCGTAGCTGATATCAACCAGCAGGTTGACCAGGATGAAGGCGGCGCCGAAGACCAGCATCCAGACCTGGACGACCGGCAGATCGTTGGTCAACAGTGATTGAACGAGGTAGCGACCCATGCCGGGAATCGCGAAGATCTGCTCGACGATGACGGCGCCGGCAATACCAGTCGCGAAGACGAGACCAATCAGCGTGATTAGTGGGATCATCGTGTTGCGCAGGGCGTGCCGAAGAATCACGACGCGGCCGGCCAGTCCCTTGGAATAGGCGGTGCGCACGTAGTCCTGGCGCAGGACTTCCAGCATCTCGGAGCGGGCTACCCGTCCCAGGACCGCCGCACCGGCCAACGCCGCAATCGCAGCGGGGACGATCATCTGGACGATGTTGGTATCCGGTTCCTCCCAGAGCTGGACGTAGGGGACGGGCGGCGCGTATCCCCAGAGCACCAGCGGGACGACGATGACCAGGGTCGCCAGCCAGAAATTGGGCACTGCCAGGAACAGAATCGTGACGAACCGAATCCCGTAGTCGTCGGCCCTGTTTTGGCGAACAGCCGACCAAACCCCCGTTCCAATCCCCAGCGGGATGTAGATGATCAAGGTCAGGATCAACAACTCAATCGTGACCGGCATGCGACGGCCGAAATTATCGAGAATGTCCTCCTTGGTCAGCCACGAGGTACCGAAGTCGCCGCTGAACACCTGGCCAATCCACTTGACGTATTGCACATGGACCGGTTTGTCGAGGCCGAAGTGCGCCTCGAGCTTGGCCCGGTCGTCGGCGTTCGCCGTCCCGGGAAATCCGGCCGACAGTCTCGCGTCAATGACCGACCCCGGCACCAGCCGGATCAGGCCGAACACGAAGATCGACAGCAGGATCACCGTGATCGGCAACAGCAGCAAGCGCCGGAAGATGTAGTTGCGCATCAGCCTCTATTCGGTTGGCAAGTCACTCCTGGCCGCCTGCTTGGCCAGGGCGGCATGAGCCGACCCTGGCGGCAGAGGGCTCATGCGGTTAGAACTGCTCGGCGCCCTCGGGAATCTCGTCGAACCACATGCCCCAGAGGATGGCATTGGACGCGGTCGGTCCCGGCGTCGGGCGGAAGCCCTTGAGGTAGGAGCGGAAGGCCACAATCACCGTGCTCCAGGACCAGTAGAGGCGCGGATTCCACTCGTTGAGCAGGCGATCCTGAGCTTCGTCGTAAATCGCCTTGCGTTCCTCCACATCGAAGACCGAGCGGCCCTTCTCAACCAGAGCGTCGAACTCGGGGTTGGAGAAGTTGCCGTAGTTCTGGCCGCCGGTGGTGTGCAGGTCGTTGTAGAGCAGATCGGGATCGGACGCGCCCTGCTGACCGAGCATGATCATCGAGAACTCGCGGTTCTGGCGAGCGGCGAGGGCGTCGGCGGTGGTCAACTCGTTGATGCCGATGTTGATGCCGACCTCGCCGAGGTTCTGCTGCAAAACCTGCGCGTAGTCGGATGCGTCGGGGGCCCAGATGTCCAGTGGTGGGAATCCGTCCAAGTCGACGCCGGTTGCCTCCAGCAGCTTGCGCGACTCAGCGAGGTCTTCCTGGCGCAGGTCACCGGAGCGGTAGCCGGGGAGCTGACGCAGCTCGTCCTCGGTTCTCCCATACGGAGCGATCGCCACCGCGATCGGCCCGCCGATGACCAACTCGCCGAGCGAGAGGGCAATGAGCTGCTCACGGTCAGCGGCGAGATGGACAGCGGTGCGGACTCGTGGGTCGGTGTAGGGCTCGACCTCGGTGTGAATATGCGTCGCCATGCCGTAGGTCACCGGGTTGGGGACGCCGGTGACCGCATCTTCGCCGAGTTCGGCAATGGCCGAGTCAAGGTCGACTGGTCTGCCGAACCACTGGTAGTTGAGGAAGTCGGTCTGTCCATTGACGAATGACGCGATGCGAATAGCGTCGTCACCCAAACTGATGCCTTTGTAGCCGTCGAAGTACGGCTGGCCTTCCTTGTAGTAGTTCGGGTTTCGGTCCAACCGCAGCTCGACATCAGGTTCACGCGAGACGCCCACCATCGCGCCGGTGCCGATCTGAGCCTCGAAGTCCGTTGAGATCCTCTCATCGCCGAAAGCGTCAACCGCATCACGTGAAACCATGAGCGCGTTGTCTTCTGCGACAGCAGTCAAGATGGGCGAAAAGACTTCGCCAGCCTGCAGGTGCAGGGTGAGTTCGTCAGTGGCCTCGAACTTATCGATTGCCGCGTAGCGATCCTTGAACACGAACTCGGGGTTGTCGAAGCCGAATCGCTCCAGCCCGAACGCCGCATCCTCCGCCGTGAACTGGCGGCCGTCCAGCGGCGGCTTGTCGTGCCAGTAGACGTTGGGCTTGATGTTGTAGACGTAGTTGAGTTCGTCGACCACTTCCGGCAGTTCAGCCATGCCGGAGGTCATGATGAACCCCTCGTCGAGGTAGTTGAGCCAGTCGTAGATTTGGTGGACGCCCGCAAAGGTGCCGCCGTGAATCGCGATCGCGGGGTCGAAGATGCCACCGTCGGACATCACGATTCGGAGGATGCCTCCGTGCTTGGGCTCACCCTCAGCGACAGCCTGCGCCGCGGCGGCCTGCTGCTCCTGCTGCTCTTCGGCGGTCGCTGTCTGAGCCTGCTGTTGCTGGACTTGCTGGTCGGCCTGCTGCTCAACCGCCTCCTGCTGTTGATCCTGAGCCTGCGCGGCTGCCTGCTGCTGTTGAGCGTCGTCGTCATCGTCACCACAACCGACCAACGCCAGACCTGCCGCACCTAGGGCCTGTTCACAGTAACTGCAGCGCGTCCCAGACGAGGGCGAGGTGGACGAAGCTGAGGAAGATGACGTCCAGCTTGTCGTAGCGGGTGGCGACCCGGCGGAAGCGTTTGAGCCGGCAGAAGAAGCGCTCGACCTCG
>JAJDYG010000041.1 GCA_022822855.1 Dehalococcoidia bacterium
TCACGCGCGAGGATCGAGGTGAGGCCAGGGTCATTTCGCGCACGAACCTGGTTGCTCTGGGCCCCGTGTCAAGCACGGGGCGACGATCCGTTGCGGTGTTGTGATTGGCGTGGGCTGTTCTGACCCCGTCGATTTGCGCCAACATGAATCGTCCCGCTGAGACAGAAGTGTGAACACGCCCTAGGACTCCGGTAGCCACACGGTGATCGTCGTTCCACGACCGGGCTCGCTTGCAGCCGAGATCCGGCCTCCGTGAGCCCTGACGATCTCCCTCGATATTGCCAGTCCCAGACCGGCGCCTGGACCAGTTCGGGACTCCGGTTGCCAGAATCGATCGAAGAGGCGATTCAGATCATCCGGCGCGATGCCATCGCCCGTATCCGCGACCGTGATCTCCAGTCCGTCCTCCGACGCACGCGCCGATACCATCACGGAACCTGCCGACGTGTGTCGCATGGCGTTGTCGAGCAGGTTGTTGAGCACCTGGACAAGCCGGTCGTAGTCGGCTTCAATCGTCGGCGAGTCTTCCGCGATCTCAATCCGGAGTTCGACGCCCTCGTCTGCGGCGCGCGAACCGAACATCGCCTCGACATAGGCGAACAACTCGCGCAGATCGATCCGCGATCGTGACAGCCGAGACTGGCCAGCCTCCAGCCGCGAGAGATCCAGCAACTGCTCGATCATGCGCAGCATTCGCTGGGTCTCGTCGTGGACGACCTCGAGCGATGACGCCTGACGCTCCGGGTCCGTGACCGTGCCGTCGCGCAGGGCCTCGACGAATCCACGGATCGAAGTGAGCGGAGTGCGCAACTCGTGCGAGACGTCGGCGATGAACCCGCGCATGGCGCGTTCATTGTCCGAGACACGGTCGGCCATCGCATTGAACGCGGCGGCCAGTTCCCGTACCTGCGTCGGCCCGGTCTCTGCTGCCCGCATGTCGTAGCGGTCGGGGCCGAATCGGCGCACAACACCGGTGAGAGCTTCCAGCGGGCGCATCAGTTGCCGCGAGAGGATCATGGCGATCACGACCGCCGTCACCAGTCCGGCCAGTCCCGAGACGACCAATCGGCCGACCAGTTCATCGACCGAGCCGAAGCTCCGCTCGTCGCCAAATGTGACGGCCATGAGGACGCCGTCACCGGCTCGGCCAGTCGCACCGGGAGGGATCAGAACCCGGACCAACGACGGTCGCCACTCGCCGCCGATATGCAGCTTGTGGTCGTACCAGCCGCTGACGTCGTCCTTCTTAGCGAGTTCCGCGTAATCGATCCCGGTCCGGCCGTCGTTGATTCCCTGCCTCGGCTCGAACCCCTGGATCACGTGACCGCCGCCATCGGTGAGGATCACGATCAGGCCCGCGTGCTCCGCCTGCTCCCGAATCAGCGTGACCAGTTGCTCGCGGTCGTAGTCTGCCGCGCGCCTCAGGATGCGCACGATCTCGACACTGAGCGCGTTCCCCGCGGTACGCAGCTCGGAGCGATCGATGTCGTCGCGGTAGCCGCCGAAGAGAGAAAAAAATACTGCCGCGGAGACGAGCAACATGACCAGCACGATGCCGGCGAATCCGGCGAAGAGCCTGATTCCGTATCCGCCGCCCAAGGGCATCAATCTGACCGCAACGGTGACGTCTCTACGAGCTTGTAGCCCACGCCTCGGACGGTCTCTATGGCGACGCCCGGGTCGGCGCCGTCCGGCGACAGCTTGCGCCGCAGCTGATTGACGTGGACATCGACCGTTCGCGTCTCGCCGAAGTACTCGTAGCCCCAGACCTGTTCCAGCAACTGCTCCCTAGTCAGCACGATGCCGCAGTACTCGGCCAACTGCTTGAGCAGTTCGAACTCCTTGTTGCGCAACCTGAGCGACGCCCCTGCCAGCGTCGCTTCGCGCCGATCCCAGTCGAGGCGCAGCGGCCCGACCTCGATCCGTCCACGCGGCGATTGGTCGCCGACTCGACCGGTCGAGGTCGCGGCGCGGCGCAGGATCGCCTTGACCCGGGCTGTGAGCTCTCGAGGATGAAACGGCTTGCCCAGGTAGTCATCGGCGCCCAGCTCCAGCCCGACGATGCGATCAACGTCCTCCGAGCGCGCAGTCAGCATCAGGATCGGCACGTCGCGGATCATGCCGGCGTCTGCGCGCAGCTCGCGGGTCACTTCATAGCCGGACTTCTTCGGCAGCATCAGGTCGAGCACGATCAGATCGGGCGAGTGTTCTCGTGCGACCGCGAGCGCAGACTCGCCATCATCGGCGGTGATCACGCCGAACCCCTCGCGCTCGAGGTACATCGAGCAGAGTTCGCGGATGTTGGCTTCGTCGTCTACGACCAGGACGGTCCGCCCGCTGCTGTCGATTGCTGGCACGATCCCGGTCCCTTCGCTACGTCAACCAGTCTTACGGTCGAGGGTACGCAGCGACATCAGGCCCGGGTCAGGCGCTGGTGAGCGTTCAGTAAAGGGGAATGAACTGGGAGGGCGAACTAGCGGGGCATCCGCGGACGGCGCACCTTGACCATCGCGCGGCGGCGGCGGCGAGCGGCGCGGCGCTCGGCCTGGCGCTGCTTCTCGCGATTGCTGATGAACCGGCGTCGCCGCCTCGCTTCCTGCAACACGCCGTCGCGCTGCACCATCTTGTTGAAGCGGCGGATGAGAGCTTCGGGGCTCTCTTGCTCTTTGCGGCTCACCAGTAGCATGGGCGCTCTGTTCCTCTGATCGGTCTTCTCGTCGTTTCGCGAATTCAGTTGACAGGTTAGCAGGAGTACGTGCTCGGATCGCTCCGCCCGCGCGGGCAATCATCGCTATTCCTCGCGATTGCAATCGACGATACGGCGATCGTCGAGACCACGCGGCGACGGGCAGACCGTTCGGTTCCAGCCCTATGCTCTGCCGTCGTGGCGACAGCGTCCTCCGTCGGCGCTGGCGCAAAGGGCATATTTGTCAGGCGGCTCCGTCAGAGCGCCAGCCCATCAACAGCGCGACCACAGCGACTCCCAGCGTCACCAACGCGGTGATTGCCGCCGCGCGCGGCCAGTTGGTCGACTCGTCGGCATCGAGCACTCCGCCCGTTCCTGTTCGAGGGGCGGCGGGACGCACGATGCTTTGCTCTTGCTGGGCCGTCTCGTCGGAATCGTCATCCGACGAAGCCTGCTCGGCGGCTGCGGCCGTGCTAGTCGCTCCATCCGCGTCGTCTCGTCCGCTGGACTCCGGAACGTCGTCTTCGGCCTCTACGGCTTGCGCATCGGCTTGTTTCGTTGAATCGCGCTGTTCGCCATCGCTGAACAGCGCCAGTCGCAACCTGAGGTTGGAGCAGTCCCACTTCTCCGGGGCGCTCAGGCCGTCAACGACGAAGGTCACACCGCACGAGGCTTCATCGATATCCGACCTGCTGACGTCGAGGATCCAGGCGCCGGACTGATTTACGGTGGACCTCCCGACCTCTTCGTCATTGACGATGGCCACGATCTCCGTACCCGGCGCCACCGGTTCCCCGTCGATGGTCACATCGCCCTTGAAGCCAAAGAAGCGGAACACAGGATCGGATGCTTGAGCCGAGGCGAATACGCCGCCGAACAGCACGACCGACACAACCGCCAACAACGCGAGCCACTGCCGTCGACCGCTCGCGACCCGCATCAACCCGTCCTCTCGCGAAGTACTGATCGCACTTTGCGTGGTCGGGACGGGCGCAATCAACCGATGCGTTACGTCAGAAATCAGCGCTTTACGCAGGCACAACAATCGGCTCTGCGCAGATCACGGACAACGGCAGACGACGGGGAAGAGCTCGAGCGGTGCGCCGGGTCATCCCCCGCCGACGGAGGCCATTGCCGCCGGTGAAATGCCGACCGGCTCCGCATCGTCGGGAAGATCAAACGGTCCCGGCAGGTCGAGTTCCTTGGCCATCTCCCTGACGGCCGGCAGGACCTCTTCACCCATCAAGCGCAGCGAGCGCATCGAGTCTTCGTGCGACATCGAGCCGTCGCCGTCCCAGAAGCAGATGCTGCCCGGGCGGATGAACTCGAGCACGTGGCGAATCTTCGGAATCACCGTCTTCGGCGTGCCCGAGATGATGCTGTACGACTCTTCCAGCCCGCGGTACGTATCGTCGGTGTCGGCGAAGCTCTCAGCCGCGTCGAGGGTCAGCCGCTTGTAGTCATCAGGATTGACCTCGCCCGCGCCGCGAGACTCCTCGACGTGACGCACGCCGGCAGTGGGCAGCAACCGCCGCCGGTCGATCATGCCGGGCAGATTCTGGATGTGGCGCCTGACATCGCCGCGCGAACCCTCGAGGAAGATGTTGCCCGGACCGGTGAGGTACTTGCGTCCGACCTCTTCGGCCAGCTCTTCGGTCTCGTCGACGTGGACCTTCCACAGGTAGCCGCGGTGCTGCGGTCCGGCCTCATAGCCGAACTCGGCCGCGATCTTGTCGTAGTAAGCAAAGGAATCACGCGTCGGCGCGAGCCGCGTCGCCAACATCACGTACGGATATCTGCGCTCCGCCGCCCAGGCGACCGTGCGCTGCGAAACCGCGCCGGGAATCCAGATCGGCGGATGCGGCCTCTGCAGCGGCTTCGACCACGGATTGACGTAGCGGTAGTCGTAATGCTCGCCTTCCCAGCGGAACGGCCCGGCGTCGGTCCAGGCCTTGACCACCAGGTCGTGCGCTTCCTGGTAACGCTCCCAGTTGTAGGGCGACTGCGAGTTGTGGGCCAGAGACTCGCGACCGGTGCCGCGCACCCAGCCGGTGATCAAGCGGCCGCCGGAGATCATGTCGATCTCGGCCAGCGTCTCGGCCAGCCAGAGCGGATCCTCCCAGATCGGCAGGATGTTGCCCAGCAGGCAGATCTTGGCTCGCTGCGTGATACGGGCCAGGATGGCCGCCTCGACATTGATCACCGATCCCATGCAGAACGGCGTCGAGTGGTGCTCGTTGAGCACGATGCCATCGAATCCGGCGTTCTCGGCGGCAACCGCCTCATCGAGGTAGCGGTGATACAGATCCGCTCCCAGCACCGGATCGTACTCGTCGTTGGAGGAATCCAGGTCGGTCAGACGCCGTCCGGTGCGTCCCCACCACGACGCTTCAGGATCCTGATACGGGCGCTCGGTAAACCAGCCAATGAACATTGTCCACTCCCAACACCACTCAGCTGCTCGGCCTTGCTGCAAGGTACCGCACATTCGCCGGCCGTCCGAGGCATGAGCACCGGCAGGTTCGCCAAAACAAGGACGGCAGACGCGCCTTCGATTCACACGGCGCGATTGTAATCTGAACAAGAGGCAGGCATGGTGGTATGGCACGCCCGGAGGGAATCGAACCCCCGACCCCCAGGTCCGAAGCCTGGTGCTCTATCCGCTGAGCTACGGGCGCACGATGTCAGCTTACTGCGACGGATGCCGCCAGCCCGCGCAGCGCGGATGCGATGATGGCTCAACGCACGCCCAGCCAGCACGCTCGATCTTCCCGAGGCACGAACCTGGGAACGGAACCGTCTTCGGCGGTCTGGGACGTGGTCGCGCGCGTTGACGCCGGGGAGCTAGCGACCGCCGCCGCTCTGCTGCACAACCTGCATCCAGCCGACCAGGCGGATGCCCTGGCCGCGCTCGATCGAACTGAGCGTCGGCGGTTGCTGGACCGCATCGACTCCCACACGCTGGCCGAGCTGCTCTCCTTCCTCACGCCGGAAGAGCTCGAACACGTCGCGCCCGATGTTGCCCTGCCGCAGTTGACCGCTGCGCTCGACGAGACTCCGGCGCAACTGGGCGCCGATGTCCTGCACGCTCTCACGCCGACCGACGCCGAACTGGTGCTCGATCGGCTGCCCAAGGCAGGCCTGGTCGAACCGCTGCTGCAGCATGACGACGATTCGGCCGGCGGGATCATGGCTCCCGAGCTGATGGTGCTCGGACCGCACCTGGCGGCCGAGCAGGCGCTGACGGTGTTGCGCGCGGCCGCGCCCGCGCCGACCGTCCGCGACACGGTCTACATCGTCGATAGCGAAGGCGTGCTGCTCGGTTCGATCGGGCTGCACTCCCTCGTCTTCGCGCCGCCGATGACCGCCCTGCGCGACCTGATGGAACCGATCGGCCCAACGGTCACGACGGACATGGACCAGGAAGACGCCCTCAAGATTCTGCAACGGTTCGGATTGCACGCACTGCCGGTTCTCGACGCGCAGGGACACCTGGTCGGCGTCGCGACTTCCGAGGACCTGCTTGACATCGCCCAGCAAGAAGCAACCGAGGACATGTACCGGTTGGTCGGGCTGGTCGACGACGAAGCCCTGACCGCGCCGGTGACAACCGCGCTGCGACGGCGACTGCCCTGGTTGCTGCTCAATCTGGCCACGGCGTTCGCTGCCGCGGCGGTTGTGGCCGCCTTCGAGGGCACGCTCGCACGCGTCGCGGCGCTGGCGATCTTTCTCCCGATCATTGCCGGCCAGGGCGGGAACGCCGGCATGCAGGTGACGACGCTCGCCGTGCGGGCGATGGCGCTTGGCGAGTTCGATCGACACTTCACCCGTCTGGTCCTACCTCGCGAGATGATCATCGGAATCGCCTCCGGCATTGCCTTCGGCCTTCTGGTCGGCGTCGCCGGCTGGGTCTGGCAAGACAATCCCTGGCTCGGCGTCGCGGTCGGCACGGCGATGCTGGGCACCATGGTTGTGGCCGGCCTGTTCGGTCTGTTGATCCCGATCGTCCTGAGAGGACTTGGCGCGGACCCGGCCCTGGCTGCCAGCATCTTCGTTACCACTGCCACCGACATGCTGGGCTTCCTGTTCTTCCTGGGACTGGCTGCGCTGCTGATCCAGCGAATCGCCTGACTCGCTTGACCCGCTTGACATTCGAGACGCTCGGTCGGTGATACTCTGATTTGACGCGGAAGCGGAGGACGTTCCAGTCCGGCTGACGCATTCGTTTTTCGTGGTGGGCGTCGCCTAGAGGCCTAAGGCGCCAGGTTGTGGCCCTGGTATTCGTGGGTTCGAATCCCACCGTCCACCCCACCCCCCACACCACATTGAGTTCGTCCGAGGCTGACAGATACTTCCGATGCGCCAGCGCCCAGCTAGAACCACCGCGACCATGAGCGCAAAGGCGCTGGTCCTGCTCTTGCTTGCGTTGGCATCAGCCGCTCTGCTGGCTGCCGCCTGTGACAACAGCGATGACGAAGAGCGCCTCGCCGCGCAGCGTCTGTTCCGCAACTACCTGCTCCAGTCCGACCGAACGGCGATCGCCGATGTCCGCGTGCAGGGACTGGTTGACGAGCTGCCGCCGAGCTTCCCCGAGCACGAGGAACTCAGCCTGCTTGGCTCGGCCTTCACCGATACCGAAACGCGTCGTGAACTGATTGTCGGTTGGCAGACCAGCGAAGAGCCCGCCGACGACCTGTTCAACTGGTACCGCTCAAAACTAGACACCGATCCCTGGCGCGTCACTGCCGACCCGCAACGAGCCGGCGTCGACTTCATCACGTTCCGCGACGCCGACAATCCCGCATTCCGCGGCGAGCTGCGCATCTCGCAGGAGGGAGATCGGGCGATCGTCGTCCTGATCGCTGTCGAGAATCTGTCGGTCGACGACGGGGCCTAGGGTGTGTTCACACTAGCCTCATTCCACGTTGCCCCGTGCTTGACACGGGGCCCAGACCTCGATGCCTGGGAGCAGCAACGCCGTTGTCCTTGGCTCAACGGTGGAGCGGGCGCACTCACGCGCGAGCATCGAGGTGAGGCCAAGGTCATCTCGCGCATGAACTTGGGAGCTCTGGGCCCCGTGTCAAGCACGGGGCGACGATCGCT
>JAJDYG010000040.1 GCA_022822855.1 Dehalococcoidia bacterium
AACCTGGTTGCTCTGGGCCCCGTGTCAAGCACGGGGCGACGATCACTTCCGGTACTGCGATTGGCGTGGGCCGTTCTGACCCGCGTCGGCTTGCCCCAACATGGTTCGTCCCGCTGAAACAGAAGTGTGAACACGCCCTAGGTCGGCGACGTTTCGCCGCGGATGAGGCGTTGTTGGCGTTTGCTGAAGCCGGCGAGGATTCGCTCGTAGGAGTCGACGATGAGTTCTTCGAGTTCGTCATCGGGGAGGTCGGATTCGAGCGTGACTGCGACCCAGTGGGACTTGTTGAGGTAGCTGGGGAAGGTGACGGCTCCGTACTGCTGGTGCAGGGCGGGGACGATCGCGGGGTCAGCCTTGAGCGAGATCGCGTGGGGCTTGCCCTCGGTGGTGCCTCCGCCGACGAAGCAGAAGATCTTGCCGCCCTTGCCGTCGGCGTTTCGGTTGCCGAGCTTGTAGACGAGGTCGTCCTCGCCCCAAGGCGAGTCGGGCCAGGAACCGGGCAGCGATTCGCAGAGGTCGGCGACGTCGTCGCGATTCATGCTGACTCTCCGCTGAGGAATTCGCGCGGGACGGAGACCATCATTTCGTCGATGGTCTCCTGCGGGACGCCGTCGGCCAGCAGCGCGGGGATGGCGGTGGTGGTGAGGAAGAGGTAGCGCGTGGGGTAGTCGCGCGGTGAGCCGGGGAAGGCGGCGTAGTCGTGGCCGAGCATCAGCTTGTGCGACCAGCCGCGATTGATCAGTTCCTTGACCGTGGCGTTGCGGGCGACCCAGTTGGGTCGCTCTGCGCCGTCCTCCGGGCCGGGATAGCGATCCATCGAGATGTAGACGCCGGTGTTGAGCAGGTCCTCGATGTAGTCGGCGTTGACCGTGTCGGCGGTGTGGCCGATGCAGATCCGATCCATCGGCGCGTCTTCCTCCTGGAAGATCTCGGCTTGTCGCCGACCGACTTCGAGCGGCGCCCAGTGGTGGGTGGAGATCGGCGTGCCGGTGCGCTTGGCGGTTCGGGCGGCGGCGCGGAGGATGAGTTCGCCCTGGGGCGTGACGCCTTCGGCATCGTTGGCGACCTTGATCACACCGGCCTTGATGCCGGTGTCGGCGATGCCGACTTCGATTTCGCGGACGAAGATGTCGGCGATTTGGTCGGGGTCCATGGCCCAGAACCAGCGCGGCACATCGCGCCAGATGCCGGTCGCGCAGATCACGTTGACGCCGGATGCCTCGGAAGCGGCGCGCATGGCCTCAACGTCGCGGTTGAGGTCGGGCGTCGAGAGTTCGATCAGGGAGTCGACTCCGCCTTGCTTGGCCTCGGTCAGTTCCTCTTTGGCGCGCTCAAGGACGGCCTCTTTATCGATCAGCCAGGGATAGTGATGGGTGATCACGCTGGGCGTGATCGCGACGTGCTCGTGGGAGAGGGTGAAGCCGAGGTCGGCGGCGTCGATGGGTCCGAGGACGGTCTCAATCTGGGTCATGGCAGTCCCTCGATGTCTACGCCTCGGCGGCGGTGAGGTTTTCGAGGAACTCGGTATTGGACTTGGTCCTGGCGAGACGGTCGAGGAGACGCTCGGTTGGTTCGGTGGCGCTGCCTCCGGAGCCGGCGAGGACGGACATCATCCGCCTGAGCAGCCAGACCCGCTGCAGCTCCTCGCCGGAGAGGAGGAGTTCTTCTCGACGGGTGGAGGACGCGGCGATATCGATCGAGGGGTAGATGCGGCGTTCGGCCAGCTTGCGGTCGAGCCGGACTTCCCAGTTGCCGGTGCCCTTGAACTCTTCGAAAACGACGTCATCGAGGCGGGAACCGGTGTCGACGAGGCAGGTGGCGATGATCGTGAGCGAGCCGCCTTCCTCGGCCTTGCGGGCCGAGCCGAAGAAGCGCTTGGGCGGGTAGAGGGCAACCGGGTCGATGCCGCCGGAGAGGGTTCGGCCGGTAGAGGGCATCTCGAGGTTGTAGGCGCGGGTCAGGCGGGTGATCGAGTCGAGCAGGATGACTACGTCGCGGCCCATCTCCATGAGACGCTTGGCTCGTTCGAGTCCAAGTTCGGCGACACGAGTGTGCTCCTCGACCGGCTCGTCGAAGGTCGAGGCGATGACCTCGCCGCGCACCGAACGCTTCATCTCGGTGACTTCCTCGGGGCGCTCCCCGATCAGGACGACCATGAGATGGACTTCGGGATGGTTGATGGCGATGCCGTTGGCGATGGACTGGAGCAGCATCGTCTTGCCAGCCTTGGGCGGGCTGACGATCAGTCCGCGCTGGCCGCGGCCCATCGGGGCGACGAGATCGATGACGCGGCCGGAGAGTTCGGCGGAGTCCTCGGTTTCGAGTGCGAACTTCTGGTGGGGGAAGACGGCGGTGAGGTTCTCGAAGAAGGGTCGAGAGGCCGCTTCGGCCGCGTTGACGCCGTTGACGAGGTCGACGCGAGAGAGTCCGTAGTACTTCTCACCCTGCTTGGGCGGACGGACGGAGCCGATCACGTAGTCACCGGTGCGCAGGCCGGAGCGGCGGACCAGGCTTTGCGAGACGTAGACGTCGGTGGGGGCGGGGAGCAGGGACTCGCCGCGCAGGAATCCGTAGGAGTCGTCGACGACTTCGAGCACGCCGCCAGAGAGGATGTGTCCCTCGGCCTCGGACTGCGCTTGCAGAAGCCGGAGGATGATGTCCTGTTTCTTGAGGCCGGAGATACCGGCGACGTCGAGTTCCTTGGCTTTGGCGAGCAGCTGCTCGCGGGTCAGGGTCTCCAGCTCGGGGATGTTCAGGCTCGTCATCGGCTACCTCTGGTGTCGGCGGATCGCGTGTTCGGTACGTGATTCAGGCGTGGCTGCGGAGGGAATGGGTACAGACTCAGTCTGTGGGGAACCGGGTTCCTGCGCTCTACGACGCCAAGCTGTTCAACAGGCTCGGGGCGCTGAAACCAATCTCACGGGGACAAATCCAATCCTAGCTTCGCAATTCCCGCGTTGGCAAGCAATTCCAGACGTCAAGTTGGGAAAGTCACGACACCGGTTGTGCGCGAAGCGCCGCTTCCGCCTTGTGCCAGTCGTCGAGGAAGGCCTGAATGCCCTTGTCGGTCAACGGATGCCGCTGCATCTGCTCGAGCACGGGGAAGGGAATGGTGGCGACGTGCGCGCCGACGCGCGCGGCCTCGGCGGTGTGGTCGGTGTTGCGCAACGAGGCGGCGATCACCTGGGCCGGCAGGTTGAAACGGTCGAGCAGGTTGACGGTGTCGGCGACGAGTCCGATGCCGTTTTCGCCGATGTCGTCGAGCCGTCCGACGAAGGGCGAGACGTAGGCGGCGCCGGCCCTAGCGGCGAGCAGCGCCTGGTTGAGGGAGAAGATCAAGGTGGTGTTGATCCGGATGCCTTCCTCGGAGAGCGCCTTGATCGCGGCCAGGCCCGGGCCGTCGATGGGAATCTTGACGACGACGCTGGGATGCCAGCTCGCCAGTTCGCGCGCTTCAGCGATCAGTTCCACGGTCGTGCGCGTGACGCACTCGGCGGAGATTGGGCCGTCGACGATGTCGGCGATGCGCAGGATTCGTTCGCGGTAGCCGATGGCGTTGTCGCCCTCGTGCGCGACGGCGCGGGAATGGAGCGAAGGATTGGTCGTGACGCCATCGCAGACGCCCCAGTCGACAGCCTGTTGGATTTCGTCGAGTCGGGCGGTGTCGAGGAAAATCTTCATGCTCGGGTTCCTTTGTCAGCGGTCAGGGCTGGGTGTGGTGGCTGCATCTCATGGCCGCATTACGTCCTAGTCGCCGTGAGTTACGGCTGCAGGGTAACGAGGGCGACCTGGACGGGCAGGAGCAGCGACATGAGGACGGCGAAGACCAGCGGGCCGCGGTCGTTGAGGGCGTCGGTGAGTTCCTCGGAGATGTTGCCGGTCTTGCGCGCCTGCAGCGAGAGCAGCCGCACGCGGCGGACGCCGGCGAACATGCCGGGCACGAAGACGAAGAGCGAGAGCAGGTAGAGAATCTCGACGGCGAGCAGCCAGCCGGTTTCGATCGGGTCAACGGCCTCGGCTCGGATACCCCAGAGCGCGCCGAGCACGCCGGTGGCGATGATGCCGGGCAGGAGCATGCGCGTGTGGGCGCGGTCGGCGGAACGGAAGAGGACATCGCGTTCGGTGGCGTCGTCGGTCTGCCAGGCGCGGGTCAGGGCGAGGGTCAACGCGGCGACGCCGCCCGCGTAGACCAGCGCGGCGACGGTTGTCAGGAAGCGAAAGATGTCGTCTTCACTCATGAGACCACCGGAGGGCCGCTGAAGCGGAAAAAGCGTCCCTGGTCGGAGAAAAAAAGGCGTCGGGCGTCGTGCGGGAATATCGGCGGGTTTCAGGTTTCAGGTGAACTTTTTTTTCTGCGGCCCTCAGAGCACGAATTCCCAGTGTTTTGCTGGAGATCGTGCGCTGAAGGCTTTCAGGTTTTTTCAGGTTTTTTCGGTTGCCTTCAGGTTCTTTCAGACGCGAGCGGCGTTCATTTTGTTCGGATTTGTTCGGACTTGTTCGGATTTGTGCAGACACGGTCGGAAACGGTGCGGTTGTGCACGGGCAGTGTCGCGGATGTGCGGTGGCGTCGTGGGTCATGGTTGTCATTGAAGTTGGTTGTCTCGTCCTCGTCGATTCCGCCGTGGGATGATGCAACGGCTTACTTCAGAGTAGCGTACTGATGTTCTGTAGTGGGGAGGCGAGTGTTGTGGTTTCAACAGCGGCCACTCGGAGACCCCCCCTTCACCCGCTTCGCGGGAGCTTCCCCCCAGAGGGGGGAAGCGGAGTTTGGGAGCGGAGGTTAGTGGCCCCGACGGGGTGCCGGAGCGCGGTCTCGGACTCGGCCAACACGGAGTCGATGAAGCCAAGGAAGAGCGGGTGCGAGCGTTCAGGCCGGGACTTGAGCTCGGGATGGAACTGCGAGCCGAGCATGAAGGGGTGGTCGTAGACCTCGGCGATCTCGACCAGCTCGCCGTCGCGAGAGGTGCCGCTGGCCAGAAGTCCGGCGCGTTCGAAGCGGTCGCGGTACTGGGGATTGAACTCCCAGCGGTGCCGATGCCGCTCGTAGGCGAACTCGGATTGGTAGAGCACGGAGGCGCGGGTCTCGGGCTGCAGCCGGCAGGTGTACTTGCCGAGCCGCATGGTGCCGCCCATCTGGCTCAGTTCGCGCTGCTCATCAAGCAGGGCGATGACCGGGTCGTCGGCGTCCTCGTCGGCCTCGGTCGTGTTGGCGTTCGGCAGGTCGAGTCGCTCGCGGGCGAAGGCGATGACCATGTTCTGCATCCCTCGGCAAAGGCCGAGATAGGGGATGTTCTGCTCGAGCGCGAACCGCGCGACGCCGACTTCACCCTCGATACCGCGCTCGCCGAATCCTCCGGGCACGATCACGCCATCGACGTCGGCCAGAGCGGCGGCGATTTCGGGCTGATCGGCGTGGTCGAGATCGTCGGACTGGATCCAGGTGATGTCGACGCTGGCGCCGCGCTGGGCTCCGGCGTGAATCAGCGCTTCCTTGACCGAGAGGTAAGCGTCGCGCAGCTCAACGTACTTGCCGACGATGGCGACGCGGCAGATGCGGTCGGTGTCGGAGAGGCGATCGGTCCATTCCAGCCACTCGTCGATCGAGCGTCCGGGCTGCGACGGCCTGGCGGTCAGGCCGAGTCTCTCAAGGGTCAGGTCGGTGAGGCCGGCCTGCTCGAGGATGGCGGGGACCTGGTAGATGGAGGAGGCGGTCTCGAGGGTCATCACGGCCTCGGCGGGGACATCGCAGAAGAGCGCGAGCTTGTCCGTGATCGACCGGTCGGCGGGGATGTCGGTGCGCGAGACGATGACGTCGGGCTGGATGCCCATGCTGCGCAGCGTGCGAACCGAGTGCTGGGTGGGCTTGGTCTTGAGCTCGTTGGTCGCCTTGAGGTGGAAGAGCGGGGTGACGTGAATCGCGAGCGTGCCGTTGCGTGGTTCCTCGTAGCGCATCTGGCGGATCGCTTCGAGGAAGGCCTGGCCCTCGATGTCGCCGACGGTCCCGCCGACCTCGACGATGAGCACATCGACCCCGGACTTCTCGGCCAGGCCGCGCACGCGTTCCTTGACCAGATCGGTGACGTGCGGCACGGTCTGAATCGTCCCGCCGAGGTAGTCGCCGCGGCGCTCGCGCTCGATCACCTCGGCGGAGATCTGGCCCATCGTGACCGAGGACGCGGCTGTCAGGTTCTGGTCGAGGAAGCGCTCGTAGTGACCGAGGTCGAGGTCGGTCTCGGCGCCGTCGTCGGTGACGTAGACCTCGCCGTGCTGGTAGGGCGACATGGTGCCGGGATCGACGTTGAGATAGGGGTCGAGTTTCTGAACGGTGACGGAGAGGCCGCGCGATTGGAGGAGTCGTCCGAGTGAGGCGGTGGTGATGCCCTTGCCGACGGAGGAGATCACACCGCCGGTGATGAAGATGTACTTCGGTGAGGGTTCGTCGCTGCTCACTGGCTCGATGTCGCTCCTTCGGATCCACCCTGGAGGTTGACCAGCAGGTCAACCTGGTCGCCGTCGTTGAGCGGGTCGTCGGGCTGGGCCTGGACGGAGTTGATCACGACCGCAATCGCTTCCTGGTCCTGCTCGGAAAACTCCTCGGATTCGAGGATGTGCTGGGCGGTAATGCCGTCGAACCAGTCGACCGAGAGGTTGGATTTCTTCGACTTGGAGAGCGGAACGAGGGTCATGAAGAGTTTGACGTTGATGGCCATGCGGGGCTCCGTCGCTGGTTGGTTGGGAGTGTATCAATGGGATCGCTTGAGACGGCCAAACGGCTAACTGGTACTCTGAAACCATGTCGCTGGTACCACTGCGGATCCGTAACATCATGGTCAGACGGATGGGACTGGCCGAGGAGCCTGTGGACGAGTTTGTCGAGGCTCTGGATGAGATGACCGAGGGAATGACGCCGAGAGCGGAAACCAATGCCGCTTTCGAACGATTGCGCTTGGAAACCCGGGCGCTGATCCTGCAAGCAACGTTCTTCATCATCATGGTGTTGCTGGCAATCGGCGGCATCATCATCGGCCTGTTGGTCGCTCAGTAGGTGATCCGCCCACTACGTTGGCGGCCTCGGCGAGGATGTGAGCCGCTGCGCTCCGGACTCCGGGAACGTTTGGTTGGCCGCCCATTGGGTACGGGAAGAGCGTGGCATAGCGCGAGAGGGTGACCGCCATCTGCTGGGCGATGGGCGTGAGCTCGTCGTCCGGGAAGCTTGCCCAAAAGGTCGCGGCTTCTCCCCAGTTGGCCGCGAGGGTCTGGGCGTCGTGGGCGAATCGTTGGGGCTCGATCTCGATGTCGCTGTCCAGCAGTTGGGTCTGGTCGAGCAGATGCCGGCGGGCTCGGCCCACCGAAGTGGTGAATGCCCGCTTCGCGGCCTGGGCAATGCGGTCAGCAGGCGGTTCGCTGTTGCGGCGGGCGGTGATCAGAATCAGGGCCGGAGAGGCATCGAACTCGGACTCGGGCAGCCAGGGCGAGACCTGGTCGGTCATGGGGCCATCGCGCCGCCAGGCGCGCCGTTCGTCGTCGCAGCCGGTGATCAGTCCCCAGGCGGGGCCGAAGGCGGAGACGCCGACTCCGTACGCCGTGACGGGCCGGCCGGCGCGCAGTTCGCTGCGGATTCGTCGCCGGGCGCGAAAGCGCTGCAGACGGTTGGGGAGTGATTGCTCCGTGATGTGCGGCTTGATACCGAGTGCGGCGAGGCCGTTTTCAAGCAGAGCCGGGAGCTCGGCGTCCTGGGGCGGCTGGTAGCTGATGCCGGTGACGGCTCCGATCAGGTGGCTCGGCTGGGCGGCGCCGAGGGAGCTGAGCTGGCCGACCAGACAGCCGAGCAGCGGGGCCCAGTGGTACTCGTAGCGGGCGTTGACGAAGGCCTGCACTTGTTGTCGCCTGTACTCCTCGGTGCGGTGGCTTGAGGATACGAAGGCGCGGGTATGCTGAGACAGCCGATGCCGAACTCAACGAATCACAAAGACCTTCAGCAGGTCGCCGTCGCGCCGACGATTGACGAGTTGCCCAATGGGTTGCGCGTGGTGGTGACGTCGATCCCGCATTCTCAGGCGGCCGTCCTGGCCGCCTATGTCGGGGTTGGCTCTCGCGATGAGGCTCGGGACACGCTTGGGCTGTCGCACTACCTGGAGCACATGCTGTTCAAGGGCACCGAGGCGCGGCCGGAGCCGACGGCGATCTCCGCCGCGATCGAAGGCGCCGGCGGATCGCTGAATGCGTTTACGTCGCGCGAGCTGACCTGTTACTGGAACCGGGTGCCGTTCGACCGTCTCTCGTTGGCGATGGATGTGCTGGCGGATTCGGTCCGGCATTCGCTGCTGGCGGAGTCCGAGATCGAGCGTGAACGAACCGTGATCTGCTCCGAGATTCGGCGGGCGCACGACCAGCCGGGTCAGCGGGTTGGCCAGTTGCTGACCCAGGCCGCCTACGGCGAGCAGCCGCTGGGCTGGGAGATCGCCGGGGATCTGGAATCGGTCGGGTCGGTCACGCGCGAGCACCTGGCCGATCACATTGCGACCTGGTACCGGCCGTCGAACATCGTGCTCTCGGTGGCTGGGAACATCGAGCGGGAGCAAGTGCTGGAGTTCGCCGCGCGGCACTGGGGCGAAGGATGGCCTGAGGGGGCGTCGGCCGCTGCTCCAGGGAGGTCGCCCGCCGAAGCCGGCATGTCGGATGATCTGGCGCAGACTGAGGTTCGCAATCTCGAGCAATGCAACCTGGCGCTCGCGCTTCGCTCGATTCACCGCCTGGATCCCGATCGCTACGCGATGACACTTCTGAACGAGGTCCTGGGCGGCGGGATGAGTTCGCGTCTGTTCACGGAGATCCGCGAGAAGCGCGGGCTGGCCTACTCGGTCGGTTCGCACCCGACGGCCTTCGACGACGCGGGGCACCTGGCGATCATGGCAGGCGTGACCGACGAGCATGTCCTGGAAACTGTGGACGTTGTGCTCGATGAGCTGGGCAAGTTGGTCGCTGAGCCGGTGGCGGATGAGGAACTGGAGCGTGTTCGCGAGCACGCGATTGGCTCGTTCCGACTGGGTCTCGACGCAGCGGCGAGCTGGTGTCACCGCGCTGGCGGGATGCTGCTGTCGAACGGTTTCATCGAGCCGGTTGAGGAGACGATCGCCGGGTACGAGTCGGTGACGACGGCCGACGTCCGGCGCGTGGCTCAGCGAGTCATGCGCGAGGGCAATCTGGCCGCCGCGGTCGTCGGTCCGTTTGAACAGGCCGACGAATTGCGTGAGCAGGTCGACTGCTTCAGCCCGAGCTAACGACGGAAACGTGGAGTTCGGCCATGGATGACGTCCGCGCCTTGCTCGCTCTGCTGCCGGATGCGCCGCTGCCGGACGAGTCAGAGGTTCAACACGCCGACGCTCTGATCGTCGTGTTTCCCGAGGACGAGGGCGGGTACGAGGCCGCGGCCGAACGTGTGGCGGCGGCGATCGAGCTCGGGCCACCGGTTTACGTGGTGATTCCGCCGCTCGATTCGGGACTGGCCCGCAGATACCTGCAGTCGACGCTTCAGCCGGGCGTGTACGGCGTGGCCGTGCAAACAGCGGCGAGTGTCGATCAGCTTCGCTATCTGGAAGGCGTGCTGGAAGAGTTGGAAATCCGCGCCGGGATCCGTCCCGGGCTGACGGCGATCGCTGTCGGTTTCCATGAGCCGAGGGCGATCAACATCATGTCCGATTGCCTCTCGGCGATGCGCGACTCCTCTGACCGGATGACCTGGATTGCCTACGACCACGTGGAGATGGCGGAGTCGTTAGGGGTCCAGCCCGACAGCGCGACGGTCGCGTGGGCCAGCTCGCAGGTCGTGTTGACGGCGGCGGCGTTCGACCTGCCGGTCGTCTACGGATCGCCGCCGGATGCCGAACATGCCGCGTCGCTTGGATTCCGCGGCTGCGCGACCGGGGATCCGAGTGATCTCGAACACCTCAGAACGGTCTTTCCCAGACCGGAACCAACGTCAGATGAGGACGAGGAGGAATCGTAGTGGCAGCCACCGTGATGCGATCGATGCTGTCGGTGCCGGGGATTCGCGAGCGATTCATTGAGAAAGCGCGAGACGCCGAGGCGGATGTGCTCTGCTTCGACCTCGAGGACTCGGTCGCCTGGGACGACAAACCGGCCGCGCGGGAGTTGCTCTGCCGCGTCCTGCCCGACTTCCCCAAGCGCGGCCGGAGCGTGTTTGTCCGCACCAACGGCTACGACACGGGGCTGATCGAGCAGGAACTCGACGCGATTGTGCAGCCCTGGCTCGACGGCGTCAGCGTGTCGAAGATCGAGACGGCTCGCGACGTGCAGCGGATTGATGACTATCTCACGCTACTGGAACGGGCTCGCGGGTTGTCCGATGGGCAGGTCAAGATCGCTGCCTGGATTGAGAACGCCCACGCGGTCGCCAACGCGTATGAGATCTGCGCGGCGTCGGAGCGGCTGGTCGGGATTTGCGTGGGCGGCGAGGACTATGCAGTCAGCATTGGCGTGCGGCGGACCAAGGGCGGAGCGGAGTTGGAACTTGCGCGTCGGGCGTCGGTCAATGCGGCCCATGCGGCGGGCATTGCGCCGCTCGACACGCCCTGGACCGACATTCGCGACCCCGAGGGTTACGAGGACGAGCTGCGACGGATGAAGGAGATCGGATTCCGGGGCAAGTTCTGCATCCACCCCGATCAGCTTGGTCCGGCGAACCGGGTGTTCAGTCCTCCGGTAGACGACGTCGACTGGGCCCGCCGGGTCGTCGACGCCTATCAGGAGGGCGTCGAGCAGAATCTCGGAGCAGTGGCGCTGGACGGCCAGATGATCGACAAACCAGTGCTCGAACAGGCCGAGAACGTGCTCGCGTGGTCTGAGCAGATTGCTGCGATGGAGTCGGCGAGCTAGAACCCGCCGGGCGCCGTTCTGCCCAGGCGGAAAGCGCCGGTGCGCTCGTAGGCGACGTCCGACACGTAGATGTGCTGGCTGGCGACGAGGATGTCTCGCAGTGCCTGCTGTAGCGGGCTGTCTCTGAACGCGGCTGCGCCGCCGCCCTGGTGATGCGCGAAGCGAACCACGTCGACGCAGGTGTCGGTGACCCAGGTGACCATCGCGCGGATTCGCGCGTCGTAGGACGGCTCGATCGGCTCGCCGGCTTCACGCTGCGCCATCGCGTCGTCCAGAGTGGAGAGCGCGTAAGCCCTCGCCGCCTCATAGCGGCAGGACGCCTCGCCGAAGTCCCGCTGGAACGCCCCGCGATCGGCGACAGTGCTCGCCTGACCAAACCGCGTCCGGTTGCTGATCTCGCCGCTGAGCAGCTCAAGCGCTCGCTTCGCGGACCCCAGTGCGATGCCGGTGTGACCGGGACTGAGGAAGGTGATGGTGGGATTCGAGAACCAGGGACCGCCGCGGTAGGAATGCACGCCGCCGAACGAGGTCATGAAGGGCCGCTCGACAATCACGTCGTGGAGCTGATAGTGACAACTCCCGGTCCCTTCCAACCCCATCACGTCCCAACTGTCCTCCACCTGCACCTGCTCCATCGGCGCGAGCGATCCGACGACCGGCGGCAGTGCGCCTCCCCGGCTGGGTCGCGAGCCGTCCTCCTTGAGCACGATCGCGTTGGCCAGCACCCAGCCGCAGTGTCGAATGCCGCTGGCGAATGACCAGCGTCCGTTGAGCCGGAACCTGCCATCGGGCAAGGCCGTGGCGACACCCTCGGGATTGGCCGTGCTGGCGATTCGAGGAAACGCGTCGCCGAAGACGGTCTCGAGTCCGACGCCCTCAGGCAAGTGTGAGGCGGCCAGAGCGGACGATTCTGCCTGGATCATCGCCACCCAGGCGCTTGACACGTCGGCCGAGGCGAGCTGTTCGAACGCCTCGACCTGGGTGGCGGGATGGACGTCGAAGCCGCCAACCTCCACCGGCGACGCCATGCGGAACAGGCCCGCCTCCTCCAGCGCGGTCACGGACTCCAGGGCGAGCGTGCGAGCCTGGGCCGAGGCGTCGGCCTGCGCCGCCAGCGTCGGTCCGACCGACTCGGCCCGCTCGAGCCAGTCGGATCGTTCTTGTTGCCGCTCCGGGCTAGTACGACTCATATGGGCACCTTAGTCCGGAGCGAGGCGGCGTGCGCCGTCCAGTTCGTAGTTGATTTGCGAGATGAAGACGTGATTGGATGCGGCCAGCATGTCGCGGTTGATCTGGTCCATCGGATGGTCGCTGAAATTGGCTGCCGCGCCCAGGCCTCGATAGCACGAGCGGACCGCGTCGAGGCAAACGTCGCCGACCCAGGAGCCCATCGCGCGGATTCGCGATTCATCGGCCCGGGTGATTGGTTCGCCTCGCTGACGCTGCTCCCAGGCGCCGGCCAGCACGTGGCCCGCGTAGACCCTGGCGGCCTCGACGCCGTGTGCGGCCACGCTGTAGTCGTTGCGAACGGCGGAGCGCATCCCGACGGCCTTGCCGGTGGAGAAGCGGACGCGGGTCGAGTGCTCTCGAAACACCTCCAGCGCACGCTCGGCGATGCCGATACACGAGGCCGCCACGCCCACTACCAGGAAGGTCGTCATCGGAATGTCGAACCAGGCGCTGCCTCTGCGCGGATTGGCTCCGCCGAACGGCATCTGGTGGTCGCCGGAGAGGACCAGGTCATTCGCCCGGTAATGCGGACTGCCGGTGCCCTGCAGACCGGTGACGTGCCAACTGTCCTCGATCTCGATTCCGTCGGTCGGGATCGCCATCGCGGTCCAGAGCGGGGCGCCCTGTTCGTCGGTTCGCTGCTGGCCATGCTCGTCCAGCAGGCGGACGCCACCCAGGACCCAGTCGCAGTGCCGGATCCCGCTGGCGTAGGACCAGCGTCCATTCAGACGATATCCATCCTCGCAAGGCTGCGCTGTGCCCTCGGGATTGGTCGTGCCGGAGAACTTTGGGTAGGAAGAACCGAATGCCCGATCGAGGACTTCGCCGTCCCTCAGGTGCGCACCGGCCAGGCCTGCGACCATCGACTGGACCATCGTGCACCAGCCAGCGGAGACATCGGCGCGGGCCAGGTCGACGAAGGCCTCAAGCTGAGTCGTCGGGTGGGCATCGAGGCCGCCAACTTCTCGCGGGCCTGAGAGCTTGAACGCCTCGATCTCTTCGAGAGCAGCAACCGAGCCGGGCGCGAGCGTGCGCAGCTCGACCGACTCGCGCCCATGGGCGCGCAGCGTCGGCGCGATCGACTCGACGCGTTCTCGCCAGTCGGCGAGTTCTCGCTGAAGCTCTGAGTTGGTGCTGCTCATGAACGCTCCCGGAATCCAATGCGCCGCTCGTCGTCGCAATCCACGTCACGACGCAGCTTGCTTCACACGTGACGGTCGCCGGCTCCATTGGCTTGATTGCGAATCACCGAGCGTCGGTGCAGTTGTTCGGCGAACGGATCGACGATCAGGCCCAGGGATTCCAGCAAGGTCAGGCCGATGATCGGGTCCTCGCCGTCCTCGCCGACGATGACATCACTGCCGGCGGTGTCGCCCAGCAACTCAAACTGCGCAACCGAGACCAGCCGCCGCTGGGAAGAGCCGTCGAACAGATACACCATGCGCGCCGCATGCGGAATGATTCCGATCGAGAGCAACGCCGACTCCGGCACGACGCAGCTCGTTGCTCCCGTATCGACGAGGAACGTGCCTTCCCAGACCCGATCTGACTGGGTGGGGTTCATCACCCGAGCCTGCACGTAGATTGCGCCCATCGGCGTCTCCTCCAGGAGCTGCTTCAACTGCGCCACCGTGTCAGGATTCGGTGCGATTCGCAACATGGGATCATCCTTGCCTTCGTCTACCCGAGGTTCAGCCTACCGATTACAACCCTGGACGAACCGCAATGCCGAGCTGATGTTGGCCGCGGCGGATGTAGGCGGACTGGGTCTGGATCACGTGCTGGCTGACCGTCTGGATGTCGCGCAAGAGACGAGCGAGGACGTTGTCGCTGTAGACGGCGGGCCCGCCGGCGTGTTCGTGCGCGGTGCGGACGATTTCCTCGGCGGTCTGGTGGGCCCAGCGCAGGGCGGCGCGGGCGCGATCGTCCATGCGCACGGCAGCGTCCAGCGATTCGACCGGCGCGCTCAGCAGTTCTTCGAAGAGATGGTGGCCGTAGCCCTCCATTGCCTCGACCAGTGCGACGCAGCGGCCGAGGTCGCCCTGGAAGTGCTGCTGCTCGGCGATTGAGGCTCGCTGTCCGGTGCGGGTATGGCTCGTGGCCTGCGCGGTGATTTCTTCGACGGCGCGCTTGGCGACTCCGAGCGGGAATCCGTAGCCGGCCGCCGTGAGGAAGGTCACGGTCGGTCGGGCCAGCCAGCCGTCGCCGCGCAGGGGTGGCCGCTCGAAGCCGGCCAGGCACATCTCGTCCGGGACGAAGACGTTGTCATAGCGGTAGTGCGTCGAGCCCGTGCCGCGCATGCCCATGGTGTGCCAGGTGTCCTCGACGATGACATCCTGCTTGGGCGCTGCGACCGTGACCAACGGCGGCGGCTTGCCCGGCTCCGGCTCCTGCGAGGGGATCCGGCACTGGGCGAGGACGTAGTCCGAGTGGTGAATGCCCGAGGCCCAGCCCCAGCGTCCCGTGACCATCCAGCCGCCCTCGACCTGCTCGGCCTCACCCTCGGGCGCGATCGAGCCGCAGGTCACGGGCCAACGGGCGGCGGAGTCGGCGAAGATTCGCTCGACGGCGCTGTCGGGCAGGCGCGAGGCCAGCCAGGCCGACTCGTGCGCGCCGATCAGGGCGCACCAGCCGGCGGATGAGTCGTGGGCCGTGATGTCGGCGATGACCTGGGTCTGGAGTCTGGGATGGGCGTTGACGCCGCCCAGTTCGGTCGGAGAGCAGAGCTGGAAGGCGTCGACGCTGCGCAACGCGGTCTCGGTCGCTGGCGAGAGTTGGCGCAACTCCTCGTTGGTCGCGGATTCGGCGCGGAGCGTTTCGCCGATACCGGCGATGCGCTCCCGCCATTCGGCTCGCTGATCGGACAGGTTGGTCGTCATGGATGCCCTCGCTCCGTTGGCTGCGTTCAGGGTACGCGGGTTCCCTAAATCCCCGGCCGGACTTCCAGGCCCAGCCGGTGCCGACCCAGCCGCACGTAGGCGCTGTCGCCGGGCATGACATGTTGGGACGAGGTCTGAATGTCCCGGAGCAGGCGCTGAACGATGCTGCTCTCGAACACGTCTGCGCCGCCCATGTGATCGTGAACGATCTTCACGATTCGCTCGGTCGTTTGATTGCACCAGCGATAGGCGGAGCGAGCGTGATCGCCCAGCTTGACCGCCTGCTGCGCCGAATCGATCGGGGTGTCGTGAAGCTGGTGGCACAGGTCACGTCCATAGCCTTCGATCGCGTCGAGCATGGCTTGCGCCTCGCCGATATCGTGCTGGACCCGCTCACGTTCGGCAACTGAGCCTCGGTATGCGCGCCGATGTCCCGACGGCGCGTGCGTCGCAAACTCCTCAAGCGCCCGACGGGCGATGCCGACGCTGGTCGCGTACATCGCCGGGACGAGGAAGATCGGATTCGGTCGGGTGACGAATCCCGCACCGCGCAGCGGCGGCAGTTCCAGGTTCTCCAGTTTCATCTCGTGCGGCACGAAGAGGTTGTCGAAGCGATAGTGGGCCGAGCCGGTGCCGCGCATCCCGAGCGTGTGCCAGGTGTCCTCGATCACCACCTCCTCGCGGCGGGCGGCGACGGTCACGGTCGGTCTGGGGCGTCCCGGTTCGGACTCGTCGCCGGCCAGGAAACTCTGGATCAAGACGTAGTCGGCCGTGTGAATGCCCGACGCCCAGGCGGACCGGGCGTTCATGATCCAGCCGCACTCAACCGGCCGCGCCTCGCCCTCGGGCGCGAGCCCTCCGGCGGCGATGGGAAAGCGCCAGTCGCTTCGATTCGGATCGAAAATGCGCCGGGCCGTGTCGTCAGGTAAGCGGGTCGCCAACCAGGCTGATTCCTGACAACCGTTCATCAGGTTCCAGCCGGTCGAAGGATCGGCTGTGGAGACAGCGGCCACCGTCTCAAGCTGGGCGACCGGGTGCAGGTCGGATCCGCCGAGGTCGATCGGCGCGCAGATGCCGAAGGCGTCGATGCCGTGCAGGGCCTCCATCGTCGCCTGAGAGAGATGCCGCAGTCGGTCGTTGTGGTCAGCCTCGCCGCGAACGATGGCGTCGATCGACTCGGTCCGCTCGCGCCACTCGCGCCGCTGCTTGCCCAGGCTGAATGACATCGACCGAGACACTCTCCGCCACTCGAGTCGGGGCTGACGGTACCGCGCATACACTGAGTTCGCAATTGGGTTCGCAACGCGGTTGCGGCAGATTGGAGCGCGCTGATGGCTGGTGTTTCCGACGTGCGGGAGATCATCGCAGGCGACGGCGAGACCGGGGTGGAGATCACGCGCAACGTGCGGCGCTGGGTCGACGAGCAGGTCATCCCCAACGCGACCGAACTCGAGCACGCAGGCGAGTTTCCCACCAAGATCCACGCCGACATGTGCGAGATGGGCATCTTCGGGATCACGTTCCCCGAGTCGCACGGCGGGCTGGGGTTGTCCTTCGAGACGTATTCGGCCGTGATCGAGGAGATCTCGCGCGGCTGGATGGGGCTGGCCGGGATCATCAACACCAATGTGATCGACGGCTGGATCATCGACGAACACGGCACCGACGAGCAGAAAGACCGCTTCCTGCCCGGCCTGGCGACGGGCGAGAAGCAGGGCTGCTTCACGATCACCGAGCCCAACGCCGGCTCCGACGCCCAGGCGATCCGCACCACTGCTTCGAAGGACGGCGACGACTACATCCTCAACGGCAACAAGCTGTTCGTGACCAACGGCGACCGCGGCGACGTCTACCTGGCGATGACCAAGACCGACCCCTCGGCGCAGCCGCGGCATCGGGGGATTTCCGCCTTCCTGGTCGAGAAGGACACGCCGGGATTCTCGGTGGCGCGAACCATCGACAAGCTGGGCTACAAGGGTCCTGAGACGGCCGAACTCTTCCTCGAAGACGCCCGCGTGCCGCGAGACAACCTGCTCGGCGGGTCTGAGGGCCGCGGATTTCAACAGATGATCTCCGGCCTGGAGATTGGTCGGATCAACGTCGCCTCGCGGGCGACCGGCGTCGCGCAGGCGGCGTTCGATGAGGCGATTGTCTATGCCCAGCGACGTGAGACGATGGGCCGTCCGATCGCGCAGCACCAGGCGATCCAGCTCAAGCTGGCCGAGATGGCGACCAAGATTCGCGCCGCCCGGCTGCTGACCCGTGATGCAGCGCGCAAGAAGGATTCGGGGCAGCGTTCCGACCTCGACGTCGGCATGGCCAAGCTGTTCGCGACCGAAGTGGCACTGGAGTGCAGCCTCGAATCGATGCGCGTCCACGGCGGCGTCGGCTACACCAAGGAACTGCCGGTCGAGCGTTTCTATCGCGACGCGCCCCTGATGGCCGTCGCTGAGGGCACGAACGAGATCCAGAGAATCGTGATCGCGCGGCGTCTGCTGGAGATGTACGCGGTCGAGTAGCAACTGCTCAGCTCTCCCCCCGCATTGCGGGGAGGGATGTCCAGGAGGGACAGAGGGGGGATTGCCGATGCCAACCAAGGAACTGTACGGACGCTACCTGGACGAGTTCGAGGTGGGTGAAGTGATCGAGCACTGGCCGGCCCGGACGGTGACCGAGGCCGATGACCTGATGTTCTGCATGCTGACGATGAACCATCATCCGCTGCACACCAACAAGCAGTACGCCGAGGACACACAGTTCGGCCAACGCGTCGTCTCCGGGCCGTTCGTCTACTCGTTGGTCTTCGGGATGACGGTACCGACCGTCTCGGGCAAGGCAATCGCCAACCTGGCGACGACGGATCTGCGCCACACCGCGCCCGTCTTCCACGGAGACACGCTCCAGGCCCAGACCGAGGTGCTGGAGGTCCGCGAGAGCAAGAGTCAGACCGACCGCGGCATCGTCACTGTTCACACGACGGCGGCGAATCAAGACGGGACTGAAGTCCTGTCATTCCATCGGGCAGTGATGATCCCGAAGCGTCCGGAGTAGAACGTGGCGGGTGTCGCATCCCATGCCGACGTAGTGGCGGAAGTGATCCGAGCATCTGAGTCGTTCGGCCTGGAGCCATCGAGGTCCTACAGCCACGGACAGCGGGTTTGGGGCGCGGAACGAGTAATCGACGTGCTGCTGTATCACCCTCACAGCCGTGAACGGGTGGGGATCGAGTGTCGTTACGACGGAGGCAGCGGTGCTGAAGCGGAGAGAGTGCTGACCCTGACGGCAGACGTCCAGACCTGGGTCATGCGCGGTCTGATTGTCGTCGCCGGCGAAGGATTTGACCCCTACATGGGAATGCTGCGCGGCAAGGGCCTGGTCATCAAGCTGGACGATCTCGCAGAGGTGCTGCCGTTGTACTTCGACGCGAGAGTTCCAGCAGACCTCAGCCCGACCGAATCAGGTATTCCGGCACGACGCCGCGCTCGGCCGCTTTCGAGTTGATGTTCCTGCGAACCTTGACCTGGGCCAGATCGAAACACGGCTCTCGATACAACGCCGCGACATCCTGATGGCCCGAATTCGATAGCGCGACGGCCGTTCCCCTATGCGCCAGGTTCGATGCCGCCGCCGCAAGCCGCTCCTGTTCGTCCATCCCGAAGTCGTTCGCGGTGTAGGAGGTGAAGTGTGCAGTCTCACTGAGTGGCACGTAGGGCGGGTCGAAGTAAACGAAATCACCCTGGCCTGCCGAGGATGGGCCGACGGCAAAGTCTGCCACTTGTAGCTCGACGCCCTGCAATGCCTCGGAAGCTGCGCGCAGGTTCGCTTCGTCGCAGATCGTTGGATTCGTGTACCGGCCGTGCGGGACGTTGAAGTGACCCTTGCTGTTGACCCGGTAGAGGCCGTTGTAGCAGGTCTTGTTGAGGAAGATCAGGTTGGCCGCGCCGCCCAGACTGCAGGTGAGTCTCTTGCCCCGGATCGTGTAGTAGTACTCGGCGCGATCCTCCGCAGCTCGGTACTTTCGCTGATGCACCCCGAGCGCTCGAATCAGGCCCTCAACGTTGTCCCGAACCTGGAGATACGCGTTGATCAGCTCCCGGTTGCTGTCGGAGAGCACGGCATTCTTGAAGCGACCCTCCGACTGCAGGGCGAAAAAGAGGGCTCCGCCGCCGAGGAAGGGTTCGTAGTAGGTCTCGATCTGCTTCGGCGCCGCCTTGAGCAGTTCGGGCAGCAGAGCAGTCTTGCCGCCGGCCCACTTGAGAAACGGCTTGGCCATCTCAGCCGCCATTCCTGACGGTCCTGACCGCCTGCTCGACGGCCGCGTCGATTCGCTGCATCAGCAGCTCCGAGCGGTTCCGGTAGAGCTCCCGCGTCCAGTCGATCCGCCAGCGTTGCTCAAGGCTGAGCTTGTGCTCGGCAGTCGCTTCTTCGACCTCATCCTCGTCCTCGATCGTGACGTCGCCATCGGGACGGATCAACGCGTCCAGCAGCAGATCGTGAAACTCGATCGTCTGGCCGTCGAAGGCGACGTGATCGACTGTGTCGAGCCGATAGATGCGCAGCGAGCCGTCCGGTCGGTGCAGCCGGTAGGCGCTGTAGGGCTTGCCCGGCCACCAGATTCCCCAGCTCGTGAATCCCCCGGCTCGCGGGTAACGCGCGATCGCGCGAGGATCCTTGTCCGCGACCCAGCGACCGACGATCACCTCCGAGGTCGTCAGCCAGCGTTCGAGCGGGAACTCGAGGATGCGGCCGTCGAGCGCGACTTTGCGTTCGGTGATGGTCTCGGTCGGAGCGGGCGGCAGATCGAGACAGTCGACGGACTCGCTCATCTGCGCAGGCTACCGCGCTGCTGTCGGTTGCGATCACAAACTACGGTGCTACGATTGCGTGCGGATCGCGGTGGTTCCGCTCATCACGGTCGAAACAGTTATGGCGCTCGCCGCTCGAGGTGGAGCGCCCGAGTTGGAGTGCGCAACGATGCCGGCAGTCGTAGCGATTGGTGGCCAGTGGGGTGATGAAGGCAAAGGACGGGTCGTCGACCTGTTGGCGCGGCACGCATCGATCGTGGTGCGTTATTCGGCCGGCAACAACGCCGGACACACGATCGTCAACGAGAAGGGCAAGTTCGCCCTGCATCTCGTGCCGGCCGGTATTTTCTATCCGGACAAGACCGCGATCATCGGCAACGGACTGGTCATCGATCCTCAGGCGCTGATCGACGAGATCACGATGCTCGAAACCCGTGGGGTGAGCACCGACCGGCTCAGAGTGTCCGATCGGGCGCACCTGGTCATGCCCTGGCATCCGATCATCGACCAGCAGGAGGAACAGTTCCGCGGCAAAGCGGCGGTCGGCACGACCGGCAAGGGAGTCGGTCCCGCGTTCTCCGACAAGGTGGCGCGCTGGGGCATCCGCATGTCGGAGTTGGCCGACGCCGAAGGCTTCATGGCTCGGCTGCGGCTCGTGCTCGACTACAAGAACGAGATGCTGACCCGCCTCTACGGCGTCGAGCCACTTGACTTCGACAGCGTCTACCAGACCTACCGCGAGCATTGGGCCCGGTTGGCGCCATACGTCACCGACACCTCCCTGATCTGCCACGAAGCGCTGCGTCGAGGCGAGCGCATCCTGCTGGAAGGCGCGCAGGGATCGCTGCTCGACCTCGACGCCGGCACCTACGACTACGTCACCTCATCCGTCCCGACCTCCATGGCCGGTGGCGCCGCCGTCGGCGCGGGCATCGCCCCCCGCGATATCGACCGCGTGATCGGCGTCTACAAGGCCTATCAGACTCGCGTGGGCAACGGACCGATGCCGACCGAACTCTTCGGACAGGAAGGCGACCGGCTCCGCGACGCGGGGCAGGAGTACGGCACCACGACCGGTCGTCCGCGGCGCTGCGGCTGGTTCGATTCGGTCGCCGGGCGCTACACCATTCGCCTCAACGGCTGCCACAGCATCTCTCTGACCCGGTTGGACGTGCTCGACGATTTCGAGATGCTCAAGGTCTGCGTCGCCTACAACATCAATGGCCGCCGGGTCGACGCGTTCCCCAGCTCGCGCCTGGCGCTGGAAGCGGCTGAACCGATTTATGAAGAGCTGCCCGGCTGGCAGGAAGAGACCAGCCATTGCCGGCGCTTCGATGACCTGCCGGCCAACGCACAGCGCTACGTGCGGCGGATCGAGGATCTGATCGGAGCCCCGGCCGCGCTGGTCAGCGTTGGCCCCGAGCGAGACCAGGCGATTATCGTGGATCCCATCCTGTGATGTTCCGCTTCCCTCCCTGGGGGAAGCTGTCTCGTAGGGACTGAAGGGGGCCGAGCGCCTCGGTCGCTTCGTCGGAGCCCCCTCTGCCTTCGGCATCTCCCCCTCCCCACGGAGTGGGAAGAGAAACCGAGCCTGGAGGGCGCCGATGTCGGAAACCGTCATCTCGATTCTGGTCTGGCTGCACGTGATCGGCGTAGCCATCTGGCTGGGCGGACAGATCGTCACGGCGGCCTGCGTGATTCCGGCGCTCCGCGCGGTTGGCGATCGAACGATCTGGCTGAATGCGCTGGAAGGCTTCACCAAGCGCTTTGGCCGGGTCGGCATTGCGGCGATGGTCGTCATTGTGATCAGCGGCGGAGCGATGATCGATCCTCGGCTCGACCAGGTAGAGAACTTCGGTGAAGACCTCTACGCCGCCCGCTGGGGCTACATCTTCGTGATCAAGATGGCGCTCTGGGCAGTAATGATCGCGCTGATCGGCTTGCACCAGTTCGTCTTCGGTCCGCGGCAGCTCGAGCTGGCGCGCGAAACCGCCGACGCAGATCAGGACACCCCCGAACTGCAGCGCGTCCGACGAATCACGATCGCGCTCTCGATTTCCGGTCTGCTGATGACGTTGCTGGTCGCCGGGGCCGGCGCGTTCCTCGGCAACCACAACTTCTCGATGTTGCCTTCCTGATGCGCCGATTCTCCTTCGCGACGGCCGCAAAGACACGATCAGCGGCGATCCTGTCGCTGCTTGGCGCAGTCGCCGCGCTCGCCCTCGTCCTCACCAGCTCGTCGGTCGACGCCCAGAGTTCAAGATTGTCCGTCGGCATTGCGACGTGGACGTCGGCGGGCGGCGTGATCGAGCTGTGCGTCAACCTGCGAGACGCCTCGGTCGGGCTGGCGAGACAGTGTCCCGAGCGCCGGCGGCTGACGGTCGAGCGGGCGCCCGAGAATCGTTGGCTGCGGTCTCGTTCCGCGTACATCGCTCCCGAGGTCGCGATCTGGGTGCGGGCGAGGCGTGTTGGCGATCGCCTCGACCTCGGACTGGGCCTCAGCATCGAGGGCGAGGCGCGAGGCGTCAGAGCCCGTTCCTGGTCTCTGCACTGGCCGACGGCGCCGATCGATCAGTGGCAACAGACCAGCTTCGTCTCGATCGAGCTCCCTGTTGCCCCGCATCCGGAGCTGTGGGACTCGCCCGCTGGGATCGCTCCTGGAGCGCCGCGGCTGGAGGTCGGCCGCCCGGCCCCCGAGTTCAGGCTGCCCAGGTTGGGCGGACCCGACGATGACCTCGTCTCGCTGTCTGCGGCCCGGTCGGGGAGCGAGCGCCTCACGCTGATCGTGTTCTGGTCGTCCTGGGCGCCGTTCGTCGGCGAAACGCTCTCCGTGCTCGGCGATCTCGAGGAACGGGCAGGCGACATCCTGGTCATCGGGGTCAACGTCTATGAGGTGGATGACGGGGCCGGCGAGGAGTTCATCCGCAATCGCGGCGTTGGGCTGTTGCAGTTGGTCGATGCCGATGGCTCGGTGGCGCACCACTATCGCGTCGATGGTCTACCGGAACTCTTCGTGCTCGATTCAGATGGCGTCTATCGGGGAGTCATTCGAGGCGCAGCGCCCTTGACCGAGATCCTGAGCGCTATCTACGGCGTGGAGTAGCCAGAGGCCTTCAACGGCCGGTAGGTCTTTCCGGTTTCCTTCAGGCCATACGTGACAGGCTCCGGCGCTCGCCAGAGGCGGCTTCGCGGTCGGATAATCTGCAGGGGACACGCTCAACCAGCATCGCCGAGGAGATTCACCGTGCGCGAGTATGAAGACATTCTGTATGAAACCAAGGGACGGCTCGGGATCGTCACGCTGAACCGGCCCGAAAAGATGAACGCGCTCAGCCACCGGCTGCGCGCCGAACTCTTCGACGCGCTCAAGGTGGCTGAAGCGGACGACGACGTCCACGTCGTGATCATCCGTGGCGCGGGCCGGACGTTCTCGGCCGGCTACGACATCACGCCGGTGCCCAACCTGTCCGAGTCGGACTACCTCGACTACCGCTCCGGCTTGCCCTCGGTTGGACCGATCCACCCGGGTCAGGGTCAGTGGCCGCAACATCTGCTCTCCGGCTATTGGCAGATCTGGGAACTGGCCAAGCCGGTCATCGCCCAGGTCCACGGCTACGCGCTGGCCGGCGGCTCCGAGCTGGCCTCGATGTGCGACCTGATGTACGTCGCCGAAGACGCGATCATCGGCTACCCGCCGGTGCGCGCGATGACCACCGTCGACATCCTCTACCACCCCTGGCACATGGGCATGCGCAAAGCGCGCGAGCTCTGCTACACCGGCGACTCCGTCACCGGCCTCGAAGCGGTCGAGCTGGGCTGGGCGAACCGCGCCTTCCCCGTCGACCAGCTCGCCGAAGAGACCGAGAAGATGGGCGAGCGGATCGCCAACATCGCGCCCGACATGGTGATGATGTCCAAGCGCGGCCTGAATCGTGCCTACGAGGTGATGGGCTTCCGCACCGCCCTGCAGGTCGGAGCCGACATCCAGGCCCTGTCCACCTTCCGCAAGTCCGCCGGAGAGTTCGGCCGGATCGCCCAGGAAAAAGGCCTCAAGGCCGCCCTCGACTGGAGAGACGGTCCCTTCCAGGACTACGGAGCCGCCAAGAAACGTCCCTCCGCCCCGACCAGCTAAGGACCAGATCTCGCCGCCCGGGGGCCTGCGCGTAAACCCGCCCCCTTCCCCTTTCTCCCCCCTCCGCGGGGGGAGATGCCGTAGGCAGAGGGGGGCACCCAAAACTGTGCATGCTCCACACGTTCAGCCGAACCTGAACTGAGCTGGACCAGGCTGAACGAACCTGAACACCCTGAACACACGATCTCCGGTAAAACACTGGAATTTCAAGCTGGAACACGCCAGGAGAGAAATTTCAGCCGAACACCTGAACACCAACCCACGCCGTCGGCTCCCGCTCAATTCCGCCTAACCAGATGCTGCGGTAGGATACGTCGGAGTCGCGCGCGTATCTGCGCGAGACCCCGTCTGGAGCAAGTCCGCAGCGAGATGAAGTAGAGGTCTATGCCGAGTCGCAACGGGATTCCGCAGTCCTTCGGCATCATCATGGTCTTCGCCTTGATGGCCGCAGGGATCTTCGCACTCGTCGGCTTCGCCGTGTACAAGGGCGCCGACCGCCACATCATCGAGGCCAAGGCCCTCTCCGAGGTAGCCGGCGCCGAAGGCTGGGAGACCGGACTGTTCTGCATCGAAGACGGCAAGGAAGACCACCCCTCGCTCTCGCTGACCGAGCGTCCCCCTGAGACCTGCGCCGAAGCCGAGCCGCTGCCGATCGAGAATCTCAGCGACGACGAGTACGGCGGCGAAGACGCCGTCCGCGCGAATGGCAACGCGCTGCGCGGGGCCGAACTGTACGTCGCCAACGGCTGTCAGGTCTGCCACGGTGAGGTCGGCGAAGGTATCGTCGGTCCGACGATCGCACGGACCGGTCTGGACATCCAGGGCGTGATCTCCCAGTACCGCCAGCCGCGCGGGATCATGCAGGAGTTCGCAGCCGAGGACGTCTCCGTCGAGGACATCGCCGACATCTGGACCTGGCTGCAGACCTTGCCCGCCGTCGATCCGCTCGTCGACCCCAACAACGACGCGCTGGGCCACGAGAACTACGGCCAGTGGGCCGAGTAACCCGCTAACTCCGGTACCTCGCTGACGCTGCAGTACGCCGCTGAAACCCCCAGTCCCCGATTTGTTCGGGGACCCGTTCCCCCGCGCATCCCCTATGCTCACTGACGCTGCAGTCCTACTGCATCGTGCTGGGGAGGTAACACATGGGAAATCACGCCACGCCCAGTGCCGCCTACTGGGCATTCTTTGAGACTTTCAACGCCAAGGATCCCGAAGGCTGGGCCGGTGCGATGTCGTATCCGCACGTCCGGGTGTCCGGAGCGGCCCCACGAGCGCAGGCCGCGCAACCCGGCCCCCGAACGGCGGCGGGTGTCTATCCGAGGCCCGAGGACTACGCATCGATGGCAGCCAATGCAGGCTGGGAACGATTCGAGATGACCGGCTGGGTGCGGACCCAAGGGATCACGCCTCGCGTCGTTCAGGCCTCGGACGAGAAAGCACATCTGGCCGGCGGATGGACGCGGCATCGCGCAGATGACTCCGAGATCATCACGAATCGAGTGCTCTACGTGCTGACGAAGACCGACGAAGGCTGGGGTATCCAGGCGCGTTTCGGCGTCGACGGCTGGTCGCGAGAGGAAGCGCGGCAGTCGGAGTCAGAAGCCGCACTGGCAGCGCTCGGACGCCTCATGACCACCCTCGAGGCCGGCGATGTCGAACCCTGGCTCGACTGCTTCCACTATCCGCTCACCCTCGTGGGCGCGCCGGGCACGGTCGAGACGATGGATGACGCCGACGCCATGCGCGCCGCCTACGGCGACTGGGCGGGTCAGGCCCTGCCGATCCAGTACACCGCCGAAGTGATCGCCGCCGGCTCGAACGGCGTCACCCTGGGTCAATCGATCACCCGCGGCGACGACTCCTTCCACCAGTCCTTCCTCGTCGCCGCCCGCGACGGTGACTGGAACATCCTCGCCGTCTCCGCCATCACCTGAACATGGCCGGATACGAGTCGCCAGAAGCCGCCTACTTCGCCTTCCTCGACACCTTCAACGCCCGCGACGCCGATGGCTGGGCCGGAGTCAACTCCTGGCCCCACGCGCGAGTCTCGGCCGCCGCGCCCGACAGCTCCGTCCACTGGCGTCCACCGACCCGGATATTCGCCAACGCCGAGGAGTACCTCTCCGCCCCGCTCTGGGAGGAACTCGAAGCGACCGGCTGGGCCCGCTCCGAACCGACGCCGCCCCGGATCGTTCAGTCCTCGGATCTCAAGGCGCACATCGCCGGTGGCTGGACGCGCTACGACGCCGACGACAAACCGATGGCGTCGAACCGCGTCGTCTACGTCGCCACGCGGACCGACGAGGGCTGGGGCCTCCAGGCCCAGCTCAAGACGGACAGCTACGTCGATGGCCGAGACTACTCGGAGGAGGAGCAGGCGGTCCTCGAAGCAGTCGAGTCCGCGCTGGCCCTGCTCGACGCCCGTCAGGTCGATGCCTACGCCGAGGCGCTGGCCTATCCGTTCACGCTCATCGGTCCGCCCAGTGTTGTGTTCCAGATTGGCTCGGCGGCCGAAATGGCCGCCGCGATGCGCAGCGTCGGGGACGATCAACTGGATGCGCCGGCGGGATCGGTCGAGATCGTCAACTGCGGCGAGAGCGGCGCAAATGTCACATTCCAGGTCGAGCGCGACGGCGTCGCACAGGAAGCCCTGGCGCTGGTTGGAGTCCGCAGAGGTGTCTGGCGCGTAATCGCAATCTCGGGAGTCTGATCCGCTCAGTCGCCCTCGAGCGCGCCGCGCAGGCGTGGATCGAGCACGTCGCGCAGGCCGTCGCCGATGATGTTCAGGCTCCAGACGAGCAGCGCGATACAGGCGCCGGGGAAGACCCAGAGCCACCAGCCGTTGCCCGTGATGATCACCTGCCGGCCTTCGGAAACCAACCCGCCCCAGGTCGGATCGGGCGGCCGGATACCGAGTCCGAGGAACGACAGACCCGCCTCTGCGATGATGGCGAACCCTGCGCCGAGCGAAACCTGCACGATCACCGGCTGGAAGCTGTTGGGCAGCACGTAGCGCATCATGATCCGCAGGTTGCTCGCCCCAATCGTCTGTCCGGCGAGGACGTAATCCTGCTCCCGCACCGACAGCGCCATCGATCTCGCAATTCGGGCGACCCAGGGGATATTCGCAATCCCGACCGCAACGATGATGTTGATGATGTCGCGCCCGAGCACGGAAACCAGCGCGAGCGCCAGGATCAGGCCAGGGAACGCGAGCACGGCGTCCATCAGGCGCATCAGCGCCTCGTCGACGACGCCTCGGGAATAGCCGGCGGCGATCCCGATCGGCAGGCCCAGGATTGCCCCGAACAGAGACGCGCCGAAGCCCACCGCGAGCGCTGCGCGCGTGGCGTTGAGGACGCGGGACAAGGTGTCGCGCCCGATCTTGTCGGTGCCAAACGGGTGATCGGCGTTCGGCGACTGCCAGGAGATGTACAGCCCCTGATCGTCGGTTGCCTGCTCCTCGAAACCTGGAATCGGGAACAGGTCGACAAAGATGGCGATCAGGACGAACACGGCAAGGATAATCACCGCAGGCTTGACCAGGCGCACGCGCAGGAATCGGCGCATGAAAATGCGCAACGGCTCAAAACGCCCGGAGTCTTCCGGAACCGGGTAGCCGCTGGCGGTCGTCTCGGCGGTTGCCTGCTCAGCCATAGCGGATCCTCGGATCCAGCACGCCGTACGAGATATCGGTGAGCAGGTTGGCGACCACGATCGCCAGCGCGATCACCAGGATCATCGCCTGCACAATCAGCAGGTCACGCTGGAGGGCCGCCTGCACAAGCCAGCGACCCATGCCCGGGATGTTGAAGATCTGCTCGACAATCACCGCGCCGGCGAAGACGCGCGCAAGCAGCAAACCGACGATCGTGACGACCGGCAGGAGTCCGTTGCGCAGCGCGTGCAGTGCGATCACACGCCGCTCTCGCAGACCCTTCGCCCGGGCCGTGCGGACATAGTCCTGCCGCATCACCTCCAACATCGAAGATCGCGTCTGCCGGGCGACGATCGCCGAGAGCACCCAGCCAACCACGATCGTGGGCATGATCAACGATTTGATCGACGCCACCGGATCAACCCAGATGCGCTCAAATCCGGCTGCGGGAAGCACGTCCCAAGTCACGACGAGGATCAGGATCAGGATCAGACCGGTCAGATAGTCGGGGATCGCGACCCCACCGACCGAGAGCATCGTGACCAGACGGTCGGCAATCGAGTTTGGCTTGATCGCCGAGAGGACGCCGGCGGGAATGCCGATCAGCATCCCCACGATGATCGTGGCAACGCCGACATGCAGCGTGTTCTGCAGCCGTTCCAGCAGTTCCGGACCGATGTCGCGGTTGGTCAGCGTCGATTGGCCGAAGTCGCCCGACGTGATGATGTCGCCGAGCCACGTCACCATCTGCTGGGGCACGGACTTGTTCAGCCCGAGCCGCTCTTCAATCTGCTGGCGGCGCTCCTCCGAGATCGCCTCCCCTTCGCCAGACAGCGCGGCAACGGGGTCGCCCGGCAGGATCCGGAAGATGGCGAACGAGGCGATCGCAACGAGAATGATCACGGCGACCGACTGGAGCACACGGACAGAGATGTATGTCCACATTGCGCTGTCTCAAGCCTCCCCCTCTGGGGAAGGTGTCACGGAGCGACGGAGAGGGCGCGCCCGGTCGAGAGAGACATCTCTCTTGGGCCTGCCCCCTCAGCCGCCGCGCGGCAGCTCCCCCAGAGGGGGAGCGTTGTCTTCGCCTAGACCTCGTTGCTCCACAGCCAGCGGCTCTGCCACTTGCCTTCGCCGTTGAACAGAGTCTCCTCGGCGTTCTGGATAGCGTTGCGCACACCGGTGAAGTTGACGCCGTAGAGCATCGTGTAGAAGTGGCCCTCGCCGACGATGATGTCGTTGATTCGCCCGTACAGCGTGCGCCGCTCTTCGACATCGAAGGTCGCACGCGCATCCGCGACGAGCTGGTCCAGCTCGGGGTGGATCGGGCTGGCCACGTCCTGCGCAGCGGTCGGGTTGTAGACGCCGGACTCGGTGTAGGCCAAGGAGGCGATCCAGTCGGGCTCCGGGTAGCGGCTCCAGCCGGTGATGGTCATGTGGTACTCGCCATTCTCGAAGAAGGCGGGGATGAACTGGACCAACTCCAGCGGCTCGAAGACGACGTCGATGCCGAGCACTTCCTTGATCTGCTGGGCATAGATCTGGCAGGCGTCAATCTTGACCTGGTTGACGTAGGTCGTCAGCTTGAGACCGCCCTCGGCGTTAATCGCCTCAACGTCAACCCCGGACTGGGCCAGGAGTTCCTTGGCTCGCTCGCGGCGGGCGTTGATGTCGGGGAAGGCGACCTGCGGGTTGCCGGGGACCTCGCTGTAGGCCAGGGTGCCGTTCGGCCACTGACCGCCCAGCGCCTGGATCATCAGGTTGTTGTGCACCGCCTGGTTGACGGCCTCGGGATGCACGGCGTGCATAATCGCCAGCCGCAGGTTCATGTTCTCCAGCGGCGCCTTCTTCGAGTTGAAGACGAGAATCTCGGACACGAATGCGCCCTGCATCTCAACGATTCGCCAGTCGGGGTGCTCTTCCACCTGAGGGTTGAACTGCGGCTCCGGGATGAACATCGTGTCGAGGTCGCCGGACAGACCAGTCGCGATCAGCGTCGAGTTCTCGGTGATGATGTCGTAGCGCATCTCCTCGAAGTACGGCAGTTGGCTGCCGGTCGCCGAGCCCGGCTCCGGCCCACGCATCCAGTGATTTTGGTTGCGCTTGCCCAGAACGTGCGACTGGTCGACCCACTCGACGAAGCTGTACGGCCCGGTGCCGACCGGGTTGAGGCCGTACTCGTCGCCCAGTTCGTCCGCTGTCGGCACATGGATCATCGCGCCGGCGCGGTCGCCCAGCAGGTGCATGACCGCCGCAGACGGCTCGGAGAGCAGGTAGGTCGCGGTCATCGCATCTGGAGTCTCGACTGTGTGCACCACCTCGAAGTTCGCCTTCGGCGTCGAGGCCGGATGCGAGGTCACGCGCTCGAGGTTGAGCCGCACATCCTCGGAGCTGAACGGCTCGCCGTTGTGGTAGGTCACCCCGTCGCGCAGCGAGAAGATGATCGTCGTGTTGTCGGGGAACTCCCAGGACTCGGCCAACGAGATGTCGCCGCGCTGGTTGTTCTCCGTGTCGTGCATGACGAGGTAGTCGTGGAACGGCTGGAAGAAGTACGCGTCCGTGCCCGACGTACCGGTGTGCGGGTCCAGCGAAGTCGTGTTCAGATGCACGCCGGCGTTCCATTGCGGCGCGAGCGCGGGTCCGGAGTCGGCCTGCGCGACGGCAGCCTGCTGTTGCTGCTCTTGCTGCTGCTGGGCTGGAGCGGCCTGCTGCTCTTGCTGCTGGGCCTGCTGCTCGGCCGCCGCCTGCTGCTGCTCCTGTTGCTGCTGGACCTGAGCCGTTGCGGGCTGGCCGTCGTCATCGTCATCGCCACAACCGACGAGGGCGAGACCAGCGGCGCCGACGCCGGCGCGGGCCGAGGCTCGCAACAGCGAGCGCCTCGACATTTTGTTGCGGCGCATGCGCTGCCAGTAGTTCCGGGTACTCATAACGCGGGTTCCTTTCCGCCGATGCACTTGTCAGCCCCGCTCTCGGGGGCTCACCATCGCTCTACGCACACCGGCATATCGCGATGCAGGCTAACACGAGCCCGACAACCCGGCGAAATCAGATATCTGGTTTGCGCCTACTTCGTCGGCCGGGAAAACTCGATCGGCCCGTCGCTGATCAGATTCAGACTGGCCACCAATTCGACCCATCCGGCGTCGGTTTCGAACTCGGCGGTCGTGACCTGGCCGGTGATCTCTCCGTCGTTGCCGCGCATCGTGATGATCGTCGAGTAGTGCTCGATCGACTCGACCGTCACACTCTCCGCCAGCAGCTCCGCCGTATCCGCCTTGAGAATCTCCGAGACCTGCTCGAAGCGCTCGTCCTCGGGGCTCAGCGGTCCGCTCTCGATTACCAGCTCGTACACCGGCGGACCGCTGCCTTCGATGGTCCGGGTCGCCCACGAGATGTTGAGCAGGGCATGGAGCGGATCCAGAGTCAGCCGATCGGGATCGGCCAGGAAGTCGTCCACCGTCATCCCGGCAAAGCCCAGCAACGCCGGATTGGACGGCGCCCAGATCGGTTCGCCGTCCTCCTCGATGTCGCTGGTCCAGATCCCGTCTCGATTCCAGAGCAAACGGAACGTGCTCTCGCCGTCGATGTTGACCGTCGTCTCGAACGCGCCCTGGACGCGAGAGCTGCGCACGATTGTCGAAGCCAGCCTCGCCTCGCCGTCGATCACCGCCTGGGCGACGAACTCGATCTGCAGTTCCCCGACGTTCGCCACCCAGATCGAAGCGAGCTCCAGCAGTTGTTCCGGCGTCAGCAGCTCCGGCGGCTCGTCGCTCGACCCGAAGCTGCCCGGCGACGCTGCCGCGCTCGGCTCTTCGAAATCCTCCAGCAGCGAACCGTCGACCAGCGGCTCCGGCGTGGGAAACTCGACCGGCTCGTTCCAGCGCAACAGGCTGGCCATGGTCGACACATAGAACTCCGGCGCGTCCTCGCCCGCTCCGTCGGCGTCGTCAGAACCGTCCGACAGACCGTCACTCAGCGCGAACGCGTCGCGCAGCCGCGCATCGGTCTCAACCAGCACGGGCGCTCCCGAAGTCTGGCTGACGGTCAGTCGCAAACGCATCGTGTCAATGCCGGCCTCAGTCACATCGATGCCTTGAGAGCGCAGCTGGCCTTCCGCCGATGCGTTCAGCAAGTCGACCTCGATCAGGCAATCGACGATCCAGACCGGCTCGCCTCCGTGCTGTCCTTCCGCGATCGAGCCCCCCACGGTCTCGATGCAGCCAAATGCCTGTCCGAACTGGTTGGGGTCGGTGAGGTCCTCCGGGTTCGTGCCCAGCAAGCCCGTCAGGCCCTCGAGTGTCTCCTCGAACTGATCGCTCAGATCGATCCAGCCGCCAATCTGCGGCATCGAGAGATACGCCGCGTCCTCCGAGATCATGACCTGCATCAGCAGTGGTTCGTCCAGCGTGGCTTCCTCGTCGTCAGCGAAGCTCGAGACCATCCCGAACAGCGAGCTGGCGTCGATCGTGGTCAGCGCCATGAACGGCTCCACCTGGACCAGGATCATCGTCTCGAGCTGCGAGGAGAGCCCGCCCAGGTTGATATCGACATCAACCGCCATCTCGAACGATTCCAGGCCGGCCGCCCAGGACTCGAACGCAGCCAGCGCCTCGGCAAACAGCGGGTCTTCCAGACCACCGTCGGCGTCCGGCTGCGCCTCGACCTGTTCAGCCGCTTGCGTCGCGCCCTGCTCAGCCGACTCTTGCGTCGACTGCGTACGAGCCGCCGTCGCCGAGCGTTGCGCGCTGCTCTCATCGTCTGAACGCTCCGCCTGCGCCGTCTGCTGTTGCTGCGGCTGAGTCTGCGAGGGTTCGTCATCGCCGCCGCAAGCAGCAAACAACGTTCCGACGGCCACGACAGAGACGATCAACAGGAAAAACAACGCGCGCATACAACCACCTGCCCAGTACTTGCCCAGTATCTTCCCGGCACCTGCACAGCGGGAGTCAATGTCGATTCACTCTATCGCGGGATCCGCCGTCGAACGGCGCCGAGCACCGCGATGCCGCCAGCCGATGGAGCAGGGTGATGAAGTGAGGTAATGAGGTCAGGCGGCGGAGCGGGGGCGATTAGGCGGTTGACAGCGCCAGCGCGCGGATTTCGCCGAACTCCCGGTCCAGCTTGCGCCAGCTATCGCCGCCGTCTTCGCTCAGGTAGACGTAGCCGTACAGCGTCGCCGCGGCGATCGTATCGGGCGCGTCGGGATGGCTCGCCAGCCAGTAGACGACGGACTTCGGCGCCACGGGCAGATCGCACGGCGCCCAGCTCTGCCCGCCGTCGGTCGTCCGCTGGATCGCGCCGGTCGTACCGGGAATCCCGTCCCCGCTGGCTACGAACATGGTGTTGGGGTCGTCGTGCTTCACGATCATCGCGCGGCAATACGAGCGCGGCGTCCGCTCGGTCAGCGGCGGAAACTCATGCTGCAGCCACGACTCGCCCTCGTCGTCCGACCGAGCGATTCCGTACGGGCTGGTCGCGAACGTCGCGGCGCCCTCGGGCGCAGTCGAGCGGCCCATGCAGTGGATGTCGGCCTGGAACGTCTCCGGCCCCAGCGGATTACCCCGCACCCAGGTGTCGCCGCCGTCGATCGACTTGTGTACGCCGTCGACCTCGACGCCCGCGTAGATTCGCTGCGAGTTGAGCGGGTCGATCACGACCACCGTCGTGCGTGGGACGCCAACCGGGCACTCCTCGACGATGTCGACGGGCAGGTCATCCCACGAGTGTCCCCCGTCGCGCGATCGTCGCACGCCCGGCCGGCCGCCTGCGAAGATCGTCCCTGAGTCCGTCGGGTCCACGGCCAGCGACCAGGTCTGCCGGTCCGGCTCGTAACTGTCGACCACGCTCCAGCTCGAGCCGTTGTCGTCGGACAACAGCAGCGCATCGTCGGCGCCGGCCATCAGTCGGTTCGAATCATTCGGAAACACCACCAGCGACCGCACCGACTGCTCACCAACAGCCCGCCCCTTCTGCCAGACGCCTCCAGCATCGGGCGAACGCCAGAGCCCCTGTCCAATCGTGCCAACGTGAATCGTGATCTGGTCCGACATATCGCGCCTCTTCCTGTCTCAGGTGTGGACAAGGGTAGAGGGATTCATTAGGCCGGGAGTCGGCTACTCCGTCAGGTCCGGGAAACTGAATGGTTGGTTGTACCGGACCAGCCATGCCGAGTACGAGTAAGAGGTTGGTGGTCCATCACCTCGGTGAACCTCCATTCTCTGCTCGAACCCGAGCAGGGCCCCAGTTTCTTTCTCAACAGCCAGCAGCAGAAACGCGCGAGCCGACTCAGCTTGCGAGGAGTCCTCTGATTGCTTTTCTTCACTCTCCTCAGAATCCCGTGCGGAGCGGAGTGCTGTGATGGGACTGGCCATCTGCTCGATCAAGGTTGCTACGGCTCCAAGCTCACCAGCCTCTGCGGTGTCGCCGCTGCATTGGATTTGCCAGACTGCCCGACCCTGCCTGGTCGTCTCTGAGGTTGATCCAATCGGCGTCTCGAGACAGCGCACCAGTCCAGACAAATGGCTCTCGTCGAGGAGTAGGTCCAGTTGAAGGAGAACGATCAAGCCCTCATAGGATGGGACATCGGCGGCGTCGGCAGAAATCCAACCCGAGTCTTCGCTGAAGACATACAGCTCGTCTGTCCCGGAGATCACTTGCAAGACCAACTCCGAGTCTGTCGTACGCAACAGGTCGAAGTAGAGCCAATCTCTGCCGGCGAGGAGATCTCTATTCGCCCGGCCCTTGATTTCGACGGATGAATCTACATTCTCCACAGTCAACTCGACCTCGATGACGAGGTGGCTAAGTCCCTCAATCCATTGGGCCAGCGCCTCCATGGCCGCATCCCCCAAAGCGACGGATGGCTCAGACCCACGCTCAGTCCCATCGTGCTGTTGTAGGACCGGCGTCGCTTGACTCTGGCCCTGCTCTGACTCGACATCGACAGGGATTTGGTCGGCGCAAGCCGCCGCGAGGAACAGCGCCAAAGTCGGGATGAGTCTCAGTAGCGTGGCTGAGATGCGCATCAAGGCATGTACGGATACGGACTCGGACCCAACTGAGTCCGCAAAATCGCCTGTGCATCCTCCACAAACTCGCACAGCAGAGGCCGAGTATCCGCCGGGTCGATGATGTCCTGACCCGTCGCCTCCGCCGTCCGGAACGGCGACGCCAGGTCCTGGAGCCGCTGTTCGATCTCCGCCTGCTTCGCCTCGGGATCGTCCGCCGTATCGATCTCCCTCCGATACGCCGCCATCGCCCCGCCCTCGATGTGCATCGATCCCCACCGTCCCGAGGGCCACGCCCAGCGCTGGAACATCCCCGTCGGCCGGTGCTGACACTGACCCGCCACGCCGAAAATCCTGCCCATCACGACCGTCGCCCAGGGCATCCGCGACTGGCAGGTCGCCATCACCAACCGGGCGCCGGCACGCTCGATCCCCAGCTTCTCGGACTCCAGCCCGACCATGAAACCGGGCTCGTCCGCAAACGAGATCAGCGGCAGATGGAACGTATCGCAGAGCTGGATCAGGCGGATCACCTTGCTGCCGCCCTTGACGTCGGTCGAGCCGCCCTCGTGCATCGGATTGTTCGCCATCACGCCGACTGGATACCCATTGATCCGCGCCAGCCCCGTAATCCGCGAGCGGCCGTAAAACGGCGCAATCTCGAAGAATGAGCCCTCGTCCACGCACCAGTTGATCGCCCGATGTCCGTCATACGCCCGCCGCCGATCGCGCGGCACCAGGCGGCGCAGCCGCTCCTCGCGACGATTCGGGTCGTCGGTCGGCTCAATCCGCTCCGGCATTTCATAGACGTTCTGCGGCAGATAGCTCAAGAACTGCCTGATCTGCCGAAACGCGTCCTCCTCGTCCTCGGCCAGGTTGTCCACCGACCCCGACTGGTACACATGGACGCGCTCGTCGCCCAGGTCCTCCTTCGTGATGTCGTAGCCGAGCGCCGCCTTGACCACCGGCGGACCACCGGGGAAGAGCTGCGAGATCCCCTTCACCATGATCGTGAAGTGAGCCATGCAGGCATTCACCGCCGGCAGCCCCGCGACCGATCCCATCACCGCCGAGACCACCGGCACCGTCCGCAACAGGTCGGTGTCGAAGGTCGACCACATGTTGCCATCGGGCAGGTAGGTGCGGCCCAGCGTCTCGAAGCCGCGCACCGATCCGCCCGCCGCGTCGAGCAGCCGCACGTACGGCACACGCCACTCCAGCGCCCGCTGGTTGGAGCGCTTCTCCGACCCCAGCCCGTCCGATCCGTCGCCGCCGCCCGAGCCGCCTCGCACCGTGAAGTCCCCCGCCGAGACCACAACCTTGCGCCCGTTGACCTTGCCAAACCCCTCGATCGCCCCCTTGGGCGTGAACCCAACCAGCGCCCCACCCTCGTCGTAGTGGGGCCGGCCGACCAGCGACATGAACTCCGTCAACGAGTACGGATCCAACAACCCGTCGATCCGCTCGTTGACCAGCAACTTGCCCCGCCGCCGCTGCCGAGCCACACCCTCAGGCCCGCCCCGCGCCTTGGCGAGTTCCTTGCGCTTGGCGATTTCGGCAATCTCTGATTCCCAGGTCATTCGGCAGTCTCCGTCCTCGTTAGGCTGCGCACAGGGTAGGGTCGAGTTCTGAGACGAGGTACCCGCTCATGCCAGATGCACCGACGACAAGAATGGTCTACTGGCAGGAAGACGAATGGTGGCTCGGCTACCTCGAGGAGTTCCCCGACTACTGGACGCAGGGCGAAACTCTAGAAGACCTGAAGGACCACCTGCGCGCCCTCTACCTCGACTTGACGAGTGGTGAATTGCCGGGAATTCGTCGAGTGGCCGAGCTAACGCTGGTGTGAAACAGCGCGACTTGGTCAAGCGCATCCAGCCAACCGGCTCCCTGTTCGTGCGGGATGGCTCCTAGCACGACTGGTACCGAAATCCCAAAACAAGCGCGTATCAGGCAGTTCCCCGTCACCGCGAAGTCGACGAGCGGCTGGCGAACAAGATCATCAAAGCGCTGACCACGCCCAACGAATGAAGGCAGGGAGTCTCCTGGTTCGGCCAAGGCACGCAACACCCACTACCTAAGAGCTCCCCCCGCTGGGAGAGCCTGCTCCGCACTTGATGCGGGGCTGCCGCGTAGCGGCTGAGAGGGCTCCCCGCACCGACCCTAGAGTCAGCCTCTCCCATCCCGCCCGATGCCCCGTGCCTGACACGGGGCCCAGAGCAGCCAGGTAGCGACCCCCCCCCACGCCCTCAGCCCAACCCCCGACGCTGTCCCTTCCGCATACCAAGCAACGAAACCCAACTGCATATCGCACGGTCGTTCGCATACTGTCGATCCCACCTAGCCAACGAAAGGAAACCCCCAATGCCCATCGCGCCAACCTTCAGAGCCGCCGTCCACGTCCTCGCCGAGCTCGCCGCCGACAACCACCCCGCCTACGTCCGCGTCAACGCCGCGAGCAAGCTCGCCAAGCTCCGCTCGCCGGCCAACCCCCACTACGGAGACATCCTCTACGTACTAAACGACGATCAGCCCCGCTCAAACCGCGCCCCGGCGCTGTCTCCCCCGGAGGAGCCCACGGAACACCCCTACGCCTGCTACGTCAGAAATTCCGAGAACACTGAAACCCCCGAAGATTCTGAGGACTCCGAGGAAGACGAAAGCGAAGATACCGACCAGGAAGACGAACCGCCCTAATACCCGATCCCTCGGAACACAGCCGGCGCGTTTTTCTTTTTTTCCGGCGCCCTATCCGCAACGAGCTCTCCTACCGAGCCGAGGCAATTGCTCGCCGTGCCCGCTCTGCAAGCTCCGGCTGCGCCGACCACTCCGGATCGATCTGGGCCCGGATGCTGGCCGACTTCGTCGCGATCGCGAACTCCCGCAACGCAAGCTGCTGCAGCGACTCCGTCAGCGTCTGCTCCGGGTCCTGCGCCAGCCGCTTCGCCCGCGTCCACCAGGCCGATTGCATCGTCGCGTCGCTCGCCTGCATCAGCACTTCCTCGGTCACCGCGCGATGCCGGACCAACGCATAGAGAACCTGCACCGGCGTCCGCGGCGGCTCGAGCTGCGCCGGAGGCAAATCCTCGGGCCAGATCAGCTCCGCCTCCGCTGCGCAGGCCGCCGACGCGCACTCGGCCAGTGAGCCGATCGGCGTCGGCTCGTGCAGTTGCGCCTCGGTCGCCCCGGCCAGCGCCGTCGTCAGGACCCGGCGCGTCAACAGCAGGGCATAGCCCCAGGCCTCGGCGGCATCTGACTGCATCGGCGCTAGATCAGGTCCTGGCCGCCCGCGACCTCAAGCGCCGAGCGGATCGTGGCCTGGATCTCCTCGTCAGGCTCAACCAACGGCGGCCGCGGCGGCCCCGCGTTGAAGCCGATGTCGTTCAGCGCCCACTTGACCGGAGCCGGGTTGCCGATCAGGAACATCGCCTTGACCAACGGCGCAAGCTTGACATGCAACCTACCGGCTTCAGCGGTATCCCCGCGCTCCCAGGCGTCGTACATCGCCTTGAGCTGTCCGCCGACCAGGTGCGAAAGCACCGACACAGTGCCGTGGCCGCCCATCGCCAGGATGGCGAGGTTGTCCTGATCGTTGCCGCTCCACATGCGGAAGCCTGGCGGCGCGGTGCGGATGATCTCCGCAATCTGCTCTAGATCACCCGACGCCTCTTTGACGCCAACGATGTTGGCGCAGTCTTCGGCCAGCCGCACAACCGTCTGCGCCGTCATGTTCAGCCCCGTCCGACCGGGCACGTTGTAGAGCATGATCGGCGTGTCGGGCACGGCGTCGGCCACCGCCTTGAAGTGCTGGTACAGACCCTCCTGCGACGGCTTGTTGTAGTACGGCACCACCTGCAGCAGACCGTCGATATCGAGCTGCGCCGCCTGCTCGGACGCGTCGACCGCCGTGTCGGTGCTGTTGGAGCCGGTACCCGCGATCAGCGTGCCGCCCGCCTCATGGACGACCGGGGCCAACTCGCGGAACAGGACTCGCTCCTCCTCGTGCGTCAGCGTCGGCGACTCGCCGGTCGTACCGGCCACGACGACCCCGTCGGAGCCCGACTTCAACAGAGCCGCCGCCAGGTGCTGCGCCTGCTCGATGTCAACGCCGCCGGCCTCGGTCATCGGCGTCACCATCGCGGTGTAGAGGCGTCCCCAGTCAGGGGCGTCATTTGGCTCAGTCATGATTCGGGCTTTCCGTCGGTCACAGTCTGACGATCAAGGCTACTAGGTCTGGAGGAGCGGATTCGCCGACGTAGTGCGCTGTCGCCGGGCGACTCAATCGCTACAGACAGCCGTCATCGAGCATCCACTCGACCATCTGCACGATGTTCAGCGCCGCGCCCTTGCGCAGGTTGTCGGCGACGACCCACCAGGCGAGGCCGTTGGGGTTGGTCACGTCGACACGGGCGCGGCCGACCAGCGTGTCGTCGATCCCGTCGGCATCGAGCGGTGTCGGCCACTCGCCGGCCGCTCGCCCGTCGATCACCGTGAGGCCAGGCTGGGCGGCCCAGCGCTCGTGCGCCTCCTCGGGCGTGATCGGGCGGTCGAAGTCGGCGTGAACCGCAATCGCGTGCGCCCGTTCGGTCGGAATCCGGACGCAGGTCGCCGACAGCGGCAACCCCGGCTGGTGCAGAATCTTGCGCGACTCCACGAGCATCTTCCACTCTTCCTTGGTGTAGCCGTCCTCGAGGAAGACGTCGACCTGGGGCAGGGCGTTGTTGGCGATCTGCTTCGGATACTCGGAAATCTGCTCGTCCGAGATCGAGTCGCCGCCGGCAAGCACGGCGTTCTGCTGCTTCAGCTCGACCACCGCCGCACCACCGGAGCCGGAGGTGGCCTGGTAGGTGTCGGCGATCACGCGGGTCACCGCACGGTCTCGAATCAGGGGGTGCAGCGAGAGCACCAGCGGCACGGTGGTGCAGTTCGGGGTCGAAACGATCCCGTTGTGGTGGCGCAGGTCTTCGGGATTGACCTCGGGCACGACCAGGGGCACGCCCTCTTGCTGGCGGAAGGCGGATGAATCGTCAAAGGCGACCGCGCCCTTGCTCGCCGCAACCGGGCAGAGTTCCTTAGACGCCGCAGTCGAGGCGGAGATGAAGGCCACGTCGGCCCCCTTGAACGCGTCGTGAGTAGTCTCGTGGACGATGTGCGTCTCGCCGCGGAAGCTGAGTTTGCGGCCCTCGGAACGCTTCGTCGCCAGCAGCCGGAGTTCCTTGACCGGGAAGTTGCGTTCTTCCATGCACTTGAGGAATTCGGCCCCAACGACGCCGGTGGCTCCGACGAGGGCAACGGTCAGTTCACGTCCCACGGTGCGACTCCTAGTGTTTGCGTGGTCTGCGTTTCGTGGATGCAGTTAGTCGGTCCGCAGACCGAGCAGCCGGTCGAGGCCGATCACGAGGTGGTCGAGATCGGGCGCTGCACGGACGGCGCGGAGGATTTCGGGGATGAAGGAGGCGCGGCTCATCGAGTCGTGACGGATGGTCAACGTTTCGTCATTGCCGCCGAAGATGATCACCTGGTGCGCCACCAGACCGGGCAGGCGGACCGAGTGCAACGACGCGCCGCCGAGCTCAGCGCCGCGAGAATCGTAACCCTCGATGTTGTGGCGCTCGGCATCTTTGCGCTTGAAGTCGCTGTCGCGAGCGGCGCGCATTGACTGGGCGGTGGCGACGCCGGTGCCAGACGGCGCGTCAACCTTGCCGTCGTGGTGTTGTTCGATGATCTCGACGGAGTCGAAGAGCGGCGCGGCGACATTGGCGAGGTGCATCATCAGCACCGCGCCAAGTGCGAAGTTGGCGGCGATCACACCGCCGAGACCGGCCTCTTGGATACGTCGCTCGGCATCGGCGATCACATCGTCCGACAGGCCGCTCGTGCCGATTACGGGCCGGACACCGGCGCTGACTGCGGCCGGGATCAGTTGCATCGTCCACTCGGCGTTGGAGAAGTCAACCACGACGTCGGGCGACCACGCGGCAAGCGAATCGAGCGAGTTGCTGAGCGGCACGTCATGGCCGTTGATGTCGACCGACGATTCGCTCGAGAGGCCATCCAGCGCGCCGACCAGTTCGAGGTCATCAGCGGACTCGATCGCCGCCATGATCTGTTGGCCCATGTTGCCGGCGCCGCTCATCACCACTCGGATGCTGGGGCGGGTCATGGCTCACCTACTCAACGATCCATCCACAGCCGCCCTTAGCGGCTGGGAGCGCCGAAGTCGCTGCGCGGCGGCGGAGGCGGCGGAGGCGGGCCGTCGCCGTCGGTCTGCGGCTGTCCGCGGCGGATGTTCACGCGGGAGAGAATGCCGCCTCGCCGTCGCGGCGCGACATTGCTGTCGGGCTGACGCTCCTCCTGGTCGTCGGCGTTGCCTTTGGGCGCACGCTGACCGCGTTGTTCCTCGGTCTGCCGATTCGGGTCGGACGGTGCGGACTGCTGGCCTCCATCGCCGGACTGTTGCTGGCCGGCGCCTCGGCGTCGACGCCGACGGCGTCGTCGTGGCTGGCCTTCCCGCGGCGGCGCGACAGCGGCAGAGCTATCGTCGGCCGTTGTCGCGGCCACTGGCGTCGGCTCGGCCACCTCTTCGGCCTCGCGGGCGGGGGCCTCGACCGCGGCCGTCGCCGGTTCTTCCTGAGCGACTCTCTCGGCAGGCGCCTCGGCGTCTTCCGGTTCCGGATCGCGTGGCACTCGCGAACGGCGCTGCCGCGGCTCGCGGGGCTCCCTGGGCTCACTGTCACGGCGCGGACCACGGTCGTCGCGGCTGCGGCGCTCGCGGGGCTCTCGAGGCTCGCGTCCCTGTCGGGGCTCACGCGGACCGGAGTCGGTGTCGCCGTTGAGCAACGCCTTGCGAGACGCGTTGACGCGACCGAGGTTGTCGACCTCGATCACGATGATCTGCATTTCGTCGCCGACGTTGACAACGTCTTCGACCTTGTCGACCCGGTAGTCGGCCAGTTCGGATATGTGAACCAGCGCGTCCTTGCCCGGCACCATCTCGACGAATGCGCCGAAGGGCAGGATGCGGACAACCTTGCCGGTGTAAATCTGGCCGGGCTCGATGTCCCGGGTCATGGCCGAGATGCGCTCGTACGCAGCCTCGCCCGACTTCTGATCGACGGCCGTGATGAAGACCGCGCCATCGTCCTCGACCGAAATGTCCGCGCCGGTGTCCTCCTGCAGAGCGCGAATGTTGCGCCCGCCGGGGCCGATCAGCTGCCCGATCTTGTCCTGCGGCACGTCGATCCGCAAGATGCGCGGGGCGTGAGGCGACATTTGCTCGCGCGGAGCAGCGATGCACTCGGTCATCACGTCCATGATCTGGAGTCTGGCGTCACGGGCCTGATCGAGCGCTCGGGTCAGGATCTCAAGGTCGATGCCTTTGACCTTCATATCCATCTGTAGCGCGGTCACGCCGTCGCGGGAGCCGGCCACCTTGAAGTCCATGTCGCCGAGGTGATCCTCCATGCCGACGATGTCGGTGAGGATCGCCACCTCGTCGTCTTCCTTGATCAGACCCATGGCGATTCCGGCAATCGGCGTCTTGATGGGTACGCCCGCGTCCATCATCGAGAGAACCCCGGCGCAGACCGAGGCCATCGAGGTCGAACCATTGGAGGCGAGAACCTCGGAGACGATCCGGATCGTGTAGGGGAAATCCTCGAACGGCGGCAGGATGGCGGCCATGGCGCGCTCGCCGAGCATGCCGTGGCCGATGCTGCGCCGCGAGGGATTGCCGACTCGGCCGGTCTCACCGGTCGAGAAGGGCGGGAAGTTGTAATGGTGCATGAAGCGCTTCGAGTCCTCGGGTGTGAGGTCATCGATTCGCTGGGCCATGCCTGAACCGGCCAGCGTGGTGAAACTCAATACCTGGGTCTCGCCGCGTTGGAACAGGCCGGAGCCATGCGTGCGCGGGACCAGGTCGATCTCGGCCGAGAGCGGGCGCAGGTCCGCGTGACCGCGACCGTCGGGTCGCACGCCATCGTCGAGAATGCTGCGCCGCACGATCCGCTTCTCCAGCGCGTCGAAGGCGTCGCGATGCGCTTCCTCGTCGGCGTCTTCATCGAGATTGTCGAGCAGCGACGCCTTGACAGCGGAGCGGCGAGCGTCCCGGTCGGCCTTGTCTTCCGCGTCACGAAGGGCAGAAACCAGATCCTCGCCGATCTGCTCCTCGATCGCGGCAAGAATGTCGGCGTCAACCGATTGAGGGGTGTACTCGCGTTTGGTGGTGGAAGCTTCAGAGGCGAGCGCCTCCTGCATTTCACAAATCGTGGTGATCGCCTCCTGGCCCAGCGCCAGCGCTTCGACCAACAAGGACTCGGGAACCTCGCCCGCGTCAGCCTCGACCATCGTGATCGCGTCCTTGGTGCCGGCGACGACAAGGTTGAGGTCGGAGACTTCAAGCTGCGCGAAGGTCGGCTGGAGGACGAGTTCGTCGTCAACGTGACCGATTCGGACCGAGGCGACCGGCCCGTCGAAGGGGATGTCGGAAACGCAGAGCGCGGCCGACGCGGCAATAGTGCCCAGGGTGTCGGGCGGGTTCTCCATGTCGACCGAGAAGATCGTGATGATCAACTGGGTGTCGTCGTTGTATCCCTTGGGGAACAGCGGACGGATCGGTCGGTCGGTCAGCCGCGCCGAGAGCACGGCAGTGGTCGTCGGTCGGCCCTCGCGACGGAAGAACGATCCGGGAATCCGACCAGCCGCGTAGAGCCGCTCTTCGAACTCAACCGAGAGCGGGAAAAAATCAATCCCGGGGCGCGGCTTGGAGGCGGTCGCGGTGCCGAGCATCATCGTGTCGCCGTAGCGCACGGTAACGGCCCCGCCGGCCTGGTGGGCGAGCCTGCCGGTCTCGATTGTGAGGGTGCGTCCGGCAATCTCCTGCTGGACGGTTCGGGTAGTGATTTCCATGTGTTGGTGCGTTCCTGTACTTCCCTGTACTTGTTGTCCCTGCCGCTGCTTCCTCAACAACAGGATCTGTCTGTTCGGCGGCGATCTGTCGATCGCTGGCGCCCGGTTAGCGCGTCGCCGATGTTCCTGCGAGACGGAGTACTGCGCTCGCGCGGTCCGGCCTGTGCTGGACTAGCGGCGCAGACCCAGTTCGCTGACCAGCGTGGAGTAGCGGTTCACATCCTCGCGGTTGAGGTAGCGAAGCTGGCGGCGACGCTGGCCGACGAGCTTCATCAGGGCGCGCCGGGTGTGGTAGTCGTGCCGGTGTTCGCGCAGGTGGTCGGTCAGCCGTGAAATCCGCTCAGTCAGCTGTGCGATCTGGACCTCGGGCGAGCCAGTGTCGTTTTCGTGCTGTCCGAAGCGCTCGGCAATGGCTGCTTTCTCATCTTTGCTCAGCATGGGTGTACCTATCCACGTGGGCCATGTGGCGATGATGCGCGACGGGCTGGATTGGGTCGTGACTCTCGTCGTCGCGGCTGGCGGCTGTCCAAGCCGTCCGCTCCCCGCCTGTCTCCGGCTTGAACGGAGACCGCTGCGCTGCATCGTGTCGCTGTGTCGTCTCGTTGCCTAGACCTTACCAGACCCACGCGCCTTGACCCTTCGACTGCCTCTCAGGGTCGGTGACGTATGCGACACTGCGCAACATGGCGGTACTGATGACACATCCGATCATGATCGTCCGGGCGCGCCTCGACCCGACGATCCTGGACGAATTCGAGGACTGGCACCGGCGCACACACCTGCCGCATGTGCTCGAGATTCCGGGTATCGTCTCCGCCTTCCGCGTGCGAGGCTCGGACCCGATCGCCGGCGCCCACCTGATGGGCTACACCTTCGAGGACGAATCGGGGGTGCAGGCTGCTCTCTCGTCCGAGCAGGCCCAAGTCGCGCGCCGGGACTGGGATTCCTGGGCCGACCAGGTCTATGAACTCTCTGTCGAGATCTATGCGCCGCTGGCGCCATTGCCGATCTTCCAGCACCACAACTAGAGATCCAGGGCAACCTCGTCCTTGATCGCGGTCTTGCCTTCGGGCAGGGTGAAGAAGTTGCAGAAGCAGGTGCCCTCGAAGTCGACCAGGCCGTTAAGGACCGGTTCGCAGACGCAGATCGTGTCGTCGTTGTTGGCCGGCTGACAGGGGCAGTAGAACTTGCCGAAGCGCATGCGCATGTTGACGAAGTCTTCGATCGTCTGGTCGGCGTTCATCAGGATGTAGCCGCGCTCTTCGCAAAACTTGTCGGCGAGCTCCGTCATTTCAGCCCGGTACTGGTCGCGCAGGGCGCGTTCTTCTTCCTCAGGGAGGTCAGTCAGGCGTTCAAACTCGGCCATGATTCGGCCTCTTCCTAGCTGATTCGTTGCTTGCAGTTTAGGCCGAGGCCTCGGCGCGGGCAGCGGCGAAGCGAACCAGCGAGCGGACCGGCACGCCGCTCGCCCCCTTGACCTGCGTGCCGCGTGTCTTCGAGGCGTCGTCTGTGCCGGCCATGTCGAGGTGCGCCCAGGGAGTGTCGCCGGCGAAGCGAGCGAGGAACTTGGCCGCAGTGATCGCGCCAGCCAGCCGACCGCCGGTGTTCTTCACGTCGGCGACCTGGCTGCGGATTTGCTCGTCGTACTCAGGGAACATCGGCAGTTGCCAGAACTTCTCTCCGGCTTGCTTGCCCGCCTCGATCACCTCCACAGCGAGGTCGTCGTCGTTGGCCATGACGGCCGTCGCGACGTCGCCTAGGGCGACCGCAGCTGCGCCAGTCAGGGTCGCCACGTCGATCAACGGCGAAAGTCCCATGTGATTGGCGTAGGAGAGCGCGTCGGCGAGCACGAGGCGGCCTTCGGCGTCGGTGTTGATCACCTCGATCGTGGCGCCGTTCATCGCCGTGAGCAGGTCACCAGGTTTGATCGCGTTGCCACCAGGCATGTTCTCGGTGCAAGGTGCGAGCGCCGTGACATTGATTGGCAGCTTCAGATCAGAGATGGCGCCCATCGACGCCACAACCGCCGCCGCGCCCGACATGTCCTGCTTCATCGCCTCCATATTGGCGGCCGGTTTGATCGAGATGCCGCCTGTATCGAAGGTGATCCCCTTGCCGCAGTAGCCCAGGCCGGGCTCGTCGGCCCCGCCGCGGTGACGCAGAATCAGGAACTTGGCCGGTTGGTGCGATCCCTTGGCCACGCCGAGGAAGGAACCCATGCCGAGCTCGGCCGCAGCCGCCTCGTCCATGATCTCGATGTCGACGTCATGGTCGGCGGCCCAGGCCTCCGCACGGTTGGCGAGTTCCGTCGGCGTGAGCAGGTTGGACGGCTCGTTGGCCAGGTCGCGAGCGAAGTTGGCCGCGCCGGCCAACGAGCGACCGTGCGCGATCCCCGTTTGCACGTCGGCGACGTGGTCCGAGTGCAGTGACGCCCGCTCCAGCACATTGGGGACCTTCTTCGGCGATTGGTGCCGATCGAAGCGATAGAGGCCCATTTCAAGACCCTCGCAGATCGCCCCGGCAATCTCTTCGGTCGTCAGGCCGCACTCCTCGCCGTCGACCGCAACGGCCAGCGACCCCGAAGACAGGGAACGGGCCCTGCGCGCGCCATTGGCGGCAGCGTGACGGATCTCATCAAGTCCCATCTCCTGCGCCGGTCCGAGTCCCGCGATGATGACCCGAGGCGCCTTGGTCTGTCCGAAGGTATGCACGACGACGGTTTCGTTGACTGCACCAGACAGTTCACCCGATTTGACGAGCGGTTCGAGACCGCCGGCGAGGGCGTCGTTGAGCTGTCGCAGCGCGCCGCCGGCGAGAATGTCGTCATCCTTGGTTGCGAAGATGAGCAGGTGGTCGGCGGCGGTCTCGAGTGCAGGCTGGCCGCTGGCGATGATGTCCATAGGAGTCTCTCAGCAGGTCTCTAGGGGGTTGGGCAGGAACCGATGGGAACAATGCAGATCATCCTAGCGATCAGCATGAAAAACAAGCGGGGATAACGTGGCGGAATGCGGGAGTTTCTGCGCGAATTGGCCGCCGTCACGGTGGCCGCGCTGGTCTACTACCTCGTGCGCGGCGCGGTTTCCGACCGCGCGGATGAGGCATTTCAGCGCGCCCGCGACATCCTCGGCCTGGAACAGCGCCTCCGGCTCGATTGGGAGATCCCAATCCACGAAGTGATCCTCGGCTCGAACGCCCTGATCGACCTCGCCAACGGGACCTATTTCTGGGGCCACATGCCGCTCCTGATCGTGCTGGCCGTCTGGCTTTGGCGATCGCATCGCGACACCTGGCGCAGGTTCCGCAATGCACTGTTGATCTCGGCGGCAATCGGGATGAGCTCCTACTTTCTCTTCCCAACCGCGCCGCCGCGCCTGATGCCAGACCTCGGCTACATCGACACCCTCGCCCTCCGCGCCGCACCCGCCTACCAGGCGCAGGAGGTCGGTCTGTTTGTCAATCCGTACGCAGCGCTGCCCTCGCTCCACGTGGGATGGGCGCTGCTGGCCGGCATCGCGGTCTGGCAGACATCGAGTCATCCGCTGATGCGAGGGCTCGCCCCCGCCATCCCCCTCTCGCAGAGTTGGGCGGTCGTGGCCACCGCCAATCACTGGACGCTCGACGCCTTCGCCGGGATTGGCGTGTGCGCGGCAGCGTGGATGATGATGACTCTTCTCAATAGGCTGAGCTTCAGAATGCCGATTCAGTTCGACAGGCGCTGACCATGCAGATCGTGACAACCGAATCCGTACCAAACCGAGAGATCGCTGAGGTGTTGGGCTTGGTCAGCGCCAACAGCGTGCGCTCCCGCAACGTTGGGCGGGACATCCTGGCCGGTATCAAGAGCCTGTTTGGCGGCGAGATTCACGCCTACACGAAGCTGATGAGCGACACGCGCACGCAAGTGATCGAGAAGCTCGAAGCATCTGCCGAGGCGATGGGCGCCGACGCAATTGTCGGGACCAGAATGATGACCTCCGATATCGGCCAGAACCTGGCCGAGGTCTACATGTACGGCACGGCGGTCAAGCTGAAGTGACCGACGCCTGATTCTCAGTCCGGCCGAACTGGCCAGTCGGGGTGCGATTTCAGCCGCTCCAGAATGGCCAACCCCACGTCGTACTTGTGCAACAGAGGCAGACGTTCCGGCTCACCCGATGCGCCGAGCAGCACGACCCGATTCGTGTCGACCTGGAAGCCGGCGTCCGACTGGCTGACGTCGTTGGCGGCAATGAAGGCGAGGCCCTTCTTCTCAATCTTGGCCTTAGCGTTGTCGATCAGGTCATCGGTCTCGGCGGCAAAGCCGACTTTGAGCAGATGGGGCGCATCGATCGACGCGATCACGTCGGGATTCTCAACCATCTCCAGTGTCATCCCCGCTTCCTCGGCATCCTGCTTCTTGAGTTTCGACTCCGCCGCCGCCGCCGGCCGGTAATCCGCAACCGCTGCGGCCATCACCAGCGCGTGGGCGCCTCGGGCCGCCTTCCGAATCTCCTCCTGCATCTCAATCGCTGTGCCGACTGAGCGCACGACGATGCCGTAGCGGCCGTCGGGTGGCTGTTGGGTTGTGATCAAAGTGACGGCCGCCCCCTGGTCGCGGGCCGCCTCAGCGACGGCGACACCCATCTTGCCGCTGGAATGATTGCCCACGTAGCGGACCGGATCGATGGGCTCGCGAGTACCTCCGGCCGTCACGATGATGTGCCGTCCCCGAAGATCTCCGACAGTCCGGCCGATCGCCGAGCGCACCGCTGCAGCCAACTCAATCGGTTCGATCAGCCGACCCAGACCGCGGCCACCGGACGCGAGCCGGCCGATCGCCGGTCCCGCAATGAACACGCCGCGCGCTTTGAGCAACTCGAGGTTGGCCTGCACAGAGGGCTGGCCGTACATGACTGAATCCATCGCCGGCGCGACGACCAGCGGTGCGCTCGTCGCCAGCGCGGTCAACGTCACGGGGTTGTCGCCGATGCCCTGCGCCAGCTTGGCAATGGTGGTCGCCGAGGCCGGCGCGACCAGCATCGCGTCGGCACGCCGGCCCATCGCAACATGTTGCTCGGCCGGAGCTGACGGATCCCAGAGGTCGGCGGCGACTTCGCCCTTGACCAGAGAACGGAAGGTCAGCGCTGGAACGAAGCGCGCCGCCGATGGTGTCAACGCCACGTCGACGGTTGCGCCAGCGTCTTCGAGCCGGCGCGCTGCTTCGACGCTCTTGTAGGCGGAAATCGAACCGGTCACTCCCAGAGTGACTCGGCGGCCGCGGAGTGGCTGGGGCGCCGGCACCTCACCGTCGGTGCTCATGGAGTGCCTTCGGCGTTGTAGTAGTAGAGCTCGCGCAGACCCCACAAAATGAGGTCCTCGTCAACGATGTCCAGGACATCCGTCTCCTCGGCGATCCTTGGCGCCCAGCCTCCCGTGGCCACGACCCGGGCATCGCCCAACTCGCCGCGGAAGCGGGCAATGATCCCCTCCACGAGGCCGACATAACCGAACAGAATGCCGCTCTGCAGGGCCGTTTCGGTGCGTGCGCCGATTGCCGCCGGGGGTCGGTCCAGGTCGATCCGGGCCAAGCGGCTGGCGCGGTCGAACAGCGCCTCAGTGGAGATGCCAATGCCGGGCGAGATCGCACCTCCGATGTAGACACCGTGCTCGTTGATCGCATCGAACACGGTTGCCGTGCCGAAGTCGACCACGATCAGCGGCGGCGGCCCATATCGCGAGAGCGCTGCCACTGCGTCGACGATTCGGTCCGCACCCAACTCCTCGGTGTGTTCAATCCCAATCCTGACCGGTTTTCTCATGTGCGGGGAGACCAGAAGCGGCTCGGTCCGCAGGAACTTGCGGCAGACGTCCTGGAACACCGGGGCCAGGGCAGGGACCACCGAAGAGATGATCGCTCCGTCGATCTGCGCGATCTGGATGCCCTCGTAGCGCAGCAAAGAGGCAACAAAGATGCCGTATTCGTCAGACAGCCGGTCGTGCTGGGTCGCCAGACGCCAAGTGTGGACAATTTTACGGTCGTTAAACACACCGATCTGGAGGGTCGTGTTCCCGATGTCAATGGCGATCAACATGGCTCGCCGTCCTTCCCGGCCCAGATTCTGAGGTCGATCCAGACCGATGCCGGGCTGCGCGATCTCGGCAGCGAGGCGTTATCTCGCGCATTCTAGGCGCGATCGTTGCCGTACGAATAACGTGTCCACTTCGCCGCCTGAAGAGCCGCCTGTCGACCCAGTTCAATCATGTCAAGACTCCGGAACCACGTCAGTGGATGGACTGGGGAAAGAGTGGAAGAGTTATCTGGTCGCGGGCGCTGTTCAATGGTTCCACCGCTGGCTGTTGTGCGCGTGAATGCTGGTTAGTATGTTCCCTCAAGCAGCCCCTCTACCGAGCGGCAACTCAGGTCCATCTGAGCTGGCCCCCTGCAACGCTCAGCATGGCATTTGCCATAAGGAGGCGACATCGGCATGGTCAACCGGTCCGCCCACTCATTCAACGACCCATACTCGGATCACCGCGCCATCTGGCAACGCACCCTTGAACTGCTCCAAGACTCGCTCGACGGCAAGACGTTCGAGACCTGGTTCGCTAACACCCACGCGATTGAAGTCCGTGGCGGCGTGCTGCATGTCGGAGTGCCGACCGTCATCACTCGGGAAACGCTGCGCGGCAGCTACTACCCGCAACTGGCTTCGGCGGTTCGGCAGGCAGCCGGGCGTCCGATGGAAATCGAGCTGCGCGTCGCCGCTCGTCCGGAACCGGTGACGCCGGCGCTTGACATCTCGGAACAGGAAGCCAGCCCGCTGGGCGGCGACCGCAGCCTGCCGATTCAACCCGCGCGCAGCCGGCCCCATGTGCTTAACCGAGCGACATTCGAGCGATTTGTCGAGGGTACCTCCAACCAGATCGCCGTCACGGCTTCACGCCGCGTCGCGTACCACCCCGGCGAAGAGACGAACCCGCTCTTCATCTACGCAAACTCGGGTCTGGGCAAGACACATCTGCTGCATGCGATCGCCCACGTGACGATGCAGACCCACTACACCGTTCTCGTGGACACCGAATCCTATGTCCGTCAGTTCGTGAACAGCGTCGGCGCTGGCGAACGCGCCGCCTTCCAGGAGAAGTACGAATCGGCCGAGGTGCTGATCGTTGACGACGTGCAGAAGCTGGGCGGCAAGGTTCAGACCCAGGACGAGTTCTACAACGTCTTCAACGCCCTGCACCAGCGGGGACGCCAGATCGTGATCGCCTCGGATCTCCCGCCGCGGCTGCTGACCGGACTCGGCGAGCGGCTGGTCACACGGTTCGAGGGAGGCTTGGTCGTCGAAATCAACCCGCCCGACGTTGAACTGCGCATGGCGATCCTGCAGCGTCTGATTCGCGGCTGGGACCTGCCGATCGACGAGGCGACGATCCAGATGATCGCCGAGCGCGGCGGCACCAATGTCCGCTCGCTGATCGGCGCCGTCCAGCGCGTGCGCGTGTTCGCCGAGAGCGAGCGCTCGCCGGTGACGCCGGGAATCGTGATGCGAGCCCTGGCGGGGCATGTCGCGGAAGAGTCCCGCAAAGCGAAGCCCACGGTCCCTGATCTGATTGCGGCAGCGTCCGACATCACCGGCGTCGCGCCCGAGCTGTTCACCGCGGCCCGCAAGGATCGTCGCACAGCGCGGGCGCGCCAGCTCGTCATGTATCTCGCCTGCTATCACACCGACCTGTCGCTCAGCGCGATTGGCCAAGCCCTTGGCGGCCGCGACCACTCGACCGTTTTGCACGGGCGGGACAAGGTGGAGAGCATGCTCGCTGATCCAGCCGACGCCGAGGCCCAGTGGTGGATCCAGCAGGTATCCGAGATCCGTTCCCGGCTCCATCTGTAGACCCTGCTCGGCGCCGTCGTCCCGGTTCCCCCGTCGATCCCATTGGCCGGTCGCCCACCTGTTCCCCACGCGCCCAGCCGACGACGGCCCAGCGCGAACTTCCACACTCCTTCAACGGAGCATCCATTGGCGAACTCCAACACTCCACGATGCTCCCACGGCCACGCGAGGCCGAACATCCAACCGTTGTTGGTCCAACCTGAATTGTCCCCATTGCCCCACGCTCCATCTGCAACGACGTCGGAATTCTCTAGGACTCGATCTGCAGAGCGATCTCTGATCCGGAGTCGTAGCCGAACGTGTGGATAAACTCGGTTCCATGATTGATTCGGTCGAGATCGAGGTCGAAGGCGGGGCCGGCGGTCGCGGTGCAGTCTCATTTCGCCGTGAGAAATTTGTTCCGCGCGGCGGTCCGGACGGCGGCCGCGGCGGCCGCGGCGGCGATGTGGTGGTCGTGGCGAATGGGCAGCTCAACACGTTGCGTCGTTACCGGAGACAGCGGCGCTTTCGCGCGGAACCGGGCGCTAACGGCGGGACCAACCAGAAGCGCGGGCGCGCGGGTGCGACGCTGGTGCTCGAGCTACCGGTCGGCACGATCGTCTCGCGGGTCCGGGGGGGCGAGGTAGAGCAGCTGGTCGACCTTGAGCAAGATGGGCAATCGTTGGTGGTGGCCTGGGGCGGCCGCGGCGGTCAAGGCAACATGTACTTTCGCAGCGCCACGAACCAGACGCCGCGGGTTGCCCAGAAGGGCGAGCCGGGCGAGCGGGGGCGGCTCAAGTTTGAGCTACGCGTCCTGGCCGACGTTGGCATCGTCGGGCTGCCCAACGCCGGGAAGTCCTCGCTCCTGCGTCACCTCACGGCCGCGCGGCCGCGGGTTGCCGACTATCCGTTCACCACGCTCGAACCGCATCTGGGTGTGGTCTCGGTGGGCTGGGACGAGTTCGTAATGGCCGATCTGCCCGGTCTGATCGAAGGCGCCGCCGGGGGCGCCGGGTTGGGCCATGACTTCCTGCGCCACACTTCGAGGACCAGGCTGCTCGTCCACCTGATTGACGGTTCGCAGGACGATCCGACGGCGGCCAAGGCGTTGGTGGACCGGGAGTTGGCCGGCTACTCGGCCGATCTGGCCTCCAGACCGCAGATCGTGGTGATCAACAAGGTTGATCTGGAGGAGGTCGATGTCTTTCGTGACGAGATCGCCGCGCAGTTCTCCGCTGCCGAACCGGCTCCGCTGTTCTGCTCGGCAGCGACGGGAGAGGGCACGGACGCGGTCGTGGCGGCGTGCGCGGCGGCGCTGGCCGAACTGCGCGAGGGGGCTCCCGCTCGCGAAGCGAAGGTTCCCGTCGTGCGTCCCAGGCAGGATGGACGGCGGTTCGAGGTCGATGAGTTGGCCTCGGGTCTGTTCCAGGTACGGGGCGCTTCGGTCGAGCGGTTTGTCTCGATGATGGAGCTGGACGAGGATGAGGCGCTGGCGGAGACCTATCGCTGGCTCGATCGGCGAGGCGTTGCCTCGGCGTTGCACCGGGCGGGCTGCCAACCGGGCGATGTGGTTCGCATTGGCCAGGCCCGGATCAAGTGGGAATGGGAGCGCTGATCTCCGTGGGCGAGCGCAACGAGCTTCGCTTCGAGCCGCATGAGCGCGTGGGCGCGCTGGGCGGCACGTTCGATCCGCTGCATCGCGCGCACCTGCATCTGGGCGACACCGCGGCCCAGGCGCTGGAGCTGGACCGGCTGATTCTGATTCCGGCCGGCGACCCCTGGCGCAAGCGCGACCGGAACGTGACGGCCGCCGCTCATCGCCTTGCGATGACGGCGGCTGCGGTGGAGGAGCGCCGGGGTGGGCTCGAGGTTTCCGACATCGAGGTCCGCCGGGATGGTCCGACGTACACGCTTGACACGGTGCGCGAGCTTCGCGATCGGGGTGCGAAGCAGCTCTGGTGGATCATGGGGGCGGACGCGGTGCTCGACTTGCCTCACTGGCACAAGGCCAACGAGATTCTTACCTGTGCCCGGATCGCGGCCGCGGTCAGGCCGGGAGCGGAGCTCGATCGCAGACAGCTCGACCGGATCATCTACGGGCTCGGCCGTTGGCTCGACTGGGTGCCGATGGAGCCGATCGATCTGTCGGCGTCGGAGCTGAGGGTGCGCATCGCACGTGGCGAGGACGTGTCCGAGGACGTGCCGGCGGCGGTGTTGGAGTACGCGCGTACTCATCAGTTGTACACCTGAGGCCGCTGCGGCTGGCATTATCCACGGCCGATGTTGTCGGAGGTGTAGTGCTCTTTGCGCATCAGCACTGTGACTCGGGGGCCGGGCGGGAAGAGGAAGGGGCGGAGGGGGAGGGTCTGGATCCAGGCGAAGCCGGCGTCGTAGGCGAGCTGACCGAGGTGGGCGAAGGTTCTCAGGCGCGGCTTGGCGTCTTGGGCTTCATTTGCGCCGTTGGCACCGTTGGCGGCGAGGACTGTCGACCAGAGGGCGTTGAGGGTGGGCGAGCGGGACGGCGCGATCTCCCAGAGGACGGCGACACCGTTGTGATCGAGGACGCGCCAGAGCTCTTCCAGCACTCGCACGGCCCGCTCATCGTCCCAGTGGCGGAGCAGGTGGGGCAGGACGGCGAAGTCGACTGAGCCGTCGTCGAGGGGTAGGCGATGGGGCCCTGCGCGGAGGGTCTGAATGTCCCGGAGGTCCGAGGCGTCGGCGGGCGGGCGATCGTCGGTGAGGACGGCGATCGGGGTGGGCTCCAGCTCGGCGGTGTCGGCGAGGAGCGCGGCCAGGGGCGGCGAGTCGGGCCCCAGGACCAGCAACCGTTCGACCGGGGCCATGGCGGTCAACTCGACCAGTTGGGCCGCGGGGGAGTCCTCGAGCGCGAGGCGCGGCTGTCCGCGCCACCAGCGGCGGAGCGCCGGCGGGATCGCCAGCGGGGGAACAGCGGACTGAGCCATCGGTCTAGACGTCGATCCTGGCCAGATCGGCGTGCTGTTCGATGAAATGCCGGCGCTTGGCCGGGTCGTCGCCCATGAGCTTGACGAAGAGGTCATCGGCGGCGTGCTCGTCGGCGATGTCGACCGACCAGAGGACGCGCATCTGGGGGTCCATCGTGGTTTCCCAGAGTTGGTCGGCGTTCATCTCGCCCAGACCCTTGTAGCGCTGGACCGAGACTTTCTTCTGGCCTTCGCTCTGCTTGTCCATGAACTCTTCGAGGGCCGCGTCCGAGTAGAGCCACTCGGCTTTCTGTCGTCCGGCCTGCACGCGGTAGAGCGGCGGCTGGGCGATGTAGAGCTTGCGGTCGTCGATCAGCTCGCGCATGTGGCGGAAGAAGAAGGTGAGCAGGAGAGTCCGGATGTGGGCGCCGTCGGAGTCGGCGTCGGTCATGATGACGACCTTGTGGTAGCGCAGCTTGGAGAGGTCGAAGTCCTCGCCGATGCCGGTGCCCAGCGCCGTGATCAGGGTGCGGAACGCCTCGTGGCCAAGGAGCTTGTCGAGCCGGGCGCGCTCGACGTTGAGGACCTTGCCGCGCAGCGGCAGGATCGCCTGGGTGCGGCGGTCGCGGCCCTGCTTGGCCGAGCCGCCGGCCGAGTCGCCCTCGACGATAAACAGCTCGGAGAGTTCGGGGTCGCGTTCGGAGCAATCGGCCAGCTTGCCCGGCAGGGCGGCGCCCTCAAGCGCGCCCTTGCGCTGGACGATGGCGCGGGCCTTGCGCGCGGCCTCGCGAGCGCGGGCGGTGGTCAGACACTTGTCGACGATCCGCCGGCCTTCGCGCGGCTGGCCGTCGAGGTACTCGGAGAGGGCCTCGGCGGTGGCCGACTCGACGATCCCCTTGATCTCCGGGTTGCCGAGCTTGGTCTTGGTCTGACCTTCGAACTGTGGCTCGCCGAGCTTGACCGAGATCACGGCGGTCAGGCCCTCGCGGGTGTCCTCGCCGGTGATGTTCGGGTCCTTGTCGCCGAGCTGCTTGTTGCGGCGGGCGAAATCGTTGATCGCGCGGGTCAGGGCCGAGCGGAAACCGGTCAGGTGCGAACCGCCCTCGTGCGTGTTGATCGTGTTGGCGAAGGCGTAGACCGAGTCCTGGAAATCGGCGTTGTACTGGATCGCGACCTCGACGACGACGGCGGCGCCGTTGACGCCGACCTCGCGGTCGAGGTGGAACGGCAGCGTCTGCAAGACCTCGCGGTCGCGGTTGAGGAAACGGACGTAGGACTGGATGCCGCCCTCGAAGTAGAAATTCTTCTCGTCGCGCGGCTCTTGCGAGCGGCGCTCGGCCTCGCTGAGGCCGTCGGGGAAGTTCCGTTCATCGCGGAAACAGATCCAGAGGCCCTTGTTCAGGTACGCGATCTCGCGGAAGCGCTGGGCGAGGGTGTGGAAGTCGTACTCGAGGTGATCGATGACCTCGTCATCGGCGACCCAGCGAACCATCGTGCCGGTCGGCGGTGACGCATCAGGCGGCAGCTTGCCGCGTTCGATGCCGCTGTTCGGGACGCCGCGGACGTAGCTCTGGGTGTGGGACTGGCCGTCGCGACGGACTTCGACCTCGAGCTGGGAGGAGAGCGCGTTGACGACCGAGGCTCCAACGCCGTGCAGTCCACCGGAGACCTTGTACCCGCCGCCGCCGAACTTTCCCCCGGCGTGGAGCACGGTGAGCACGGTCTCGAGGGCCGACTTGCCGGTCTTGGCGTGCTGGTCGGTGGGGATGCCGCGGCCGTCGTCGCGGACCTGGACCCAGCCGCCGGGTTGGAGCGTGACGTCAATCCGCGTGGCGTGGCCGGCCATCGCCTCGTCGACCGAGTTGTCGACGATCTCGTAGACGAGGTGGTGGAGTCCGGCCTGGCCGGTCGAGCCGATGTACATGCCGGGCCGCCTGCGGACGGCTTCGATCCCCTCGAGGACATCGATGTCGGAGGCGTCGTAGCTGTCGGTCCCGTTGGCGGAGAGGGGGTCGGCTTCGGGTGCGGGCGCCGTGGCGGCACCGCCGAGCGGCAGTTCAGGCTGTCCAGGTTCGTGCTGGGTCAATGTGGGAGTCCTGACAAGAGCAAACCGCGCCGCGCGGGGAGCATCGGGGCTCGAGGCCTCGGGCGATACTCTGATTGCGTCCAGTTTACCACTGGCATAACGCCTGAACCGCGCCGGGAGAGATGCAAGATGACGAGCTGGCGCGAGCGATTACGGCTGGTTAATCCCAGCGTGGCGCGGGACGCTGCGCTGCACGGTCTGCCGGGCCAGATCGACGACCTTTCGCCGGTCGCCGTGGTGCGAAACGGGATCAACGACACCTCGGGACGGGTCTGGGCGCAGGTCCGGTCGGAGCTGATCTTCCGGCCCGAGTTCGAGCCCGGGCTGGATGGCCTGTCGGGCTTCTCGCACCTGTTTGTGATCGGCTGGATGGGCGAGGTCACGGACGAGGGACGCGCGCTGCTGAAGCTGCATCCCTCGGGCGGCGAGGACACGCCCGAGGTGGGAGTCTTCGCCACGCGGACGGCGCATCGTCCGAATCCGATCTCGATCTCGATCTGTCCCTTGGAGTCGGTCGACGGGAACATCGCCAAGGTGATCGGCCTGGACCTGGTCAACGGCACGCCGGTTCTCGATGTCAAACCGTATGTGACGTTCTACGACTCGTTCGACGCCGAAATCCCGAAGTGGGCGGAGTAGCGCCCCCGGTGCCCCGGTTGCGGAGCAATATCGTCGCGGTCTACATCGCGAGGCCGGCGGGAGATGGCGTGGGGATGGGCGCGGAAACAGGTGTCGAGTTGCTGATGCTTCAGCGGCCCGAGGGTCACCGCTTCGCGGGGGCGTGGCAGACGGTCGGGGGTCACATCGAGGAACGGCGCGGGGAGACCGCGTGGCAGGCCGCGTTGCGGGAGTTGGACGAGGAGACGGGGCTCGCGGTTGAGCGCTGGTTTCGGATCGACCGTCCGGAGAGTTTCTACAACCCCGAGAACGACACGATCTACCTGGTTCCCGCGTTCGCCGCACTGGTCGCCGCGGGGGCGGAGCCGACGCTCTCGGAGGAACACCAGGCCTGGCGCTGGCAGACTGCGGAGGAAGCGGCGGCGTCGGTCGACTGGGCGGCGATGCGGGATTCTCTGTTGCTGGTCGGCGCGGCTCTGGCGGATGTTGGGCGTCCCGGGCTTGGGGTGACGGAGTTTGATCCGGCGGGATTGGGGGGTGGTTAGCGGGTAGGTCCTCGGGCACGGGGCCTCAGAGCGCGCAGGGGCGCCCCCCTCTGTCACTACGTGACATCTCCCCCCGCCGGAGGCGGGGGGAGAGAGGGAACGAGGCTTGTGGTCGCCCGCGGGCTGCAGGGTCTCGCAGGGGAGGGAGCGGGTCCCCGAATGAATCGGGGACTGGGAATGGGGAGGGTCAGCCGGCGGCTTCGGTGTAGGCGGGGATGGGGATCTCCGGGGTTTTGGCGTTGGGGTCGGTGAGTTTTTCGAGGAAGTTGAGGATCTGCTCGTCGGATTTGCGTCTGAGGTGAGGGAACAGCTCGATCGCTTCACTGATCACGGGGTCGTGGAGGGGAGCGGGTCCCCGCTCGGGGGCGGGGACGGGGGACTCGGCGGTTTCCGGGAGAATTTTTTCTTCTGGGGCGTCTGAGGGGACGATCTCCTGCTGTGGGCTGGAGATCGTGGATTTGGGGGGTTCAATTTGTGAAAGTTTGGTGCTGGTTTCTGCCAGTTCCTGCGGGTTCTCTGGTTCTTCGTCGAACAGGCCGGGTTGGTCGGGTCGCTGCTCGGCTCGGCGATGGACGTCCTGCACGGTGCGGCGGATCTCTCGGGCGAGGCTGTTGAGTTGGGTTTCCTGGGCGTCTCGGGCGCGGAGGTATTCGACCGGGGTGAGGCGCTTGGCGTTGTCGGCGACGGAATCGTGTGCGATGGCGATGGAGAGACGCGTCTTGAGCAGGAAGAGCGACTCGAGCAGGAGGTCGTCGGCTGTGGCGGCGGCGATGCTGCTCCAGTGGGTCTCGGCGAGCTTGAGGTCGGCTCGGACGGTGGCGACGGAGGTTTTGCTGGTGTCGGCGATCTGCTTGAGGGATTGTCCTCGCTGTCGGAGGTAGTGGGCTCGGACGCTGCGTCGGCGTTGTCTGGGGGTGATGTGCATGGGGTGGGCCTTTCACTTCCGGGAACGAGTGTTCTGGTCACTGTAGCGAAAGGGTGTTCTGTTTGGTGTGTCGGAGTTGGCGGAAAGGGTGAGTGGGATCGTGTGGCGGGGGTTGTTGCTGAGACAGAGGGCGTTGCCCTTGCGGGGTTGGGTGGTCTGGGCCCCGTGTCAAGCACGGGGCATCGGAAGGGGGAGGGGAAATGGGTGTGGCGCAGACGTGACGGGGAGGGAGCGGGTCCCCGCATGAAGCGGGGACTGGGATCGGTGGGTCGTGTCGTCTGCGGTGTTGCCCTGGCGGGGTTGGGTGGTCTGGGCCCCGCGTCGGAGCGCGGGGCATCGGAGGGGACTGGGCGTTGGGGGCGAATGGGCATCACGGAACTGACCGTGGGGGCTGGGCGTGCGACGATGGGGTTATGACCTCGATTGGACTGATTGGCTTTGAACGGTCGGGGAAGACGACCCTGTTCAATGCGCTGACCGGCGCGGGGCGGGCGACCGGTTTTACGGCTCACATGGAGCCTCACGAGGGGGTGGTGCCCGCCGCTGAGGCTCGGCTGACGAAACTCTCGGAGCTGTATCGGCCGAAGAAGACGACGCCGGCCGTGCTTGATGTGGTCGATTTTCCCGGGGCCGGATTCGCCGGGGCGCTGGGCGGCGGGAATGAGCCTCCGTCTTCGAAGTTGCTCGACCAGCTCTCGCAGCTTGATGCGCTGGTTCACGTGGTGCGGGCGTTCGAGAACGACGCGGTGCCGCATCCGGCGGAGCGGATCGATCCCGAGGGCGACATTGAGGCGATGCAGCTTGAGCTTACGTTCGCCGACCTGGCGCTGATCGAGAAGCGGCTGCAGCGAATTGCCGATGAGACGAAGTCGATGAAGGCGGCGGACCGGGTCGCCGTCGACCGCGAGACCGATCTGCTGCGCCGGTTGCAGGCGCATCTCGGCGACGGGGGCACGCTGCTCGATGCGCCGCTCTCGGAGCTGGAGCGGGCCGACATCCGCCATTACCGATTCCTGACCGAGCGTCCGATGCTGACGATCTTCAATGTCGACGAAGAGGCGGCTGCCGCAGGGGCGATCGAAGGGATCGCGCTGTCGGCGCGGCTGGAGGAGGAGCTGCGGGATTTCGAGGAGGAGGAGGCTGCCGCTTACCGCGAAGAACTGGGCGTCGGCGCCGGCGCGGTGGAGACGGCGCTGCAAGAGACGTTCAGGCTGCTGGGTCTGCGCACGTTCTTCACCGTCGGTCCGGACGAGTGCCGCGCCTGGACGGTTCGGGCGGGAGATACGGCGCCTGAGGCCGCGGGCAAGATTCACACCGACCTCGAGCGCGGATTCATCCGGGCAGAGGTCGTGCGCTGGGATGATCTCTTGGAGTGCGGCGCGGCCGTGGGCGCGTCGGGGGCTGAGGCGGAGGCGAAGAAGCGGGCGCTGTCGCGCACCGAGGGCAAGGACTACGAGGTCCAGGACGGCGACGTGCTGCACATCCTGTTCAATGTCTGAGCGCCTCTTATCCTGCTCACTCCTATTCTGTCGACATGGCAAAATCCGCTGAGATCGCCCGCGCTTTGCTGACCGCGGCCCGCGAGGGTCCGGCGGTGGCCTCCTGCACGGTGATGGGCGCGACGGCGGGTGTCGAGGTGTCGCTGGGCGCGAAGATGCTGGTCTACGCGGAGCGGGAACTGGGCGGGATCGGCGGCGGCGCGCTGGAATCGGCGGTGGCGGATTTCGCTCGCTCGGCGATTCCGAAGCATCTGGTCCAGACCTGCGCCTTTACTCCTGAGGGTGAGTTCGTCGAGGGTCGGCGAGCGATCGAGGCGGCCGAGGCGATCGTGGAGGTCCTGGTCGAAGTAGTCGAGCCAGCGGCGACGTTGCTCGTGGTCGGCGGCGGACACGTGGGTCTGGCGGTGGGGCAGCTTGGGGCGATGCTGGGCATGGAGGTCGCGATCATCGACGACCGCGAGGACTACGCCAATGAGGATCGATTCCCTTACGAGGCCAATGTGATCTGCGGGGACTTCGGCGAGGAACTGGAGCGCTTCCCGATCACGGCGAACACGTTCATCGTGCTGGTGTCTCGCGGGCATAAGGTGGACGAGCTCGCGCTGCGCTCGGTCGCCGAGCGCGGGGCGGGGTACGTCGGGATGATCGGATCGAAGCGGCGGACGCGGACGGTGCTTCAGCATCTGGCCGAGGAAGGTCTGGATCGCGAGGCGTTGGACAGGGTGTTTACGCCGATCGGACTCGATATCGGGGCCGAGACGCCGGAGGAGATTGCGGTGTCGGTGCTTGGCGAGATCATTCTGGTGCGACGTGGGGGCGGCGCTCAGCCGATGTCGGAGCACGGCCGGCTGCTGGCGTCGGCGCGGCGCTAAACTGAACGCGGAGAGCAGCGAAGGAACGAAGATGCCGCACGACGAGGTCTATGAAGCGATGTCCAGCTCGTTTGAGGACGGCTCGCCGGTCGCGCTGGCGACGGTCGCGCAGACGCTGGGCTCGACGCCGCGCAAGACCGGCGCGAAGATGCTGGTTCGCGAGGACGGGACCTTCGTGGGCACGATCGGCGGAGGCTGCGGCGAGGCGGAAGTCTGGCAGGAAGCGATGGACGCGCTTGAGGATGGCGACGCGCGGATGGTCACGGTCGACCTGACTGAGCCGGTCGACGGTGAGGACAAGATCTGCGGGGGGATTATGCGGATCTTCGTCGAGAAGTTGGAAGCATAAGCGATCCTCCGCTCAGCGCTGGCAACACTGGTAAGCTAGGGATCGGCCGCCCGTACCGGGCCTCCGCCGACATTGTCGGGTCGGGGAGGAAGTCCGAGGCGACATGCCGCACCCAGGGAGCGGCGAGCGCTGAGCGCCGGCGGCACAGCAGGAGTTCGGTATGGCACTGATCGGGTTTGGTCCTGTCGAAGCGATTGTCGTCGTGATCGTGGTGCTGGTCGTCTTCGGCGCGGGCCGCTTGGCCGGCGTGGGCAAGGCGCTCGGTACCGGCCTGCGCGAGTTCCGCGAGGAAGCGCGCACATCGGATTCGGAAGCGGGTGAGTCCGAGGACGATGCCGACGGTGCTTCCGACGAGGCCACCGTTTCATCCTCCTCGGAAGACGAAGACAAGCGGTCCTCATCGGGCTGACGCCGCGACGCTGATCGATCACCATTGCAGAGGCTGAGAGCGGTTGCCCTCGATTTGTGGGGCACCCTGATCGTTGACGCGCCCGGCGGCGGCCGGCGTCGCATGCGGCGCCGGGAAGCGCGGCTGACCGAGGCGTATCTGCGAGCCGGAGCGGGACCGGGCGCGGCAGCAGCGGTACCCAAGGCGATCCGCTACGCCATCGACGAGCTCGTTGTTGCGCACCAGTCCAATATCGACCTCTCGGGCGAGGATCGGGTGAACGCGGTCAGACGGTCGATGCTGGAGCAGTGCCCCGACACGGTCGAGGACGATGGGCTCGTGGCCGAGTTGATCGGCGCCGTCTGCGAGAGCGCGAGCTGGGAGCCGCCCGAGATCATCGACGGTGTCGAGGACGAGTTGGACGTCTTGAAGCGCCGGGGCCTCCGTCTGGCCGTGGTCTCCAACACGGGCCTGGCACCGGGTCGGTACGTGGAAGAGGCGCTGGTCGAACGAGGATTCGACCGCTGGATCGACCACTGGATCTGGTCCGATGACGTACTCAGTTGGAAGCCGGGCGGGGCGATCTTCGAGGCAGCCTTGGGGTCGCTCGAAACAAGGGCAGAGGAAACGGCATTCGTCGGCGATACGCCGGAGGCGGACATTCTCGGCTCGCGTCACGCCGGATTCGCCGCCTCGATCCTGGTTGGCGACAAGAGCGAAGCTGCGATTGTGCCCGACATCGAGTTGCCGTCGCTCAAGGGTCTGTCCGATGCCTTGAGGGAGGCTGGCCTGCTCGCGCCTTGATTGCCTGGAACCGGCGCTGAAGTTGTTCGGGACGCAGTCGGGAGCGTCGTACGGTTCACGGCCATCCATAGATACATATGCTGGACGTATGAGATTTGGCATGTTCGGTGGACAGGGCATCAGGGTCGGTCGGATCCTGGGGATTCCGATCCGGCTGGATCTGTCTTTTTTCTTTGTCTTCGCGCTGCTCGTCTTCCTGATCGCGACGCAGATTCTGCCGGACGACCTCAACGGGTTGGGCGGAGCCGAGCGTTGGCTGTACGGCGTCGGGGCGGGAATCGTCTACTTCGTGTCCTTGCTGATTCACGAGCTGGCGCACTCGCTGACGGCCAAGCGCTACGGCATGGAAGTGTCGTCGATCACATTGTTTTTTTTCGGCGGCGTCTCGCTGATCCGCGAAGACTCGCAACGACCGGGGCAGGAGTTCTGGATCGCCGTCGTTGGACCACTGGCCTCACTTGTGCTGGGCGTGGGCTTCATCCTGCTCGCGCTGTTCGCGCTGCCTGAGGAAACGACGCTGAACAAAGTGGCATTCGCGCTGGGCGTGCTCAATTGCTTCCTCGCCGCCTTCAACATGCTGCCCGGATTCCCGCTCGATGGCGGGCGGGTGATGCGATCGCTGATCTGGCGCATGACCGGATCGCGGCATCGGGCGACCAGGGCGTCAGCGCGGATGGGTCAACTGCTTGGCGCGGTGATGATCATCTACGGCGTCGGCGGTCTGCTCACGGACGCGGCCGTCTTCGACAGCGGCTTCAACTCGATCTGGGTCGCGCTGATCGGCTTCCTGCTGATCACTCAGGCCGCGCAGGGCGTTAAGGCGGCCGAGTTGGAGCGCGACCTCGCAGACCTCAGGGTCGGTGAGCTGATGCTGAGGCCGCCCGTCGCCAGAACGGCTGAGGCAGACCTGCCGATCCGCATTCTGGCACCGTCGCGGGCCCAACTCGACCAACAGGATGTGTTCATCGTGTCCGAGGACGGGACGGCGATCGGGATCGCCTCGGCAGTGCAGATCCTGCTGCTCGACGAGGAGCGCTATCTCAACGACCGGCTGCGCGACATCATGATCGAAGCGGGCAAGGTCCAGCCGCTGGAGCCGGGATCGGGCGCCGACGAGGCGCTGCGCCGCCTGCAGAAGGAGCGCACATTCGTCTTGCCCGTGGTCGAGCGCGGGCGTCTGCTGGGCGTCGTCGGTTTGGAACAGATTCTCAAGGCGCTGGGACAGGGTCCGTCGCCTCGGCTGGACCCATCTTCGGGGGCCTGAGGCTCACCGGGCTTGAGCGGTACAGTCGGAGGCGTGACCACGCACGGCGCAGGCAACATGCCATCTCCACGTCTCACGGCCGCCGTCCTCGCGGGCAAAGCCACGCGTCTCGGGATGCGGGCGCTTGGGTCGGGGGGTACCGCTCTACCGGGCCTGGTGGTCGAGCGCGTGCAGCGCGACGCCGTCAGCCAACTGGCCCAGGGTCTGGCTGCAACCGCGCTGATCACGGGGACGAACGGCAAGACGACCACGGCGGCGATGCTGGCCCGTATCCTCCGCGCCGACGGCCGCGGCGTCGTCCATAACCGCTCCGGCTCGAACCTGATGCGCGGCGTCGCGGGAGCGCTGGTCGAGGCGGCCACACCGCTGGGCAAGCTGCCTGCGGACTGCACGGCCGTGCTCGAGGCCGACGAGGCCGCGCTTCCGGCCATCGCCGAGGCCGCGCCGCCCGACGTCGTCGTGTTCACGAACCTGATGCGGGATCAGCTCGATCGCTACGGCGAGATCGAGTCGATCGCGCTGCGTTGGTCCGAGGCGCTGTCCGGATTTCCCCGAGACGCCAGCATCGCGCTCAACGTTGACGATCCGCTGATCGCCTCGCTCGCCGCGCACTGGAGCGGCGCATGTCTGCGCTTCGGCATCGAAGATCCGAACGTGCCGCCGGCTCCGGCCGGAGAGATCACGGACGCGATCTGGGACCCGCAGACACAAGATGAGTTCCGCTACTCGCGCCGCTACTTCGCGCAGCTCGGCCGCTGGCATACGGAGTCCGGAGCCGAGCGGCCCAGTCCTGATCTCTCGGCCGACGAGGTCTCGCACGGTGGCGGATCGATCGATTTCACCTTGCGGCTGCCGGAGACATCCGTCAGGATCACGCTTCCCGCGGAAGGTCTGTACAGCGTCTACAACGCGCTGGCCGCCGCGGCAGCGGCGACGGCCCTCGGCATCTCGGCAGACACGATCCGTGGGGGCCTGGAATCGCACGAGGCCGCCTTCGGCAGGCAGGAAGAGGTGGTCGTCGAGGGCCGACGAGTGCGGATCCTCCTGGGCAAGAATCCCTCCGGCATGAATCAGGCCCTGCGGACGTTGCAGCGACCCGGAGAACGCCATCACCTGCTCATTCTGCTCAACGACGGCATCGCCGACGGGACCGATGTCTCCTGGATCTGGGATGTGGACTGGGAGTCGCAGGCTGCGCACTGTCTGAGTCTGACGATCGGCGGCCGGCGCGCGGCGGACATGGCGCTGAGGCTCGAGTACGCCGGCTTTCCGCGACCTCGCGCGGCAATCACCAATGATGTGGGAGCGGCGCTGAGCTCCGCGCTCGAACTGGTGCCCGAGTCGGAATCGCTCGTGATTCTGCCGACCTACACCGCGATGCTTGATGTCCGACAGCGATTGGGCGGAATGGGGGCATCGCGCCTCTGGGATGTCGCCCGATGACCAGCTCCGAACGACCAGGGCTCAACGTCGCCGTCCTGTATCCGGACCTGCTCAATCTGTACGGCGATCGAGGCAACGCCCGGGCCATCGAGCGGCGCTGCGCAGCCCGCGAGATCGATGTCTCGGTCACCGGCGTCGACATTGGCGACGACTGGTCGACGGATCAGGCGGACATCGTTCTCGTCGGCGGCGGGCAGGATCGAGAACAGCGCCGCGTACAAGCCGATCTACAGCGCCGAGGCGACGATCTTCGCGAGTACGTCGACGACAACGGCGTCGTCCTCGCGGTCTGCGGCGGCTTCCAGCTTTTCGGTCACCACTACCGAGGCTGGGACGGCGAGATCATGGAAGGCATCGGCATCTTTGACGCCGTCGCAGCCCATCCCGGACCGAAGATTGCGCGTTGTGTGGGCAATGTGGTCGCGTTGTGGGAAGGCGAGACCGTGGTCGGGTTCGAGAATCACGGCGGCCGCACTTACCTCAACGAGGGTCAGGAAGCCCTGGCCGAAGTGGTCAGCGGGTTCGGCAACAATGGCGGCGACGGGCTGGAGGGGGCAAAGGTCAAGAACGCGTACGGCACCTATCTGCATGGAGCGGTGCTGCCCAAGAACCCACTCCTGGCCGACCGCCTGATCTCGCTGGCGATGACTCGTCGCTATGGTCCCGAGGCGGCCGAACTGTCGCCGTTGGACGACAGCGCCGCGCTGCGAGCGCACGCTGAGGCGCTGCACGCCGCCCTGTCGGCGACGGAGTCTGCGCTTGGCCGCCGCTTCGCATAACGTAGAGTCGATTCGTCACCACTGGAACGAGGAAATCGCATGGCAGCGACATCCAGCCTGACCCGCACTGCGCCGGACATCTCCTGCGAGCACTGTGCCAACGCCATCTCCGGCGCGCTGAGCGCGATCGACGGTGTGGCTTCTGTCGCCGTCGATGTCGCGGAGAAGCGGGTGGACGTGAAGTACGACGCTGCGTCGGCCTCGGTGGAGCAGATCGATGCCGCGCTCGAGGAGGAAGGCTATCCGCCGCTCCGCTAGTCCCTGGGGCCAGCCGCGGTCCGGTCGAGGCCTCTCGGCCTCCAGAGGCTCCGCGCGTCGCTCCGCTTACGGTCGGAACGACGGTTGGTTGGTTGGCCCTACCTGGCTGTATGTCGTCGCGGCGATCGTGATCTTCGCCGTCGCCGCTGCCGTTGCCGTCGTGCAAGCCACCGGCTCCGACGACTCGACCGAACCGGCTGTCGTACAGGAATCCGTCGTTGCCCAGGGCGAACAGGGCCAGCCTCAACAATCCTCCGGCTCGGTTGAACCGACCGACGAGGTCGCGCAGCCGGCATCGCCGGTTGAGGCGCAGCAGCAGACCCAGCACGAGGAGCAGTCGGAGGCGGCGCTTGAACAAGCCGAGCAGCAGGAGACCGATGTACAGGAGACCCTGGACTACGAACAGACCGACGAACAACCCGCCGCACCCGTAGACGAAGCGGACAATCCGTTGCGCGGATTTCTTGTTCCGATCCGCGGCGCCTGCATCACCGAGTTCGCGAATCATCTACCGTCGGCCAACCGGGAGTATCGCAACGACGGTGTCCATGAAGGGCTCGACTTTTACCAGTGGGCCTCGTGCACGTCGATCAACTACGGCACCGAGATCCTCGCCGCCAAGGCGGGAGTCGTGGTGCGTGCCGATCTCGACTACGTCGAGATCACGCCCGTCGACTGGCAGCGGTTCAGCGACGCAAACTGGGAAGGCGAGTCGATCCTCGACGAGTTGAGGGGCCGCCAGGTCTGGATCGATCACGGGCGCGGGATCGTCACTCGATACGCGCATCTCTCGGCCATTGCGGACGGGATCGCCGAAGGCGTCGAGGTACAGCGAGGACAGGTGATCGGCTATCCGGGCGAGTCGGGCCAGCAAGAGGTCTACGCGAATCCAGGCACCGACATCCATCTGCATTTCGAGATCCGCATCGGGGCCGGCTGGCTCGGCCAGGGCGAGACTCCCGAGGCGGCCAGGCAACTCTATTTGCAAGCCTTCGGCCTGGCGGACTAAGGGCCGGTCAGCGCGGACTGATCGGTTTCGGGGCCGGCTCGTCTGGAGACTGCTTCGCGGTCAGAGCCGCGACGACGCCGCGTTCGATTAACTCTTCGATTGCGGCATCGTCGAGGCACAGGGTCTCTTTGAGGATCTCGAGCGTGTGCTCGCCCATCCTCGGCGCGGGATGGGTGCAGGAGGCCGGCCGTCGGCGCAGACGCCAGGGGCAACCCTGATACTGTCGCGTCCCCGTATCCGGATGAGTCAGGTGCAGCCACCAGTCGCGCGCGGCCAGGTGCGGGTCATGCAGATGCGTGAGCGTCGAGTGCACGGCCGCGGCCGGGACGCCTGATGCCTGCAATCGATGCTGCAGAGTCTGGGCGTTCCAGCCTCGGGTCCAGTCGGTCAAGGCTGCCTCCAGGATCGCCTCGTCGGTCTTGCGACCCTTGGCGGTCCGCCATACCGGGCGATCAAGATCAGCTTGCTGCGCGAGCCGTAGCCACTCGGCGTCGTCCCTGACGGCAATGGCTATCCACTCGTCGCTGCCGTCAACGCCGTCGGCGCAGCGGAAGCACTCATGCGGCGCGACGCCCGCCCGGCGGTTTCCATTGCGCGGCGGCAGCTCCTGCCCGGCGGAAGCGGCCAACAGGTATTCGTCGATGTAGGCGACTGCCGACTCGAACATCGAGCCTTCCACGTGGATGGCAGCCGAGCTGCGCTGAGCCTCCAGCGCGGCCGCCAGCGCCGCGGCTGCCATCTGCGCTCCCACGATCGGGTCAGCCTGCATCGTGCCCAGCATCACCGGTTTCTCATCTCGGTAGCCGAGCAGCAGGTCCCAGCCGGCGTTGCCTTCGGTGGTGCCGCCGTTGGCTCGGAAGTTGTCGTAGGGCCCGCCTGTCCCGAACCCCGAAAACGAGACCAGCGCGATGTGCGGATTGACCTCGCGCATGTGCTCATGGGTCAGCCTCAGATTCTGCAGCACGCGCGGGCGAAAGTTCTCCAGCACCACGTCAGCCCTCTTGATCAGGCCGAGCGCCAGATCGCGGCCGTTGTCCGTGTCGAGCGCGATCGAGATTGTGCGCTTGCCGCGATTGGCCATGTTGAAGTTCGGCCGCACATTCAAGGGATGGGCGTCGGGCGAAGCGACGCGCATCGGACCGCCGGCCTCATAGCGCCACAGGTCGGGGCGTTTCGGCCCCTCGACCTTGATCACCTCCGCGCCAAGATCATTGAGCAGGGTGGACGCATACGGTCCCAACCAGGCATGGGTGAAGTCGACCACGCGTAGGCCATCGAGCGGCCCAGGTGATTGCTCCGGCCTCGGTCGACAGGCGAAGCGGTCGGCGCGCTTCGTGTCGTGCGGGGTCTCGCTGGCTCGCATGGCGCGACCGGCCCCGGTCAGGCCGTCCCGGGATCTGAGATAGTCCATGGCGTTGAGTTGCGGGTCGTCGAGCAACTGCTGCGGCGTACGATGCATCGCCATGACGCTGCCGAGCTCTGAGAGCTTGGTCCAGATGGTTTTCGCATCCAGCGACTCGACGATTGGTCGGATGTACGCCTTCGCGGGCTCCTGCTCGGCGAATCGTGCATCGCCCTCCAACAGCTCGGCGGGCGGCGGATCGCAGCCGAAGGCGATCGGCGCGTTGCGCAAGGTCTCTTTCGACCAGGGCGAGAGCGTGATGTATCCGTCGGCGGTCTGCAGAACCTCGGCCCAGCCCGGCGTCCCGCCGACGCGAGGTAGCGCCTGCCCGGAGAACTCGGAGCGCAAGGACATAATCAAGGTCGAGCAGGCCTCGAACGACGACAGCTCGATCCACTCGCCCTCGCCCGAGCGGGTCCGCTCCAGCAGCGCCGCGAGGGCGGCCACGGCGCCAAGAATGCCGATCGTGCGAGGAATGATGGCGGCGGGAGCGGCGAGCGGCTCGCGCTCGGGCAGTCCGTTGGTGGTGGCGAAGCCCGACAGGGCCTGGATGATCAGGTCATCGGCCAGGTAGTCCGAGTAGGGTCCGTCGGCGCCGAAGGGCGACGAGTGCACAACGACGAGCGAAGGAAACTCGTCGGCGATGCCGTCCAGCTCGAGGAGCGGCGCGTCGGTAATGAACACATCCGCTTCGGCGAGTCCGGCGCGCCAGGAACCCGAGGTCACCTTCTTGCCGGCCAGCAACGACTCCCGCAACAGGGAGAGGGTCTCTCCGCGGCGCTCCAGCACCGGCGGCGCATCCCGCAGCCGACTGTCGGCTGCCTCGTGTGTCAGGACATCCGCCCCCCAGCGAGCGAACTCCAGGGCGCAGGCGGCGGCCGGCACGTCGCGGCTGTACTCGACTACGCGGATGCCGCCGAGCAAGTTTCCCTCGGTCACCGGACGGGTCTCCTAGGAGTTTCCAGGCTTCTGCAGCTTGGCCAGCGCCTGTGCGACCGGCGAGAGCTGCCGCCGGCCCTTGACCATGCGCGGATCGGGTTGACCGAACTTCGCGCCGACGGCGTAGGTCATGAAACTGGCGTCAATGTGGGTGGTGAAGCCCTGTCCGTCCTGCATGTTGTTGATCGAGTGTTTGATCTGGCGCAACGACATGGGCGTGCGCTCGGCGACCTCGTTCGCGTAGGCCAGCGTCTTCCGCTCCAGCGCTTCGATCGGATAGACCTGATTGACGAAGCCCAGCTCCAGCGCCTCGCGCGCCGGGATGAAGCGGTTCTGGAAGAGGATCTCTTTCGCCTTGCGCACGCCGAGGTCCCAGGGAGCGGAGAAGTACTGCGTGTGCGAGGGCAGGAACAGCGCGTCGTCCGAGGCGAAGATCAGGTCCATCGAGGCCGCCACCATCCAGCCGCCGAAGATGCACTTGCCGTGGACCATCGCGATCGTCGGCTTGGGCACGTTGCGCCAGCGCATCGTGTTCGTGATCCTCGTGTCGCGCTGGCGGTCGAAGACGCCGACGAAATCCTCGGCCCAGCCGCGAATCTCGCGGTCGGCAATCTCGGGCGGCGAACCCAGGTCGTGGCCGGCCGAAAAATCGGGGCCATTGCCCGAGAGCACGATGACCGACACCTCCGGGTCGTCGACCGCCTCCTGGAAGGCCGCGTCGATCTCTTCGAGCAGCACTCGAGATTGCGCGTTGCGATACTCCGGCCGGTTCATGATCACCCGCGCGACCGGTCCGGCCTCGTAAATCACTTCGTGGTAGGTCATGGCACGCTCCGCTGTTGGTTGGCCTCATCACTGGCGAGGCTATCAGCGCCTCCCTAGACGAACGCCTCCAGGAGCAGCACTTCAAGCACGCGATTGAATTCGTCCGGCAGTTCCCAGTAGACGCTGTGTCCCGCCTCAGCGACCTGCACGTATTGCGCCCCGGGCACCATCTCGGACGCGCGCTCGATCAGTTCCGCCGGGATGATCGCGTCCTCGGCCCCGGCGAGGAAGATGGTCGGCATTGTCAGGGCCGACAACTCCTCTTGGGATACCGCTCCGTCTTCCTGGCCGAACGACAGGGGAGCGCTCGGGTCGAGAGGCGGATTCAGGCCTCTGATCTGGTTGTAGAGGAAGACGCCGTTGGGCTCGCGTTCGAGGTAGGCCGGTCCGACCATCCGCGTCAAGCCGCCCTGTTCCTGATTGACCTGGGCCGACTCAAGCGCCTTGCGCATCTCGTCGATCAGCTCCGGCGCGTCGATGCCGAGGAAGGTGTCGGCCATCAACAGCCCTTTGACCCGCTGCGGATTGCGGACGGCGAAGGGCAGGATCGAGAAGCCGCCCATCGATTGTCCGACCAGCACCGCCTCGGGAATCTCGAGCACGTCCATCAACTCGCCGAGGTCGCGCGCGAACGCCCGGCGTCCTTCGCCCGAGTCGTCGCGGCTGCGTCCCCAACCCCGGACTTCGTACGTGACGCAGCGAAAACGGTCGCGGAACACCGGGATTTGCTGCCACCAACTGAGATGGTTCCCGCCCGCTCCGTGCACAAAGACGATCGTCTCCGGACCTTCGCCGAACTCGTCGTACATCAACTGTCCGCCGGTCACATCCAGTGTCTGAGGCATCGTGTGTTCTCCTCGCATCGACTCGGCGCTTCGATTCAGTTGGCGCAGCCGAATCGCACTGAGCTAAACGCTACCCTTTCGTCATTCCGGGAGGTGTCGAGATGGCCTTTGAGTACCACGGCGTCAACCTGCCGATCCGCGCGAAGACGATCTCGTCGCAGCGCATGAGCTGGGAGATGATCGCCGCTCCCGGCCGTTGGTGGAGCGGCGCCGAGCGGGTCGAAATCGCGAGAATCGGGCGCGCGGCGCGAGATTTTGAGGCCGTGGGCAGCGAGATTCTCCCCGAGGCCGCGGTCTATGCGATCCAGAAACTGGTCGTCGACAACGCCAACCTGAACCGCGAGTGGTACCAGGAGATCATCGCCTCCGAAGGCATGAGTGAGGACCGCTACGTCGAGCTGGTCGCGGTGGTCGTCCACTCGCTATCGATCGATGAGTTCCATCGCGCTCTGGGCCTGGAGCTCGAGCCGTTGCCCGAGCCGATCGCAGGCGAACCGACCCGCGAACGGCCGGCCGAGGCGGCGCAACGCGCCTCATGGCCCCCGCTCGTGCCGAAAGCCGGCCTGAATCCCGGCGACGAGATGCTGTACGGACCGATGGAGTGGGGCGCCAACGTGATCTCGGCCCTGTCCTTGGTCCCCGAGAATGTGCGCTGGCTACACGATCTGTCAGAGGGGCACTACCTGTCTTTCGCCGAGATGCGTCAGCCAGACCCGCTGCGCGCAATCTCCCGGCCCCAGATTGAACTGATCGCAGCTCGAGTCTCGGCGCTGAACGAGTGCTTCTATTGAACTGCCTCACACGTGCGCATGCTCCGTGAGAGCAGCAATCGAAGCGGCACCCTGGACAGCCTCAACCTCCAGGGCACGGTCAATCCGGATACGGACAGCGGAGTGCCTCACGGCAGCCTGCTGACCGGCTTCGCCGAGGCCGCTGTGCGCCGGACCGAGGCGCTGCCGGGCCTGCGTGAGCAGATCGCGTCCGAGCTTGGTGTGCAGGAACTGGTCGACGTAGCCGGAGTCGTCGCCAACTTCCAGCGCATGGTCCGGATCGCCGACGGCTGCGGCATCCCGCTGGACGAGTTCACCAAAGACGCCACTGACGACTGCCGAGAGGACCTCGGCCTGCACGAGTACGCCTCGGCGGCGAATACGGCCTAGGGCCTGCTCACGATGGTCTACTCAATCGTCTGCAGGAGGCGGGCGATTTCGATTGCGGCCTGGGCGGCCTCTTCGCCCTTGTTGCCGGCCGAGCCTCCGGCCCTGGCCAGGGCCAGGGCGACGGTCTGAGTGGCCAGAACCTCGAAGATCACGGGAACTCCGGTGTCCAGCCCGACCCTGGCGATCCCTTGCGTCGCTCCGTCCACGACCAGGCGGTAGTGGTCGGTTTCGCCCAGGATCACCGCGCCCAGACAAATGACCGCGTCGAAACGTCCGGTCCGGGCGCACTTCTGCGCAGCGATCGGAATCTCGAATGCGCCCGGGACCCAGTAGATGTCAATCTCGCCGGTGTCGGCGCCGTTTTCCTCAAGGTGGTCGATGCAACCGTCGAGCAGCTTGCTGGTGACAAAGTCGTTGAAGCGGCTGACGACGACAGCGAAGCGCAGACCGCTGGCCGGGCCGTGCTCGGGATCCGGGTTCGCTGCGCCGTCGTGGATGTTTGGCATCGTTGCGAACTCGGGCGTTAGCCGATGGCCGCACGGCGGGTTGGCGGCTGTCCGTCGTCGCCGGGTTGTGCCGCCGCGATGTCATCACTGTCGAGCAGGTGACCCATTTTTTCCTGCTTGACCGAGAGGTAGCGAACGTTGTGCGGATTCGCCGAGGCGATCACCGGCACTCGCTCAACGATTTCCAGCCCGTAGCCGGACAGTCCGTGCCGCTTGGCCGGGTTGTTGGTCATTAGCCGGATCCGATGCACGCCCAGGTTGCGCAGGATCTGCATTCCGATGCCGTAGTCGCGGCGGTCGGCCGAGAATCCGAGGGCGAGATTGGCCTCAACAGTGTCCATGCCCTGATCCTGCAGCGCGTAGGCGGCAATCTTGTTGTGCAGACCGATCCCACGACCCTCCTGGGCCATGTACACGATCACCCCGCGCCGTTCTTCTGCGACGCGGCGCATGGCGATCTCTAGCTGTTCTCCGCAGTCGCAGCGTTGCGAGGCGAAGACGTCGCCGGTCAGGCATTGCGAGTGGACCCGGACCAGCGTTGGCTCGCCGCCGTCGACATTGCCCATCACCAGCGCGACATGCTCTTCGGCGTGATCCCGCGTTCGATATCCGATCAGCCGCCAGGTGCCCATCGGGGTCGGCAGCTTGGCCTCCGAGACGCGGTCGACGAGCTGCTCGGTGCGCAGCCGGTACTGGATGATCTGCTCGACCGAGACGACCTTGATCTTGTGCCGCTTCGAGAACCGCACCAGCTCCGGTAGGCGCGCCATGTCGCCGTTGCGCTTCATGATCTCGCAGATCACGGCGCCCGGTTGCAGTCCTGCCAGCCGGCAGAGATCGACCGACGCCTCGGTCTGCCCGGCGCGCACCAGCACGCCGCCCTCGCGCGCTCGGAGGGGGAACATGTGGCCGGGACGGACCAGGTCGTCGGGGGCTGAGTTTGGGTCCATCAAGACTTGGACGGTGCGCGCCCGGTCGGGAGCTGAGATTCCGGTCGTCACACCGGACCGCGCCTCAACCGAGACCGTGAATGCGGTGCCCAGTGGCGCCGTGTTCGAGCCCTGCTCGACCATCAGACGCAGGCCCAGGCGGTCGAGGATCGTCCCGTCCATCGCGACGCAAATCAGGCCGCGACCGTGCGTGGCCATGAAGTTGATCGTGTCGGAGGTGACGAACTGGGCCGGCAGCGCCAGGTCGCCCTCGTTCTCGCGATCCTCGTCGTCGGTGATGATCAGCGGCTCGCCCTGTGCGAACGCCTCGATCGCCTCCTCGACCGTGCAAAATGGCGACCGACGGCGCGACCCGGTCGTTCGACGAGCACGTCGCGGCCTCTTCGCCGGTTCGTGGCCGGCAGCGGCGGTTCCAGGAGTCTCGGCGTCGGTCATTGCGCTTCGCCTCTAGTCGTCTGGAGAGCCCCGAGCCGCTCTTCCAGGAGTTGATCAATCTTCGTCTCGAGCAGTTCATCGACGTAGCGAGCGAGGATGTCGGTCTCCAGGTTGACTGCGTCGCCGGGCTGCCGGTCGAGCAGATTCGTGTGTTGCTGAGTGTACTGAACGAGCGACACGGCAAATCCGGTCGCATCCTTCTCGATGATCGTCAGCGAGACGCCGTCAATGCAGATCGGGCCTTTGACGATCATGTGCCGAAGCAGTTCCGCTGGCGCGTCGTAGTAGACCACGAGCGCCTCCGATTCCGGCCGCGTGCTGCGAAAGGCGCCGCGGCCCTCGACCACGCCGCGTACCAGGTGTCCGGACAGCCGATCGATCGGCCGCACAGATCGCTCGAGGTTGACCCGGTCGCCGGCCTGCAACTCGCCCAGGTTGGAGCGCCGGTAAGTCTCGGGCATCAGGTTGGCGAGGAACTGACTCGACTCGATATGGGTGACCGTGAGGTCGACGCCATTGATCGCGATGCTGTCGCCCAGATTGGCGTCCTCGAGGATCATCGGCGCGGAGATGCGCAGCAGACCCTCTGCCGCCTCGGTGATTTCCCCGACCTCTTCGATGATGCCAGTGAACATCGTGCCAGCTCCTCGGTCCGGACCGGTCGGACTCAATGCTAGCCCGAGACCCGCCAATTGGGCGCATAATGCGTCACCAGCCGACGGCGTGCGGCAGCGGGAGGCGGCAGTCGGCGTTGTCGATTGTGGAACGAATGCTATGAATCTGAACGGAATGCTATTGATCGAGACGTTTGACCAGTACATCAGATCCGTGAACATCACGTCGGTAGTAGCGATATCCGGACGTTTTGTACTGTTCTGCAGTGAGGCCCGGAGCCGTGGTAACACTTAAGGTCAACCACCGCGCGTCCCGACCGCCGGCCGACGCCTCGCATGAGTCGCGCAACCGCTCGGCGGCGCTGGCCGGCGCGTCCGAGCGGACCGCCAGACAACGAATCGATGCCCGCCCGTCATCGCTGAACTGCACCGCAGCGACGCCCAGGATGTCCTCCACCGGCGTCGCCTCACCGTCTGAGCCGATCCGCGCGGTCCTGGCAACCGCGAGCCAGACCACGGCGTCACCCGCGCGCGCCTCGTTCAGTAGCTCTTCGCAAGTTGGCGCGCCCTCGACGATCTGCGCTGAGAGCAGTTGGTCGACGGCGTCCGCATCAGTCTGTCCGGCGGGGCGGGTGCGGATATCCAACTCTCGCTCCGGATGACTCGGGTAGCCGCTGACCAGGAGGTCGGTCCCTAGGCGCTCGACGGTCATGTGATTGAGGCGCAAGACGTCGCGCATTCGCGTGGCCCCTCGTCCCCGAACGGCCGTCTGGGCATCGCCGCCGATGATCATCGGCGCGACGACGGCCGTCACCTTGTTGATCAACCGCTGATCGAAGAAGGATCCCAGCACCTCACCGCCGCCCTCGACCAGCAAGCTGACCACGCCGCGCTCCTGACCGAGCCAGTCAAGCAACGCATGGAGTGATACCCGCCCAGCGGAATCAGCGTCGGCGGACAACTCGACAACATCGACATCCCTTGCAGCGAGCTCGTCGCGCCATTCCGATCGGGCGGCCGCGGTCGTGGCGATCAGCGTCGGAGACGTGGCGACATCCTCCAGCACCCGGCTGTCCAGTGGCGTCCGGCCGCGGCTGTCGAGGACGACGCGCAAAGGCTGCGGCACGGGACCGCTCCAGCGCTCGGGTCTGGCAGTGAGCTGCGGATTGTCGACGATGATCGTCTCAACTCCGACCAACATCGCGTCGAACAGCGGGCGGTTCTGATGCGCCCATTGCAACGTCTGAGGCCCGGAAATCCAGCGGGAGTCTCCACTGGTTGAGGCGATCCGGCCGTCCAGCGATGCGGCAAACTTGGCCGTCACGAACGGCCGACCGGTTCGGCGGTGGTGGGCGTACGCCTCGTAGTGAGCGGCTCCTTCAGCGGCTCCGTCGCCCAGATAGACCTCGATCCCGGCCTCGCGTAGCTGCTCTAGCCCGCGGCCGGATACGCGAGGATCAGGGTCTCGGACGGCCACGAGGACGCGAGCGACTCCAGCCTCGATGATCGCCGCCGTACACGGCGGGGTCCGGCCGAAGTGGGCACACGGCTCGAGCGTGACATAGATCGTTGCTCCGCGAGCGCGGTCACCGGCCTGGCGAAGCGCCACCGCCTCGGCGTGCGGTCCGCCTGGAGGCTGGGTCGCGCCCTCGCCAACGACCTCCGAGTCGGTCGCAATCACAGCGCCAACGGCCGGATTGGGACTCGTTGACCCCCGCACGCTGCGGGCGAGCTCGAACGCGCGCGCCATCAGGCGTGAGCTGCCGGCTGCGGGAGCGGTCATGCTCGTCGGCGGCGATCGACAATCGTGAGGACCAACCAGAACACCGTCGCGCTGATCGCGATAGCCGCCAGGACGATCTGGACGGGACGCTCCCAGGACGGATCACTGGCCAACTGGACGGTTGACGATCGCGGCCGTTGTTCTAGCGGCCAATCTGACTCACCGCGTGCGATCGAGGTTGCCACCGAGCGGGTCTCAGTCTCGGCGGCCGTCTGCTGCTCGTCTTGACCTGCCGGCGACGCGCTCGTGGCCACAGCGGCTTCATCCTGCGCTTGCTGATCACCTGTCTCGCCTCCGGCGGTCTGCGATTCAGCTTCCGACGAGTCTGCGATTGGCTGCTCGGCCTCTGGATCTTCCTCCTGTTGTGCGACCACGCCCTCCACCCTGACGCCTCGCGTGTCGCCGGACCCGCTCCCCCGGCCGGCGGTCAGCGCCCGCCGCGACGGATCCGAAGCGGCTTCGTCAGTGGCTTGCTTGGCGGCCTGTTCTTCCGCCTCTTCCTCGGCTTGCTCCTCCTGAGCCTGTTCAAGCGCCGCCTCTTCCCCTTGCGCCATCTCCTCGGCGGCCTCCTGCTGTTCCTGGCTTGCGGCCACGGCCGTCACCGTCACGACTTCCGCCTCCTCTGCCTGCGCCTCCCTCGCAGCCGCCTCGGTGGACTCGGGCCGACCAGCGGCCTGGGCGCTGTCGGATGCGCTGGAACGTTGCGGCTGCGCTGCTACCTCGACCTGGTCGGTCACGACGGCCGCCGTGGGAACGCGAGCCGCCTGATCATCCGCCGCCGTTGTCGTGAAGTTGACGGTCGGCGAGTCGACCGCGTCGAAGACCATGACTGCCGCGAACGTGGCGACCCCGACGGCAGCCGTGGACATCGACAACCGCAACGCGCGGGCAGTGCTCGAGGGCGTCGCAGCCACCCGCGAGGGATCGTTGAGCATCTCCGTCGTGAGCTGGAAGGGCACGGCGCTCGGCTCCGGGTCGAACCTGAGCAGCACCGAGCGCATCTCTTCCAGATCGGCCAGATACTCCTGCATCTCGGTCGATTCGGCCAACTGCGCCTCGACACGGGCCCTGTCCCGCGGAGACAGCTCGTCGTCCATGTACGCCGAGACATCCTCGCGCCAGTCGGCGCGACGGAGCAAGAGCGAAGAGATCAGTCGCCACGTCATCTCACACCGACCCTGAGATAAACCCCTGCGCTGAAGCTTGACAGCTGCTGCGTGTTCTTCTCGCCTATGAATTTAGACGCTCGCCGCGTCACGATGGTTCCCCAGCGGCAGGCCTCCGGGGTCACCCAACTGGCGTTGTCCGATACATAACCGCCACGAGCCCACGCAGGCATACCGCGTTTGCCGCCCTGAGGACCCCCGGCCGCCGCCGGACCGCTATTGGTCAACACCCGATAGCCCCTCTGCCTGACGCTCGTTGAGGAAATCTCGCATCGCCGAGCGCCCCCGGCTGATGCGTGATTTCACTGTACCCATGGACCAGCCGGTGGCATCGACAATCTCGCGGTACTCCATGTCTGCGATGTCCCGATAGAAGACGGCGCGACGCTGCTCCTCAGGCAGCGAGTCCAGCGCCTCACGCAGTGTTCCGCTCAGTTCGATGTTGAGCAAGTGTTCATCGAGAGTCCGCTCGCCGGATTCTGGAGCGAACTGGTCGCCCAGTGAATCGGTCAGCCGGTCGAGCGAGGTCGTCGGACGGCGCTGTCGCTGCCGCAGGTAGTCGAAGCAGGTGCGCCGCGCGATCACGCCCAGCCAGGCGGGAAATTTGCCTCGCTGCTTGTAGGTGCTGAGCCGGTCCCAGGCTTTGATGAAGGAGTCTTGCATCAGGTCGTCGGCCTCGGCCATGCCCACGATCCCTCGGCACGTAGCCCGCACCCTCGACTGGTGACGCAGGACGAGAACGTTGAAGGCGTCCAGGCGACCGTCGAGCGAGACTCCGACCAGATCGTCGTCATCCAGCGCATCGAGATCGCGTCGGTCTCCCGGACGGTTCACCAATGCGCTCCCCTGCTGTCGTGCGCCCGCCGGTCAGTTCCGGCCGCGTACGAGCGGGAGCGCCTCCTGTGGGACACTGCGTACATGCCGCTCGTTGATCCAGGCCCAATCATCGCACAAGCTCGTGATCGCGGTAGAGCGGTCGTCGGCGCCAACGTCTCCACGATCCAGATGGTTCGCGGCGTGGTTCGCGCTGCTGAGATGGCTCAGCGTCCGGTGTTGATTCAGTTCAATCGCTCTGGACTCTCGCTGTTCGGCGGCGTCGCTCTCGCGGCCCTGGCGGTCAAGACGATCGCCGATGAGTCGGAGGCAGAGATCGCCCTGCACCTCGATCACGCCGACACGCTCGACGAACTCTCCCTGGCGATCAACGCCGGGTTTGGCTCGGTCATGATCGACGGTTCCACGCTGCCCTTCGATCAGCATCTGACCCTGGCGCGATCGGCTAAAGGTCTCACGACCTGGTCCCGACTGCCGCTGGAGGCCGAACTGGGCCATGTCGCTGGAGATGAAGCAGGTGTGACGATCGGCGAAGCGTCGTGGACCGATCCCGCCGACGCGGCCCGTTTCGTCGAGACGACCGGCGTCGACTGGCTGGCGGTCGCCGTCGGCAACACACACGGAGGGCCGGCCACGGGCGGGCTGCAGGTCGAGCGCCTGCGAGCCATCCGCGTCGCGGTCTCGGTGCCGTTGGTGCTGCACGGAGCGAGTGGGCTCTCGGACGAGGAGCTCCGGTCGGCAGTGGAGCTCGGGGTGGCGAAGATCAACGTTGGCACCGCCTTGCACCAGGCCGCCGCCGAGGGCATCGCGCTCTGGCTGCGAGCGCAGCCTGGAGACCTGCGCGGCGCGCTGAACGAGTCGGAGGGCCGGGTCGCCGAATCTGCGCGGGACCTGCTCAGCGCTCCGTGGGCCTTGTAGCCGCAGGCCGCTCTCCTGCTTCGCTACGATCCGCCACACTGGCTGGCATACAGGGCTCTAGCGGAGGCATTCGCCATGCTCAGCGACTATCGAATTCTCGACCTGACCGACGACCGCGGCTTGATCGGCGGGATGATCCTCGCCGACCTCGGGGCCGACGTCATCGCGATTGAACCGCCTGCCGGCAATGCCGCGCGCCGGCGCGGCCCGTTCGCCGATGGCTCCAACGAGGGCGGCATCGAGGACTCTCTCGTCTGGCAGTCATATGCGCGAGGCAAACGCTCAGCCGCTATCGATCTCGAATCGGAGGCTGGACGTGCGCAGTTCATCGAGCTCGCTCGCACTGCCGACGCCATGATCGAATCGGCCGATGTCGGCGCGATGGACACGCTCGGCCTCGGCTACGACGCATTGTCGGCAGTAAACCCCGGCCTGGTCCATGTCGCCATCACCCCGTTCGGCTCCAGCGGACCCAAGGCCGGCTGGGCCGCCACCGACATCACCGTCGCCGCCGCAGCCGGACCGATGATCCAGAGCGGCGACATGGACCGGCCACCGCTCAGGGTCGGATTGCCGCAGACCGCCCTGCACGCCGGCGCGGAGGCCGCTCTCGGCGTCCTCATGGGACTGCACGAGCGCAAGCGTTCGGGACTGGGGCAGTTCGTCGACGTCTCCGCTCAGGCGGCCTACGCCCAGGCGACGCAGTCGGGGATCATCGCCGCCGCCAACAACTCCGGCCAATTCCTGCGCTCCGCCGTCGGCGCAGCCCTGGGTCCGCTCGAAATCCGCCTCTTCTGGCCCTGCAAGGACGGTCACGTCGCGATCACCTACCTGTTCGGCGCGGCGATCGGTCCCTTCACCGACCGGCTGATGCAGTACGCGCTCGAAGAGGGCTACTGCGACCAGGCGACGCGTGACAAGGACTGGCTCAACTACACCAACCTGATCCTCACCGGCCAGGAGCCGATCAGCGAATACTTCCGTTGCTGCGACGTGGTCGGCGCGCTCTGCGCCGACAAGACCAAGGCCGAGCTCTTCCAGGTCGCGCAGGAGCGACGACTGCTGATCGTGCCGGTCTCGACCATGGACGACCTCGACGAGAACGAGCATCTCGCCGCCCGCTCCTACTGGCGCGATGTCGAGCGCGACGGCCAGACGGTCAGGTTTCCCGGACCCTTCGCCCGTCTCTCGGAAACGCCGATCGAGTACAGTCGACCCGCGCCAATGCTCGGCGCACACACCGACGAGGTGCTCGCGGAAATCCGCTCCGCGGCACGTCTGAACCCGGCAAACGCCGCCACGCCGAATCTACCGCCGCTCTCCGGCCTCAAGATGCTCGACCTGATGTGGGTCATGGCCGGCCCGGCTGGGACGCGGGCGCTCTGCGACTTCGGTGTCAACACGGTGCGGATCGAGTCCAGCACCCGGATCGACACCGCCCGCACCTTGCAGCCCTTCATCGACGACGAGGCGACCCAGCCCGAAGGCTCGTCCATGTTCCACAACATGAACGCCGGCAAGCAGATGATGACCGTCGATCCGGCCAATCCCCAGGGCCGCGAGCTGATCCTCGACCTCGTCCGCTGGGCCGACATCGTCACCGAGTCCTTCACGCCTCGCGCCATGCGCGGCTGGGATCTGACCTGGGAGACGATCCACGAGGTCAACCCGCGCGCGATCATGATGTCCTCCTGCCTCATGGGACAGGACGGTCCGCTGTCCGAGTTCGCCGGATTCGGCAACCTCGCCGCCGCCTTCGCCGGTTTCACCCCGCTCTGCGGCTGGCCCGACCGCTCACCGGCCGGACCCTTCGGCGCATACACCGACTACGTCGCGCCTCGCTTCGCCTCCGCCGCCCTGCTCGCCGCCCTCGACGAGCGCGGCCGCACCGGACAAGGCCAGTACATCGACGTCTCGCAGATGGAAGCCGCGATCCACTTCCTCACCCCCGCTTTCCTCCAGTACCGCCTCACCGGCGAGAAGTGGCTCGCCGACGGCAACAACGACCCCGACATGTCCCCGCACGGCGTCTTCCCCTCCGAGGGCGAGGACCGCTGGGTCGCCATCGCCTGCCGCAACGACGCCGACCGCGCCGCGTTGGACTCGGTACTCAATGGCGAAGCGCTGGAAGAGTGGACCGCCGCCCGCTCAGCCGAAGACGCTATGCACACGCTCCAGGCCGCGGGCGTCCCCGCCCACGCCGTCCAGGACTCTGCCGCCTGCTTCGCCGATCCCCAGCTCCAGCACCGCAACCACTTCGTCGAGCTCACCCATCCAACTCAGGGACGCTCGGTCGTCGAAGGCGCAAGAATTGTCTTCGGCCGATCCCCCGCCGGCCGTCCCCAAGTCGCGCCGACCATGGGCGCCGACAACGACCACGTCCTCCGCCAGATCCTCGGCTACACCGACGACCAGATCATCGAGCTGGTAGCGTCTGGCGCATTGCAGTAGCGACGAACCGCCAAGGAGAAGCGACATGGCGACCCACCACGGCGAGCGAATGATCGAGGGCAACGGCATCGAGATCTGCACCGATTCATTCGGCGATCCCACCGACCCCTGCATCCTGCTGGTCATGGGCGCAGGAGCCTCAATGCTGCTGTGGGAGGTCGACTTCTGCCAGCGACTCGCCGACGGCGGACGCTTCGTCATCCGCTACGACAACCGCGACACCGGCAAGACCACCTCGTGCCCACCCGGCGAGCCCAACTACACCATCGACGACATGGCCGCCGACGGCCCCGCCGTCCTCGACGCCTACGGCATCGACAAGGCGCACATCATCGGAGCCTCCATGGGCGGCATGATCACACAGCTCATCGGTCTCAACCATCCCGACCGAGTCCTCACCCTGACGCCGATCATGTCCACCCCCAACGCCAACGCCGTGCTCGACGCGATGGAAGGCGAAGACGGTGGAGCCGCCCTCTCACCGCCGACGCCCGAAGTCCTGGCCGCCATCGCCTCCAGCGCGGAACTCGATTACTCCGACCGCGACGCCGTCCTCGCCAACCGGGTCCAGATGTTCAACGTCCTCGCCGGCTCGGGCTACCCAGGCGACGGCATCCCCGCCGACGTCTTCGCCGAGGAGATCGACCGCGCGATCAGCTTCCCCAGTTCCCTCAACCACGGTCCCGCCATCGCCCAGTCCGACCGCTGGCACGACCGCCTCGACCAGCTCGACTTCCCCACCCTCGTGATCCACGGAGATGAAGACCCCATCCTCCCCTACGACCACGGCCAGGCCCTCCACGCCGCCATCAACGGCTCCACCCTGCTCACCCTCCAGGGAGTCGGCCACGAAATCCCACGCGGAACCTGGGACACCGTGATTCCGGCAATCCTCGAGCACACGAGCAGCTAAAACGTCCGCCGATAGATCGTCATCACGACGCCGTTCTCCGTCGATCCGGACCGCATCAGCTTGAGATCGCCCGGCAACACGCCATCCGCGAACAGCCGCTTGCCGCCACCCACCACCACCGGAAACGTCCACAGCCGGTACTCGTCGATCAAGTCGTGCGCAAGCAGTGTCTGAATCAAATCCGCGCTCCCATGCACCTGAACCAGAGGGCCGTCGCCGGACTTGAGCTTCCGAATCTCACCAACGACATCGCCGCTGATTCGTGTCGACGGTCCCCAAGGCAACGGATGCGCCCCCGACCGAGTCGCCACATACTTCCGACCACCATTCAGCCGAGCCGCCACCGGATCATCCCCGCCAACGTGGGGCCAGTGCGACGCAAACACGTCATACGTCTTCCGACCGAACAGCAGGTCATACGGCTCCGACATCGCCTCCGCATACACCTGGGGCATCACCTCCGCCCAGTACGGAGCCCCCCAGCCGCCGCCCGCAAACCCGCCCGACGGATCCTCCTCCGGACTCGTCGGACTCTGCATCACCCCGTCCAGGGTCACAAAACTCAAAATCGCTAGTTCCCGCATGACAACAACCACCCTACTCTCCAATCCCCGATCTATTCGGGGACCAGCTCGGGTTCCGGCCCCTACAGACCCCCCAGATCCACCGACCGACCCGTCTCCGCCGACTCATAGATCCCAAACACGATCTTCATCGTCTCCAGGTTGTCCCGACCCCCGCTCACCGGCTCCGCTCCGTCCTCGCAGCAGGCCGCAAAGTGGATGATCTCGTTCACGTACGGATTCTCCGTCGGCAGCGACACCTCGCTCGTGTCGACCGGCCGGAAGCTCGTCGCCGGATTGAAACTCTCCTCCCCCTCCTGCTGCGCACTGGTCATCACCATCGGCACCCGATGCCACATCAACGGCGTGTTCTCCTCCGGCGGCGGCGTCCAGGCCGCCCCCTGATCGCCCAGGATCAGCGTCTGGAACAGCCACGGCGCCCGACTCGTCAGACTCGCCGTCAGCGTCCCGATCGCCCCGTTCGCAAACTCCAGCGTCGCCACCGCCCGATCCTCGGCCTCGTTGGTGAAGCTCGGATGTCCGCGCCAGGCCCGCGCCTCGACCCGCACCACCTCGCCGACGAAGTACCGCATCAAATCCAGGTGATGCACCGAGAGCAGCGTCACCACTCCGCCGCCGCCGCGCTTGCCGTCGAACCCCCACCAGCCCGGACGTAGCGCGATCGGCTGGTTCGGATCCTCCAGCGCTGCGGTCAGGAACGTGTCCGTCCGCGCCGACCAGATCCGCCCCAGCTCGCCCGCCTGGATCCGGCGCCGCAGCGCCACGTAGCTCGGCACATGACGCAGATGCTGCGCCACCATGAACGTCACCCCCGCCTCCTCCGTCGCCTCCACGATCGCCCGGCACTCGTCCACCGAGATCGCCATCGGCTTCTCCAGCAGCACGTGCTTGCCCGCCCGCGCCGCCGCAATCGCCAGCTCCGCATGCGTGTCGTGGATCGTGCAGATGTCGACCGCGTCGATATCCGCCAGCTCGCACATCTCCCGCGCGTCCGTGAAGATCGCCGACGCCTCAATCTCCGCCTCCGAGGCGAACTCCTGCGCCGCCTCCTCGCGGATGTCGCAGACCGCCGCCAGCCGAACCCGCTCCCGATCATGCTGATACCCGGGCAGATGCTGCCGAGAAATCCCGCCCGCCCCAATCAGTCCAACCTTCAGAGGCTCCGCCATCGCCGTCGCTCCCTCCCCCGCAGGTGCGGCCAAGCCTAGCGAATCCAACCCCACTCCCTCTGCCCATTCCCCGCTCCCCCTCGCAGGGGGAGCGGCCGCAGGCTGAGGGGGTCTCGCTCCACACTCCCAGCCCCCGATCCCGTTCGGGGGCCCGCTCCCGCTCCGACTCCCCAGCCCCCGACTTGTTCGAGGGCCCGCTCCCCCTCCACCCGCGCCCCGCCCGATCAGCCGCCAACCCCCGTCCGCCCAAATCCCCCGTAAACTGGCTCTGGGCCCTTAGCTCAGTTGGCCAGAGCAGCGGACTTTTAATCCGAAGGTCCTGGGTTCGAGTCCCAGAGGGCCCACCACGCCCGATCGTCCCGACGTTCCGATACGCTGACCGCGAGCGAGGTGGCAACGATGGCCATCTTCAACACGGCCAGACTGCGAGATGTGCTGGTGCGAGGTAGGATCGCCGAGCCGACCCCGGCAGCGGACCTCGTTGATGAGCTGGAAGAGCAGATGAGCGAGGCGCTCTCCGGGTACTCCACCCAGGACCAGGTGGGGCTGGCGGTCGCGCAAGTCCTCCAGGCAATGGCCGAGATGGAAGCCCGCCAATCGCGACACACCAATCAGGCCGTGGGAATCATGCTCGCCGGCCTGGCCCTGGCAGTCGGCATCATCCTCGGTTTCGCCTGACGCAAAGCCCGCGACGGCTCGGTCGCTCAACGGCTGTCGGCATGTCAAGGAAGTGGCGCGGGAACAAGGGGCGTCGGTAAGGTAGGGCGCAGCGCGGGAATCGGTAACAGACGATCCCGCGCTAGGGCGAGTGGACGGCGCATCCGCAACCTACGTCCGCTCGCCTGCCCTACGCCCAGCATAGCGAGTCCCCACTCCCCGAGGGAAAGGGCTAGGGTGAGGGCTCACCACGAAGCGCCCGCGATCATCGTGACGTTTTGATAGAATCACCTTATGACGAGCACCCAGGTTGATCGCGGCCGAGTGCGGAGCACGGGCGAGCCCGAACAGTGGAACGAAGGACGCGACTATGAACAACCAGCCGACTGAATCGCGCTTCAATACCCTCGCTGACGAGCTCGAAAAGGCCCGAGCCGAGGCAGAGAGAGCTGGCCAGACCCAGATTGAACGCGACTACTACATCACCGAGTTTCCAGGCCTGGACGGCCAGTTCAATCTCTTGGCTCGGCCAGCGCCTCCCGCTTCGAGGAGACGTGATACTGACAGCCGACCAACCGGTACCGTAAGTATTGAATTCGGTCCTCCGCCAATCTCAGAAGGTGTGACTCGACTCCTCGAAATGAAGGAGAGGATTGATCATCTGATGCAGCCAGTGCTCAGACAACCCCCGCCTTCCGAATGACGTGTTCGTAGGGGTTGCGAGCGATAGACACCGGCCTGGACGGCTTGGCCCAAACCAGCTCCGCACCCCGTCATTCCCGTGGCAAGGACGTGGATCTCGTCCGCCCGGAGGGTGCCCGGCGTGTACCATCGGGTAAGGAAGGTGGTGAAACCATGACTAGGTACGAGGAGATTGGCAAGCTAACCAAGAGCCGCAGTGATCTTAAGCGTGAACAGGGCGACATAGACGAATACATGAGGCGCCTTGGGCAGCTGTTGCAGCATCTCCAGCAACTGCTTGAGACAGGATACGAAGTGCAACTTTACGACTACGTTGTGGGGACCGCTACTCCAGGCTCTGGGCGGATCGAGGATGTTAGGTTCGAGGGGCTCAGTTTGCGAGATCAGATTCTACGGTTTCGACAAGTCAGGGACGACCTCGCCGACGTCGACCGTCGACTGAAGGAACTGGATGTCGACTAGTCGCTGATGTCAGCCCCTAACTTCGCCTCTGGCACAATCTGGACGGGCGACTGCCTCGAGGTCATGCGCGGCATGAACTCCGAGACGGTCGATCTGATCTACCTCGACCCGCCCTTCAACTCCAACGTCAATTACGCCGCTCCGGTCGGCTCGGCTGCGGCCGGCGCCGCGTTCAAAGACACCTGGACGCTCTCCGATGTCGACGCCGAGTGGATCAACCTGATCGAGCAGAAGCATCCCGCTGTCCATCGCGTGCTACTCGCGGCGATGACCGACTCGGATAAGAGCTATCTGGCGTACATGGCCGCGCGGCTGTTAGAGATGCCGCGCTTGCTCAAGCCAACAAGCTCGATCTACCTGCACTGCGATCCGACCATGAGCCACTACCTCAAGCTGCTTATGGACGCGATCTTCGGGCGGCAGAATTTCCGCAACGAACTGTCGTGGAAGCGAACGAGCGCGCATAGCGACGCCAAGCGATATGGCAGGGTCTCAGATCGCTTGCTGTTCTACGCCGGCGACGACCATGTTTGGAATCCTCAGTACTTGGCGCTTAGCGACGACTATGTCGCTCGCGACTACCGTCACAGTGATTCCCGTGGCCGTTATCGGTTCGACAATCTCACAGGTCCCAGCCATGGCGCAACTCTCGGTCCGCCGAGCACGCAGCCCTGGCGTGGATACGACCCGCTCTCTAGCGCGCGCGTCTGGTCGGCTCCGAAGACGGGGGCCTATGCGCGATTTATCGAGTCTGAGTTCATTCCGGGCTACCGCGACATCGAAGGCATCCATGATCGCCTGGACGCGCTAGAGAAGGCGGGATTGATTGATTGGACCGACTCTGGCTACCCGCGACTCAAGCGTTATCTCGAAGCCTCTCCGGGCGAGCCAGCATCTGACTTCGTCGCAGATATACAGAACGTCAACAATCGTTCGCATGAAAAGATGAGTTATCCAACCCAGAAGCCACTCGCGCTGCTGGACCGGATCATCAGCGCCTCCTCGAATCCCCAAGACATGGTGTTGGACCCGTTCTGCGGATGCGCGACGACGCTCGTCGCCGCCGACCGCTTGGACAGACATTGGGTGGGCATCGACCTCTCGGCCAAGGCGGCTGAGCTGGTCGTTCAGCGGGTCGAGGCCGACCAGGGCCTTTGGAAAAACATCATCCACCGCACCGACATCCCTCCGCGCACCGACCTTGGGCCGCTGCCTGCTTACAACGCGCCCGAGAACAAGCAGAGTCTCTACGGTCAGCAGGGCGGCGACTGCGCTGGCTGCGGTACCCACTTCCAGCCCCAGCATCTGACCGTCGACCACATCATCGCCCAGTCGAAAGGCGGCACCAACCACATCGAAAACCTGCAACTGCTCTGCGCCCATTGCAACAGCGTCAAGGGCGACCGCGGCATGGACTACCTCGCCACCAAGCTGCAATTGGCGTCAGCAGGGTAGGTATAGCCACGTGGGCGGGCCCCAAGGCCAACCGCTTGACCGCCGCGTCCAGTCTAGTACACTTGTGCTCTATAAGGTCGGCCACGAGACGAACCCGGCGATGCTCACCCCCAGCATGTCCTACGCCTCGCCCGCTCCGATCGCCGAACGCTCCAGCAACGTCCAACAAATGCGCCGAAACCCGACGAAACCATCACGAGATCTTCCAAAACTATCCACCCAGATCGCACGATCTCCTGTGAAACACTGGGCCTTCGCCCAATTCAGCGCGCCAGAAAATTTTCTGGCGCGAAACTGTCCACTCATCACCCCGACCGGCGTCCGGTCCGCCCCACCCCCGCCGAACAAAATCGAACAAATCCGAACGCCCAAACGACCACCGACACAACCCGGACAACCCCGGACCAACCCAGACACCCCACGAAAAACACCCCCGGAACCAGGACAAATCGAGACAGCCCCGAACAAATCCGAACACCTGAAACCGACAAAAACACCGACAAAATTGTGCTTTTCTGCACCCCTCGGAACCCACGATCCCCCGCAAAACACTGGAGATCAGCCCAAAATGGGCCCGCAGAAAAAATTCCGCCGAAAACCGGGCCGATCAGCCCCTACCAGACCTTGGGCAGGATCCGCCAGGGCACACGCTCCTGGTACTCCGCCCACTTCTCCTCGCCGTATTTCTCCGCGCACGCCCGGTCGTCCTCGACCTGACGCCAGGTGAACAGGCTGACGATCACGATCATGTACGTCCAGGCCCAGAAGTTGCCGAAGTGCCCGAACGACAGCGCTACCGCCAGCGCGAAGAAGCCCTCGCCCAGGTAGTTGAAGTGCCGCGCCACGCCCCACAGCCCGCTCGTCAGGATCTTCCGCTCGCCCGCCTCGATGTACACCGGCTCAATCAGCCCCAGGAACTTCCGCTCCGGGAACCGTTTGAACACGTACTTCTGCAGGTTCGCCCCCCGCGAGATCCCCCAGCCGATCAGGAACAGCGCCGGCACGCCGATCAGCCAGAGGTACTTCCAGCCGTCCGAGAATCCCGGGTCCGGCTCGGCCGCCAGCGCCCACAGCGGCAGGATGTACAGCCAGCCATAGATCACCAGCCCGCCCCAGAACAGCTTGAACCCCGTGTTCTCGTGAATCAGGTCGTACGTGTAGAGCTGGACCCGCTCGAAGATGAAGTAGTCCAGCACATAGAACGTGAAGAACGCCGCGTACATGTACACGCCGGGGTTCACCTGCCCCGGGAACTGGTCGTGGTGCCAGATCATCCCCGACAGCGAGTTCAGCGACAGCATCGTCCCGCCGACCACGTAGAACCACATCTTCACATCGATCCGTTCGTTGAAGAACGAATACTCCTGCGTCCGCCCCAGGTAGAACGCGATGATCGGATTCTTCACCTCGCGCTTGGACGACGTGAACATCGCCACCAGCGCAAAGATCGTCGCAAACACCGTCCCCCCGAACACCGACCAGACCGACGCCCGGTAGAACCAGTCGCGCGGCATCCCCGTCACCTCGGTCGCCCAGATGATCACCGCGATCACGTAGACCAGCAGCCCGTTCAGCTTGTAGTTCCGAGGCTCCCCCGTCTCGGCATTGGTCACATATCCCGTCACCCGCCGGCCGGGCAGGATGGTTTGAGCCACAAAGAACGCGGCGAAGATCACCAGCGGCGTGAAGAACGCCAGGATCTTCTCCGTCGCCGTCAGATCGAATAGGTGCTCAAGACCAATAGATTCAAGCATGACCGAGCGCTCCTTCCGCCGGTTGTGCAGTCATTGTCGCGGATCGCAAACGCCTCCGTTTCCTGCCCAGAATCCCTCAGGCGAAGGAAGCCGAGCATGGCACAGCGCCGCGAGACCTACAGCGGCTTCCTCATCTGGATGCCGATCTGGGTCATCTACCTGCAAGAGTTCCGCGGCATAATCCGTCCGATCGCGACCGGCTACATCAACCGCCGCATTCCCTCCGACCAGCGCGCGACCGTCCTCTCCATCTTTCAACTCTCCGCCGGCCTGGTCCTGGCGATCATGGTGCCCCAGGCCGGCGCGCTGGCCGACGCCGTCGGCTTCCGGGAATCCTTTGGCCTGCTGCTGATCGTCATGATCGGTGCCGGCGGACTCTTCGCGTTCCTCTGGCGGAGGCTGCACATCCGCGACCAGATGCGCCTTGCGGTCAGGCTGAACTCCATGGCCAAACCTCAAGCGGGTACCGCGCACAACCCCACTTCGATGAGATCGGACCCTCAGCCGCAAACGGGTTCGAACGAGTAGTTCCGCGTCTGCAGATGGGCCAGAGCCAGCTCCAGCCCCTCGACCGTTTGACTGCGGTCCCCGCCGCCGTCGTGCAACACGACCACCGCATTGGGCGCCGCCCCGCCGACGATCCGGTCCGCAATCGTCAGTGCGCCGGGTCGCGCCCAGTCGCGGGGCCTGACGTTGCCCATGATGACTTTCAAGCCCAGTTGGGCAGCGCGCTCATAGGTCTCGTCGTCGGCGCGGTAGTAGGGAGGCCGGATGCATGGAGTCGCATATTCACCCAGAGCCTGTTGCGTGCGCAGCACGGTCTCCTCGAACTCTTCCGCAGACAGCGTGTCGAGCGCGACATGATCCCAGGTGTGGTTCGCCAGCGTGTGACCCTCACGGACGATGCGCTGAATCAGATCGGGATAGAGCGTAGCGCTCTCCCCCGTCACGAAGAACGTGGCCCGCGCTCCGTACCAGGAGAGGATGTCGAGAATCCTGGGCGTGTACGTCGGGTGCGGTCCGTCATCGAACGTCAGGTAGACGACCGCTGGCGGGATGCTGAAATCCGTCGGATTGGCGATCCGGTAGAGGTCGTCAAGGCAACCCATCCCCCCACCACCACACGGGCCGCCCGGATCAAGCTTGAGGTCGATCGCCGCCGCCGATTCGGGAGCGAGCATCAGCTCCCAGAGGTCGCTTCGCCCTTCGACACGGCGCAGCTCGGTCAACGCTCCGCCGGTCGCCTGGATCGCGCGCTGCTTCAGCGACTGAGCGTTGGTCAGCAGCGGTTCGCTCAGATGCATGCGAACCGGAACCAGGTGAGAGCCGCTGTGAAAGTCAGTTCCCGCAACGAACCGCGCCTCGATCGGCGGTCCGAGAATGACCGCCTCCGGCTGATTGGAGAGACGGAGCTTGTGCTGCGTACAGATCGATCCCGGAAGCCCGCAGCCGGGAGCACTCTGCAGCCGAATCCGCACGCTGCGCCGGCCGTCGGGCGCGATCCTGATTTCCCAGAGGTCGCGACGGCCGTCGACCGGTCGCATCGATGTCACCGTGCCTGCGCTGATCTTCAGGGCGTTCTTGCGTAGCAATCCGCCATCGATGGCGGTCGGTTCGCTGAACCGGAGGAACACCGAGAACTGCTCGCCGGAGTGGCGCGGCGGCACCTCTTCGAAGACGGCAGTCAGAGGCTGCACCGATCGCAACAGATCCTCACCGACTGACGGCGAAGAGTTCCTGCTCAGACTGATACTCAGCGCCGAGTGACTGCCCGCCACCCAATCCACATCGGCATCGATCCAGACGAACTTCTCGCCTTGCTCGGTCTTCAAGCGGACGCTGTCACAGGCCGAGAGGCTGGTGACGTTGCCGCTTTCGGAGTTGTGAACTGCCAGAGTGAACTCCTCCGGGATGCTGCCGGGATGTTGCAGCGCAAGAGAGAAGCCATCGCTCGCTTGCAACGCTTGAACGATCCTGAACTGTTGCTGCTCGAGTTTGAACTCGTTGGGAGACAGCAGACCGACATTGGCGGCCAGGGAGTAACCATGCTCCCCCGCGCGATGTCGGGTCGTGCCTACCGTTAGCATTCCCGACCAGACAACGACGGGCTCCTGCGCCGCGATCCGGTGATTGATGTTCCTGCCGAGGTTCAACGAACCGTCGGCGCTGTGAGCGCTCACCTTGCGTCCGTAGCCTGACCAGTCTGATGAACTTCCACAGCCGAGAGCCCTGACTCGGAACGTACCAATCAAGGCGCCAGCGGTTTGTTTCCTGACAATTGCCTGTGAACCGAAGTACTCAACCTCGACGTCCAAGTCGCTATCTGGCAGGTCTCGCCAGCCCGTGGGATGCCAGAGCTGTAACTCGTAACGATCGGCGCCGGGAATGTCGTTCCAGTCGACCTGGACCTGTCGGTCGTGCCATTGTTGGACCACGGGTGCGTGCGGCACTTGAAGCGTGCCGAGCGGCGAGGCGAGTTGTAGGTTCAGATTGACGAGGAGCAAGACTCCCGCCAGCGCCAGCGCTCCACCGGATATGAACATGTGGTCATGCCTGCACGGCTGGACAGTTACTTCCCGCGATCGCGCTGCGCTTGGGAGGCGCAACTGTCTCTTGTCATAATGTGATAATGGTAAAGCAACGGGGACGGCAAGGCCAACCCGAGGCGGGCGGCCTTGCGCCACTGTTGGCGACCGGCGGAGACCGGGTACTACTCGCGGAGGCGAGCGTAGATCAGGCGGTCGATGATCTCCCCATCCTTGCTGACCGACTGACGCAGGCGGGCCTCCCGCCGATAACCGGCCTTCTCCAGGACGCGGCATGACGCCGGATTCCACTCGAATACCCCGGCGTCGATCCTGACCAGGTCGAAACGCTCAAAGGCGTAATCGGTCAGGGCCGACAGTGCCGCCGTGGCGATGCCGCGGCCCCAGTATGGCTCGCCCAGCCAGTAGCCGATCTCGGCGGAGCGGCGGAAGACGTCATCGCGCAGTTTGAGACCGATCCCACCAATCACTTCGGTCCCCGAGGCGATGGCGAAGTTCCGTTCGGGCGACTCCTGCCGGGTCATGGCGATCCAGCCATTGGCGTCGGCCATTGTGTAGGGATTAGGGAACCCCTCGTTCATGTTGCGCCAGATCTTGCGATTGTCGGCTGCGGCAGCCAGAGACTCTGCGTCGTCCGGGCGGTAGCTGCGGATTTGCCAATCGCCAATGTCGATGCGCATTACGAGTTCCTCTCAAACCGATGGGGCGTTGAACAGCTTGGAACTGGGGGAGATTTGTCCTGATCCGTCGGATTTGCATCCGTGGCTTGAGAACTGGCCAGCCAGGTGTTCAGGTTTGCCCAGATTTGTCCGGATCGGTCCGGACTTCGCCAGTTTCGGTGTGTGTTTCTCGGCGTGCCGCGAGGAAATGCGAGGGTCGTTCCAGGCGCTTGCGGTGTGCATGCCAGGTTCCGGCCCGTTGGAGGTTGGCGTTGACGCCATAGAGCATATGCGGGCAAAGGTGCTGGCGGCGGCGGGCGATTGATTGCGGGTGTCGGAGGAGACCATCGGCCTTGCGGAGCGCGTATCGGGGTAGAATCGCCGACTGGGGTGGCGCATGGCAGATCGATGACCCTGACGAGACGGACCATCTGCGCGGCCCTGCTGCTGGCAACCGCGATCATCCTCGCCCAGAGCGTCCACGCCGGCATGGATACCAAATCTCCCTCGCCGGAGCCGGCGGCCGCCGCCGGATTGTCGGTCCCGGTCGCCGAGCATGAGCTCTGCGACTGGGAGGCGGCAGCGGCGAGCGGATGGTTCTCGGATCGGCCGTTCCCCTGCTCGCGGATGGTCGTGGTCGCGCGGTGGGCGGCGATCACGGATCAACGCCGAGACGTGCTCGATCTGACCTACGGTGAGGTGCGACGAATTCTGCGCGGACAGATCGTCGATTGGTCGGAACTCGGCGGCAGTGCGCAGGCGATCACGGTCATCCTGCCGGCCTCGCAGGTCTCGCTGATCGGCGCGGCCCTGAGGATTCCCTTATCTGACCTAGCGGCAGAGCTGGCGCCTGCCGAGGAACTGATTGATAGAGTCGCGTCGACGCCCGGCGCCTTCGCGCTGATTGAGCCTGAACTGCTTGCGCTGGGCGTGCTGGCGCTAACCGTGGATCGGCACGATCCTTACCAGGATCCGGCCCGCCAGTCCCCGCTGCGCCTCCTGCGCTGGGTCCGGGCGCGTACCACCTCGGAGGCGATTGGAACGCTCGCTCATGGCGGGGTTCGCATCGCTCAGGGATTCGACCCTGTCGGGATGGCGATGACCGGCGAGTTGATCCCGGTGCGCTGCGCCAACCATGTGATGGCGATTCTGGACGACTACGAGGGGATGTTCGACGGCGTGCGCGACGTGCTAGTCGAAGCCGACATTGCGGTCGCGCCGCTGGAGCATCCGTTGACCGCCAATGAAGAGTTGACGCCGTGCGTGGAGACGGTTGTCTTTACCGGCAGTCATCGGGCGGTTCCCGCCATGGCGAACGCCGGACTCGATGTGGTGCTGACGGTCGGCAATCACATGATGGACTGCTGGGGCGGCTGCTCGGGCGTGGCGGCGCTGTATGAGACGCTCGACCGGCTGCACGAGGCGGGGATTGTCACGGCCGGGGCCGGTGAGAACCTCAAGGCCGCTCGCAGGCCTGCGCTGGTCGAGGTCGGCACCGAGCAGGGCGGGGTGACGTTCGCTTTCCTCGGCTACGACATCATCGCCCCCTGGTATCACGCCGAGACCGACCAACCGGGCACGGCTCCGCTGGAGGCGGAGTTTGTGCGACGGGACGTGAGCGCAGCGAGCAGGTCGGCGGATCACGTGCTGGTCGGCGTGAACTGGGGCATCGAGTACGTCGCCCATCCCGTCGCCTATCAGCGCGACCTGGGCGGCGTCGCGATGGAGGCGGGCGCGACGTTCCTGTTCGGCAATCATCCGCACTGGGTCCAGGCGATCGAGCACTTTGGTGATCAGATGGTCGCGTATTCCTTCGGCAACTTCATCTTCGACCAGAACTGGTCGATTGAAACGACGCAGGGGATGCTGATGGAGCTCGGCTTCAGCAAGGATCGACTGCTCGGCTATCGCGTTCGCCCGGTGGTGGTCCGCGCTCATTCGAGGGAGCTGCCCTGGCTTTACCGTCCGGAATTCGTCGACCCCGCCGGCGAGGGACGGCCGATCATGGATCGGATCTGGAACGCCACGGATCGGTTGCCGACCCGGCCCGCTGCTGCGGCTACCATCCCTGAGAACGAGGACTAGATCAGGACTTGACCATGCGAATCGAAGACGACAGCGGGATCTCCGACCTGCTGATTGGCGAGGAGACCCGGCTCTGCGGCGGGTTCGGCTTCATCGAGGGGCCGATCTGGATTGCTGCCGACAATGCTCTCGTGTTTAGCGACATTCCCGGCAATCGGCAGCACATCTGGCGGCCGGGAGAGTCGGAGGCGTCGGTCTACCGCGAGCCGTCGGGCTGGTCGAACGGCTTAACGCTCGACGCCGACGGCAACCTGCTGGCCTGCGAGCACGGCGGCCGGCGCGTGTCGAGCGCGCCCTACGGCTCGCCGGGCAGCGAGACATCGCTGGCCGACACCTGGGACGGCAAGCAGCTCAACAGCCCCAACGACCTCGTCGTCCACTCGTCCGGCGCGATCTTCTTCACTGATCCCGCCTACGGCGTGGATACCGGACGAACACCCCGATTCGGCCAGCAGGGGCAATCGCAGGAGCTCGACTTCCAGGGCGTCTACCGGATCGATCCCAACGGATCGCTCAGCCTGGTTGTGCCGACCGGATTCTCAAGTCCAAACGGTCTGGCTTTCAATCCGGACGAGTCGCAGCTCTACATCGGCGACTCCCAGGAAGGGCTGATCTGGCGCTATGAGGTCAACGCCGACCTGACGCTGGGCGACCGGATCCTGTTCGTCGACCAGTCGAACGACGACCGCCTCGGCGCGCCGGACGGGATGAAGGTCGACACGGACGGCCGGCTCTGGACGACCGGAGCGGGCGGCGTCTCGGCGCACGCCGCCGACGGAACCTATCTCGGCGTGTTCGAGATGGATGAGCACGCGGCCAACCTGACGTTCGGCGGGGACGACTTCTCGACGCTGTACATGACCGCCGGCACCAGCCTGTTCAGCATCGAGACCACCGTACGCGGCATCGTCCCGGGCTCGCGTTAGCCACCTGAGCCCGCTTCCCGCAGCACCGACTCGAACACCTCAAGCGTTCGCTTGGTGAAGAGCCACATGTTCTCTTCTCGATCCTCGATGCCCGTCTCCAGCGTCTCGACGTACTCGGATGGGCCGGCGATGGCGATGCAGGTGTGGCCGGAGGCGTCTCCGTAGACGTTGCCTCCAGGGCCGGCGGCTCCGGTTTCTCCGATGCCCCAGGTTGCTCCGAGGCGCTGGCGGATCGTCTCGGCGATGATCTTCGCGTACGGCTCGCTGCTGGAGCGGACTCCGGGGTAGTCGTCGAGGCTAATCCCGGTAAAGACCGAGCGGGCGACTCCGGTGTAGGTGACGGCGGCGCCGGCGTAGTAGCGCGAGGCACCGGGGATTGAGAGCAACGCGGCCGAGACCAGGCCGCCGGCGGTCGTCTCGCAGATTGCGACGGTTTCTTCTCGTGCTCGGAGGATTTCGGCGATCGACGCCGCCATCGGTTGCAGTGCTTCCATGCTGTTCGCTCCTCCTCGTGCGCTTGCGCCGTTCCTGTGGCCAATCGTGGTTGCGGCGCAGGCTAGTGTTCGCTGGCGCTAGCATCGCAGCAAGTTGAGTCGTTTGAGGGAGCGTCTGATGAGTACACCAATCCGCGTTCACGTCGTCGCCGGGGGATTTCCGCCGGGCAAGCATGCCGGACACGACATCGACTACGCGCGCATGCGCATTTTGATGGCCTTGCAATCGAACGAGAACGTCCACACGACCGTGAGCAGCGACTTCACCGACTGCCACAAGTGGATCCGCGATGCGCACCTCTTGGTCTGCTACGTCGCCGGCCCGTTCGCGGACGAGTACCAGACCGGTGTGATCCGCGATTGGGTCGGCGACGGCGGACGCTGGCTGGCACTGCACGGCTCGTCGGGCGGGAAGGCGGAACGGATGGGTCGGGAGGACGGTCGCCGCCGACTGGTCAAGATGGACTATCACGAGGCGCTGGGCGGGTTCTTCATGACCCATCCGCCGATCCGCGAGATGGACGTGAAGGTCGCCGACCACAATCATCCGCTGACCTACAACCTGCCCGCCAGCTTCCCGGTCCAGGATGAGCCCTACATGGTCGAGGTGATCCATTCCGACACGCAGGTGCTGCTGACGACCGAGGACATCGACTCGCCGCCTTACGTGGATGAGATTTACGGCGGCGACCTGTCACTGCTGCCCGATGGCAAGTCGCACGCGCTCGGGTTCGCGCGCAAGGTCGGCGAGGGTGAAGTCGCGTACATCTCGCCGGGACACTGTCATACGCCGTTGACCAATGGCCAGCAATCCGTTCACGAGAGCATCTCGCCTGACGGCACCGTGCCGCTGCATTTCCGCGGGCCCTGGGAGACCGAGCCGTACGAGCGGTTGCTCAAGAACGCGATCGATTGGGGCACCGGTGTCAACGGTTAGCCCCAAGGAGACCGTTTCCCAAGCGGATCTGGAGAATCTGGCCGAACTGCGGCGTCGACGGGACCAGTTTTTCGCCCCCAATCCGGAAGGCGACGAGCGCGCCCACAGCCGTGGCTTGCTGACTGCGAACGAGCGGATCGAACTGCTGCTCGATCCGGGCAGCCAGTGGGCGTTCAGCTATGGGCTCGGACCGACTCCGCTCCAACTTGGCTTTGGCGAGATCCACGGTCGGCCGGTGCTGTACAAAGCGCACGATTCGTCCGCTGGAGCGGGCGCCTACAACCTGCGCTCGCGGGTCAACATGCGCGCCGTCGGACACATCGTCGACAAGGCCGCGCTGCCCATGTTCTACCTCTTCCAGGGAGCGGGCGGGCAGATCGAGGACCACGTCATGTCTTCGGGCTTCTCCGCCGTCGGCGGCCAGAACGTGGGCGCGCGCTCGAGCGTGCCCCGACGAGGCGGCGTGTTCACGGCGATCCTGGGCAACTCGTTCGCGCCTTGGGCAGCGTCGGTAGCCGATTTTTCGGTGATGACGCCTCGGGCGACCGCGACGTTTGTCAGCCCGTTCATCATCGAGTTCGCTACCGGAAAACGCCCCGACCTCTACGAGATGGGCGGCGTCGACGTCCACACCAAGCTGACCGGCCAGATCTGTCGTCGCGCAGAGGACGAAGCCGAAGCAATGGAAACACTGCGCACCTGCTTCTCCTACCTGCCCGGCCATGCCTTTGAGTCCGCGCCGCGGATCATGAGCGGCGACCCGAAGGACCGCTGCGACGAAGAGCTGCGCACGTTGGTGCCGAAGTATCCGAACCGGCCCTACGAAGTTCGCAAGATCATCGAGCGGGTCGTCGACAGGGGCAGCTTCTTCGAGTGGCAGCCTGAGTTCGGGATGAACCTGGTGACGGGATTCGCCCGGCTCGATGGTCACACCATCGCGATCATGGCGAATCAGCCGAAGGTGCGCGGTGGGGCGATCGACATGAATGCTCTGTTCAAAGCGCGGAGGATCGTCAAGACGGCGCGGACCTTCTCGCTGCCGCTACTGACCTTCTGCGACACGCCGGGGATCATGACGACGCAAGAAGAGGAGCACAAGGGTCTGCTGACCGAGACCACGGTCTACATCTCGGAGAAGATGGAGTCGGAAGTGCCGACCGTCTGTGTGACGCTGGGTAAGGGCATCGGGATGGGCTACTTCATCATGGGTTGCAGCGATCCCGAGGCGATCACGCTCTCCTGGCCAACGACGCAGATTGCCTACCTGGGCCCCGAGGGCGGCGCGGCGGTCGTGCATCGCAAGAGGCTGGCGGAAGTTGAAGAGCCGGACGATCATCGTCTGATGCTGGATGAGCTGGCCGAACCCTTCCGCCGCAACATGAACCCCTGGCGCGGCGCTCAGATGGCGACGATCGACAACATCATCGACCCCGCCGAGACGAGGCCGCGCGCGATCCAGGCGTTCGATGCGCTGCGGCGCAAATCCGGCTCGCGAGGACGAGGAGGACGCAGGTGACGACCAGATCCAAGCGACACGTCAGTCCCGAGAAAAACCTGACCATGGCCGAACGCCTGGAGCGTGTCGATCAGGAGCGGGCCCATATCGACGCGTTCGACCGCGACCGCGAGCTGCAGCCCGGTCAGCTGACTCCGCGCGCTCGGATTGCGGCGCTGGTCGATGAGGACTCGTTCCTGGAAATCGGGGCGTTCGCCAAGAGTCAGCATCGCGACGTGGCTGCGGAGACTCCAGCTGACGGGGTGATCACGGGCTACGCGGAGATCGATGAGCGGCGCGTCGTCGTGCTGGCCGAGGATCCGGTCGCGCTGGCTGCAACCGATGCGCAGGTCGGCAAGAACAAGCGCAACCGGATGATCTCGAACGCGATCTATCGTCGCTTGCCGATCGTCTACCTCGCCGACGGCACACCAGAGGAGTCGCCAGAGTTCGACATGCACCGGGGTTTCCTGCTCAGCCGGGTGGCTGATCAGCTTCCGGCTCGCGACATCGCCGAGCGCGAGGCGCCCTTGGTCACGGTCGCCTGCGGGATGTGCGCGGGGCAGAACAGTTCGCTGGCGGTGAGGTCGGACCTGCTCGTCGCGACCACGCATGCGCGCTTCGGAGCGTCCGACGGATCTCCTGACGCCGTGGCCGACGTGGTGCTCGGGAGCGACGCCGAGGCCATCGCTGCGGCTCAGCGCTTTCTGAGCACGCTGCCGGAGGAGTTGGATACGCCGCTCGAGCCGCTGACTTACAACCCCGCCGGACCGACGAACATTCTGCTCGACGAGTACATGGATGCGACGCCGGAGGAACAATTCGAGTCGATCTTCGACGGCGAAGGGGCGGTGTTGTTGACTGAGATCGAATCGAATTGTGTCGTCGGTCTGGGACGGATCGAGGGTTTCCCGGTCGCATTCGCGTTGACCGGCGGTTCCCCCCGCGCCTCGCTGACCACGACGGACATGAAGCGGATTGCGAAAGCCGCCTCGTGGAGCGCGGATTATCAGATCCCGTTCATCTCCACGCAGGACACGCTCGGCTACGACCCCTCCGATGCAGCAACGGCGGAGTTCATGTTCGCCGCCGCCCGCGCCGTCGAGTCGTTGCGGGCCTCGCACGCTGCCAAGATCACGATCATCACCGGCTGGGGTCACGCGCTCGGCGACTTCGCGCTCGGCGGCCTGGGCACCGGCTTCGATTTCATCTGGTCCTGGCCCTCGGCCCGACTGGCCGCGACCGATAGTCCCGGCTATCTGGCTCGCGACCCGGAGTCACCGCCCTCGGAAGGGCCCTGGGAGGCAGCGGAGTTGGGGTTGGTCTCGGAGATGATCACGCCAGGGGATTTGCGAGAGTGGCTCGCTCGGGCGCTGCGATTGCTCGGACCCGGAAGGGCGCTGCCGGCCGCCCACTACGACCGCGGCCAGCAGATCCACGACATGACATAGTCGCCAGGGGCGCCGCGAGGCGCGATCCCAATCTCCCACCACTCTTGAGAGACAGAGAAACCAAGTTATGACCTACACCGCCGTCGAGTTTGAGACCAACGGACCAATCGCCACGATCACGATGGATCGACCTGAGAAGCGCAACGCGCTCAACCACGCCCTGCTCGACGACCTGCTCGCCGCGCTGAACGAGGTCGCCGAGGACGACTCGCTCAAGGTCGCCATCCTGCGCGCCAACGGGCCAACCTTCAGCGCCGGCTATGACATCGACGGCAGCCCGTACATCAATCCTCCCGACGGCGGGACGGAATGGAACATTGTCAACGGACACAAGCATCAGCGGATCATGCGCGGCATCTACGAGGCGATCTGGGACAACCCCAAGGTGATCATCGCCCAGATTCACGGTCACGCGATTGCTGGCGGGATGTACATCTCCATGCTCTGCGACCTCGTGGTCGCGGCAGAGGACGCCAAGATCGGCGAACCGTACATGCGTATGGGCGGCGCCAGTTCGATTCCGTTCTGGAGTTACCTAGTCGGACCGCGTCGAGCCAACGACATGCTTTTCACCGGCCGCGTGCTCTCGGGCAAGGAAGCCGAAGAGTGGGGTCTGGTCACGCGCAGCGTGCCCGCAGCGGAGCTGGACGAGACGGTGCAGGCGATGGCCCAGAGCGTCGCCGAAGCACCGCTGGCCAGTCTGCTGACCAAGAAGGAGATGTGGCACACGCAGGCGGACATGCTCGGCTGGGGCGCGCAGTTCCGCTACACGACCAGCCTCAACTCGTGGCTTCGGATGGCTCCGCCGCCGCCCGACAGCCGAGGCGGCATGCGCGATTTCATGAACGAACGCAAAGCCCAGCAGGCACGCGGCGAGTCGACCGATTACTAGACCTCCGGATTACGCATGAAGTCCGTCGCCTGCTCGTAGGCGTAGCCGACACGGCAGAGGGCCTGCTCGCTGCCCAGCGGACCGACGAGCTGCAGCGCGATCGGCAGACCCTGTTCGCTCCAGCCGATCGGCAGGGTCAGCGACGGCGCCCGGTTCATGTCCCAGGGCGCGGTGTATTGCAGCCGCGACCACTGGAACTCGCCCGGCGTGTCGTCGTACATCATGTCCTCGGTCACCTGGTGCGGCAGCGTGCCCTGAGCCGGACAGGCCAGCATGTCGATGCCGGCGAATGCCCGAGCGATCTTGCCGCGTAGCTCTTCACGACGGATGCAGGCCGCGGCGTACTCGGTGGCGCTGACCGATGACCCCAGTTCCAACCACGCGCCGAACCAGTTGCCGTAGTCGTCGGCGCGGCTCGGATAGTTGTCGAGATGGGCATACAACGCCTCGACCGAGCAGAGCGTCGGCCAGTCGGGCATGTAGGGACTGAAGTCGGGCAGTTCGACCTCGACGATCTCTGCGCCCAGCGAGGCCAGGGTCTCGACAGATCCCGCCACCGCCTCGGCGATCGGCGGGATCACGTCCTCGGTCGCATAGCGGCGGTCATAGCCGATCCGCATACCCGCGACGCCGGCGTCGATGCCCTCGAGCATGGCCGGCGCCGGTTCCGGCAGCGTGGTTGGATCGTTCGGGTCGTCGCCGGCGATCACTTCGAGCGTCGCGGCACAATCCCAGGTCGAGCGGCACATCGGCCCGACGTGGTCGAGCGACTGCGCCAGGTCGAGCACGCCGTAGCGGCTGACCCGACCCCAGGTCGGCTTCAGGCCGACGATGCCGCAGGATGCCGATGGAGCGCGAATCGAGCCGCCGGTGTCGCTGCCCAGCGATGCGTAGCAGAGTCCGGCCGCTGTGGCCACGCCCGAGCCGCTCGACGACACCCCCGTCCAACGGTCGGAGGCCCAGGGATTGACCGGCACCTGCCGCGCCCGGTTGTAGCCGGCCATCGCGCCCTCGGTCAGGTTGAGTTTGCCCAGCAAGACCGCGCCGGCCTGCTTGAACCGCGCCACGACGGTCGAGTCGAAGTCGGGGACGAAATCCTCCAGTACCTTGGTCCCGCCCATCGTGCGCACGCCGGTCGTGTAGCAGAGGTCCTTGACAGCGATCGGAATGCCGTGCAACGGGCCTCGGTAGTTGCCGGACGCGATTTCATCCTGCGCCTGCTGAGCTTCGGCCAGCGCCGATTCGGCCATGACGGTGGCATAACTCTTCAGTCGCCCATCAGCGGCTGCAATGCGGTCCAACTGAGCCTGAGTCAACTCAACCGGAGACAGCTCTCCTGAGGCAACTCGTGGTGCAAGTTCTTCAATCGTGGCGTAGGCGAGATCGTCGGTCATCATCTGCTCCTTCATCTGTCACGTGGACGGGCAACCACAAGGGTTGCCCCTACAGCTTGCGTCGGGATGTAGGGGCGGCCCTCGTGGCCGTCCGCCCGGCAGCCTTGTCGGCAACCAGTCACGGCTACGGAATCCCGATCAACTCCGTGTCGGCGCCGAACCAGATCGTTCCGTCGCGGTCCACGAGCGGGCCGAATGCGTCGGGCGTGATGGTCTCGCCGTATCGGGCCCAGCCGGATGGGTCGCGGAAGTAGAGTTCGGCCATGCCCGCGTACGGCTCGTCATCCGGATCGATGCTGTGGCTGACGACGTAGCGCAGGCCGCCGATCTCGTTCATCACGTTCCGCACGTTCGGCGCATGCGCCTCCAGCCAGACGCCGAAGAACTCGCTCCAGTCGACGCCGGCCTTCGCCTTGACCAGGAAGGTGACCTTGTAGAGGTTGCTGCGCGTCGTGGGGAACGGCTCGTTCAGGGTCAACGGGACGACCGGCAGATCCTCCGCCCCGTCGATCACGACGTGCTCGGTCGTCGCCCAGGGGACGAACGGCTCAACCTTCTGGTCGAAGGTGTCCCGCGGCTCGGTGAACATCAGGCCGTCGGGCTTGCGCAGCGGCTTGTCGAACCAGAGCTGGGCCATGCCGTCGAACATCGGTCGCGGCTTGTGCTCGCCTTGCTGGCCGTTGAACAGCGTGACCAGGTACTTGCGCGCCGGTTTGCGCCCGGCCGCCTTGGCGGCCTCTTGCGCCTCGAGCACTCCGGGCATGTGGTTCTTGTACCAATGCGCGAACATCTCGTCGCGCGTGGCGTCCTCGCGCCGGCGGATCATGAACATCATCTTGGCGCCGGGGGTTGTGCTGATCGCTTCAGTCATGGTCGACTCCTCCCCGTCAGGCTCGGACCAGTGGAGTTGTGGCCGAGTCTAGGGCTATTCAGATTGGCTCCTTTGCCCTGCGCGGGCTGTCAACGAGCGGGATTCGGGCCGGCGCAGGGAAACTCATCGAGAATGTTGGCCGAATCGCGCGAATCTGGCGCTGTGGGCTGGGAATTCGCGCTTCGGGATGTCAGATTTGGTCAGAACCCGTCAGATTTTGTCGGGACGAGGTCAGATGCGGGCGGGTTTCGTCGGCGCCCGGGCAGGTATCGCTGGGTGATGTCAGGTGGGTTGGCGGGGTTCATAGTGCGCTCCTGGGTTGTTGGCCGTGGTTGGATATCGTTGATTGTATTCGCACGAACGTTCTTCTACGCGGTCGTGGTGTGTCGGGGACGACGGTCGCCAGACGGAGGGCAAGGCGGAGCGATCGCCTCGGCGCGCCTGACGTGAACAGGCCCCGGGCGGCGGAGCTTGCATCCGTCGGGCGGAGCGCTCACAATCCCTGCATGACTACTCCATCCACCCAAGACCTGCTCGCCCGCCGGGAACGGCTGCTCGGAGCGGGCGTCGCCACCTTCTACGAGAATCCCGTGCACATCGTGCGCGGCGAGGGCGTCTGGCTCTACGACGCCGACGGCCGCCGTTATCTCGACCTCTACAACAACGTGCCCTGCGTCGGCCACGCGCATCCTCGCGTCGTCGAGGCGATGCAGCGCCAGACCGAGACGCTCAATGTCCACTCGCGCTACCTGCACGAAGGCATCCTCGACTACGCCGAACACCTGACCTCGCTGCACGCCGATCACATCACGACGGCCGTGTTCACCTGCAGCGGCACGGAGGCGAACGAGGTCGCGATCCTGATGGCCCGGGCCGCGACCGGAGGCCGAGGTCTGATCTACACGCAGGCCGCCTATCACGGCAACTCGACCGAGGTGCGCAAGCTCTCGCGGTTGCGCGGCGACAACGAGCCCGAGTTCCGCTCGATTCCCGTGCCGCAGCGCTACCGGCCGATCGAGGATGGCCTTGACGACAGCGCGCTGACCGATGCGTATCTGTCTCGGTTGCAGGCCGAGATCGATGGTTTCGCCGCCGATGGGATTCCCTTTGCGGGGATGATGGCCTGCTCGATCCTCGCCAACGAAGGATTGCCCGACATCCCGCCTGGTTTCATGGGGCGCGCGGCCGATCTGGTGCGCGAAGCGGGCGGCGTGTTCATCGCCGACGAGGTGCAGGCCGGCTTCGCCCGCTCGGGCAACTGGTGGGGCTACGAGACGACGGGGGTGACGCCGGACATCGTCAGCATGGGCAAGCCGATGGGCAACGGCCTCCCGCTCGCCGGCGTGGTTGCGTCGAGGGAGATGGTCGACACCTTCCGCCAGAGAACCCGCTACTTCAACACTTTCGCCTCGAGCCCGCTGCAAGCCGCCGTCGGACAGGCCGTGCTCGACGTGATCGAGGACGAGGGGCTGGTCGAGAGTGTGGCCGATGTCGGCGGATATCTGATCGACAACCTGCGCTCGTTGCAGGAAAGCTGCGAGCCGATGTCGGATGTGCGCGGGCATGGGTTGTTCATCGGCATGGAGTGGGTCAAGGATCGCGAGAGCAAGGAGCCGGATCCCGAGGGCGCGGAAGTGATCGTCAATCGCCTTCGCGATACGGGATTCCTCATGGGCCGCGCCGGTGAACACGGCAATGTGCTCAAGGTGCGTCCACCGCTGGTCCTTAAGCGCGAGCAGGCCGATATGTTCCTCGAAGCGTTCGAGACAGCGATCGCCGAACCGACCTGATTCGATGCCCGAGCCGACGAATCTCAGCGACGCCGATCTGTATGCGATCGCGCGTCAATCCCTGCCGCGCTGGGGACTGAGACCGGACGCGATCGAGTTGGTCTCACGCAGCGAGAACACGGTCTTTCGGCTCGACATGCCCGATGGACAGCGCTACGCGCTGCGGATTCACCGCCCGGGCTATCACACGCTGCCCGAGCTAGAGTCGGAGCTGCTCTGGACCCAGGCGCTCAACGAAGCTGGCATTCGCGTGCCGGTCGGCGTGCAAACCCTGGACGGTCCCGGATACGCCACGATCGCGACGCCGGACGGCGAGTCGAGCCGCGCCGTCGGACTGGTCAACTGGCTCGATGGCGAGCTGCTGAGTTCGGTGATCGAAGCGGAAACGGATGAGCCAACGATCGTCGAGCACTTTCGTCAGATCGGACCGGTGCTCGCCGCCATGAACAACCAGGCCAGCGATTGGACCCCTCCGGCCGGGTTCACGCGTCATGCCTTCGATGTCCCCGGCTATGTCGGCGAGTCGCCATTCTGGGGCCGGTTCTGGGATGTACCGCCGCTCACGGCGGCACAGCGTGAACTGCTCGCCGGAGCGCGCGAGCAGATTCGTCAAACGCTGAACGAGTACGGCAAGGATCGCGGCACGTACTCGATGATTCATGCCGACTTGCACGCACACAACATTCTGATCGACCCGTCTGGCGCGTTGCAGGCGTTCGACTTCGACGACGCCGGATTCGGCTGGCATCAGTACGACCTGGCGGTTGTGTTGTTCGGACTCGAGGAACTGCCGTACTTCGACGCGATCGCCGATGCAATCGTGGCCGGTTATCGCTCGATTCGGCCCTTCAGCGACGAAGCGCTGTCGCTGCTGCCGCTGTTCCTGTTGATTCGCCGGCTGGTGCTGATCTCCTGGCAGTGGGATCGGCCGGAGTTGGGCCGGCGAAACGGACTGGACGCCTACATCGCGGACGCCTGCGAGCGGGTCGAGGACTTTGCCTTCTAGGACGCCGATCTTCGCGCCCCGCTTGACATCTACCGACGGCCTGTGTAGTTTACCGGCAGGTTAGATAACCGATTGGTGAAATATAGTGCCGACCGCCGCTCCAACCCGCGATCCGCTCAGCGCCACCTTCGCGGCGCTGGCCGATCCTACCCGGCGTGCGATCCTCACGACCCTCGCCGGTGGCGAGGCGTCGGTGACCGAGCTGGCTGAGCCGTTCGACATGACCCTGCCGGCCGTTTCCAAGCACCTCAAGGTCCTCGAGCGCGCCGGACTAATTGAACGCAGCAGCCGGGCTCAATGGCGGCCCTGCCGTCTCTCGCCGGAACCGCTCAAGGAAGTCTCCGACTGGGTCGAGCCCTACCGGAAGATCTGGGAAGAACGCCTCGATCGTCTCGACGACTACCTGAGCGACCTGAAGAGCGGGATCAACACCGGTCCACCGGCCGAGTAATCGATACAGCAGCAGACCAGAGGACAGGAGCCTGAGATGACCGCAGCCGAGAGCATCATCACCAACGACGACCGAGGCGTACAGCTCGAGCGCATCTTCGATGCGCCGCCGGCGCTCGTCTGGCAAGCCTGGACCGAGGCCGAGCACTTCGCCCGCTGGTACGGTCCCGAGGGCTTCAGCGTTCCGACTTGCGAGTTCGATTTCCGCGTCGGCGGCGAGTACTCGCTGGTGATGCGCTCCCCGGACGGCTGGGAGATGCGCAACTTCGGCGTGTTCAAAGAGATCGTCCCGTCGGAGCGCCTGGTCGCCACGATGTCTGCCGACATGCACGGCGAGACAACCGTGACCGTCGAACTGGAAGACCTCTGCGACGGGCGGACCAGGTTGACCATGCGCCAGGATGGCTGGCCCGATCCGCAGATGGCCGAGGGCGCCGGCGGCGGCTGGTCGCAGGCCCTCGAGAAGCTGGCGACTGCACTCGCTGAGTAGACGAGTCCTGTCGTCAATGGGCCGCGGGATTCTGGCTAGGCTATGGATATCTGCAGAGAGGACCCCCCGAGATGTGCTGGCGAGATCGGATCGAGCAGAATCCCGAAGTCCTGGTTGGCAAGCCGGTGATCAAGGGCACCCGCTTGTCCGTGGAGTTCATCATCGAGCTTCTCGCTGACGAATGGACGATCGAAGAGATCCTCGACTCCTGGACACACATCACACGTCAAGACATTCTTGCCTGTTTGCATTACGCAGGTGAGCGTGTCAAGCAACCGCTCAGCTAGTGGTCGTGCGACGATTAAGTGGCGCGATTCCTCGCTGATGAAAATCTGTGGCCACGGGCGGTTGATGCGCTCAGAGCATTGGGGCACGATGTTGTCTGGGTACGGGATGATTCTCCCGGAATCTCAGACGAGGAGGTGCTTGAGCGGGCGCAAACGGAGGCACGTGCCGTCATCACATCCGACAAGGGCTTTGGCGATCTTGTCTTCGTCAGGCAGCTGCCCGCGGAGCATGGAGTGATTCTGCTGCGGGCGCGTCGCTCGCAAGCCGACCGTACGCAGGCGTTGATCAATGCGATAGGCAGTCGCCAACCCTGGCGTCACGTGTTCGCTGCAGTGGACGGCGAGCGCGTCAGGATCTCATCGATACCTCGACGATGACCGGAGCCAACAACGCTCTTGGGACGGTGATGCTGGCCGTGAGGCTCTATTGCGCTTCTATTCTGTGTCCGAAAGAGGACTCCAATGCCCCCTAGCAAGCTGTTGATCGCCAATCGCGGCGAGATTGCCATCCGAGTGATTCGCGCCGCGCGCGAACTTGGCATCGGCTCGGTCGCGATCCACTCGCAGGACGATGCGAACTCGCTCCACGTCCGCTTGGCCGACGAGGCTGTCGCGCTGGACGGCGTTGGCGCTCGGGCGTACCTCGATGTCGAGGCAGTCATCGGCGCGGCCCTCGACTCCGGCGCCCACGCGCTGCACCCCGGCTATGGATTCCTGGCCGAGAGTGCGGACCTGTCGCGTCGATGCGACGAATCCGGAATCACCTTCGTCGGTCCGACGCCGGAGTCGCTAGAACTGTTCGGCGACAAAGCCCGGGCTCGGGCGCTCGCGGTTGAGCTGGATGTCCCCGTCCTCCCCGGCACCGAGGCTGCGGTAGACCTCGCAGAGGCGACTGAGTTCTACCGCTCCCTGGGCGACGGCGGCGCGATGATACTCAAGGCGATTGCCGGAGGCGGCGGACGCGGAATGCGCGTGGTCACGGCTGAAGAGCAGATCGCCGAGGCCTTCGAGCGCTGTCAATCGGAGGCTGCGACGGCGTTCGGCAACGGAGATCTGCTGGTCGAGCGGCTGATGTCACGCGCCAGGCACGTTGAGGTGCAGATCATCGGGGACGGCACGGGAGCGGTCTCGCACATCGGCGAGCGCGAGTGCAGCCTCCAACGCCGACATCAGAAGGTGGTCGAGTGGGCGCCCAGCCCGTCGATCTCCGACGAGACCCGCGAGCGCCTGACCGCCGCGGCCGTGCGTCTGGCGTCGTCGGACAACTACCGCAGCCTGGGCACGTTCGAGTTCCTGGTCAACGCCGACGACGAATCCGATCTCGCCTTCATCGAAGCCAATCCGCGCCTGCAGGTCGAGCACACGGTGACCGAAGAAGTGACCGGCGTCGACCTGGTCCGGGCGCAGCTTCGCATCGCTGGTGGAGAGTCGCTGCAGGCGGTTGGGTTGGCTCAGTCCGAAGTTCCGCCAGCCCGCGGTTTCGCAATCCAGGCGCGAGTCAACATGGAGCGGATGGAGCCGAACGGCGACGTGCGTCCCTCGGGCGGGATGTTGACGACGTTCGAGCCTCCATCGGGTCCTGGAGTCCGCGTGGACACATACGGCTATCCCGGTTACACCACGAATCCCAACTTCGATTCCCTGTTGGGAAAGGTGATCGCCTACTCGGCTTCCGCGGACTTCCGCGATGTGATTGGCAGGACCCGACGAGCGCTGGCCGAGTTCCGGATTGAAGGCGTCGACGCCAATCTCTCCTTCCTCGAGCAGTCCCTGTCCCACGACGACTTCAGCTCCGGCGAGATTTACACCCGCTGGGTCGACGACCACGTCGCGGAACTCACCGCAGAGCCGAAGATCGAAGCTCCGGTTCAGAACGGCACTTCCGACTCGCAGGCTGGACTGGCTGGAGCGCAACTCGACACGCTCGATCCGCTTGCCGGACTGAACTACTTCCGCGAGGGCTCCGGTACACGAGCCCAGCAGGGCGTCGCCACCGTGACGCCGGGGACGCAGCCCGCTCCAAACATCGTTGGCCCTCCGGGTACGGAACCGATCCCCTCGCCGCTGCAGGGCACGATCATCCAGATCCTGGTCGAGGAAGGCGACGCGGTCCGCGAAGGCCAGCAGATGTTCGTGATGGACTCCATGAAGATGGAGCACGTCATCAACTCCGACATCGGCGGCTTCTTGCGCCAGCTCACCGTCGCAGTCGGCGACGTCGTCTACGAGGGACACCCGCTCGCCTTCATTGAGGAAGCTGACGTTGGCGACGCGATCACGGAAGAGCAAGAAGAGATCGACCTCGACTACATCCGTCCCGACCTGCAGAAACTGTTCGACAATCTCGACGCCGGCAAGGACGAGAATCGTCAGCCCTGGGTCGAGCGTCGGCACGCCAAGGGCAAAATGACCCAGCGGGAAAGCCTGGCCGAGCTGGTCGACGACGGTAGCTGGGTCGAAATGGGCGAACTCGTGCTTCCGGCCCGGCATCGGATCATGTCCTTCGAGGAGATGCGAGTTCGCGCCCCCGCCGACGGGATGATCACCGGGATCGGCACGGTCAACGGAAACCTGTTCGAGGAGCAGCGCGCCACGACGCTCGTGGCGATGTACGACGAGACCGTTTGGGCCGGCACCCAGGGCATGATGGGCCACCAGAAGACCGACCGCGTGATCAAGTTCGCCGACGAGCAGGCCACGCCGTTGATCGTCTGGGCCGAAGGCGCCGGCGGGCGCTCCGGCGACACCGATTTCTCCGATATCTCGTCGGCCGGACAGTGGGTGCCGACCTACGACATGATGGCCCGAATCAGCGGCACAGTGCCGATGATCGGGATCACGGCCGGCCGCACTTTCGCCGGTAATGCCTCGATCCTGGGTATCACCGACTGCATCATCGCCACTCGCGACGCCAACATCGGCATGGGCGGCCCGGCGACGATCGAAGGCGGCGGGCTCGGACTGTTCACGCCCGAGGAGATCGGGCCGATGTCCGATCTCGGACCGGCCGGCAGCGTCGACATCCTCGTCGAAGACGAACACGAAGCGATCGCGGCGGCGAAGCAGTACCTCTCGTATTTCCAGGGCTCGATTCCAAGCTGGGACTGCGTTGACCAGCGGCACCTGCGCCACGCGATTCCCGAGAACCGCAAGCGGCCGTTCAGCGTGCGTAAGGTGATCGAGCAGATGGCCGACATCGACTCGGTGCTGGAACTGCGCGGCGAGTTCGGCGTCGGGATCATCACTTCGTTGATCCGGATCGAAGGTCACCCGATCGGCGTGATCGCGAACAACAACCAGCACCTGGGCGGAGCGGTCGACAGCGACGGGGCAGACAAGCTCTGCCGCTTTGCCCAGCTCTGCGACTGCTTCAACATTCCCATCCTTGTGCTGGTCGACACGACCGGCATGATGGTCGGTCCCGACATCGAGCGCACGGGCCTCGCCCGCAAGTGCAACAACGTCTTCGTCACCCTGGCCAACGCGCAGTCGCCGCGATTCACGATCATCCTGCGCAAGTCGTACGGCCTGGCCGCGCAGGCGATGATGACCGGCAGCTCGCGAGCACCGCTCTTCGCCCTCGCCTGGCCGACGGCCGAGCTGGGCGGCATGAATCTCGAAGCGGCCGTCCGCCTCGGCAACCGGGCCGAGCTGGAGGCGATCGAGGACATTGAGGAGCGTGCCGCCCGCTATGAGGCGCTGGTCGCCAACGCCTACTGGAGAGGTAACGCGATCAACTCGGCCTCGGTCCACGAGAACGACGGCGTGATTGATCCGGCCGACACCCGCCGCTGGATCGTGCGCGGCCTGATGGCCTGCGAGAACCCCGAGCCGATCCGCAGAGGCCGTCGTCCCAACATCGACACCTGGTAAGTCCGATGATTCCCGACTGACCGTAAACTCAGCAGCAAGACTGGGACTGCTTGAACGTGAGGAACAGACCAATGGCCGAGCAAGAGTTGGGCGATGCCGTCATCCGTCGGCAGATCGGTGGCATGCCGGTCCCCGAGTTTTCCGAGACGGCCTGGACGGCACCGCCGCCGTTGTCCGAAGCGAGGGTTGCGGTCGTCACCTCGGCGGCGCTGCACCCTCGAGACGGCGAGGGATTCACCGTCAATGACGCCAGCTATCGCGCGCTTGACCATGACCAACGCCAGTTGGTGCTGGGACACTGGAGCCCGAACTTCGACCGTTCCGCCTTCGGCATCGACTACAACGTCGTCTATCCGCTGGCCCGTCTGGACGAGTTGGTGGAGCAGGGCGTCATCGGTTCCGTCGCGTCAAAGCACTACTCGTTTGCCGGCAATCAGCCCGACGATGTAGCCACGATCCGGCACGACTCCGCTCCCGCCTGCGCGGCCGAACTTAAGGCCGACGGAGTGGATGTGGTCTTCCTGACACCGGTTTGACCGCTTTGCACGCGTACCGTGTGTACGCTCGCCCACGTCTTCGAGGCCGCCGGTCTGGCCACCGTGACCATCTCAGCGATTCGCCAGGTCGCCGAACGAATGCGGCCGCCGCGCGTCCTGCACGGCGAGTTCCCGCTCGGCAGGCCGCTGGGCAAACCCAACGACCCGGAGTTCCAGCACGACGTGCTCCGCCGCGCACTCTCATTGCTTGAGTGCGATTCCGGCCCGGTACTTGAGGATTATCCGGTGGAGGTCGTCGGCGAAGAGGAGCCATTAGGCTGCACGGTGCCGCCGCGCTTCGATCCCGAGTTGGCGCCCGCCGTCGACGAGGCGCGCGGACTGCGCAAGGCATACGATCGCGCAGTGGCTCGCCGTGGGATCAGCGATGTCGGCAAGGCGATCGACGCCGACGGCGTGCCAGCTGCGCTGGACGTGCTGCAGAACATCGTGAACGGCACACCCTGGAAGGAAGCCGGCATCCCCGGCGGCCACACGACCGCGCTGGCCAACGACATTCGCGCCTACTACGAAGAGGCAGCTCTTGAACTGGCCGGTGCGCCGAACGCCGGCGGCCGCCAGGCCGAAGCCTGGTTCTTCGAGCGCACCGAGGCCGGCAAGCTCATCCTCGATGTCCGCAAGGCGCTCGCCTCCCAGGGTGCGCCCCAGCCGGTCTGGTTCTACATGGCGCCCATGCACCGCAACTGAGCAAAGGCCGAGCCGACTTGCTGCTAGTGCTACCAGAACGGGGCCCGAGCCTCGTCGCCCAGCAGCACACGTGCCGCAGCCGCATAGTTGGACGCTCCCAGCACGACGTGCTGATTCATCGCGTGGATGTCGCGCAGCCTTCGATCGAGCGTGGAGCGCTCCGCGTAGAGCGCGGTTGAGCCGGCGACGGCGTACAGCCGCTCGACCACGTTCTGGCTCTCCTGGTGAACGTGCGTGATCGCGAGGCGCAGGTTGACCCGTTTCGCGTCCGACATCTCGCCGGTCTCGCAGACTTCCTGCCAGGCAGCGTCGGAGGCCGACAGTGCATACGCACGGCAGGCGGCGATCTGCGCAGCCGTCTCACCCAGCGTGGCCTGCGTGAGCGGGTCGTTGCGCAGTGAGCCGCGAAAAGCGGTGCGATCACGGGCGATCTCCATCACCTCGTCATGGGCCGCCTGGACCAGTCCCAGCGCCACGCCGAGGTGCTTGGGCAACAGCCACGCCGGATGACGCAGCGGGTCGCCCAGGACCGAGCGATTCGAGGGTCTGGGCGGCACGCTTCTCTCTTCGGGAATAAAGAGATCGCTCACTTCGACATCATGGCTTCCGGTGCCGCGCATGCCGCCGGTCTTCCAGGTGTCGAGGATGGTGACTTCGTCGCGGTGAGCGACCAGCCTGATGAACGGCGGCCCGTCCGCTGGCGCGTCCTCGCCCGACAGCCGGCAGTTCATCTGCACCCAGTCGGCGTGGGTGATGCCGCTCATGTAGGGCCAGCGACCTGTTGCGACGTAACCGCCTTCAACCCGACGAGCCGTGCCCGGAGGAAAGCCCGAGCCGCAGGTGGCGGCGTCAATATCGGAGTACATCGCCCGGGCCACGTTCGGGTCGAGTTCACGCGACAGCAAGCCTCCGTCGCAGCCGATCATCACGCACCAGGCCGTCGAGGCATCGGCTCTGGCCAGCTCGGCGATGAACAGGATCTGGGTCACCGGGTCAGCGTCGTGTCCGCCCAGCCAGCGAGGCTGGAGCAACCGGAACGCGCCGATGCTCCTCAGGAGGTCAACGATCTGCCTCGGAAGCTGTCGGCCCGCCTCAATCTCCTCGGCCGCCTCGCGAATCTGAGGCGCGATCGAGCGTGCCGACTCAAGCAGAGCCGCTCGTTCGTCGGGAGAGGCGCCGAACGACGTGCTCATGAATGGACGCAAGGGTCGGCAACGCGCAGCCGAAGTGGTTCGACGCTAGCCGCCTACAGCTCCATCGGCTCGCCCTGGGCGACCTGCTGAGGATCGGTCTTCCAGATGTCCGAGCCGTCGACGTAGAGTTCGACCCCGTTGCCGTCCGGATCGTTCAGGTACAGCGACTTCGAGACCACGTGGTCAATCGTGGCGAACACCTTGACGCCGGCCGCTTCGAGTTCGTCCCGTGCCTCGCGCAGCTCGTCCAGCGTGTCGCCGATGCAGAACGCCAGGTGATACAGGCCCGGCGCCTTGGGGTCGGCGGTTTCAGGGCCTTCCTCGCCAACCTCGAGCAGCGCGAGGTCGTGGTGGTTGCCGAGCGTGTAGAAGGTCATCGGCATCTGCTCGTGCCGAGCGGCGAGTTCCATGCCGAGGATGTCGCCGTAGAACTGCTCCGAGCGTTCGCGGTTGCGGACCTTGATGACTGCGTGACCGAGTTCCTTGACCTTCATCGGTCTCCCCTTCGTGGCGATAGCCGCTGGGATGCGGCCTCTGTCTGCGCCTCATTCTATGCCTGCCCGAACGCGCCCTGTGATTTCTTATCTTGGCAATCAGCTTCGGCAAGCGAACGGACACATCGGGAGGCGAACGAAATGGACGAGATTGGCTATTCGGTCGACGGGCACATCGCATCGATCCAACTGCTCCGGCCGGAGAAGCTGAACGCGATGACCGACGAGATGTATCAGGCGATCGGCGACGCATTCAAACAGGCGGACTCCGATCCCCAGGTGCGTTGCGTGGTGATCAGCGGCTCGGGCCGAGCCTTCACATCGGGGCATGACCTGCTCGAGTTCGGAGAGCGCCAGGCCTGGAAGCCGTGGTCGGCGGAACGCTTCGACAACGGTCTCGAGACCGCTAAGCCCGTGATCGCCGCGATCAACGGCTACTGCCTCGCTGGCGGACTTGAGCTCGCTCTCTACTGCGACATCCGCATTTGCGACACCACCGCCCAGTTCGGCTGCCCCGAGCCGCGTTGGGGCATCCTCCACGGCTATGGAGCGCTGCGCACGCCGGGCCTGGTCGGCACGTCCGACGCCATGCGCCTGCTGCTGACGGGCGAGTTCATCGACGCCGAAGAAGCCCTGCGCATCGGTCTCGTCAGCCAGGTCGTCGAGCCGCAGGACCTGCTCTCGACCGCCAACGACATGGCCGCAAAGATCGCCGTCAACAGCCCCCTCGCAATCCGCCTGACCAAGGAACTCGCCCGCCGAGGCCGCGACATGTCCCTCGCCGACGGTCTGCGTCTCTACCAGGAGTACTCACGGCTCGCCTTCAGCTCCGACGACGCCCGAGAAGGCACCCGAGCCTTCGCCGAGCGCCGCGACCCCGAGTACCAGGGCTGATCCGCATAGGATTGGAGAGGAGAGCGAGTAACGATGCTCAAGCCAACCACGACCGACCCACGCGCAGCACTCATCAACTGGGAAATCCTGAGTTCAGAGTTTCCGCCCATCGACGAGTGGGACGAAGACGACTGGGACGATGCAGCGCTCGCGACGCTTGTTCACTACTACCTGGAAGAAGACCGGAAGAGCGGCAAGGTCCAACCAACCATTTCACTCGAAGAAGTCCTTGCAAAACGCGGACTCACGCTCGACGACCTCAAGTAGAGCCTGTGCCTCCACGGGTCACGTTCGCCGACCGCGCCAATCAGGCGCTTGATCGGCTCCCGATCGACACCCAGTTCAGGGTGCTGGATCGAATCACTCGGTTGCAGGCAGCTCCGCGAGGACCAGGTTCGACGAGATTGGAAGACTTCGACGATGTCTGGAGGGTCAGGGTTGGCGACTATCGCATCGCCTACACCCTCCACGACGATGACAACCTGATTCGAATCGAACAGGTCGGACATCGCCGTGACTTCTATCGACGGCTTGGTCGCCTCTCCCACTTGCGCTAAGCCTCGTTCACTTCCCTAGCCTTGGTCGAACCCTGATCAGGGATGAGGAAGGAGCCCACCATGCCCCTCACCGCCGACGACCGCTCGGAAATCATTGTGCTCGCCGGACGCTACAGCCAATCCCTGGACCTCCGCGACCCCGAGGCCTGGCGCGCCGTCTGGACCGACGACGCCGTCATGGAAATGGAGTTGCAGGAACTCTGGATCACAGGCGATGCCCTCTGGAACCTGGCAGCCGGAGACAACGATAGCCCCGACGATCGCGTCTCCCGCCACCAGCCCTCGAACTTCGTCATCGACGGCGAGGGCGACGAAGCGACCATGTCGTCCTACTGCACCGTCGTCAGCGCGGGCAGCCGCGACGATCCCTTCGGCGAGCCCGCACGGATCACGTTCCAGGGACGCTACGTCGACCGGCTGCGTCGGGTCGACGGTGCCTGGAAACTCGCCCACCGCAAGATCATCACCGACTGGATCGACTCGGACATCAACGCCCAGGTCACCGGCGAGAACGCGGCCAGCGCACAAAGCGAAGCCGCGTCCTAGATCTTCGCCGCCACGCCGCCGTCGATGTTGATCATCTCGCCGGTGATGAAGCGGGAATCGTCGCAGGACAGGAACAGCACCAGGTTGGCCACGTCAATCGAGTAGCCCGGACCCTGCACGATCTGCGCGAAGTCGAACATCTTCTCAAAGACGTGGTGTCCGCCGTCGGGGTCGTTGTAGGTACCGCGAGTGGCGCCGGGCGTGATGATCTGGCCCGGGCGGACGCAATTGACGCGGATGTTGTCCCGGCCTCCCGCACCCGCCATGTAGCGCGTTAGCGCGTCGACGCCGGCCTTCGCCGCGTAGTACGAGGCCGAGGCCGTGCCGAACTCGTCCTGCATCCGCGAGGAGAATCCGCGCTGAGCTGCGAGCGAGGACATGTTGACGATCGCCCCGCCGCCCTGAGCCTTGATGTGAGGCCACACGGCCTGGCTGACGTAGAACGTGCCCGTCAGATTGACGTTGACCACCCGCAGCCAGTCTTCATTGGGCTCATTGGGGAACTGGCCAGGTCCGCCCCCTCCGGCGTTGTTGAACAGCAGATCGATCTGACCGTAAGCCTGGGCCGCCTGCTCGACCGCCGCGACGACAGAGTCGTTGTCGCCCACGTCGCAAGGGATGAACGTCGCCTCGCCGCCCGATTCGTTGATCTCGGCGACGATCGCCTCGCCCTCGGGCACCCGGCGCGCCATCAGGATGACCTTCGCGCCTTCAGCGGCGAACAACCGCCCGGTCTCGGCCCCAATCCCGCTGTTTCCGCCGGTGATGATTGCGACCTTGCCATCGAGCTTGCCCACGCGATCCTCCAACCTTCAAGGCGCCCGACGATACCCCGGTCGGCGCGATGAGTTGATGCTAACGAGGGACCCGCTCAGTCCGTTTGTGGGGGCTGCCAGAGAATCTGCCAGGCGATGCCGAACTGGTCGATGCACGAACCAAAGTAGTCGCCCCAGAACATGTCAGCCATCGGCATGTCCACCTGGCCGCCGGACGAGAGCGACGCGAACTTCTCGTCGGCGTCTGTGCGGCTGGCGGCGGCGAAGCTGATTGAGAAGTTGGTCCCGACCACGGGTCCTGAGCCGAACGCAGGGTTGGAATCGCTGCCCATCAGGACGCTCTCGCCGACCGGCAGCGAGACGTGCATGATGAAGTTCTTGGCCTCCTCCGGCACTCCCATGTCGGGCGGACCGTCGCCAAACGTCTGCAGCTCCGAAAACTCCCCACCAAAGACCGACCGGTAGAACTCAAACGCCTCGCGGCAGTTGTTCTCAAAGGTCAGGTAAGTATTCAGCGTCATCGCAGTCTCCTCATTCCGTTCCGGCGAACCACTCCAATCTAACGCCGCTTCGCCCCAAAATCGCCGTCTCCGCCAGAAGAAACCGGTGCAAAACACCACCCAGGGCGATCCGGACGAGACCCCACTCTCCTCTGTCACCCCGCGCCAAACCCCAGTCCCCACTCCCAGTCCCCGATTTGTTCGGGGACCCGCTCCTTCCCCTACCGATGCCCCGTGCTTGCCTGTCCCCGGCCTGACCGGGGGACGCGGGGCCCAGACCACCCACCTCCGCCACGGCAACACCCTTCCTCTCCGCAACAACCTCCCTCTCCCCTGTCCCAGTCCCCGATTGATTCGGGGACCCGCTCCTTCCCCCTCCGATGCGCCTCGCCCCTCTATGTAGGCGGAGATGCCACCCTTCCCATTTTCTCCCCCCTCTGGGGGGAGATGCCGAAGCCTGCCCCGGGCTCGACCCGGGGGCAGAGGGGGGCAACGCAAGCCACACAACATTGCTGATCCCTCAACTCCACCCCGCAATCCACCCTCTCACTCCCCAAAACCTCGATACCATCAGAACATACGTCCATTCCAAGACAAGGAGCCCCCCCATGCCCAACCCCTACCACTACCGAGCCAAGATCGACCGCCTCTGGCGACGCTCCGGCGACGACAACCCCGGCTACATCCGACTCAAGGCTCTCAACGCCATCGTCCGGGAACTGTTCGCCCCCAACGAGCGAGCCCGCCTGAACCACGACATGTACCTCGCCACCGATCCCTACGACGTCGCCCGACACCAGCTCCGAGACCTCTACGACCGCGCCTCTCTACTCCCCTCTCTCCCCGCGGAGCGGGGGGAGATGCCGAAGCCTGCCCCGGGCTCCGACCCGGGGGCAGAGGGGGATTCGCCAGAAGGTGAGGAGTCACCTGAGGAAGATGACGACCCCTTGTAATCCGCCCCTGGCAACCCGCCGTGCTCTCTTTTTTCTCGCGTTTTCTTTTTTTTCCTGGGGGCCAACCGACCCCAGGCTTCCGTGCGCCCGCGCCTGTCCTAAACTTGACAGACTGGCGACGACTTGGAAATTCCCATGCCCGACTCCCGCATCCGCTTCGGTTGGTACATCCCCACTCACGGCGATCTGACCAACTTCGCCGACCCCGATCAGTTCATCCCCGCTTCGATGGAGATGTTCGAGCGCGTCGCCCTGGCCGCCGAATCGGCCGGCTTCGAGTACGCCCTGGTCCCCGTCACCCCCACCTGCTGGGAGGCCTGGATCTCCACCGCGATGATGTCGGCCAGGACGACCAAGCTCAAGATGCTGGTCGCCGCCCGCCCGGGCTACATCTTGCCCACCCAGATGGCCCGCATGATCGGCGCCTTCGATCAGCTCTCCCAGGGCCGCGTCTACATCAACCTGATCGCCGGAGGCAATCCTCGAGAGCTGGCCGGCGACGGCATCACCTACAGCCATGACGAGCGCTACGAGGTGATGGACGAGTCGGTCGAGATCATGAAAGCGCTCTGGTCCTCCCATGATCGAATCGACTGGGAGGGCAAGCACTACCAGCTCAGCGGAGCGCACGCTTACCCCAAGCCTTATCAGGAACCCTGGCCCCGCTTCTACATCGGCGGAGAGTCCGACGCCGCCCGCGATGTCGGCGCCAAACACGCCGATTGCTACTTCTTCTGGGGCGACACGCCCGAGGCGACCGCCGCCAAGGTCGTTGACGTCAAGCGTCGCGCGGAAGGCTTCGGCAGGCCCAACATCACCTTCGGCATGCGGCTGCAGGTCTGCGTCCGCGAGACAGAGGACGAAGCCTGGGACGCCGCCCACAGCCTGATCGAAGGCACCACCGACCGCCAGCGCGAGCTGCGCAAGAACTGGCGCGGCGAGTCGGAGGCCGACAGCCGCATGTGGCAACTCGCGGACCAGTCCAGGGACAGCGACTACCGGATCGCGCCGCACCTCTGGAGCGGTCTGAGCACGGTGCGCGGCGGCGCAGGTCTCGCCGTCGTCGGCAATCCGCAGCAGGTCGCCGACACGCTGCAGGAGTTCGTCGAGATCGGCTGCACCGAGTTCTGCCTGTCCGGGTACCCGCACGACGATGAAGCGATACGCTTCGGCGACTGGGTTATGCCGATCGTCCACGAACGCAATAGGGTGAATCTGACGAGCGACGAGCCGTCCCTGGCCGTCGTCGATTGAGGCAGTTGAGGAGACTGAAGGAGACTGAACATGTCACGAGTGCAACTCGCATTGAACGTGGCCGAGCTTGACTCGGCGATCGACTTCTACACCCAGATGTTCAAGACCGAGCCGCACAAGGTGCGCCCCGGCTACGCGAACTTCGAGGTCGAGGATCCGCCGCTCAAGCTGGTCCTGATCGAGAATGCGTCGGCGGCCGCGCCGCTGAACCATCTCGGCGTCGAGGTCGAGACCTCGACCGAGGTTCACACCGAGACCCAGCGCTTCGGCGACCTCGGGCTCGACATGGAGATCGAGGACGGTGTCGTCTGCTGCCACGCCGAGCAGGACAAGGTCTGGGTCTCCGACCCCTCCGGCACGCGCTGGGAGGTCTACACGATCACCGACGATCTGCCCGAAGCATCCTACGCATCCCGCGCCGCCAACCTGATCCCACTCACCGAGGTCACCGCCGGCGCGTCGTCGATTGAAGACTGCTGCGCCGACGGCGGTCTATGCGTCGGTTAGCCGCGCGTGGTCTGATCGCTGGAGCGCTGCTCTCGGCGCTGGTCGCACTGGCCGCCTGCGGCGAAGGCGAACCGTCACAGGAATCTCAGGCGGATTCAGTTCAATCAACTCAGGCTGCCGACCAGTCGGCAACGGGCGGATCACAACCCTCCCGACAGTCATCGAGCGCCGCAGGCACGATCGGGGTCGTCCGCTCGGGCGCGCAGACTCAGGCCCAGGAGACCGCTCAGCCGGCCGTCTCCGCTGCGCAGGCTGAACCGCCCTCGGCGGAGCGCGGCTTCGTCCTGCAACTCCTGCATGCCTCCGACATGGACGGCGCAGTCGGCGCGCTCGACAACGTCGAGACGTTCTCCGCCTTGCTGGACGGGTTCCGTTCGCAACTGCCCCAGCGGACCCTCGTGCTCAGCTCCGGCGACAACTTCATCCCTGGCCCTCGCTTCTACGCCGCCGCCGATGTCGCCGCTCTCGCTGCGCTCGGCCTGCCGGGCATCGGGCGAGGCGATGTCGCTCTGCTCAACGCAATGGGGTTCCAGGCCTCGGCCCTGGGCAATCACGAATTCGACCTCGGACCGCGAGCGCTCGCTTCGATCATCGCACCCGAGCAGACCGAGGATGGCGCGTATCCCGGAGCCGCGTTCCCCTATCTGTCGGCCAATCTCGGTCTGGCCGACGACCCGGAGCTGGCGCCCCTGGTGACCGCCGATACGCTGCGCGCGCCGCTGGCCGCGGGCAGCCTGGCGCGCAGTGTGATCCTCAACGTCGATGGCGAGCCGATTGGGATCGTCGGCGCGACCACGCCGCACCTGGGCTGGATCTCCAGCCCCGGCGATATCGCGATCGAGCCGGCCGACGGCTTCGACCTCGACGCCCTGGCGGCGATCATCCAGGCCGCCGTCGATGATCTGGCGGCCCAGGGGGTCGACAAGATCATCCTGCTCGCGCACATGCAACAGATCGAAATCGAGCTGCAACTCGCCGGCCGTCTGCGGCACGTCGACATCATCGTGGCGGGCGGATCGAACACGATCCTCGCCGACGAAACGGATCGCTTGCGGCCCGCCGATCGCGCGATCGGCCGCTACCCGCTCCACATCTCATCTGTCTCCGGCGATCCCATGTTGCTGGTCAATACCGACGCCGACTACCGCTACCTCGGCCGATTGGTGGTGCGATTCGACGCTCGCGGACTGATCGAGACGGAGAGCATCGATCCCGCCGTGAGCGGGGTCTACGCGACAGATGAAGAGGGCCGCGCGGCGGCGACGGCCGCTCCGATTGAAGAGGTCAGCCGGATCGTAGCGGCGCTTCAGTCTGTGATTCGCGATCGAGATGGCCAGATTGTGGCCCGTTCCGGCGTCTACCTCGCCGGCCGCCGGGGCGACGTCCGCACCCAGGAGACCAATCTCGGCAATCTGGTCGCCGACGCCTTCCTCTGGACCGCGCGGCAAGTCGACCCCCGGGTCGCCGTGGCGCTCAAGAACTCCGGCGGCATCCGCGATCACATTGGCTACGTGACGCAGCCGCCGGGCACCACCCGCCCCGATCAGGCGGTCTACGCGCCGCCTGCCGCTAATCCCGCCAGCGGTAAGCGCGACGGCGAGATCACCCGCTTCGACATCGAAAGCGTGTTGCGCTTCAACAATGGATTGGTGATCGTTCCGGTCACCGCCCGGCAACTCGCCAACCTCATGGAGCACGCAATCGGCTTCGACGGCGTCGGCGTTACCCCGGATGGTCGATTCCCGCAGGTCGCGGGAATGCGCTTCAGCTTCGATCCCGCCAGACCGCCGGGCGAACGGATTCAGTCGCTCGCCGTCGTCGGCGACAGTGGCGAGGTCCGCGACCCCATCGTGGAGCACGGCGAGCTGATCGGCGATCCGAATCGGATGATTCGCATGGCGGTGCTCAACTTCACAGCCAACGGCGGCGACGGCTATCCCTTCCCCCAGCCAGCGTTCGGACGCATCGACCTGACCGGTGAGGCTGGACAGTACAACCCGCCGTCAGCAGAATTCCCGGACACCAACGGCAATGGCCTCATCGACGATCCCGTCGCGCTAGATCGTGGACTGTTCGACTTCGCGGCGCCGGGAACGGAGCAGGACGCGCTCGCCGAGTATCTGGCTCACTTCTTCAGCGAGACGCCGATTGGGCTGGCGGAAACGCCGCCGCCCGAGGATCGTCGGATTCAGAATCTGGCCGTCGAAGGAGCACGCGATTCGGTCTACGAGTCCGCCGCAGCACGCTGACCTGGATCTAGCCCGCCAGCTCGGCGGCCCGTCGGAAGATCCTGGCCAGCATCTCCTCAGTCAGTAACCCCGTGAACGTGTTGCGTTGACTGGGGTGGTAAGAGCAAACCAGAGTCAGCCCGTCGACCGTATGCTCAAGGCCATGGGCGAACTTCGGCCGCGGTCGAACCCCAAGTTCCCGAGCGCAGTTCTCCCAGGCGAATGAGCCCAGGCAGACGATCACTCGCAGCTTCGTCAGCAGCTCAAGTTCGCGGCGAAAGTACGGCAGGCAGCGGTTCCGCTCGTCAACAGTCGGTTTGTTGGCCGGCGGAGCGCAGCGAACAACCGACGTGATCCTCGCTCCCCGGAGTTCGAGCGAATCGTCGGCCGACCTGGATTCCGCCTGGTTGGCGAGTCCAGCCTGCCAGATCGCCCGGTACAGCCAGTCGCCGGAGCGATCGCCGGTAAACATCCGGCCAGTCCGGTTCGCCCCGTGCGCCGCCGGCGCCAGGCCGACGACCAGGATCCTCGCGTCGGCTGGACCGAACGAAGGAACCGGCTTGCCCCAGTAGTCCTCGTCGCGGAAGGCGGCCCGTTTCTCCGAAGCGGTCTGCTCCCGCCAATCGACGAGCCGAGGGCAGAGCCGGCACGCAGTGACGGCCTCGTTAAGCTCCGCGACGCCGAATTTACTGACTTCCGGATCGTGCTCATCGATCATTCGCCCATAGTGGGGCCAAGGCGGCGCGAAGTCCAGGCAAGTCCCGGTAAGTTCCGGCAAGACCAAGCAAGGCACGACGATGCAGATCCGATCCCAACCGGCAGGAGCGTGGTCCCGAACCCTGGGCCGGGGAACGCGGATGCCCTCGGCCCGCGCACTGGCGGCCATCGAAGCGCCGTTCGACTGGCGGCGCGCCCTCTCGCTGCACCGCCGGCTGCTGGCCGGGGAACTGGGTGTGATCGGCGAAGTCGCCGGGAACGAGTCGGATACCCGGCCGGCCCTGGCCGTGCTGCTCCTCGGCGTGCTCGCCGCAAGCCTGGGCGCCTGGCTCTGGATCGTGATCGACACCCAGGGCGCCGGCCTCGGCGCTCCGGCACTCAAGGTGCTGCTCCTCGGTTCGCTCGCCTCGCTTGGCGCCTGGGCCCTCTGGGTCGGGTTGACCTGGCACGCGCTGAGATCGATCTTCCAGGTCAATGTCGAACTGCAAGACCTCACGCGCGCGATGGCCCTCGTCGGAGGATTCGCCGTCTGGCAGTTCTTCATGCTCGCCGGACCGGCCAGCTTCGCGATCGGACTGATCACCACCATCGCCGCGGTCCTGCTCACCGTCCTCGCCGTCCGCGCGGCCGCGCCCGAGGCGGACGACCGCGCCGCGATCATCAGCGCCGGAGCGGGCTTTGGCCTCTACGCGCTGGTGCTCTCAATCGTCGCCGACCTGACCGGCGTCAGCTCCGGCCTCTTCGTCCACGCCATCGGCTAGGTGATCATCAACTCGACGCCGGCCTTGCACAGTTCGCACTCGTCCGGGTCGAAGCTCGCCACATCGATCGCCAGGCAGGCGAACGTCTCGAGCTCGCCAAAGCCGGTCGCGCCGTTGGTTCGGTCCACGACCAGTCCGACGCCCACCGGCTTTCCTCCGGCGGCGACCACCGCATCCAGCGTGTCACGGACGGAGCCGCCGGTGGTCAGCACGTCGTCCACGATCAACACCGTCTGACCGGACTCGATCTTGAACCCGCGTCCCAGGTAGCGGCCGCCGCTCTCGCTACGCTCGGCGAAGTACGCATTGACCGACCGCCCCAGGTGCTTGGCCGTCTCATGCGCCAACAGGATTCCGCCGGTCGTCGGGCCGACAACCAAGTCAGGATTCAGGTCCACGAAATGTTCGGCAAGTTGTCGGCACAGGGCCTCGGTCACGTGTGGCTTCTCGAGCAGGCGGAACTTCTCGATGTACGTGTCTCCGTGCCGTCCCGATGCGTACTGGAAATGTCCCGTGAGCACGGCTCCGGCATCTTCAAGCAGGGTCATGGCATCAGCGGCGGTGTCGCTCATGGAACGATGTTCCCTTCGTAGTCGGTCGCGTGCGTCGAGATGTCGCTGGAGATCTTATCGAAGGGGAACCAGCGGAACATCACCTCCCCGACGATCTGGTCTTCGTGAATCGGCCCGAAGGCGTGCGAGTCCTGGCTGCTGTTGCGATTGTCCCCCAGCACGAAGTAGTGCTCCGGCGGGATCACCGCCGGTCCCCACTGATAGCCCGGTGGCTCGAAGATGTAGTCGGTCTCGTTCAACTCGACCCCGTTCACGAAGACCCGCCCGCGGACAACCTCGACCGTGTCGCCGGGCAGGCCGATCACTCGCTTCACGAAGTCGTGTGCGCTCTGATAGGGCGGACGGAAGATGATCACCGAGCCGCGATGCGGTCCGGAGAGCAGGAAGTCGCCGTTGCTGCGCCCGGGCACGAGAGCGTCGAACGGACCGAGGTCGACTTCCCAGTAGCCGATCTTGTTGACCAGCACGAGCTCGGAACTGGCCAGCGTCGGTTGCATCGAGCGGCCCTCGACCTGAAAGTTCTGCACCGCCTCGCGAGCCAGCAGGAAGACGATCAGCCCGAGGATCGCAGTCTCGATGATCTCTCGCAGCGCCCCGTACTGCAGCCTCATACGGTCGAGCTTATCCGCCCCTACCATGAGTGAGAGCAAAGATATCTCCGTCATTCCCACGCGCGCGGGAATCTCAATCGGTGAGGGAGCGGTTCAGATGAGAGCAGTGCGGTTGTCGACGGAGGGTCCGATCATTTGGCCCGACATGGACGCGCGCATGGGAGACAACATCAACGGCCCTTCATTGATCCGCGCGCCCGAGTGGCTGCCCAATCGGCTGGCTGAGTACTACCTCTACTTCGCGGACCACAAGGGCTCCTACATCCGGCTCGCCGTCGCCGACGATCTGTTGGGCCCGTGGCGCACGCACGAGCCCGGAGCCCTGCAACTCGCGCAGACCGTCTTCCCCAAGTCGGCCGACGAGTTCGACCCAGGGCTCGGACCTGCCCAGAAGAAGGGTCACGTCTACCCGCACATCGCCTCGCCCGACGCCATCGTCGACGACCAGGCGCAGCAGATCCGGCTCTACTTCCATGGTCAGCTCTACGACGGGCGTCAGGTCTCACGGGTGGCGACATCAAGCGACGGGATCGACTTCGAAGCGGGAGAGGAAATCCTCTCGACCAGCTACCTGCGGATGATTCATCTCGATAACGTCGACGAGCCTGGCTGGTACGGGATGTCCATGCCGGGCATTCTCTACCGCTCCGAGGACGGACTGTGCGGATTCGAACAAGGTCCGCAGCTCTTCGCCGACACGATGCGTCACTGCGCGTTGATGCGCCGCGGCAGCACGCTCTGGGTGTTCTGGTCCAATGCCGGAGACGCTCCGGAGCGGATCTACACCTCGCCGATAGAGCTGACGGGAGACTGGCGCTCATGGACGGCAGGCGACCACCGCGAGGTGCTGCGTCCCATCTATGACTGGGAGGGCGCCGCATTGCCGATCGCCCCGAGCCTGCGCGGCTTCGCGCCGGAGCCGGTCCACGAGCTGCGAGACCCGGCGATCTTCGAGGACAGCGGCGCCGCCTATCTGCTCTACACGGTTCAGGGCGAGCGCGGGATCGGCATCGCGCAGCTCGATGCCGGGTAGCCTGGCTAGTTGAGGCTCCAGAGTGGACGTGGCGCGTGCGTACTATCCCGTCTTCTTCGACCTCAGCGGCCGCTCGGTGTTGGTTACCGGTGGAGGCCGGCTGGCGCTCGAGAAGGTCAGGGGCCTACTTGCCGCCGAGGCAAGGGTCACGGTCGTCGCATCCGCTCTCAACGAAGAACTGACCGCACTCCGCGATGCCGGACAGATCAAGCACCTGGCTCGCGACTATCGGAATGGCGACATGCAGGGCCGAGCCCTGGTCATGGCTGCCGGCGACGACCCGTCCGACAACGCGGCGCTACATGCCGATGCCCGAGCCATCGGAGTCCCACTCAACGCCGCCGACGATCCCGCCAACTGCGACTTCATCCTGCCTGCGATCGTGCGCAAACCACCGCTAACTCTGGCAATCTCGACCGGCGGCGGCAGTCCGGCCGTGGCTCGCCGAGTCCGGGAGGAACTGTCCGATTACCTGGACGCCGAAACTTCGAGCCTGGCCGAACTCGTCGCCGAGGTGAGAGCCGAGCTCCGGGAGCAAGGTTCATTCGGTTCGATTCCGTCTGAAGCTTGGCAGTCGGCCATGAACAGCCAGGTCAGAATTCTCCTCGCCCAACGCCGGCGCGATGAGGCCAAGGCGCTGCTGCTAGTCACACTCAATGAGGCGATCCCGGCCGCGGACGAATGACGATGACCAGGACCCTCCTGCTCGGCGGCCGGGCGAGCAAACTCTCGCGGGTACAGGCCACACTGGCCTCAGAGGCCTTGGCGGCGATTGGGATCGCGACCGAATTTGTCCCGATCACGACCCAGGGTGACCGCGACCGCACGTCGAGTTTGCGCATGATCGGCGGACAGGGCGTATTCGTCCGGGCGGTCGAATCAGCATTGCTTGACCATGAGATCGACGTGGCCGTGCACTCGGCCAAGGATGTCCCTCCAACCATCGCGGACGGCACATCGCTGGCTGCCTATCTGCCACGCGCCGATGTCCGCGACGCCCTGGTCAGCCAGACCGGTGGCGGCCTAGTTGACCTGGCTGAGGGCGCGAACGTAGGTACGGGATCGCGGCGTCGAGCTGCCCAGTTGCTCCGCCTGCGTCCGGACCTGAGTGTCAGCGATATCCGGGGAAACGTCGACACCCGGATTGGCAAGGTCGAATCAGGTGAGTATGACGCCGTCGTCGTTGCAGCAGCGGGACTCCAGAGGCTGGACAGCCCTCCGTCTGAGCTGATTCCGATCGACCTGATGATGCCGTCCCCCGGACAGGGCGCACTGGTGATCCAATGCCGATCCGAAGATGCCAAACAGTTCTCGGCTGCGAACCACAAACCCACCGCCCAGGCCGTGTCGGCAGAACGAGCCATGCTGCGCTCCCTGGGAGCGGGCTGCTCGCTTCCCCTCGCCGCCCTCGGCGGCGCGCGAGGCGGTGAGGTCTTGCTCGCCGGACGCCTGCTGAGCGCGGATGGATCCGAGCGGATCGAGATACAACGCTCCGGCGAGGATCCGGAGGCGGTCGGGGCAGAGGTAGCGGAGACGCTGCTCGAACGCGGCGGCCGGCGTTTGATCGAAGAGGACGCGACCCCGTGAGCTCCTACCAGGCTGAGATCCATCCCGTGATTCTGGTCGGCGCGGGCCCCGGCGATCCACGGTTGATCACACTCGCCGGAGCCGAGGCGTTGCAACAGGCCGAGGTCGTCCTGCACGATCGCCTGGTCTCGCCGATGCTGCTCCAACTCGCCAAAGATGCGGAACTAGTCAACATCGGCAAGACGCCGGGCGGGTCAGCCACTCCCCAGGGCCAGATCAACCGCATGCTGATCGACTTCGCCCGTCGGGGCCGCCGGGTCGTGCGATTGAAGGGCGGCGATCCACTCGTTTTCGGACGCGGCGGTGAGGAAGCATCCGCTCTCACAACGTCGGGAATCCCGATCCAACTGGTGCCCGGCGTCTCCAGCGCGACCGCTGCCGCGGCGGCCTTTGGGATCGCGGTGACCGATCGGCGAGTTGCCTCCGCAGTAACCGTGGTGACCGGATCGGAAGGGGACGGAGACGCACCGCCCGTCGACTGGGAAGCCGTCGCCCGCGTCGGAGGCACGATCGTTGTGATGATGGGCTGGCGCAACTTTGACGAGATCGCCCACCGGCTGATCGACGCGGGCTTGCCAGCGGATACACCGTCCGCCGCGATCGAGCAGGCCTGGACCACGTCCCAGCGCGCCACCTTCGCCCCGCTGAGCGAACTCAAGGGTTGCGCGGCCGAAATGCAGCCTCCGGTCACGGTCGTCATTGGAGCTGTGACCTCGTTGGCGACGCCGGAAGCATCCTGGAGCACCATGGGGCGGCGCGTACTCGTGACCCGGGCGGCTACCCAGGCGGACTCGCTAGTTGAGCGGCTGGGCGCGCTCAATGCAGAGGTCGTGCGATTGCCGACGATTGAGATCAAACCAGCGGGGCGCGAACCGATCGACAACACCATCCAGCGATTGGCGGACGGCCACTACGACATCGTGTGCTTGACCAGCGTCAACGGAGTGATCCAGCTCTGGGACGCGCTGCGCCGCAACGGACTCGACGCGAGGGCGCTGGCCCGGACGCGGGTCGCCGCGATTGGCAGCGAAACGGCGCGAGCGCTGGCTGAGCGCGGCCTCTCCCCCGATATCGTGGCAAGCCCCTTCACGTCGGCGGCATTGGCGGATGCCATGACTCGCGAGGACCTGACCGGCAAACAGGTGCTGCTCGCTCGAGCTGCCCAGTCGAACCCACTGCTGACTGAGAGGCTCAAGGATGCCGGGGCCGAGGTGGATGATGTGGCGCTCTACGACATCGTCACGCCTCCGGCCGATCCGGAGGCGCTGGCCGAGCTGAAACGAGGCGTTGATGTGGTGACCTTGACATCGCCCTCGACCGCCCGCGGACTGCTGGAGCTGGCCGGCGGCCTCGTCGATTTAGACTCTCTGCATACCGTCTGCATCGGCCCGGTCACCGCTGAGGCGGCCCGCCAGCTCGGTTTTCGCGTCGTGGCGAGTGCCGAGACGCACACCATCGAAGGCTTGGCCCAGGAGGTCGGGCGATACATCGCCAGCCTGGGACCACCCGGCGATCCGGAACTGGAATCAGCATGACCAGCGCGCAGCACTCACTGAGCGGGATCGACGCCGGCAGCATCCCGAGCGCACACCGGATGCGCCGCCTGCGTCGCTCGGACGGCCTGCGGCGCATGGTGCGCGAGACCCGTCTGTCGCCCACGAACTTCATCTATCCCGTTTTTGCCACCACAGGACGCGGCGTGCGCGAGCCGATTCCCTCGATGCCAGGACAATCGCGTCTTTCGGTCGATCAGCTCGCCCAGGAAGCGGCAGAGCTTCGCTCACTGGATATCCCGGCGATCCTGCTGTTCGGCCTGCCGGACTCCAAGGATCCGGAAGGCAGCGGCGCCTGGATTTCCGACGGCGTCATCCAGCAAGCGACCAGGGCGCTCAAAGACGCGCAACCTGACCTCGTCGTCGTGACCGACGTCTGCCTCTGCGAGTACACCGACCACGGCCACTGCGGCGTCCTCGATGCTGAGGGTTCGGTGATCAACGATGCCTCGGTCGAGCTTCTGGCGCGGACGGCGCTCAGTCAGGCCGATGCCGGCGCAGACGTGATCGCGCCCTCGGACATGATGGATGGGCGGATCGGCGTCATCCGCCGAGCCCTCGACCAGCAGGGCTTCGAAGAGCGGACGCTGCTCGCCTATTCGGCCAAGTTCGCCTCCGCCTTCTACGGTCCGTTCCGCGACGCCGCCGACTCGGCGCCCCAGTTTGGTGACCGGCGCGCCTATCAGATGGACCCGCCCAACGGCCGCGAAGCGATGCGCGCCATCGAGCGCGACCTCGCCGAAGGGGCGGATATGGTCATGGTCAAACCGGCGCTGGCCTATCTCGACCTGGTGCGCGAGGCGCGGCAGCGATTCGACGCGCCGCTCGCCGCCTACAACGTCAGCGGCGAGTACGCCATGCTCAAGGCAGCCGCCGCGAACGGCTGGATTGACGAGGAGCGGGTCGTACTCGAGACCCTGACCGGGATCCGTCGCGCCGGCGCCGACATGATCCTCACCTACCACGCCAAGGAGGCCGCCCGTTGGTTGGCCCGCCAGGGCGGCTGAACTGTCGAACCGGACTCGGGATAGCCTGAACCACCGCCAAATTCAAATGCCATCCCTTACCTGAGGAGCCGCATGAGCGACACCAGCACCGAAACGCCCGCCGAGCCCGCTCCGCCCACCGTCGGACCTGACGAAGCCGTCAACACCGTTCGCGCGGTCGCATTCGACTGCTATGGCACGCTGTTGCAACTCGAAGAGCGGCAGTTCGCGTCGCTGATCCAGGAGATGCTGCATCAGCACGGCGTCGACCACGCGACCGGTGAAGACGTCTGGGACGCTTGGCTAGAGGCCTCGCGCGAAATGTCCAGGCGCGAAGGCCGAAACCCCGAGCGCCCGCTCGAAGGCCCGGAGCCGACCTTCCGCCCGTTTTCGGAGACCTGGCCCTACTTCTTCAGCGAGGCGTTCAAGCACCATTCAGTTGAGACGATTCCGCCCGCCACCGCATTCCAACACCTCTGGGACGTGCTCTCGGTCGCGCCGGCGTATCCGGAGGTGGCTCCGGTCTTCTCTGAGTTGCAGGAACGCGGGTACAGAATCGCAATCGGCAGCAATGCAGATGACGATCATCTCGAACACGCACTGGAGGAGGCGGGGATCGCGGTCGAGATGGTGCTCTCCTCGGAGGAGGCGAAGTCATACAAGCCGCGCAGGCCGTTCTTCGAGCAACTCTGTGAGCGGCTCGCGTTGGAGCCCTGTGAGGTGCTCTACGTCGGCGACAGCCCCTGGGCCGACGTCACCGGAGCCAATCATGCCGGCCTGCCGGTCTACTGGGTCTCGCGCTATCCCGACCCCGACCGCGAGAAAATGATGCGCTCGCAGCCGACCTGGAGCGGCTCCGATCTGACCGGCATTCTGGAGGCGCTGCCCACTCAAGCCCCGGCCTGACCACCGCGAACGCGTATTGTCCACACACTATCCACCGGGCATCGGACCGCTGCCTGAAGTTGTCCGCGTATCAGATACAATAGCTACATATCGATAACCTAAGTGATCAATACTTGGGAATCGGAACGCGATCCGAATCGGGAGCGGCGCGATGCGCATTCAGACATCTCAGGCGGCGCTGCAGCACGGGCTCAGCGTCGTGTCCCGGGCGGTGGCCGCCCGGCATTCACTCGATCAACTGCGGCACGTTCATCTGGAGGCAGACGACGACGGCGTTCGCCTGACAGCGACCGACACCGAGATCGCGATGATCTGCGGCATCGACGCCGTGGTCTCCGAGCCAGGCGCCATCACTGTTCCCCATCGCTTCATCAACGATCTCGTTTCGGCTCTCTCCTCGGCCGAGATCACGGTCGATGTAGCCGACGGATCGCTCGTCGCACAGATTCGCGCGACCGATGCGAACGAATCGTCGATACACGGGATGTCGTCGACGACGTATCCGAACATCCCGGGCATCGGCGAGGGCGACTGGATCAAGATTGTTGCCCGAGACCTGCGCGAGGCTCTGCGCCACGTCGTATTCGCCGCCGCAACCGACGACGGCCGGCCCGTGCTCACCGGCGTCCATTTCCGCTTCGAGGGCGACAAGATGACCCTCGCCGCAGCCGACGGATTCCGCCTCGCGGTCTATGACATGAACGTGGCCTCGGAGTTGGCTGAGCGCTTGGAGATCACCGTCCCGGCGCGCGCCCTCAACGAGCTGGAACGCTTGCTCACAGACGACGACTCGGCAGTCGAGATGTACATCCACGCCGACCGCACCTATGTCCGCTTCCACGTCCGCTCGGTCCAGATGACGGCGCAACTGATCCAGGGCAACTACCCCAGCTACGACCAGTTGATTCCCTCCGAGTATCAGACCCGGGCAATCCTGCCGGGATCCGTCTTGCAGGGTGGCGTGCGTTCGGCGGCGGTGTTCGCGCGCGAGTCCAGCGGCATCATCCGGCTAATCTTCAGCGGCGAGGCCTCCGACCAGAGCATCACCTTGACTGCGCGAGCGGAAGAACTGGGCAACCACCGCGGCCGGGTCGATGCGGTCATCGAGGGCGAGACCTCACGGATCGCCTACAACGTGCGCTACCTGCAGGATGTTCTCCAGATCGCGAGCGGACCCTCATCGGCTGAAATCGCCATGGAGACGAGCGGTCCCAGCAATCCCGGTGTCTTCCGGGTCGTCGGACGCGACAACTATGTCCACGTGCTGATGCCGATGTTCGTGCAATGGGAGGACGCTTAGCTCGGCCCAGCGACGTCGTGCTGCATCGAGGTGCATCGTGGCCGAATGGGAGATCAAGGCGGTTGGCCGCGACCGTGCCGGCAACTCGCTCTCGTTCTGCGGGGACGAACCCTTCAACTGGCAGGTCTGGATCCACGACCTGATCGATGACATCGAGGGCGGCCGCCACTCCTATGTTGTGAACGGCCCCTTCGGCGACCGCGTCGACGTGGTCATCTCAGTGGAATCGCAGGGCAAGATCGTGCGTACCCACCCTGACGCCGGCGATGATCTGCTGCCCCAACTGCCCCGCTGCTGACGGAGACCGCGACCGACATGGCCCTGACGCTGTCCGCCCATCGGTATGGCCAGCATGCGCAAACAGCGCTGACTGAAGCGATCGATCGGCTCAAGACAGTCGGCGGCAGGCAGGATCCCCTCGCCCCCGTGACCATCGTCGTACCGTCGTCGCTGGCTGGCTATCACATCAGGCGATCACTGGGCCGGCGGCCGGGAGGCATCGTCAACGTCCAGGTCAAACCGCTCAAGGCGTTGCTCGAGCTGATCGGATCGACATCGCTGACCAATGCCGGCCGCCGACCGCTCCCGGAGGCATATCGGGCCGAGACCATCCGTTCCGTGGCCGAGCGGGGAGCACCCGTCTTCGGCGATGTCCCCATCGACGGGCCCGTCTTGCGGCACCTGCTGCAGCGATTCTCTGAGTTCGACGACTGCGATCAGGCTCAACTGGACGCCATCGCTGCTCAGCCGGGAGTTCCCGCGTATCTCGTTGGTCTCTACAGGCAGTACCTCAAGGAAACCGCTGAGTTCTACACGGACCGCGACCTGCTCGAGTCGGCGACGGCAGCGCTCGACGGTCGGCCGGTTGTGCTGCGCGATATCGGCTCAGTTGTTGTCTATCTGCCGCTCGATTGGAGCTCGGCGCAGAAGCGGTTCCTGCGCGAGCTCTCGAAGCTGACTGAGGTCGACGTGTTGCTGGGTCTCACCGGCGATCTCGACAACGTGGATCAGCACGTCCTTGACGGATGGAACATCGACGACCACCGCGATCCGGGACCGGTTCCTGTGGCTCAGGAGATCGTTCAATCGCCTGATGCTGAGGAGGAAGTGCGTTCGGCAATCCGCACAATCGCTGAATCTCTGCTCGCTGATCAACCAACGCCGCTGCATCAGACTGCCATCCTCTATCGACAGGCCGAGCCGTACCAGCGCGTCTGCGCCGAACAGCTCGATGCGGCGGGCTTGACCTGGAACGGCCGCAACTCCGAGACCCTCGGCCAGTCGATTGCGGGCCGAACGCTCGATGGTCTGTTGGGCTTGATCTCGGAAGCGACGATCAGTTGGTCGAACGATGTCGCGCCCTGGCTGGCTGCGGGGCCGATCCGCTCGGCCACTGGAGAGTTGGCGGCGACCGCCCGCTGGAACCAACTGGCCCGTCGAGCCAATCTGCATCGCGATCCTGACGAATGGCAGACCCGGCTCGCGCGTTACCGGGCGACCTGCGTGGCCGATCTCGAACGACTGAGACGCGTCGGCGATGAGTCTCGACCGGGTCGGCGGCCATGGATCGAAACCGAAATCCGCGAAGTCGACGAACTCAGCGAGTTCGCCGGTCAACTGGCGCTGTTTCGGCACCAGACGCCATCGGACGCGAGTTGGTCCGAATATGCAGCTTTGGCGCGGAGTCGGCTCGAGCTCCTGCTTGGCGATCGAAGCGCCTTCACCGGCCAACTGACCGGTGATGACGACTTGCAACTCGCCCGCTGGGATGACGTTCAGAACCTGTTGAGCGAACTCTCCTGGCTCGACGGTCTGGAACGCGCCACGCCCCAGCGGTTCGTCTCCGCCGCGCGCCGCGGCCTCGAGCGCCGAATCGGCCATCACCAACGCTACGGAGACGGCCTCTACGTGGGCCCGCTGCACTCTGCCGCAGGGTTGCAATGGGATGTCGTCTACATCGTGGGGGCCGCGGAAAAGTCCCTGCCGCAAACGCGGACAGACGATCCCCTGCTCGGCGACGAACTGCGGGCTCGCGCCTCGCTGCCGGTCGCTTCGGATCATTTGCGCGCAGAGCGAGCGGGCTACTTGATCGCTCTGCACTCCGCCGACCGCCGCGTGATCAGTTATCCACGCGCGGACATGCGGGCCGAACGGGCCAAGCTGCCGGGTAGATGGTTGTTGGAATCGGCGACCGAGCTGAATCAGGGCGAACGAATCTACGCCTCAAAGATCGACCGCGTGTCGGGCGAGATCGTCCGGGCGACGCCTTCGTTCGAGCGCGCGGTGCTCTCCGCAGGAGAATCCGCAGATATTCAGGAGTTCGACCTCAGGAGCATCCGTCGAGTTGAGCGGCCGCCTGATCATCATCTCGCGGGACCAGGCACCCCACTGCACCGTGGTTTCGTGCAACGATTCGAGCGTCGGCAACCCAGGCTGACGCGCTGGGACGGGCTGGTGTCTGGAGGCGCGCCGGATGCATTGACGGCGCCCCACTCGGCTGGCGCCCTGCAGGACTGGGCGACCTGCCCGTATCGCTACTTCCTCGGGCGTGTTCTCGGCATCGAGGAGCGCGACGAACCTCGAGACGAACTGCAGATCACGGCCCTCGACAAGGGATCACTGGTCCATGACACTCTCGACCAGTTCTTTGAGGAGGCCTCGACACAACCGGACCCCACCAGGCGCTGGACGGAGGACGAGCGCAAGCGTCTCGAGGCGATCGCCAACGCAAAGCTCGATGAAGCGGATCAGAACGGGCTCACAGGTCGAGCCCTGCTCCGGAGACGCGACCGTCAGCGCATGCTCGACGACCTGCTGACCTGGCTGGGCAAGGATGACGAACACCGCTCGAGTGCTCACGCCCGCCAGATCGCCAGCGAGCTCGTCTTTGGCCGCCTCCCGGACAGCCAGGGGGAGGTTCAATTCATCCTCGACGATGGAAGCCTGCTGCTGTTGCGGGGCGTGATCGATCGGGTCGACCGCTCGGATCACGACGACCGGTTGATCGTGATCGATTACAAGACCGGCGCGGAGCGGCCAAAGATGTCCGAGCTGCGCAAGGACCCGCTAGTCGGTGGGCGCTACCTGCAACTGCCGATCTACGCTCACGCGGCGCGGCAAGTGTACGGTCTCGAACCCGCGGCAACAGTCGACACGGCCTACTGGTACATCACCGAGCGCGGCCAGTTCAGGTACAACGCGGTCGAGTGGGACGAGGACAATTCCGCGCGATTCCGTGACGCGATCAACCTGATTGCCGAGAACGTGCGCGCCGGTAGATTCCCGGCCAATCCCGGAGACGGGGACCGACGAAGCAACGAGGCGAACTGCACGTACTGCAGCTTCGACGCCATCTGCCCGATCGACCGCTCGGCCAACTGGAAACAAACGAGGCTCGACCCTGCCCTTGCCGGGTACATCGAGCTCTCCGATGGACCCCGCGAGGAAGCTGCACCAGCATGACCCTCGCCGATCAACAAGCCAGAGACGAGATTGAGCAAGACCTGGACAGAACCCTGTTCGTCGAAGCGGGCGCGGGAACCGGTAAGACTCATCAACTGGTTCAGCGGATCGTCAACCTGATCAAGAGCGGTGCGGTCCAGGCCAATGAGATTGCCGCGATCACCTTCACCGAGAAGGCGGCCGCAGAACTTTATGACCGGGTGTTAGAGGAACTGGACCAACAGCGCGAGAAGACGGCCAATCCGGCCCAACGTGAACTGCTCGCGGCTGCAGCCGAGCAGTTGGACCACGCCGCGATCGAGACCCTGCACGCCTTCGCCGGGCGCATCCTCAGACTGCACCCGATTGAGGCCGGGTTGCCGCCCGGATTCGCGCTCATCGATGAATCGGAGGCGACCTTGAAATTCGCCCGGCGCTGGGAAGAAGCGCTGGACGAGATTCTCGAAGACGAGGAACTGGCTGAGCCATTGCTCGCCGCATTCGATCAGGGGTTGGAACTCAAGCATCTCCGCGAACTGGCTGCCAGCTTGCATGCAGACTGGGACCGGGCCGAGTCGGACGCCGCGCAACTGGAACCGCCCAATCTGTCTGAGGCGGTCGCGGAGATCGCGGCGCCGCTCCGCGAGATCACCTCATTGCGCCACCAATGCGACGACCCGGACGACAAGCTCGCCCAGAATCTGGAGCGGATGGAGCGAACGCTCGGTGAGATTCAAGTGCGGGCGGACCGAGATCCAGGCGGCGGTGAGCTGCGCCGTTTCCTGACAGAGGAAAAGTTTCGAGTCGGGCCAGGCCACGGCGGCAAGGGGACGCTGTGGGGAGGCGCTGATCGAGTCCGTGAGATCAAAAGCGAAATCAAGGAACACGCGGCCGTTCCGGCGATGCTGATGGCTGCGGCGTTCGAACCCGTGATGGCGCCCATCCACAATGCCCTGCGGCGCGTGGTCGTGGCCTATGCGGATGAACGTCGGCGCAGCGGTGAGTTGGAGTTCCAGGACCTGTTGGTCAGGGCGAGCAGGTTGCTGGAATCAGATGAATCCGTCGCCACGGCCATCCGAGCCCGCTACAAGCGCCTGCTGATCGATGAGTTCCAGGACAACGATCCGCTGCAGACGCGGATCATTGACGCCATCACCCGGGGCGAACCGGGCCGGGTCTTCTTCGTCGGCGACCCGAAGCAGTCGATCTACCGGTTCCGCCGCGCCGATATCCAGCAGTTCAACCAGGTCAAACACGTGCAGCGAGACGGTCTCACCCGTCTGACCCAGAACTTCCGCTCCACGCCCGGCGTGACCTCATTTGTCAACGCCGTCTTCAAACGCATGATGGACACAGACAGCCCCGATCAGGCCGATTGGGAAGATCTGAACCCCGATCGCGATCCGCCGGAAGGCGCTGAGCACGCGGTCACCGTCGTTGGAGACGAGTGCGAGGGAGCGATCGACGACATCCGCCGGCTCGAGGCCGAAGCTCTCGCGCGGATCATCGACGACATCACGGTCTCGCGGTGGCAGGTCTACGACAAATCTCAGGGGAGCTGCCGGGACGCTCGATTCGCGGACACCGCGGTGCTGGTACCTACGCGAACGGGCCTGACCCATCTCCTTCCAGCCCTAGAAGAGCGCGACATCCCCTACCGGCTGGAGAGCCGGTCGCTCGTCTACGGCACGCGAGAGATTCGCGATCTACTCAGTCTGCTGCGTGCGATTGACGATCCAACCGACCAGTTCGCCCTGGTCGCGGCGCTGCGCTCCCCAGCGTTTGCCTGCGCCGACGACGATCTCTACCGCTGGCGGCAGGCGCGAGGGCGCTGGGATTATCGCCAGGAGCGGCCGCAGAGCGTCCTCGAGGACGACCCGGTCGCCGATTCCATGCGCTGGCTCAGGGAAGTGGGAGCGCGTCGCTGGGAGATGTCCGTTAGCGAGCTCGTCGGCCGCACGATCCGCGAGCGTCGATTGATGGAACTGGCGGTGGTCGAGCGTCAACCTCGCGAACACTGGGCTCGTTACCGGTTCCTGCTCGATCAGGCGCGCGCGTTCTGCGACGACGGCGGATCAACGCTGAGCGAGTTCCTCGCCTGGGCAAAATTCCAGGCGGAAGCGGATACGCAGGTAATCGAGTCAGTGGTGCCGGAAGAGGACCACGACGCCGTCCGAATCATGACGATCCACGCGGCCAAGGGCCTCGAGTTTCCAATCGTGGTGTTCGCCGGACTGAACACGCAACCGCGGCGGAATCCGCCGACACTTCTGTGGGGCCAAGGAGGCCGCCCGGAGATACGTCTGCGCGACGGACTGCAGACTCCGGGATTCCAGGACCTCTGGGAGCGTGAGAAACGCCTACAGGACGAAGAGCATGTGCGCCGCAGCTACGTCGGCGCCACGCGAGCGCGAGACCACCTGATCGTCAGCCTCTACCGCAAGACGAAGCAGCACTGCGACGCGGAGCAGATTGCCCAGGCCCTGCATAACTCGGATGCGCCGTGTCGCTTGCTGTCCCAGGAAGAAATTCCCGATCCGCCTACGATTGTTCGTTCCACTCGCGCTCCCGCTGAACCGGACACTGCGGCCCAGCGTGACCAGTGGATCGCACAACGCACTGACGCCAATCGCCGGTTTGCCTCGCTGCCTCGCGAGTCCGCGACCGGGGTCGCCAAACTGGCCATCGGCGGCTCCACGTCGCCCGACGGATCGCCAAATCACGAGCCGGACGAAGACTTGCCGCCCTGGCGTCGGGGCCGGGCCGGAACCGCGATCGGCCGCGCGACCCATGGTGTCCTACAAGTGATCGATCTGCAACAGCCGGACGAGGCTGAGATCAGGGAGGCAGCTCGGGCGCAGGCCACGGCGGAATCGTTGACCGGTCGCGCCGCCGACGCAGTCGAACGGCTGGCTCTCCGAGCAACCCGAAGCAAAGTGGTCCGCGAGGCGGTGACCGCCGATCGGTTCTGGCGGGAACTCTACGCAGCTGTGGAAGTTGACGGCGTCCTGCTCGACGGCTTCATCGATCTGCTCTACGAGCTGCCCAACGGCAATCTGGTCGTCGTCGACTACAAGACCGACGCGCTGCAATCGGGCGAATCAGTGGCCGCCGCGGTCGATCGCTACCGGCTGCAGGCCGCCTCATACGCGCTGATCCTGGAGCAATCACTCCACCGCACCGTCGACCGCTGCGTGCTGCTGCTTCTCGAGCCGGACGAGGAATGGGAGATTCCCAACCTGAGACTGGCGGTGACGGACGTTCGCGCGGCCCTTGCCGCCGTCGGACCCTGAACAGTTCGCCGCTCTCGCAATCCCTGCCTCGGTAGTCTCAGACCCATGGCGGTCTATCTGTTCCACGGCGAGGATCGGTTTGCGCGGCTGGAAGCCGTGGCGGCGTTGCGGCGCGAACATGACGCCGACGGCTCGTTGGCCAACAACTCTGTCAGTTTCGACGGCGCGCGCGTCTCGCTGGGTGAACTGGGAGCGGCGGTCTCTGCAGCGCCGTTCCTGGGTGGCGTGCGCTGGGTCCGCGTCGATGGACTCTGCGCTCGTTTCGGAGCGCCACGGCGAGGGCGCCGTCAACTGGGCGAGTGGGATGGCCTGACTGACATGTTGGAGCAGGTGCCCCCGACGACCGTCCTGGTCTTCGTCGAGGACGAACTGCGGCGCGGCAATCCCATGTTGCAACTGATCGAGCCCCTGGCCGATGCTCGGGAGTTCGCTCGGCTGAAGCCCGAGGAGGCGCTCGAGTGGCTGCGCGGCGAGGTGCGCAGCCGCGGATTGCATTTGACCCGGAACGCCGCCCAGGCACTCATTGACCGGGCTGGCGGCGATCGGGGCGCGCTGACCCACGCAGTAGACAAGCTCTCGCTCTACGCCGGCGACGCCAACGTCGACGAGACGATTGTCGAGGCCATGGTCCCGGCGACGCGCTCCGTCTCAATCTTCAACCTCGTCGATGCGGTCGCCGAACGACGTTTGCCCGACGCTATGCGGGCGCTAGACGGCGTCCGCGCCGACGGTGAGTCGGAGACGCGAATCATCCAGATGCTGGCCCGAACATATCGCCAGATCGTGGCGGCCAGAGAGGTCATCGACCAAGGTGGTTCGAACGACGAGATTCAGCAGGCGGCCAAGGCGAACTTCGCGTGGCTCGCGCGCCGGCTCCGTCGACAGGCACAGGCCTACTCGCAGCCGGCAGCCGATGCCGCGCTGGCACGAATCCTCGAGGCCGAGGAAGCGATCCTGCAGCAACGTGAGGAAGGCAGCGGCCTTTCCTCGAGCGTGGCCGAACAACTCGTAGTGGAACTGCTGGTCTCGGAGTTAGCCGGTGCCGGGCGCGACTAGGACCTGCTAAACCTCGAGCACCGGGTTGTAACAGGCCACGCGTTGACCAATCCGGCCGCCAATCACATCGGCGAGTTCGGGCTCGCCATCTGTGCGGCACCGGGTGAGCGCCTTGGGACAACGTTCCAGATATGCGCAGTGCTCGCCGATCTCTTCGTCGGTCAGGTCGGGCAGACCACCGGGTATCTGGCGCAGCCGGGAGCGTCGCCGTCGATCAAGCCGGGGCAGCGTGTCGAGCAACGCCCAGGTGTAGGGATGTCGCGGTTGCCGATAGAGCGGTACGACATCGTCGACCTCCATCATCCGCCCGGCATAAATGATCGCCACGCGCTCTGCGATCTGCGCGACGACGCCCATGTCGTGAGTGATTAGCAGGATCGCTGTTCCCCGTTCGTCGCGGAGACGCTCCAGTTCGTAGAGGATCTGGGCCTGGACAGTGACATCCAGCGATGCCGTCGGTTCGTCGGCGATCAGTACCTGTGGGTCGAGCGCGGTCGCGATCGCGATCATGATCCGCTGACACATGCCTCCCGAGAGCTCGCCCGGGAACGACTTGGCGATCCTGATCGGGTCGGGCAGCTGCATCGCATTGAGCGCCTCCAGCGCCCGCTCCCGCGCTTCGCCCTTACTGACCGTGCGGTGAGAGGTGATCACCTCTTCGACTTGCTGGCCAACAGTGATGATCGGATTCAGCCCTGCGATCGGGTCCTGGAAGATCATCGAGATCTGGTCGCCGCGGATGCGTTGCAGCTCGCTGCGATCCATGTCGCCGATGTTGCGGTGTTCATAGCGAATCGATCCGCTGGTCAGGTCGGCGTTGCGCGGCAGGATGCGCAGGATGGCCAGACCCAGCGTGGTTTTGCCCGAACCGCTCTCGCCGACCAGGGCGACGATCTCTCCGCGCTCCATCGTCAGCGAGGCCCCGCGCACAGCGCGCACCGGACCTTCGCGAGTTTTGTACTCGATGCTGACATCGTCGATGGTCAGGATTGGTGGCACTGGTTCAGTCTACGCATATCCCGGACTCTCGCCGGAGCGCCAGAGAGGAGGTCGGTTGCTCGGTGCGACTGCCCATGTCCGGGTTCGGCGAAGCCACCCCCGTGCGTCAGTCACGACTTCGAGGCCCGAATCCGATCCCTGCCGACCGCGGAGCCTCGCTGACGATCTGCGCGCTGAGCGTGACCGGCTGGGGTCGAAACTCGCGCAGAGGGAACGGTCATCCTCAAGCAGCGCTGAGCAGAACCGTCGCTGCGATGCGCCGTCGAACCGTCTCACTCACTGGGGCCGACGGATGACCGAGACGACGCGACCCTGGATCAGCATGTTCGCCTCGTCCGTCAGGATCGGATCCATCGTCGGGTTCTCGGGTTGCAGGCGGACGTGGCCCTCTTCGTAGTACAGGCGCTTGAGCGTGCAGATGTTCTCCTCGCGCAACCAGACCGCGGCCATCTGACCGTTGGAGATGTTCTGCACCTCTTCCAGGATCACCGTGTCCTGGTCCGCGATCAGCGCGTCGATCATCGAGTTCCCGCGCACCGTGAGCGCGAACACTCGCTCCGGGTCGCGTCCCGCAAGCATGTCGGAGGTCACGGCAATCTTGCTCTCCGCGTGCTCGACATCGACCCCCTCAGGAACGAGCGAGCGAGTCCCGGCCGCGATCGATCCGAGCAGTGGAACGGCGAGCGCGGAGGCGCCGGACTCTACCTGCGTCGGTCGAACCGCCTCAACGGGTTGCGTCAGTGAAATCGTCCGCGCCCGCTCGCGGTCGCGTCGGATGTGACCCTCGCGTTCGAGGATCTTCAGGTTGTAGTCGGCCACCGAGGTAGACGAGAGGTTGCAACCCTCGACGATGTCGCGCACCGAAGGCGGGTAGTGATACCGGGTGAAGTAGTCCCTCAGGAACGCCAGGATTCGTTCGGGCTTGTCCGATCGCGGCCCCCGCTTTCCTCGGCGCGGTGCCAATGTCGTGTCCGGATCGTTCGATCTCTGCTGCTCTGCCATGGTGAGTATCCCCCAATCGTTGCCTTGCGCGGTTTTGCGCGTTGTTGTTCGGTCGCGCTGTTATCGTGACCCGAATGCCGGTAGTGACATAAGGGAAGTATAGCAGCCCTCCGAGCAGGTGTGCGGAACTTGCGTTCTGCGCTGTTCCGTTCATTGTGCGCGTATAGGCTGGTGATGTCAACCCCCCAGACGAAACTTCTGCTCCGAAAGACCAGACAATGATGATGCCTCCCGAAACCGACAACAAAGTCGGCCTGGTGGTCGCCGCCCACCCAGACGATCCCGACTTTGGCGCAGGCGGCACTGCAGCCCTCTGGACCACGCTCGGTTGGGAGATGCACTATCTGGTCGTGACCAACGGCGCCAAGGGTACGGCGGACCCGGAGATGACTTCCGAGCGGCTGGTCCCGATGCGCGAGGTGGAACAACGAAACGCGGCTGAGGAGTTGGGTGTAATCAGCTGTACATTCCTCGGCGGCGAGGACGGTGAACTGGAATACACACGCGAATATCTGGGCGGAATCGTCAAGGCGATTCGCAAAATCCAGCCGCACGTGGTGTTTACACACTCGACCGACATCATCCACCGCCGCGCGCTCGAGGCTGATCCCTCCGACCCACTCTCCGAGTGGCGCGGGTTTATCAACCACCGCGACCACCGCTGCACCGGCGAGATGACGGTCGACGCGGTCTATCCCACTGCGCGCGACCGCCTCAACTTCCCCGAGCATCTTGCAGAAGGGCTCGAGTGCCACAAGGTCGCCGAGCTGTTCATCTGGGGCAGCATGCTGGCCAACTACGACATCGATATCACCGACGTGATTCAGACCAAGATTCGCGCCCTAACCCGGCACGTATCGCAGTTCGGCGACCGTGGCGAAGACTTCATCGCCAACGTCGAAAAGCGCTGGAGTTCGGCCGACGGCCGTTACTACGAGCACTTCGAACGGGTCTCGCTGCCGGTCTTCTAGCGTCCGAGCCAGCCGGCGCGATTCGATGCCGCCTCCACCCAGATTCTGCCCGCAGTGCGCCCATCCGCTGCCCTCTGCTCAGGGATGCGACTCCTGCGGTTGGATCAACTACGTAGACCCCAAAGTCGCCGCGGTCGTTCTGGTCAGCGACGACCAGGGTCGGCTGCTCTACGTCCGCCGCAACCACGAGCCGGCGATGTACCGCTGGAGCTGGCCCTCCGGATTCGTTGACGCCGGCGAGCGGGTTGAAGATGCGGCCGCGCGCGAGGTACGGGAAGAGACCGGAATTGAGGTCAGGGTCGGCGAGCTACTTGGCGTCTGGTCGGCGACTGGAGAGCAGGTCGTGGTAATCGCCTATCGCGCGAGCGCAGTCGGCGGTTCGCTCAGGCCCGGGCCGGAGGCCCTGGCAGCCGCCTGGATTCCGTTGGAACCGGAACATCGTCGGCCGACGCCCGTGTTTCCACATGATGCCGAGATTCTGAAGTCATTCATCGGCCCAGAGCGGTAGACGCGCCCGGCAGTGATCGCAGATCGCAACGGCTTCGGTTTGCAACTCGCCGCCCCGGGTCGTGGTCATGATGACCTGTCTGAGATGATCCTCGCAGAATCGGCAGTTGCAGCGGTCGCAGCGCAAGCTGTGAGACTGCGCACAGTCGGGCTCGCCGCAACGTAAGTCCTGGTTCCGCTCTCTGGCCGCCGCCTTGAACACCAGGTGAAGTTCCACATCGACGCGCAGGCGCTCGCAACGTACCTCGACGCAGATTTCCTGGCCGTCCTGCTGGATCTGCCCATGGCGGGCGCAAAAGCCCTTGGCGCAATACTGACACTGGCCGATCATCGGATCGCGGCAGCGGCGCAGGCGGCCGCGGTGATCGCAACGGGTGGCTATTCGATATTCGCGGATTTCCACCGGTCTGGCTCTCGTTGGCTGACCCAGACGCACAATAGCGAGAGGGAAGCGCACCAGAGTCAGGCTAGCGCCGGGCCCGCCACCGCTGACGACGGCGCGGGGTGCCGGAAGGACCGGTTGGGAAGGGAAGTGACCTCGTTAGAGGCGGAGCTTGCCGTGGGACGGCTGGCGGCGGCGCTGGCGGCCTTCCTCGACAGCCTGCTCACGCTCGAGCTCAAAGACCGAGATAATGTTGCTCTCGTACACGTACCCGCACGACAGGCAGCTCGAATAGACGCTGTGCGCGTCGGACTCGACGAGCATCATGCCGGAACAGCGCGGGCACTTCGACGGAGGAGTAACGGGCATCGGTCCTACTCGCTTTCTGACTCGACCTGAACAGCGGAATCTGCTTGTGAATCTCCGCACGTTCGGGAGTTTGTGAAACGATGCACATTATGAGTCGCCCCAACCCCGCTTGTCAACTTTTTCACGAACTCTCGGAACATTTCTTCCCCAGCAAGTCTGACGCTCTCCGATTTGCCGCCGCTCGCGGTTCCGGCGTGTGAAGCACGACACAGTCGAAGGCGCCGCAGCAGCGGCGGATATGCTCAAAGTCCAATGCGACGCACCGCAGACCGTCTCACCGTGTTTGGGCTGGCCCTGGTCATCCAGGCGGTCGCCAACTACTTGCTCGGACCACCGCCCGATGGTCGGCCGACGTGGCTCGCCTGGGCGCTGGCCCAGAGCCGTCAGCTCACGTCCCTGCCGCCCCGCCTGCGAGTCTTCGCGCCGTTTGCCGCCTCGTTGGCGATCATCCGCGGAGCCGCGCTGATCGAGCGCAGCCGCCCCGGACGAGGCGGACGCCTGGTCGCAATCCTGATTCAGGCGCTCCTGTTGGCGATGACCTTCGATGCCTGGCGGGGAGTCCGAGCTTCCGACGCAGTCCAACGTCAACTGGCCGACGCTCCTGTCGGTGACGACGGCCGGCCCTTGGCCGCCCTCGACAGTGACCGGATCGAGGCCGAGATTGGCCGGCTGGCGAACTCGCCCAGCGAAACCGTGGTCGGTCCCTGGGCCGCGTATGCCGCGTTCGACCTGTCCGGAGCTGTCGCCTACGCCGCGGTCGAATCCTTGGGCGGACCGATGGCCGGACCAGGCTCGGAAGGACCGCTCACCGCGATGCTCGATCCGGGCCGTCGCCTCGTCTCGGTCCGGCGCGGCCGCGACGCCATCGCCGCTGCCGCAACCCTGGCCGCCCGCGGACGCTCCGACCTCCAGCCTCCCGAGCTGGAGGAACTCGCGCTCGGCTCCGAGACGCCGATCCCGGTAACCGCCATGTCGGTCGCCCTGGACCGGCGGACCTCATGGAATGGCCGCTCGGTCGGCTGGCAGCGCCCGGCGCCCGACATCGACGACCTCGGCCGCGCTCGCCGTCTGCATCTCAAGGCTCTCGGTCTCATGGCGCTCACTGCGGCCGGAGTAGTCGCCATCGGAGACCTCTTCCGACCGCCGCGCTCCTCGGACGATGAAGCCTGGAACGAGTGATTGCCAAGGCCACAGCACGCTTTGAAGCAGTCGGTTGCTAAGATCAGCGACGTAACAGAAAAGCAAGCCGACAAGAGTAAGCCGACCGGAGACCACCATGCCGCAGTTCCCATCCGTCGAATGGTTCGAACAGCTTCGCGACACCGTGCAGGACGACCCACACTGGCGAGACTTCGGAATGATGGACTGCGCCATGGGCGTCAACGTCGGCGAGACCACGATCAAGCTCGTCTTCGACGGATTCGAGATACCCGAAATCGCCGACATCTCCAGGTCGGCCGATGATGAGGATCTCGACTTCACTCTGGTCATGCCTGAAGATCGATGGCGCGAGATGATCGAGAACATCCAGACCAACGGCCACGCCGACCTCCACCACACGCTCAACACCATCGACCTCGAGAGCCCGGAGGAGCTGGCCAAAGGCGAGGACTACAACCGCCGAGACCTCTTCTACCGCTTCAACCAGACCCTGCAGGACTTCTTCGACGCGTCATCCTCGGTCGAGACGACGTTCGCCTGAACGCCCGCCCGGACACTCGCCTGAGCCCGACTCGTAACTCGACCGATGACCATTGCTGAACCACGTGTCCGTGAAATTCTGCGCGCCGCCGGTTGGCCTCGGGATGAACTCGAGAACGCTCTCACGATCTCCTACCACGAGAGCCGCTGGAACCCTCGCGCCTACAACAAGGACGACCCATCCGGCGGCAGCTTCGGTCTCTTCCAGATCAATGCCTGGTGGTGCTATTTCGGCGAAGCCGAGATCGGAGAACACCTCGATCAGGATCTCGCCATGCGACCCCTCTACAACGCCCGCTACGCCCTGCGTATCTGGCGAAAGTGCGGATGGGATCCCTGGAGCACGGCTCGCTACATCTGAGCCCACTCATGTCAGACTTCAATCACCCTCCGCTATATTCAGTTGACATATCCTCTAACCCTCCGGCGAACCGAGTGAACGAGTAGACGTGGCAATCTCCGTAAAGCTGATCGACCACACCAAGGACCCGATCCGCGCCCTCTACATGGCGTATCGCGTCTGCTACTCCGCGCTGACACCCCAACAGGTGCTCGATCGGATCGACGACGAGCGCATCTCACAGGAGAAAATGCTCGACTTCGTCGAGGCCCGCCTGCTCACCGGCCACATGTCGCCGCTCGAGCAGGTCCACTTCGAGTTCGGCATCTCAGGCGTCTCACGAGCCTTCTCACACCAGTTCGTGCGCCACCGCATCGGGATCAGCTTCGAGCAGCAGAGCCAGCGCTACGTCACCTACAAGGGTGGAGCTTTTCCCTACACCGTGCCCAGGACCGTCGAGCGGGCCGGGCTCGGCGATGACATGGCCGCGTTTTTCGCCCAGGCGGGTGCGCTGTACGAGAAAATGGTCGAGGCCGGCATCCCGGCCGAGGACGCCCGCTTCCTGTTGCCCAATGCGACCAACACCAACTTCAAGATCACCGTCAACTTCGCGTCCCTGCTGCACATCTCCGACCTTCGACTCTGCACCCGGGCCCAGTGGGAGTTCCGCAAGGTCGTCTCCCTGATGCGGGCAGAGGTGGTCAGGGTCGCGCCCGAGCTCGGCCGCCAGCTCCAGCCCAAATGTGGCGAGCGTCGGCTCGGTTACTGCGACGAGGACTACGAAGCCTGGGAAGAATGCCCAATCGGCCGCAAGCGGCCGCACAAGACCGAACTCTTCAACCTCTACGACGCCTATCGCCAGGGCGAGCTCGACGACCTTGACGCCGACGACATGGCCCTGATCGCCGCCGACACCGACGACGCCCCCACCTACATCCGCTGATCCCCAATCCCCGCTTCACGTGGGGACTAGCTCTTCTGACCCTCTCCCGCAGCGGAGGAGACGCCGTCGCTTTTGCTTTTCTCCCCCCGCGCAGCGGGGGGAGATGCCGAAGGCAGAGGGGGGCTCCCCTGGCCGCCTCGGCCCTTGACGACGCGCTGTGCCTACCCTTCTCCCATTTCGATCACCCGCTTCAGAGCCGCGATCTGCCCGCCGTCCGTCCGACGAATCGCAAAGCCGATCAACGGCCCCAGCAACCGGTACCGCAGCCCGCTGAAGTGGCACTCCGCCTCCAGACTGACCCGACTCCTGCCCTCCCCCGCTGGCTCAACCGAGTACCTGTAGTCGGCCGTCACGCCGCCCTGCTGCGAGCGCAGCGTGACCGACCGCCCCCGATCGCAATGAGTAATCAGGGAGGTGCGGTCCTGCCCGCGAGTGAAGAAGCGCACCTGGGCACCCTCCACGGTTTCGCCGTCGATCGACATCGACTCGATCCCATTCATCCAGCGAACCGCGCCAGGCCAATCCGTGAGCACCTCCCACACCCGATCCGAAGACGCGTTGATCGTCTCACTGACCGAGATTGTCTTTGCCATCGAGATCCTCCCGAGTCCGAGTAGTGGTGACTAATCGCCAACCAGCTCCAACAACTGCACGAAGTTCCCGTCAGGATCCAGCAGCGTCGCCACCTCGCCGCCCCATGACTCACGCTCCGGCGCGCGATGCACGCCGATCGTCGGATCCGCTGAGATCACCCGACGGAACTCGCCTGAAACGTCGTCGACAAACAGATTGATCTGCATCCGCGCGGGCTCCAGTGTCGCCCCCGAGATATCCGAGTGGTCGAGCAACCGAATGAATCCGCCCGCAGCCTCAAAGACCGGATCACGGAACTTCGCCACCCGCTCGAGTCCAAGCGTCGCCCCGTAGAAGCGGGTCATCGCCTCGAGCTGGTCTGTCCCGACCATGATCGTCAACTCGCGGACCTGCATCGTCAACCTCAGACGTCCAGTGACAGCCCGTCCGAGGCAACCACAATCGTGCCGTCGAACGCCCGCCGCGCCTCCTCGACCAGCTCCCAGTCTTGCTCCAGCGACATGATGTGGGTCAGGACCAGCGTGTTCACGCCGGCGTCGCGGGCGATCCGGCCTGCCGACTCCGCCGTCGAGTGTGTCCCCCCCACCCCGCGATACAGCCCCGCGCGCGCCGATTCCGATAGTCCCGCCGCCATCCGCGCCAGGCACGACTCTGTGTACGCCTCGTGCACCAGCACGTCGGCGCCGTCGGCCAGCGGGACCAGGCTCTCGGGCGCGTAGGTCGTGTCCCCCGTGTAGACCAGCGACCGTCCGCCCGCCTCAAAGCGCCGCGCCAGGCACTCGAGATTGGGAGCATGAGGCACCTCGACCGAACGCACGGCAATCCCGCCGATCTCCCGCTCATCCCCCGGACGGGTCAGCTCGACCGAGACCCCGTCCAGCCAGCGCAGGATGAAGTCGTTCGTTGAGTTGACTCGAGCAAAACCCAGCGCTGCCTCGATGTACGTGTCCGTGTCGCGAGGCCCAAAGACCGTCACCGGCGCTCCCCTGCGAACGATCAGCCGGGTGAACAGCTCAACTACGCCCATCGCGTGGTCGAAGTGCAGATGTGAGAAGACCACGTCCGACACCGCATCCGCGTCCAGCCCCGAGTCCACCATCCGCTCCATGAATCCCGGTCCCGCATCTACCAGAATGCGCGCATCACCATGAGCCAGATGGATCGAAGCAGCCCCACGCCGCGGGTTCACCGACCCCCCTGCCCCCGACCCACAAAACGTAATGCGCATAGCGCCGGACTCCTAGATAGAGAGGGTAGCGGTCATCAACAGAACTGATGTACAATCCGGCCAGAGCGATAACATGCCGCAAAGGGAACATAATGGTGCGATTCGCCGAGTTTTTCTCCGGCATTGGTCTGGTCCGGGAGGCCATCGAGCCACTGGGGTGGGAGTGCGTCTTCGCCAACGACATCGCGCCGGAAAAGGCCAGGATGTACACCGATCGGTTCGGATCGAACCACTTGCTGGTCGACGACATCAACCGCCTGACGCTGAGCGACCTCCCTGACGATCTCGATCTCCTGACGGCCTCCTTCCCCTGTATCGACCTTTCCTTGGCTGGCAATCGTCGAGGCCTTGCCGGCGAACACTCCGGTACCGTTTGGCCCTTCCTCGATCTCACCGCCGACGTCGTGAGTAATCGAACCGCGCCGAAGGCCCTGCTCTTGGAAAACGTCACTGGATTTGTCACCTCTCACGGCGGTCGCGATCTCGAAGAGGTTTGCCAGCGGATCGGTGAGCTTGGTTACTTGATCGACCTGGTCGTTGTGGATGCGAAGTGGTTCACTCCCCAGAGTCGACCACGGCTGTTTGTGGTCGCGCTCCGTCAGGACTTGGTCCCATGTCCGCTCCCCCCCACCGACGACGTGACCCGACTGCGAACCGCCGCCATTCGATCCTTTCAAGCCTCGCATCGTGGCATAGCCTTTTTCGAGTCCAGCCTGCCGGAACCGCCGCAAAGGGCGCCCAAACGCTTGGTTGACGTCTTGGAGCGCGTGCCAGCCAACGATGAATCTTGGTGGCCTGAGGATCGTGTCAATGCCTTGCGCGATGCGATGCACGAGCGGCATGCATTTCGGATTGGCGAATTGCTACTGGGTAAGCGGGATGGTGTGGCGACCATGTATCGGCGGGTTCGTCGAGGGCGGACCGTCGGAGAACTTCGGAGTGACACCATTGCCGGGTGTCTCCGAACCGCCAACGGTGGCAGCAGCGTTCAGTTCTTGGTGGACTGCAGAGGCGACCGACCGCGCATCCGACCACTGACGGGCCTCGAGTACGCTCGTCTTCAGGGTGCCGGCGACTTTCCCATCAATGTCGGCAGGCGCCAAGCCCAAAGCGGCTTCGGTGATGCTGTGTGCGTCCCAGCTGTCTCCTGGCTGGTCGATAATGCCTTCGGCTTCCTGCTCCAGGAATTGCCGCGGAGCGAGCCGGTGCAGACGCGATTCGCCGACGAACGACTCGACCCCGTTGCAGCCGGGAGTTAACTCGTGGCCGTCCGACGAGATCCGCTCACTCCAGAAGCGCGATCCGAAACCATGCGCCGCATCCGGCGCAAGGACACCAAGCCCGAACTCGCTTTGCGCAAGGAACTCTATCGTCGCGGCCTTCGCTACCGCGTCGACTACCCCTGTGCCCCTGGACGCCCCGACATCGCCATGGTCGGACGCAAGCTCGCCGTCTTCGTTGATGGCGAGTTCTGGCACGGCAAGAAGCACACCGCCGAACGCTACGCCGAGATGACCGAATACTGGCGCAACAAGATTGAGCGGAACATGGACAGAGATCGCCGCGTCAATACTGAGCTGCGCGACCTCGGTTGGACCACGATCCGAGTGACAGATCGGGCTGTTCTCGGCGATGTGAAGGTCATCGCAGACTTCGTAGCAGACGCCGCCCAAGGCCGATTCCAGATCTATCCACCGCCCGGCGTCGAGATCATGAGGTCCTGACCATGGCGAAACGCCGCGGACCGCCCGACGAAGTTGCCGCGATCTTGCGCGAATTGATCAAGGCCTTGGATGTCATTGATCCTGCAAACGGAAGGAAGGTAGGGGACGCCAAGTACGGGGTGTACGCATTCTTCGATTACGACGATGAACCCATCTATGTCGGCCAGACGACAGAGCAACTGCGCGTCAGAATTCGTCGTCACTTGACCAACCAACGTACCGATGCCGTCGCAATGAACGTCCTCGATCCGTTCGAGGTAGCCGACATCGAGATGTGGCCGTTTTGGGATTTGGATGACGCTTGGCAGCAGGCAGACAACAGAGAGGAAAAGGCCGAGGTCCGGGAACGTGCCAAGCAGCGGCTGAACTCCGCGGAGTATTCGCTGTTTCAGAATGTCTTGGCAGCCTCGGAATTCCGCGCTGTATTGAATGAAAAGCCGCCCGATGAGGCTCAAACGATGGATCTGCCTTCGTCTTTCCGTTGTCGCATCGTTCCCACGGACATCTACCGCCGGCGTGTGCATCCGGATATTCGAATCGCCCAACGAGCGGCGACTATCGCGCGATTGGCAGACGTCATCAGCCGCCGTCAAGTGAAGCCCGGGCTCCGCGCCACCTTGGTGGTGCAAGCCAAACGCCTCTTGCACTTGGCCGAATCCCGTTTGGACGAGCTGGACTAGCCGCACCCTGCCTCGTCGTTTCCGCCATCTCAGGCCCGCTGGCGCCAACCCTCCGTCAACCACTTGACCATCCTCCTTCCTAACGGAACGCCCGTGCTGATACCCTTGCCCCACATCGCCGCTCAGACCCACCGGAGGCCACGACCATGACCGATTCAACTGCCCGAACCACAGCCGTACAGCTCCGTTCAAGCCGGCTCTTGCCCGCACAACACCAATCAAAGTCCGAACAAATCCGAACAGGAAGTCCCGAAGAAACCTGAAAAAAGCTGAAAGAACCTGAAACTCCCGACGCACGATCCCCTGTAAATCACTGGAGATCAGCACAATTCGGCCCTCAGAAAAAAAGTTTGTCGAAAACCTGAAATCCGCAGATCGCATTTGTGCCCGAACATCCGCCAGGAGGCCCAACACGCCCTAGACTCCCAAACCATGCCGCCCCTCACCGGACTCCGAGTCCTCGACCATGGCCACGTCTGGGCCGGCCCGCTGCTCGGCATGTTCCTGGCCGATCTCGGCGCGGAGGTGATCAAGGTCGGCGCGCCCCATCGGCTGTCCGGTGTATCGATCGGCGGCCAGCGCGCCCCCGTCGGCTCGATCGGCGGCGACCGAGGCTCCACGTCCGTCGACGACCCGCGCGCCTTTCACGGTCTCGATCGCGGTAAGCGCTCGATCGCCATCAACCTCAGCGACCCGCGCGGGCGGGACCTCTACCTGCGCTTGATCGAACAGTCGGACGTCGTCCTCGAGAATTTTTCCCCGCGTGTGATGCCGTCGCTGGGACTCTCGTACGACGTCCTCTCCGAGGCCAACCCGAGGATCATCATGGTCGCCCTCTCCGCCTCCGGCGCGACCGAGGGTCCCTGGCGCAACCTCGTCACCTACGGACCCTCGCTGGCCGCGCTCTACGGACTCAAGTCGCTGCTCGGCTACCCCGACGACCCGCAGCCGCGCGAGGACACCGCCGACCTCGACCCGACCGCCGCCGGTCACGCCTTCATCGCGCTGCTCGCCGCCCTCGAACATCGCGAGCGCACCGGCAGAGGCCAGTTCATCGACCTCGCCCAGGGCGAAGCCACGCTCCAACGGGCGGCACAGCCCCTGATGGACTGGCTGCTCAATCGACGCGACGCGGGTCCCCGAGGCAATCGCTCCTCGGCGATGGCCCCGCATGGCGTGTTTCCCGCGCTCGGCGAAGACGCATGGCTCGCCATCGTCGTCAGAAGCGACGACGAGTGGGCCGCGCTCTGCACACTCGCACCCCACCTGGACCAGCATGATTGGGCGACGATGAGCGGTCGTCTCAGCGATCAGGACGACCTCGACGCAGCCGTCTCCAACTGGACTCGCAACCACGAGGCGATGGAACTCAGCATCCAGCTCCAGGCCCTCGGCGTGCCGGCCTTCCCGATGATGGACCCGACGGCCCTGCTGATCGACGAGGACTACACCACCCTCTCGAACGCAAACATCGATCTCAGCGCCGAAGCCGCCGCCCCCATCCGCGACGGAGCCCTCTACACCGGCGCGCCCTGGAAGCTGGAGCGAACCCCCGCCGCCCTCACCGCGCCCATCCCCAATCGCGGCGAGCACGACGATGAGATCTACGGAGATCTCCTCGGCCTCAACGAAGCCGCAAGGTCCGAGCTCCGCGAAGCCGGAATCATCTGATCCTGGGCGATCACAGAATCGACAGCCAGGCAAGTTATCCTCGCAGGGCTGACAACAGCCAGAGAGGACACTTGAGATGTGCCACCGCTATGACGCCCTACCCGCGATCACGCCGATCGCCGGCGCCGCAGTCGACGTTGAAGACCTGACCCTGACCGCATCCGACGGAACCGAGTTCGCGGCTTTCCATGCCAGAGCCGAATCGCCAACCGGGCCCGGTATGGTGATCCTCCCCGATGTGCGCGGACTCTTCCGTTTCTACGAGGAACTCGCGATCCGCTTCGCCGAGATCGGCGTGGACGCCGTCGCGATTGACTACTTCGGCCGCACCGCCGGTGTCTCCAAGCGCGACGCCGAGTTCGATTTCTGGCCGCACGTGCGCGCCACTGAGGCCGAAGGCATCATCGCCGACACCGCAGCCGCTGTCGCCGTGCTCCGCGCCAACGACCCCGACCGAGCCGTCTTCACCGTCGGCTTCTGCTTCGGCGGCAGCAATAGCTGGCTCCAGGCTTCGGCAGGGCATGGACTGGCCGGAGCGATCGGCTTCTATGGCCGACCAACGGCCGAGGGCCTGAACGGCGCTCCCGCGCCGTCGGCTACCGTCGCCGACATCGAGTGCCCCATCCTCGGCCTGATGGGCGGCGCAGACGAGAGCATCCCCGCGGACGCCGTTGCCGAGTGGGACGCCGCTCTCGAAGCCGGCGGCGTCAGCCGCGAGATCGTCACCTACGAAGGCGCTCCGCACAGCTTCTTCGACCGCAGCTACGACGAACACGTCGACGCCTGCAACGACGCCTGGGAACGAATCCAGAACTTCATCGCTGCCAACAGCTAGAGGACCGCGGCACAACAGACCTCCTCTCCCCCCGCTTTGCGGGGGGAGATGTCCCGGAGGGACAGAGGGGGGTCCGACAAGAGGGAATCAGGAAAGGCAAACTCTGATGCGCGTGACGAAATCATCCGACGGCGACACGAACCAGGCCAACGCCCCGATCTTCACCGGCGGCAATGTCTGGGTCCGAGCCCTGGCCGGCTCGATCGGCGGTCAGAACGCGGCCGACGACGCCGACTTCAACCTGGCGATTGTGCAGTTCGGCGCGGGCGCGCGGACGAAGATGCACACCCACTCGTCCGAGCAGATGCTCTACGTCGTCTCCGGGATCGGCAAGGTTGGCACCGCCGACGAAGAGCACACCATTTCGGTCGGCGACTTCGCCATCATTCCGGCTGGCGAAGACCACTTCCACGGCGCCGCCGACACCGGCTCACCCATGTCCCACCTCGCGATCACCCGCCGAGACTCCGTCACCGAGGTCACCGAGGACTAAACTGGCGGCAGGAGTCCCGCCAAATGCACTCGACCCAGTCCGAACTCGAAGCATGGCAGCACGCCGAGAAGCTGCGCATCGCCGCGCAATATCCAGGTGAAGACCAAGATCTGACCGAAGCGATCCTCGAAACACCCTGGCGCGAAACGCTCGAAGATGACGTGCGCAAGGCGTTTGACCAACACATGTCCTGGGCAGCCACCGAGCGGGCAAATGGGTACTACACCTTCCCGTCCGACGACCTGTTCTGGATGAATGTCGAGTTGCTGTTGCCCGACTACGAACAATTCCTGTCGAGGGCAAGGCGGGAATCTCCAGAAGGACAGGCCTTCATAGAGCGAGCCCAACACGTGTACCCCCCTGCTCTTGAGGTCATCTGCCGCATGGACGTGAAGCAGTAGCCGGCTGCGTGCCTCGCGATTGGGCCGTCTCGTTTACCGCCCAGGCGCGCGTTCAAAGAATGCGCTTGACCCGGCCTGCCAAAGCTGAGGTCAATCAGATTCGCCGTTCGCTGCGGTCTGGTCCGGACGCCGAGCCCGGCACTATCGAGTTGCGGGGCTTTCCAGGTACCTGGCGAATTCGGCTCGAAGTAGGCAATCGCCGGATGATCTATCGGGTGAACGAGGAGCAGCGAACGATCGTAATCTTGGAAATCCTCAGGCGTGATGAGGCCTATGAGAAGTATCCGGTGCCGGACGACGATTGAGGGGATCAGTACCCGCTGCGACGGCCGATGGAGCGCACGTCCCAGGCGGCGATCGCGACTCCGAGCAGCAGGAAGAAGGCGATCAGGCCGAGCATGACGTTCCCGCCCGCGCCCTCGATTTCGGCCAGCTGTCGGAGCGCAATGAGCACCCCCGCCGTGACCACCGCCAGCGCGATGTAGATCCAGTTGTGGATCCACTCCGCTGCGAAGTTGACCGCGATCGCGACGCCGACCGCGACATTGACGACGATCAATAGATGCACGTCCGCGTGCCGGCTCCAGCCGCCCCAGGCCGTGCCGGTCAGTTCATTCAACTCAACCGCCGTTCCTCCGCGGATGGCGAGAAACAGGACCACGATCGCAGCGCCGACCGCGCCGCCGATCAGCGGACGCAGCATCCTCGGGCCAATCACGTCCCAGGAGCGCGAAGGCAGCGAACCAAGCCGCGTCCGGCTGTGCTCATAGCGGTGATCGGCCATGCCGTCCTCCTGACCCGTCTCGCTGCCGGTCAGTCTAAATGTTGGAACGCGTCTGCCCGCCGTCGACGTTCAGGCAGGAGCCGGTCACCCAACTCGCCCGGGGCGAGGCGAGGAAAGCGACGACATCGGCAACCTCTTCGGGCCGGCCAAAACGGTTGAACGCGATCGTGTCGAGCACGTTGCGCTGAATCCCCTCAGGGTCCGCCTCATAGCGAGTCTGCCATCGCGAGTCGGGCCAGGCGATCGAGCCGGGTGCGACCGCATTGGCGCGGATGTTCTGCGGCGCGAGCTCCAGAGCCAACGACTTCGCATGGCTGTGCATCGCCGCCTTCATCGCGTTGTACTGCGCCGATCCACCGGCCTCGCGACCGAAGATCGACCCGATGTGAATGATCGATGAGCTGTCGGTGCCATCACCGGATGCAGCCGCGGCCAGATGCGGCAATGCGGCCCGTGTCGTGCGCACGGCCGCCATCAGGTTGAGGTCAAACATGTCCTGCCAGACCTCATCGCCCTCGCCGCGCAGAGAGACGCCCATGTTGTTGATCACGATGTCCAGTCCGCCCAGCGCCTCCACGGCGGAAGCGACCGCGCGGTCGCCCGCGTCGGCATCGCCAAGATCGGCGACCGTCCAGTGCGCTCGACCCGAACCTAGGGCGTCGATACTCGCCGCCGCCTGCTCGAGCGCCTGCTGACGGCGAGAACAGATCGAGACGTCTGCGCCTTCCGCGGCCAACGAAAGCGCGCAGTACAGCCCGATTCCTTCCGAGGCTCCCGTTATGAGTGCTCGCTTGCCGTCCAGACCCAAATCCATGGCCGCCTCCACCGGAATTCACCGTGTCATCGTCGGCACACATTCTATGACCGCCTACGCTCACAGAATGAGCGCCTCTCCCCTCGAGCAAGTCTTCGGTCTCGACTGGCGGCAACTGTCGCTGTCCTTGCGGCAGGGTGGGTCGCTGCTGCGTGCCCTCGCCGGCACGACCCTCGCCAATGCCCTACAGATGCCGCAAACGCATAAGCGACGCGGCAAGACGACCGTCGCCGGACTCGACGCCCCGGTTGAGATCATCCGCGATCGCTACGACATCCCTCACTGCTTCGCTGAGTCGGCCGCCGACGCCCTGTTCGCGCTCGGCTACGTGCAGGCGCAGGATCGGCTCTGGCAGATGCAGTGGAGCCGCAGGGCCGCGACGGGTCGGCTGGCAGAGATCGCCGGACCCGAAGCCCTGCCGGTCGACCGCTTCTGCCGAACGCTGGGGTTCGGTCGGTCCTCCAACGCCGCCTGGGATGCGACGCCAGCCGCTCAGCGAGAACAGCTCTCGCCGTTCATCGCCGGGATCAACGCCGCCATCGCGCGCGCTCCAAGGCCTTTCGAAGCCCAGGTGCTCGGCGATCGCGTTGGCCCCTGGCAGGCCACGGACAGCATCGCCTGGGGCAAGCTGCTCTCCTGTCTGCTCTCCCCCGCCTGGGAACAGCAGTTGATGCGCGCCCGGATTGTCGAAGTCGCAGGCCTCGACGCGCTGAATGAGCTCGATCCGCCGCTCTCGCCGGAGACCATCGCCGCTGTGCCTCCCGACGCTCCCTACGGGGAACTGGCACAGCCGCTTCAAGAAGCGGCGCGGCAGGCGTCGGACTTGCTCGGTATTCAACAGGGTGCCTCAAACAACTGGGCGGTCGACGGTCGGCACACCGATGACGGGGTTCCGCTGTTTGCCTGCGACCCGCATTTGAACCCGGTGGTGCCGCCGCACACCTACTTTGTCCACTTGCATTGTCCCGAGTTCAACGCCGCCGGGGCGAGCGTGCCCGGACTGCCCGGTATCGTCTGGGGATTCAACGACCACATCGCCTGGGGCCCGACCGCGGCGCTGATGTCGATGAACGTCGCCGTCGTCGAGCAACTTTCCGACGACGGCAAGAAATCGCTGACCCCGGACGGCTGGTTGGACATCTCGGAGAGCGAAGAGTCCATTGCCGTTCGCGGCTATCTGGATGAGCGAATCAAGTTGCGCGAGACCGTCAATGGTCCAATCGTGAGCGAGATATTGCCCGCCGATATCAACGATCGCTGGAATGGCAGCCGCGCCATTTCCTTGCACTCGCGAATCCTCGCTCCCCGCCACGGCGGTGGCGGCATCGCAGACATGCTGTCGGCCCGCAACTGGGAAGACTTCAGCGCCGCCACTGGCGACATGGGAGACTTCAACCTCTGCTACGCCTACGCCGACAAGCAGAGCGTGGGATTGCGCGTCAGCGCCGATGTACCCGCTGGCGACATGGCCGCATTGAGGTTCCCAACCGCCGGCTGGGCCCCGGTCGATCGGGGCGGCGCGCCAACCAAGGCCCTGGATGGCGACGATCTGCCCCACGTGATCGATCCGCCTGGAGGCATCGTGGTCAGCGCGAACGCACCGCTGGCTCCGTTCGGCGAGAGCTGCTTCGGCGCCGAATACCTCGATCCGGCCCGGGGGTCTCGCATCCGGCAACTGCTCGCAGAGTCCGCTCCGCATACGCTGGAGACCTTCGCCGCAATCCAGACTGACCGGACCTCACTGCCGCTCAGAGAGTTCGCCAAACACATTCCCGACGAATCGCTCGCCGACTGGAACGGTGAGATGAGCCAGAAGTCGGCCGCTGCCGCGATTGTGGCTGCGACGCTGATCGAGTACCGGCGACGAGAGCTGTCCGAGCTGCTCGGACCCGATGGGCAGTCGCTACTGGACCCGCTGCTGGCAATCCCCACCCTCGACATCTTCGCTGCCCACGCGACCTCTTGGGCGCTGAAACGAATCGCGGCGAACCCGGAGACGGCGAGACAACGCCTCCTCGAGTCACATCAACGTGCCTTGGGTGTTCTCGGCCGAAGGTTCGGTCCCGACCGTTCCACCTGGACCTGGGGACGTTGTCGACCGCTGATCCTTAAGCACAGCCTGGCCGATGCTCCGCTGATCGGGCCGCTGCTGTCACCGGGACCGTTCCCGTTCGGTGGAGAGGCCGACACCGTCGCCCAATCTGGAGTCCTGGGATTGACTCACTTCGACTCGTCGACCGCGATTCCCGCCCTGCGACTGATCGTCAAGATGAGCGATCCGCCGCTCGCTCGCTTCGCTCTTGCCGGTGAGCAGATCCACGATCCGCTGCATTCCAACGGACCATTGACCAATGCTTGGCTGAACGACCAATATCTCCCGCTGTTCCGCGAGCGGGATGAAATCGAGGCCGCGGCCAGGGCAACAGCGGTCAAACGAACTCAGCGCCTGCGGCTCATCCCCAGGCCTTCGGTACACTGACTCACTTAGACGCAACAGAGACGATCGACTGGATGACCGCTTTGTCCCAGCTCCGGCTTGAGCAGCACGACGCAATAGCCGTCCTCAGCGGCGGAGCGTCGCTCGATGCCGACTTCGTCCTTCAGCTCAACGAAGCCTGTCCTTCGATTGGCGAGGAGACTCGCGTGATCATCCTCAATCCCGATCCGGCGGTCTGGCAGGGATTCGACGGCCCCACGGAATTCGGCGATCTGTTCGCTGGCTTTGCCCAACTGGCCCAGCCCACAATCGCCGTGCTCAACGGGCCAACATCTGGCGGCGGCCTCGAGCTGGCGCTGGCCGCCGATCTTCGCGTGACTGCCTCGGACTGTGAGATCGGTCTCGACACTCTGACCGGGGAGTTTCCTCGCGCGGGAGGATTGCAGCGTCTGACTCGCGCTGTTGGCCGGTCACGGGCGACGCAGCTCTTGCTGCTCGACGACCGGATTGATTCGACGACCGCCCTCGATTGGGGACTTGTGAACGCCGTCGCCGACAATCCAACCGAAGCAGCCGCGGCAGTGGCCGCCTCGATCGCTTCACGAGGCCCCATCGCTACCCGCTACGCGAAAGACGCCATCAGCCACGGCCTCGACATGCCCTTGGCCCAGGCGCTTCACTATGAGACCGAACTGACGATCCTGCTCCAGGTCACGGCCGACCGAGCCGAGGGCGTCGACGCCTTCGTCAGCAAGCGCGCTCCGCAGTTCAGCGGAGCCTGAAACCAGACCAAGCAGCGGGGACCAATCCCGCACAGGAGGCCCGAACGATGCAACTCATTCTCGATGAAGAAGAAACCTGGTCGTTGATGACCCTGATCACCGCGCAGGTACTCGACCAGGTCGAGCTGTCCGACGAAGGTGTCAAGGCGATCCGCGACTGGCGCGCCGGTGTGGTCGAGGGCAATGCCGCCATGGAGGCCGTCGCCAACGGCGTCAACGAGGCGCTGGGCAACACGATCGACGAGGAACTCACTCGCCAGATCCGCCGCCGCGATTACTACCGCACGGTGCGCTAACCGATCCCGCTCAAGACAGGGCGAGGCACGCAGAGGGGAAGTCACTCATGGTCAAAGTCGAACTCGACATCGAAGAAGCCTGGGCCGTGTTCAGCCAGGTCGTCAATCATATGCTCGACGAGGTCGATCTGCACAAGTCGGACAAGGCCGCCATCCGCCGCTGGAAGTCAAGCGAGATGCGACCCGGCCGCGAGGAGATGGACGCCCTGCACGAGAAAATGAACGACGACATCGAGCGTCTCTGGGAAGTCCGTCGAAAGAGCGAAATCCGCAAACCCGACTGGCGCTAGACGAGCCGACGCAGCTTGTCGACCAGACGGTCGATGTGACCTGGATATCGCTCGACTTCGTGGGCGGGCATGAACTGCTCGTAGAAGTTGGCATGTAGCTCTTCCGCATGACCGAACAGCTCGCTCAAGTCTTCGTCGTCGGTCTCACTTCTGACATCGCGCAAGCTGCGTAGCAACTGCTAGTGACGGTGATGGTCCCAGCCACGGCTCCTCGGCGACGGCTTTCAGCGCCGTCGCAGCCGCGCCCCAGCCCTTCTCTGATGCCGGCCCGAAGTCGCCTTCGTGGAAGTGCAAGTGCGCCTTGCCCAGAGAGTCGCCGCTGAGCTCGCTGTAGTGGTCAGTGCGTGCGGTCGTCACAGAGCCACCACAGCGGTCATACTGGCACCATGAGCGATGCCCTGGTTCTCTACGACAAGCCCTTCGACGGCGTCGCCAGCATCACCCTCAACCGGCCCGAGGCGCTCAACGCGATCAACATGGCGATGCGCGACGATCTCTGGACATTCGTCCAGGCCTGCCTGCTCGATCCGGATGTCAGAGTCCTTATCTTCCGCGGCGAGGGTCCGCGCGCGTTCTCTGCCGGAGCCGACATCTCCGAGTTTGGGACTGCTCCGTCGTTGCACGAATCGCGCGAAGCGCGACACCAACGCGACCTCTGGGCGCTGCTGGAGGATCTGCCGATTCCCACCATTGCCGCGCTGCATGGCTTCTGCTTCGGCGCGGGGATCGAACTGCCGCTCTACTGCGACCTGCGCATCGCGGCTGAGGACACGCGGATCGGTCTGCCCGAGGTCACGCTGGGCTACATCCCCTCGGCCGGCGGGACGCAGATGATGCCGCGACTCGCTCCTCCCGGAGCGGCGGCGGGCCTGATCCTCAGCGGCGATCCGATCGATGCGCGGCAGGCCCTGAGATGGGGCATCGTTCATCGAGTTGTCGCCTCGGACCAGCTCGATGCGAGCGTCAACGCAATCGCCCAACGGCTTGCCGAGGCCGACGCCGAGCTCACCTCGGCGGTCAAACGCAGCGTTCGGCGCGGGCTCGATCTGCCTATGTCTGCTGCGATCCGGCAGGATGCGCAGACCGCACGCCGTTTGGCCAATAGACTGTCTGATCGTTAACCGCATTCCTACCCGTTCGCCCAATCAAGCGCGAAGGAGCCTCCCATGAACACTGCCGACATGCTCGATATCGCCGCAGCCAACGTGCCGGACCGCGTTGCTCTGCTCTGCGACGAGACCAGCAAGACATTCGCCGAACTCGCCGCCGATGTCACCGTGCTCGCAAACGCGCTGCAGGGACTCGGACTCGCACATGGCGACCACGTCGGCGTCATGTCCGTCAACTCGGCCGAGTACGTGATCATCTACTACGCCTGCGCCAAGCTCGGCGTCACCTTCGTGCCCCTCAACTACCGGGCCAAGCGCGAAGAACTCACGTACATGATCAACACGGTCGAAGCCAAGGCGATCTTCGTCTCCGACCGTTACCAGGACCTCGTCCGCGCAATCAAAGACGAATGCCCGACCGTCGCGCATTACATCGCCATGGAGAACGACATCCCGCTCGGTCAGCAGCACTACCGCGACCTGATGGCATCCGGTTCCGACGACTTCCTCTACGCACCGGTCGAGGACCACGACGCCACCGTGATCATCTACACCTCGGGGACCACGGCGATGCCCAAGGGCGTGCAGGTCACCTATGGCGACCTCAGCAGCTACGCGATGAACACCATCGAGATGGCCGACCCAAGCGGCGTGCACAACAAGACCCTGCTCTCGGTTCCGCTCTTCCACATCGCCGGCGCCACCACGATGATCTCGTCGGTCTGGGGTGGTCGAACCCTGGTGATTCTGCCGCAGTTCTCGCCCGGCGCCTGGATCGACGCGGTCGACACGCATGGCATCACGCACTCGATGGTGGTGCCGACCATGCTCAAGCGCACGATGGAAGACGAGAACTTCGCCAGGTTTAAGGGTGAGACGCTGGAAGTGCTGACCTATGGCGCCGCGCCGATGCCCTACGACGTGATCCGCGCCGCTGTCGACGTGTTCCCCAAGAACGTTGGCTTCATGAACGCCTACGGCCAGACCGAATCGACCAGCACCATCTCCTTCCTCGGCCCCGACGACCACCGGCTCGACGGTTCGCCTGAAGAGGTCGCGGTCAAGGAGCACCGCCTGCGCTCGGTCGGCAAGGTCATGCCCGACATCGAAGTGTTGATCATGGACCCGTCCGACAAACCGGTCGGGACCGGCGAAGAGGGCGAGATCTGCGTGCGCGGCGATCGCATCATGAGCGGCTACCTGAAGCAGGAAGAAGCCACCGCCTCCGCGATCCGCGACGGCGTCCTGTACACGGGCGATGTCGGCTACATCGACGACGAGGGCTACCTCTTCATCACCGGTCGGACCAAGGACCTGATCATCCGCGGCGGCGAGAACATCGCCCCCGGAGAGATCGAGCAGGTGCTTGAAGGCCACCCAGCCGTCGCCGAGGCCGCCGTCATCGGAGCGCCCGACCTCGAGTGGGGCGAAGTCGTCAAAGCCTGCGTCATCCTCCACGAAGGCGCATCGCTCAGCCTCGACGAGGCCGTCGCCCACACGAAGAGTCAGCTCGCCAGCTACAAGGCGCCCAGCTATCTCGCCGTCGTCGACACCCTCCCCCGCAACCACATGGGCAAGGTTCTCAAGAACGACCTCCGCAAAACCCACGGAGAAGCCAAGAACGGCTAACTCACGGTCGACCGCACCGCAGTAATGCGAGACGTCACACCCGCGCTTGCCGCGGGTATCTCGCCGATGGCAAGTCAATGTCGAAAGACCGGACATCGGCTCAGCGCAGGAGGCAACGGCAGTTGCCGACCCGTGCTTGCCCACATTGTCAACAGCTAGGGCGAGCCAGTTAGCGACCGTCAGCCTGCGCCCTCTCTAACGTGGCGTCATGCGCCGCCTGCCCGTTCTTGCCGCACTAACAGCCGCAGCACTGATCGCGGCCTCGGCTTGGCTCGTCATTGACGCCCGCTCCGACCCTCAGCCTCTGCCCAGCGGCGAACATCTACCTCGCGACGACCAACAGTCACAACAGCAAGACGCTCAGGATGAACCAGAGCCGAGCCCTGACGACGCTCCAGAGCAGGACTCCGCCGAACAGCTTGAAGACTCCGACGAGGTGCATGCATCTGAGGAGGAACCGGGGCCGTCTGCCGATGAGGACGACACGGAGACCGCGGAGGATGAGACAGACGAGCCTGCTGAATCCGAGCAGGCTGAAGAGTCGGCTGTCATCTCCGACGAAGACCTCCCAGAACACCGGCTCATCAAAGCAATCGACCTTGACCGTCGTCAGCCCGCAGAACCCGTCCGAGCAGAAATCGAGTACGAGGTCGAAATCGGTGACACGCTGGCCCTGATCGCTGACGCCCATGGCGTTGACATCTTTGAGCTCGCTCTGGCCAACGGCATCGATCCTGAGGGCATCATCCGCGTCGGTGATGTCCTCCGCATCCCCTCGGCCCTTGTCCACGTACCACTGGAGACACCGCCCGGCCCCGACGCCTACTCAGGCGGAGGCCTGATCTGGGGCACGATTACTGATCCTCAGCCAGAAGTTGTTCACACCGCCGTCGTCTACTTCATCGATCATCGGGCCGGCTTGGCCGGCGCACCGGACCTCATCATTGGCTGCATCAACAACCGACTCGTGGTCGAACTTTCATGGACCCCGCCTGAATCCAACGGGCCGTCGGACGAGGTGCGCCTCTATTGGCGCGTCAATCAGGGCCCGCTCCGTACGAGCCTCTGGACCGTTGGCGACGGAGTGCTCTCGGCTACTGGACCAAAGCAGTTCATCGACTCGTTGCGCGGTGCCCTCGATCTCCGCCTCTATCCTGCCGCCTCCGATGCTCCGTACCGCTTCTATTGGTACCCCAGCGCCGGCGTGATGGTCGAGTCCCCTGTCCAGGCCAACATCGACAACTGCGGCCGCTGACCGCTCCCCTATCACCCGCATGCGATAATGCCCTGACGCAAGATTGAGGAGCGGCTTGTCGGTTAGGGGTGCTGCGGTGACCAAAGCGGCTGTGACATCGGATTCTGACAAACGCCGGACGGGAACGACCTCGACCGGCAAGCGGGTCTCCGCCCTGGCGATCCCCGCCTGGTTGCCGCTCGGCGGCATCTTGCTGGTCTCCGGCGCCGAGACCGTCCGTGTGACCGGCGCGCACCGCGAACTCTTCTTCAACATCGATCATTTCTGGGTGCTCTACATGCTGCTCCCGTTCGTGATCGGGATTATCATCTACGGCCTCATCCGACGCTCAAGAGTGTGGAGGCTCGGCCGGCCGATCATCTCCGGCCAGCTCTCCCGCGATTCCTTGCGCAGCGCCTTCGACGATCTCCCCGTCCGACTCGGCCGGCTGGTCAAGGGGGGCGGCGGCACCGAGCGTGTGCTTCGCGATCCCTACTCGGGTGTCATGCACCTCTGCATCATGACCTCGATGATCGTCCTCTTCCTCGTCACGGCGCTGCTCGCCATCGACGACTACATCCCGGTCGACATCCTCGTCGGACCGCGCTACCTCGGTTACTCGCTGGTCGCCGACATCTTCGGCCTGGTTGGCATCATCGGCGTCGCCATGGCGGTCGCCCACCGCTGGGTCCGTCCGAGAACTGCCTGGCTGCCGACCTGGGAGGACTGGCTCATCCTCGGCGGTCTCGGCATGCTGCTGATCACCGGCTTCATTGTCGAGGGCCTACGCATCCACACCTCCGAGATCGACGTACACCCCGAGTGGTCCTACTGGTCGCCGGTCGGCTACGTCGTGGCGCTGATCTTCTCCGGTGTCAAGGTCTCGGCCGCGCTCGACATCCACACGACGTTCTGGTGGATCCACATGATCGGCGCCCTCTCCTGGATCACGCTGCTCGGCTACTCCAAGCTCAACCACCTCGTCCTCGCCCCGGCCAACGCCTTCCTCAAGCGCACCTCTGCGCCCGGCAAGCTGGACATGATCGAGAACATCGAGGAGCAGGAGCACTTCGGCGTCGCCCAGCTTGAGCACTTCTCGATGAAGCAACTCTTCGAGCTCGACGTCTGCGTGCGCTGCGGCCGCTGCACCGACAACTGTCCCGCCGACATCGCCGGACAGCCGCTCTCGCCGATGCACATCATCCAGGACCTGAAGTCCTACGCAACCGCAGTGGGAGAGCGAAAGGTCGCCAACCTCGTTCAGGGCAACGACCTCAACTTCGGCCTCGATGACGAGACGCCGATGGTCGGTGGCGTTGTCCGCGACGAGTCGCTCTGGGCATGCCGCACCTGCGGCGCCTGCGTCGAGGCTTGCCCCGTCTTCATCGAGCACGTGCCCACGATCGTCGACATGCGCCGCTCTCTCGTCATGGAAGAAGCCCGCATGCCCGACACCGTCCAGGGCACGCTGGAAACGCTCGAGCGCCAGGGCCACCCCTGGCGCGGCACACCCTACACGCGCGAGTCATGGATGGAAGGCATCGAGGACCAGGTGCCTGATTGGACCGGCGAGCAGGACTATCTCTATTTCGTCGGCTGCACCGGCGCATTCGTCGACCGGGCACAGGAGATCACCCGCTCGGTTGTCTCGCTGCTGCGCGCGGCCGACGTCTCGTTCGGCGTGATCAAGGGAATGGAATCCTGCAACGGCGACCCGGCTCGCAGGCTGGGCCACGAGTACCTCTACCAGATCCTCGCCGAGGGCCTGATCGAGCTGTTCAACGAGACCGGCGTCAACGACGAACAGAAAACCGTCATCACCCACTGTCCGCACTGCTTCAACACATTCCTCAACGAGTACCCCGACATGGGCGCAAAGTTCCAGGTGATCCATCACACGCAGCTACTGGAGCAGCTTGTCGATGCGGGACGACTCGTCCCAAGCCACGACGGTCCCGAGCAGACGATCACCTACCACGACAGTTGCTACCTGGGTCGCCACAACGACATTTTCGAGGCCCCGCGCCGCATCCTCGAGCAGGTGCCCAACGTCACCCTGATCGAGATGCCGCGCAACCGCGAGCAAGGCCTCTGCTGCGGAGCCGGCGGCGGAAACATGTGGATGGAAGAACAGGGCAAGAGCCGCGTCAACGAGGTCCGGGTCGAAGAAGCCGTCGCCACCGGCGCCGAGTCCGCCTGCACCGCCTGCCCCTTCTGCATCCAGATGTTCGACTCGGGCATCGGAACCGTCCAATTGGATGTCGAGGATGAGGACAAGCTCAAGGTCCTCGACGTAGCGGAGTTGCTGCAGGCTGCGGCTGTAGCTGACGGGGAATAGCGCGACCAGATCGTCGTTGCCGCCCGAAGAGAGGTGGTTAACGGAGTCAGACAGGGTTCCCGCCTTCAGGAACGGCGAGGAACGGCAGCTGAGTGCATGAGTCTGTATCCCATCTGACTGCCCGACTTCCCGCGGGCCGACACAATAACCAATTGGACGCGCGGCCTGATTCGGGCCCGCCCCGAACTGCCTTGAGCACATCTTTCCAGTCAGTGAGGAACCGATGGATGTCATCGTCTGCGTGAAGCAGATTCCCGATCCCGAAACGCCCGCCGCGGCCTTCAAGGTCGACGAGGGGGCCATGCAGGTGTTGCCTGCTCAGGGCATTTCGCCCGTGATCTCTCCCTTCGACGCCCAGGCGGTCGAGGCCGCCTTGCGAATCAAGGACGCCTCCGGCGACGGCACGGTCAACGTCGTCTCCCTCGGCCCCGATTCCGCCCGCGATGCGATCAAGCATTCGCTGGCCATGGGCGCCGACGAGGGCTACCACCTCAAGGACGACGCCTTCGAAGGCGGCGACGCCTGGACGACCGCGCTGGCCCTGTCCAAAGCGATCCGGCATCTCGGCGTCCCCGATGTCCTGATCTTCGGCCGCCAAGCCGCCGACTGGGACCAGGGCACCGTCGGTAGTATCGTCGCCGAGCTGCTCGACCTGCCCTCCGCCACCGTGCTGCGCGCAGTCGAACTGAACGGCGACAGCATCACGGTCTCTCGCGTCGTCGCTGACGGCTTCGAGAACATCGAGCTACCGACGCCTTGCGTGCTCACCATCTCCAACGAGTTCGGAGACCCGCGCTACCCGCAGCTTCGGCAGATCATGCAGGCCGCCCGGAAGCAGGTCACCGAGTTGACGGCCGCCGACCTCGGTCTGGCCGCCTCCGAAGTCGGCGCGGCCGGCTCGCGCGTGCAGATGCACGCCCTCTTCCAGCCGACCAGCGACGTGGAGGTTGAGATCATCGAGGGCGATACCCCCGAGGAGAAGGCCTCAGGCCTCGTCAACGCCCTCCGCGAAGCAAAGATCCTCTAGCGGCGCTGAGAGCTCCCCCGCCGGGGGAACTGTCGCCAACCATGTTCATTTCTCCCCCCGTTGGGGGGAGATGCCGAAGGCAGACGGGGGCTCCCTCGCTGCAGACCAAGTAAGGAAATCTCGAATGGCTTCCATCCTCGTAATCGGCGAAACCGACGACGCCGGCCTGACCGCCCCCACCCTCGAGTTGCTCGGCGCAGCCTCACGCCTCAGCGCCGACCTGGGCGGCGGCGTCGCCCTTGCACTGATTGGCTCGGGCCTCGCCGACGCCGCTGCCGCAGCCGGACCCGCCGGCGCCGACTCCGTCTACACCGCCGACGCCGACTCACTCGCCTCCTACCAGACCGACAGCTATCTGCCGGTCGCGCAAGGCATCGTTGAGCGGGACTCACCCTCTGTCGTGCTGATGTCGCAGTCCAGCATGGGCCGCGACCTCGCGCCGCGCCTGGCAACAAGACTCGGCTCCGCGGCGATCATGGACTCGCTCGGGCTCGAAGTCGACGGCGACCGGATCAAGGCCACGCGGAGTTGCTACGGCGGCAACGCGCGGCAGGTCGTGACCGTCCAGACTGACCCCCAGGTAATCACCGTCCGACCAAAGTCTCAGGACCCGCTCGAAGCCGACAGCTCCCGCTCGGCCGAGGTGATCTCTGTCGATGTTGCGGAACCCACGCTCCGCGCTCGCACAACAGGCAAGGAACAGGCAGAGGCCGACGGGATCCGCCTCGAAGACGCTGAGATCGTCGTTTCAGGCGGTCGCGGTCTGGGCGGACCGGAAGCCTTCTCGGACCTCGAGCGCCTCGCCGGCGTGCTGACCGCCGCCGTCGGTTCATCGCGGGCCGCATGCGACCTCGGCTGGTACCCGCCCTCGCAGCAGGTCGGACTGACCGGAACGGTCGTCTCGCCCACGCTTTACGTGGCGATCGCCATTTCGGGCGCCAGCCAGCACATGGCAGGCTGTGGCGGCTCGAAGAACATCGTCGCGATCAACAAGGACCCCGACGCCCCAATCTTCAGCTTCTCCCGCTTCGGCATCGTCGACGACTATAAGAAGGTCCTCCCGGCCCTCGAGTCCGCCTTCGCCGAGGCGCTCGATTAGGGCGGATCCCGCAGGCGCAACAGGCAGATCCAACAAGGGCGCCCCGCGGGGCGCCCTTGTCATTGAGGCTTTTGGGCGTGGGGAAAGCGGAACCTAGACGCCCTGCGTCTTGCGCCAGGTCCGGATTTGGCCGGCGTGTTCCATGTCGTGTTCGATCAGGCCGTCGACCAACTCGTTCACCGAGATCTGCGTCTCATCTACGGTCAGCGATTTCTGCTCACGCTCTTCGTCGGTCAGACGGCTGACCCGGGCTGCCATCGTGTCCCGGATCGTGCGCAACATGTTGAGCAACTCGTCGATCGGCCGTTCAGCCCAGTCTCCCGGCGCTGCGTCGTTGATCTCGCGCTCTGTGGGGAACGGGCCGACGGGCATGTTCGCCGCCGAGCGCTCCAGCGCGTTCACCGCCCAGGCGTCCCAGCCGACCAGGTGCGCCAGACAGTCTCGGACGCTCCACGTTCCGACGACATCGGGGATATCGAACGCCTCCGCCTTCAGCCCCTCAACTGCTTCCAGCAGACAGCTACGCTCATCTGTGCAGTCGAAGGTGTCGGACTTGACATCTTCCGGCTGGTGTGCAGCGACCATCGATTGCTCCCGAGATGCTCTCCGAGGCCGCAACGTCTGTGACATTCGGAGGACGCGGTGGATACCGGGGATGCCGCGCGCAGCGCCTCGACATCTCCGCGTATCGCAAAACGGAAGCCGACGGATATCTCAACCGGCTTCCGCAGAATCGTCAACTGGTTGTTAACCCTAGCAATCTGGTCAGGGGCGTCCTGCTGACTGTGACACAGTTCGCAGTGACCGGCTCGCGGGCGACCGGCGAGCGACATTTGCGCCTAAGTTGACCACTCCCAGCCCCGCCAATAGCCTGAGGTCTCAGCGTGCGTCCGCGTGGCTGGTTGCCTGGGTGTCTGTCCTCGGCCTGAACGAGGACCGGATTGAGGCAGTTGGTTAGAGGCGGCTGGACGACGCCAAGCTGCGGGGACGCGGACCGACTATGCGCTCGATTGGACTTACCGGCGGGATTGCCTCAGGCAAGTCAACCGTCGTCAACCAACTCCGAGGACTCGGCGCGGCCACGATTGACGCCGACCTCCTTGGTCACCAAACCTACGAACCCGGTACAGAGACCTTCAAGCAGGTCGTCGCCGCCTTCGGTGAGGACCTCGTCGCCGAGGACGGCACGATCGACCGCGCCAAACTCGGCCCCAAGGTCTTTGGCCACCCCGACGGCATGAAGCGCCTGACCGACATCGTCTGGCCCGGGATTCGTGCCCTGGCCGAAGCGGAGCTCGCCCGCCTCGAAGCGGCCGGCACCGAAGTCGCCGTGCTCGAAGCCGCTGTCATGATCGAGGCCGGCTGGCAGGATCTGGTCGACGAGGTTTGGGTCGTCGCTGTCAGCCGCGACACGGCCCGCGAGCGCCTCATGGCGCGCAACAGCTTCTCTGCCGAGGAGGCGGACAAGCGAATCGACTCCCAGATCACCAACGACGAACGACTCAAGCACGCCGATGTCCTGATCTCCAACGACTGCAGCATGGAAACGGCCTCCGGGCGCGTCGCGCGAGCCTGGGCCGGAATGCAGTCCGAATAGCATCGACCACTGGGCCTACACAAAGGAACAGCACCTGAGCACACACTCGCCGCTGATGATGCGGCAGAGCGGGAGAGCGTTTGATGACCACTGCCACCGATCCGATCACCGAGTATCGCAGCTGGGCTGTTGAGGAATTCCGAGCAGAAGAAGAGCCGTACTACGTGCCCGTCTCGGATGAAGTCGAAGTCTTCGAGGCCGCCTGGAACAACAAAATTCCAGTGCTGCTCAAGGGACCGACCGGTTGCGGCAAGACCCGGTTCGTTGAGTACATGGCCTACCACCTCAACCGCCCGCTCGCTGTCGTCCGCGATGGCAAGGCGGAGGTCGAGTCCGAGTCCAACCTGCCGCTCGTCACCGTCGCCTGCCACGAAGACTTGACCGCCTCCGACCTCGTCGGCCGCTACCTGCTCGAAGGCAACGAAACCGTCTGGATCGACGGCCCCCTCACCCGCGCCGTCAAGGCCGGAGCCATCTGCTACCTCGATGAGGTTGTCGAAGCCCGCAAGGACACCACGGTCCTCATCCACCCGCTCACCGACCACCGCCGCATCCTGCCCGTCGAGAAGAAGTCGCAGCTCCTCCAGGCTCGCGACGGCTTCCTCCTCGTCATCTCCTTCAACCCCGGCTACCAGTCGGCGCTCAAGGACCTCAAGCAATCGACCCGCCAACGCTTCGTCGCCGTGGAATTCGACTACCCGCCCCGCGAAACAGAGGCCGAGATCGTCCAGCACGAAGCTGAGTGCTCCTACGAAGTCGCCTTGAACCTCGCCAAGATGGCCGAGAAGATCCGCAACCTGCGCGAACACGGCCTCGCCGAGGGCGCGTCCACACGCCTCCTGATCTACGCCGGTCGCATGATTGCCGCCGGCGTCTCTCCGCGCCGCGCCTGCCAGGTGGCCATCGTCTGGCCACTCACCGACGACGGTGAAGTCCAGCGCTCGATCGAGGAAGTCGTTTCCTCGATCTTCGAGGACTAGGACCGGACCCGGCTTCCAGTGCGGATCGGCATCGTCTCGGACATCCACTGCAACGCAGCCGCCCTTGATCGCGCCATCGAGCAGATGGGTGACATCGACGAACTGCTCTGCGCCGGTGATGCCTGCTATCAGTACCGCTTCTCCAACGATGTCGCCGAGCGGCTCAAGCAGCTCGGCGGTCGCTATGTGCTCGGCAATCACGAAGAGATCCTGCTTTCCGAGGCCGGCGCCCGCGCCCAGGCCTCGCCCAGCGTGGATCGCTCGCTGCTCGAGTGGACGCGCGAGCAACCGCACCTGATTCGCACCGACATCGGCTCGAAGAAGCTTCTCATGTTCCACGCGACGCCCTGGGCGCCGTACCGCGACTACCTGTTCCCGCACGACCCGCAGCTACAGCGGCTCGCCGAGGAAGAGGCCGACTTCATCATCTACGGGCACACGCATGCGCCGTTGGTCAAGCGGATAGACCGGGCGCTGATCATCAACCCCGGTTCGGCCGGGGAGATGCGCGGGACCGAGCAGGTCCTGACCTATGCTGTGCTGGATACGTCCGACGATCACGCCGAGATCGAACAGATTCGGTTTGACTGACCGTGAGCCCCACAACGGCTGCCCGTTGCCAGTGAGCTATCGGGGGGCCGGCTTGGATAGACGCCCATGACCGACACCCACTCCAACCCGCTCGTCGAAGAGGCACGCGAGGGACTGCGCCAGTTCCCGCCTGCGCTGGCTCAGGAATTCGAGGCCGCGCTCGACGCCGTGGTGCCCGTCCTCGAGCCGGACGAGCTCGCTCAATGGCTGCGTGATGGCCTGGACATCGCCCGGCACTCGCTGCGTAGCTGGGAAGCGTCCTCCGAGTATTTCCGAGCCTCGGGGCCGGTCCTCGAGCAGATCACCTACGACCGCATGCGCGAGTGGTGCGCCGTCGGCATCGAGCTGATGGAAACGTCTCCGGCGCTCTCCGGCGCACTCTTCCGCGCCTCTCCGGCCGTGCTGCCGCATCTCTCCGTGCCTCAAGCCAACGATTGGGCAGCCCAGGGCAAGTCGCTCTACAAAGGGACGTGGAAGTCTGGCTCGCTCTCGGCCCAGTATTTCGACGTCTCGCCGCAGATTCTTCCCCACCTTCCGCTCTCACAGATGCGGCTCCTGGTCGACCTGATCGACTCACTCGCTTCGCACTCCTACGAGCTCGCCTCAGCCTGCCTCGGCATGGCGCCCGGCGTGCTCTCCCAGCTTGACCGCTCCGACCGCGCTCCGTTCCTCGAGTTCGGAGGCATCGTTGCGCACACCGCCTGGGTCGACGCCCGCGTCTACTTCGAGCGCGGACCCGGAGCTCTGCGACAGGTCTCCGAGGAGCAGCGACCGCGCTACCTCTCCCTCGCCGGACAGGTGGCGATGCAGGTCGGAAGACTCGGCCACCCTTACTTCATCGAGGCCGCTCAGGCCTTCTCCGAAGTCGACAAGGACATCCACGAGGGACTGCTGGAGCTGGCCGAGCAGCTCTCCCAACACTCCGGCGATGCTGCCATGGAGTTCATCAAGTCCTCGCCTCGCGTCGCGCAACGCCTCGGCATCGACGACATTGCCCGCTGGCAGGAGTTCGGACTGAACATCCTCCAGCAGTCTCGCGACGGCGGCGAAGCCTTCTTCCGGCTCGAGTCCGCCCGCGGCGAAGAGGTCATGGAAGCGCTCAGCAGCCGCGTTGACCTCGACCGCGTCTCCGAGTTGATTCGCATGTATTGCAAGGCCCTGACCGGCGTCGACGTCGGCGTCAAGGCCTCCGAGGAATTGACTGCCAAGGGCGTCGGCTGGGTCGACGAAAGCAGCCCCACGACCGAGGGCACCACGATCTATCTGCCCGAAAACGTCGAGCGCTACCCGACCAAGGACGAAAACTTCGCGGTCTACAAGGTCTTCGCCACCCACCAGGCCGGCCGACTGGAATTCGGCTCCTTCGAGTACCAGTCCGAGATCAACCCGAAACTCTTCCCTGGCGACCAGAACGGCACGCGCAACGGCCACGGAGGCAGTTCCGGCAACGGCGTCGCTCCTGCGGTGGTCGAAGCCGAAGAGGGCGAGATCCACACCGACATGGAGCGCTTCTTCGACCAGTTCGGCGACCGCCGCCTCGCCCACGATCTGTTCACCATCGTCGAGGACACCCGGATCGACACGATCGTCAAGCGCGAGTACGCCGGGGTGCGGCGCGCCTTCTCGCGACTCCAGCAGGCTGCCATCGACCGCCGTCGGCCGGTCGAGGACATGCCCGCCCGCCAGGCGATGGTTGAGAACCTGCTGCGTGCGTCGCTGGACGAGATCGGCCGGATCCGCTGGCCCAACGAACTAGCCGAAGAAATGCGCGCGCCGCTGCGCATCCTCAACCGAATTCGGCAGGATGGCGCGACCGTCCAGGACAGCGCCGCCGCAACGGCCCTGCTCTACGAATGGCTCTCGCAGATCCCCAACGTCGAACTCGACACCGAGGACTGGTCCGACTTCGAGCAGGAAATGTCCGGCGACCCCGACTCGGGCGAAGACTCGGACATGATGCCGGGCTCCGGATCGTCCGGTCTCGAAGAGTCGTTCATGCCCTTCATGCCCGGCTCCGAGGAACAGCCCTACGACAGTCCCGACCCCGTCGACTTCCGCGGCGATTTCAAGCCCGAGCTCGTCCAGTTGCTGATGAAGCTCAAGGGCGAGACCGGCACCGGCGACGCGCCGCCGATCCCGTTGACCAAGGAACAGCTCCAGGAACTGCTGGAGAAATCGGTTGAGATCTCGATCAACGAGCTGATGGACATGGACTTGGCCGAGTCCTCAGGCATGTTCCTCGACAACCTGCTCAAGGAAGTCAACCAGATCCAGGGCGAGCGCCAGGAAGGCCAACAGGCCATGGGCGACGACTCGACCGGAGCCGAGGACGGCGAGGAGCTGCCCGTCGAGGCGGCCTCGTTCTACTACGACGAGTGGGATTTCCGCGCCGCCGACTACAAGCCCCGCTGGTGCCGGGTGCAGGAACAGCGCGGCGAGTCGGGCACGGCCAGCTACTACGCCGAGACCCTGCACGAACACACCCAGCTCGTCCAGGAAACGCGCAAGCAGTTCGAGATGCTGCGCCCGGAAATGTTCCGCAAGATGAAGCGCCTGACCGATGGCGAGGACTACGACCTCGACGCCGTGATCGAGTGGTACACCGAGAAGATCGCCGGCGGCGCCTCGGAGACCAAGCTCTTCTACCGGCGCAACAAGGTCGAGCGCGACGTCGCAGTGGCCTTCCTGCTCGACGTCTCCGCCTCAACCGACGAGGAAATCCAGAAACACCACGATCAGCGCCAGGACGACCAGTTCGACGACGACCCCCGCAAGTACCTGAGCTGGTGGGCCCAGCGTCGCGCCGAGGCCGCACGGCACCCGGGCAAGCGAATCATCGACCTCGAGAAAGAGGCGACCGTCCTCCTGATCGAGGCCCTGGAGACGATCGGCGACAAGTACGGCGTCTACGGCTTCTCCGGCTACGGCCGCGACAACGTCGAGTTTTTCGTCTACAAGGACATGGACGAGCCCTTCGGCGACCGGATCAAGGAGCGCATCGACAAGATCGCGCCGGTCCGCTCAACCCGCATGGGTCCGGCAATCCGGCATTGCATCTGGAAGCTGCAGAACACCGACGCCAAGGTCAAGATCCTGATGCTGCTCTCCGACGGTCGGCCGCAGGACCATGGCTACGGCCGCGACCGGACCGAGAAGGAATACGCGATCCACGACACCAAGATGGCGCTGACCGAGGCGCGCCGCGAGGGCATGGTCCCGTTCGCGCTAACCGTCGACCGCGCCGGGCACGACTATCTCAAGCAGATGTGCCAGGACATGGCCTACGAGGTCGTCGCCGACATCGAGTCCCTCCCCCGCCGCCTGCCCGCCCTCTACCGCCGCCTCACCGGCTAGCAGCCAAGACCTATCCCTTCCGATCCCCTCTCCCTCTGGGAGAGGGCTAGGCTGAGGGCCGCACGTGGTCCTTGCTCCCCCTCGCAGGGGGAGCTGTCCCGTAGGGACCGAGGGGGTCCCCCCGTTACCATGACCTCATGACACTCCTCGCCGGGACCCTGACCACCGCGGGCATCGCCGCCGCCTTCGTCGCCACCCTGATTAACCAGGATTCGACCGGCCTCTACATCGTCTGCGCGGTCGTCGCGGCCGCCGGTCTGCTGCTGATGCTCCTCCAGGTCGCCCGAACCCGCCGAGACGCCGCGCCCCGTTACGCCTGGTACGCCCTCGCCCCGATGGGGATCGTCGTCGCCCTCCTCGGCATCGCCGCCTCGGGAGCCACCTGCGGAGTCGCCTGCATCGCCTGGGGAACCCCAGCGGCCGCCGCAACCCTCGCCGCCCCCGACATCCGAGGCTGGTTCGACCGCAAACGCCCGCTGAGAAGCCCGTAACGTCTCTGGGGAATCCCAGTGGAGCCAGATCTTGTGGCTGCGGCTGCCCGTAGATCCGCCGCGCAACTCAGTTCGTCAACCGAAGCTCGCGATTCAACTCCAGCTTCAGGAACCACCGCCAGGTCGCCAGCACCCCGATCACCAGCACGCCAATCAACACCGCGAACGCTACCCCGAGAATCTGCCAATCCGTCTCGATCTGGAACGGCGGCAGCACCGTCCGGCCTGTCTCGTCGATCTCCAGGTAAGCCAGCAACAACAGCGAGATCCGGTTCCCCAGCAACACCCCCAGCACCAGCCCCGTCCCAACGATGATCGCGTACTCAAGGAACAACTGGATCAGGATGCTGGCGTTGCCCACCCCAACGGTGCGCAGCAACGCCATCTCCAGTCTTCGCTGTCTCGCCGAGACCGCCATCGACACCAGGAAAGCCAGCGCCAACAACAGCGAGATCGCGATGAACGCGACCAGCAGAATCCCCGATCCACCGGCGGTCGTCAGAGGATCGCGGCCGCTGTCATCGAGCCGTTCGTCGCGGTCGAAGAACTTACCCAGCGAGTAGCGCGGGCGCTCGAGTTCCTCCTTCGCCGCAATACGCAGCTCGGGGTCGTCCGACAGATCGAGCCACGCTTCCGTCGGCGTCACGGCCGGGCGCAGAGCCGTCACCGAGCCGAAGTGGGCGAGCGCGTCGTAGTCGGCCACGATGAACGACAGCTCGTCAGGGCGCAGGGTCGGGAACAGTGGCACGATGTTCGACACTCTCGCCATCACGACGACGGTGTCCAGGCGCAGCGGATAGCGATCGCCGATCTCCAGCCGCTGCCGTGCGGCGAAGTCCGCGCTAATGATCGTGGGTATGGTGCAGCGCGTGTTGCTGCAGAACGAAGGATCGGCGAAGTGCGCGGCACGCAGCCCGGGCGATTGACCGACCCCGGGATAGAAGGCCATCACGTGCTCGCCCGAGATCGGATCGTCGTCGGCCTCGAACTCGACCTCGTCTCCGGTTCCGCGGCGCTGGACGAACTCCAACCAGCCGCGGTTCTCAAAGTCCTCAATGATCAGCTCGCGCCCGTCGGGCTGGATCGCTGTGATCGCGTCGTAGTAGACCGTTGACGGCTCCGACGCGAACAGACCGAACGGTTCGCTCATCACGAGCGAGTGCAGCGTGTACGGACCGGAACCGCCGGCGCCCACGATCTCCCCCTGGAAGTCGATGTCCATCGCCGTCCAGGGCGAGCTGGACGGTGGCATCTCCAGGCCGCCGCCGGTCAGATACCGGCCGTCGCCGTCGCGTACGCGGATCCAGAAGGACTGATCGGTCTCTCCTTCGCCCATCCTGACCCAGACCCGGAGCGTCTCGGTCCCCTCCGGAATCCCCACCCCGCGGCCGACCGGAGGCACGTCGATCGACGAGATTAGTTCCTCGAACGTGATCAACGACATGTCCTCCCGGAACCACATCATCTCGACGGCCGCTTTCGGTTCGAGTCCGAGCAGCGTCACGCTGGTCGTCGTTCCCACGCTGCGCCCCGCCGACACCTTGCTCCGGAACACCGAGGCGATCCCGTCGACACCCTCGATCGGACCCAGCCGGTCGCGAACGCCGTTGGCCGTGGAGTATCCGGTGTCGCCGAGCCCGACCCGGAACTCGACCCCGTTGTCGTACTCAATCCGCTCTGCCAGCGACAATTCGACGGTGTCCGCATAGGAGGCCGCGAACGTCCCCAGGGCAGCCCCCAGCATCAACAGGATCGTGAGCCGCGCCGCCGGCCCCACCGTTCTGCTCACGTAGCGCAGCGTCGACGCCACAGAGAGCGGGAACCGGTCGTAGGTCAGCCAGGCGAAGAATCGATAGAAGTAGGGCAGGAATCTCAGAATCACCAGCGTCGCCGCGAGCGCGAACAGGATCGGCGTACTCAGCAACAGCGGATCGGCGGAAAGGCCGCCGACGCTATTCCGCTCGAAGACCGTCCCCTTCAGATCGGCCTCGAAGATCAGACCCACCGCGACCAGCACCAGGGCCACGTCGAGGAAGTAACGCTGCAGAGCGTTCGGCCCGGCCGGTCGCGAGACGCCGCGCAGCCGCTCGGAGAGCACCCGGGTCCGGCTCGCGACCACGAGCGGGGCGAGCGTGAACAACACGGCCACGATCGCGCCCGCCGCCGAGAGCAGGAAGGCCATGTCGGTCAACGTCGTGGGAATCGGCGCACTGCCGGTCAGCGGCTCGAAGACCGGCGTGTAACCCAGCAGTCCGATCACACCCATCGCGATAAACGGCGCGACCGCCGCGGCAATGATCGCGAGCAGGATGCCCTCGATCGCCGTGTGCGAGATGACCTGGACGATCGACGCGCCTCGGGAGCGCATCGAGAACAACTCTTCCCGACGCTGGGCCACCTGCACGCCGGACACGATCACGACGTAGAACAACGCGATCCCCACGACCTGAGCCAGCAGCATCAGGATCGGCACCTGCGTGAAGTTCAGGTCCTTGACGAACGACTCCAGCCGGGGCTCGATCGGTGACCGCATGCCCCCGCCGACCGAGCGCAGATCCTCGCGCAACAGATCGAACGACTCGCGGGTCTCATCGAGCACGGCCACGTTCAACTGGTCCGTGTCCAACTCCGAGATCCACATCGTGTTGACGAGGTAGCCGCTCATCACGCGCGGCAACTCGCCCACGAACGTCTCCGAGGGAATGATCAGCGGAATGGTCTGCAGTCGGGCCGGCCCTGAGTAGACGCCGAAGGTGATCTCTCTCGGCACCCGCTTCCAGAATGCGCTCTCCGGGTTGTCCGGTTCAACGATGCCGGTCACGACGATCGGGATGAAGCGAGCAATCGCCATCGTCGGCTCGCACGGAGGACGCGGCGGCGGCGGCGGCCCACCGGGCGGCGGATCCGGCTCGCGGTCACACTCGTCAAACCCGTCGACGACTTGCCAGGTCGATCCGACGCTCACGCCGTAGCCGCTGGCGACGCGCTGAGTCAACGCCACTTCGAGCGGACCCTCAAGCCACCCGGCCGCGTTCACGACCGGCGGCGAGGGAAAGCTCCCCTCAAGCATCGTGATGTTGTCCTCGGCGTCATCCAATGCGGCGAAGTAAGAAGTGGTCGGTATGACCTGGCCCTGCCTCGGCGGGAAGTCGACCAACGTCGGCACCGTCGTGCGGTACCGGAGCTGTTGCGATTCCAGCTCACCGAATCGCTCGCTGATCGACTCGTCGGCATATTCGCGAGCCGACTCGTTCGGCCCGCCGCCCATCGGTAGGCCGTTGAGGAAGGTGAACATCTGCCGGCGCTCGGTCAGGTCCTCGCGCAGACTCACGGTCAACGAGAGATCGGAAACCGCCCGCGTGTAGATCGTCGTCGAAGACATCAGCACGGCGGCCACCAGGATGCCCGCCGCGATCACCAGTTGGATCCGCCAACTGTCGCGCATACGGCGTAGGACAAAGCCCAGAACGGCGCCGAACGACTCCACCCGAACCCCCGCTGCTCGCTCAGAACACGTCGCTGCCGATTGCTCGGTCGGACGCTGGAATTTCCCTGATCCCTAGTAGTCTACGAAGGCAACGCGGTCGAACATACCCCTGACCAGCCAGTCCGGCAGCAGACCCGGCGCGAGGTACGACGAGGCGGCACGAGGCAGCATGGGCGGCATTCTCAGTTCGTTCCCCACCGCGTTCCGGATCGCCGTGCGGCGACTGAACGGCAACCGCCGGCTGATGGCCGCCGTCGCCGTCGGCGTAATCCTCGCCGTGGCCCTGATGGCCTCCACGACGATCTATCGCAACGCGCTCCAGGACCTCGGCCTGCAGACCGACCTGCGCCGCACCTCGGACGCCGAGCTCGATGTGCGCATCCTCAACGCCGCTCATGGCTTGTCCAGCGGTCTCGCCGAGGAATCGTTCGACGTCATCGACCGCCGGCTCAGAATTCCCAGCCAGTACATCTCCGACACGAAGAAGTCGCTCACCTCAGCCACGTTCTTCATGACCGAGGTCGGCGGGATCCCACCCGACGAGGATCCCCGAGACCGGGCCCGCGTCCTCTGGTTCGAGGGCGTGCGAGAACATATCGAGCTGGTCGAGGGTCAGTGGCCGGATCCGGCCCCCGCCGCCACGCCCGAGCAACCGCCGGTCGTCGACGTCGCCATCGGAACCGACGCCGCAGCCTCCGGCGGATTCACGATCGGCGAGACCCGCGACATCCACGCCTCCTGGCGCGACGACGCGGAGCCGATCCAGATCCGCGTCGTCGGTCTCGTTCGGCCAATCGACTACAACGACAGATATTGGGGCGTTCGCCGCGATCACTTCCATGTGCCGGTCGAGAAGACGGACGCCTTCGCCTTCTTCGCGCCCAGGTCCACGCTGATCGACTCGATGGCCGGCTACATGCCCGAGCTCCGCGCTCGCCTCGAGGTCTACGCCCAGGTCGATCGCTCGGCCTTCGTCGCTGACGAAGCCGGCCTCGCCGCCATTCGCTTCCGCGCCGCCTTCGAGGCAATCGCCAAAGAGATCGAACGCGCCAGGGTCGAGACCGAGATCGTCTCCGTGCTCAACGACTACGAGACCAAGGAGTTCTTTTCCTCCATCCCGCTGCTCGTGTTGACCTTGCAGATCGTCGGCATCGTCCTCTTCTACCTCGTCCTCGTCTCGACCATGGTCGTCGAGCGTCAATCGGCCGAGGTCGCGCTGCTCAAGTCCCGCGGCGCAGGTCTCGGCCACATCATGTCGATCTCAACCATCGAAGGCTTACTCCTGGTCGCGCTGGCCCTGGGAGTCGGACCGATCGTCGCCCGCGAAGCGATCGCCTTCCTCGGTTATTCGCCCGCGTTCGAGGGGCTCACCGGCGGCGCGCGCCTCACGGTTGAACTGACCGCCGAGGTCTATATCTACGCCGCCATCGGAGCGGGGCTCAGCTTCATCGCCCTGATCTGGCCCGCCTGGCGATCCAACCGCGCCACCGTCGTTCATTACGCTCGCTCAACGTCGCGGCCCGAGGACAGGCCGGCCTTCCAGCGTTACTACCTCGACCTCGTCGTCGTCGGAGTCGGCGCGCTGCTCTTCTTCCAGTTGCAGGAATCGGGCTCGCTCGTCACCGAGGACCTGTTCGGCGGCCTGCAGCAAGACCCGCTGTTGCTCATCGCACCGGCCGTGTTCGTGGTCACCGTGGCCGTGCTCTTCTTGCGGCTCTTCCCGCTCCTGCTCTCCGCCTTCGGCGGCATCGCCCGAGTCCTTGGCGGCGCCTCGACCCAGATGGTGCTCTGGCACCTGACCCGCGCTCCGGTTCAACCCGGACGTCTGGCGCTGTTGCTGATCATGGCCACCTCGCTCGGCATGTTCGGAGGAACCTTCGGGGCAACCCTGGACAAGTCCTTCGACGACCGCGCCTCCTATCAATCCGGCGCTGCCTTGCGCCTCGCCGACCTGCGCAGCAGCGGCGCTTCCGTCGCCATGCTCGAGGAGGACCTCGCCGAGGCCCCCGGGATCGGCGAGATCTCGTACGTCGTCCGACAGAACGCGTCCTTCTCCCGCGGCGCTCTCGATGTCACCGATGCCACCGTGCTCGGCATCGACCCGCAGTCGTTCACCGATGTGCTCTGGTACCGCGAGGACTTCGCCCTCAACGACGTCCGCGAGTTGGTCAATCGAGCCACCGGGCCGGAATTTGAGGTTGAACAGATCGTCATCCCTGCCGACGCGACCTATGTCGGCATGTGGTTGTGGCTGCCCGATACCAGCGGCGTCATCGCGCCCAATCTGCGCATGCAGGACGGCCAGGGCCGCTACCGCGATGTCGCAATGCAGGGCCTGCCCAGGGGCCGCGGTTTCGGCGGAGCCGAGCTGCCCGAGGGTTGGCGATTCCTCTACGGCGACCTCTACGCAGGCGCTGGCGCGCCGCACCAGGGCCCATGGACGCTCCAGGGCATTTCAATCCGCACCGGCGGCACCGCCAACTTCTCCGGCACCGTCGGCTATGACGCGATCCAGTACACGACGCAGTCCAGCCTGCCCGAGAACATCATTGAGGTCGGCTTCGACGACGGCGTCATCATCGAGAGCTTCGAACAACAGGGCCGATGGACCGTCTACACCGACACCTCCCGCGCCGGAGCTCTGCCGGACGACGCCCGCCTCTCGCCCGAGCAGGCCCGCGACGGCCAGTTCGGCATGCGCTACATCTGGAACCGCGATGTCCGTTCCGGCCTGCCTCGCGGCGTCCGGCTCGCCGGCCCGGACGCGCCGGTGCCCGTGGTCGTCAGCAAGGACTTCCTCGCCGAGGCCTCGCTCGACGAAGGCCAGACCGCCCTGCTGAGCATGGCCAGCGTCTACGTGCCGATCAAGATCGTCGGCAGCTTCGACCTCTTCCCGACCTGGAACCCCGAGGATGCCCGCTCACTGATCATCGCCAATCGCGACTACCTCTACTACCGCGTCAACCGCAATCCCGCCTCAATCGGCGCAGCCGCGCCCAACGAGGTCTGGATCCAGCCGTCCGACGACGACGGCCTGCGCCAGTTGCGCACATTCCTCGAGGTCACCCCGCCCTGGAAGCACGAGGCTTACGACGTCGACGCCATCCGCAACCTGCAGGACGAGGACCCGCTCGTCGCCGCCGGCTGGGAGGGCCTGCTCTTCCTCACCTTCATCGCAATTGTCCTCCTCGCGGCCTTGGGCTTCCTCGTCGCCTCGGTGCTCGTCGCCCAGCAACAGCAGGGCGAGTTCGCCGTGCTCAGAACGATGGGCTTCTCCCTGCCTCAGGTGTTGCTGGTCGTCGGGATCGAGAAAATCCTCATCATCGCCGTCTCGATGGCCCTCGGCACCGCGGTCGGACTGCAGCTCGGAACGATGATGCTGGAGTTCGTCGGATTCGTGGAAACCGGCGAGACCGTCCTGCCGCCCTTCGTCACCGTCACCGACTGGGCCACCATCGGCGGAGCCTACGGAGTCCTCGGCCTCGTCTTCCTCGGAGCCATCGCCGTCATCGTCGCCCTCTACATGAGAATGACCATCGGCCAGATCCTCCGAATCGGCGCCGACTGACCAACCTCCGCCCAGCTTCCCCTTCGCCCCGCGCCCCCACGCCGGGCCCAGCTTCCCCGTCGCCCCGTGCTTGACACGGGGCCCAGAGCACCCAATGTCATGCGCGAGATGACCTTGGCCTCACCTCGATGCTCGCACGGAAGTCCCCTCGCCCCACCGTCAAGCTAGGAAGGAAGGCGTTGTTCCTCGCAACCGATCGATGCCCCGTGCTTGCCTGCCCCGCACTTGATGCGGGGACACGGGGCCCAGAGCACCCAAGGTCATGCGCGAACCGAAGTTGGCCTCACCTCGACGCTCCCGCGCGTAAGTCCCCCTTCCACAGTTGAGCCAGGGACGAAGGCATCGCTCCTCGCAAGCGTCAGGGGGCTGAGGCGGTCGATCGCCCCATCGGCGCCAGCTTGATCTGAAGAGCTCCCCCTCTGGGGGAGCTGTCGCGGTGCGACTGAGGGGGCCCGCCTCCCAACACCTGCTCGTCGTACCCGTGGTTGCCACGGGTATCCCGATGTGGTTCCCAAAAGTCCAACAGTCCAAGACTCCGCCAACGACTACCCGCCGCCCCCGCCACCACCACCACCAGCCCCGCCGCCGCCAGCACCCAGCCGCTCCTCCGCCACACTCTGCTGAGGCGCAGGACGCGCCGCGAGATCGAGCGGCCCAATCGCTGCGCTCACAGTCGCCGCCGCCGTCCGCACCACCTCCTGCGCCATCCGCCGACCCTCCTGCACAATCTCACCGTTGCGAATCACCGACCGGATCCGCGGCAGCACCAGCGCAATGATCATGATCGCCGCGAAGATGAAGCCCGGACCGATCAACAACGGACGAATACTGATGTAGTCCGCCGCCAACCCGTTCGCCAGGATCATCACGGCCATGATCCCACCGGCGAACATCGCGTACAGCGACATCACCCGGCCACGCACCGAGTCCGGCACCACCGCCTGGATCATCGCGCTGGTCAGCGCCATGAACATCGCCTGGCTCGCGCCCGCGATCACACCACCGATCATCGCCATCAACAGCGAATCCGCGAACCCGACCCACACGAGCGACAGCCCCGAGAACACTCCCGTCACCATGAACACCCGGCCGCGCACCCTGCCCATCGGCAGCATCGACAGCACAATCGTCGAGGCCAGCGCGCCGCCTCCGATCGCCATCAGCATGTAGCCGTACTCCGACTGCCCCCCGCCCAGGATCAGGTCCGCGTACGCCGGCAGCAGCGAGAAGTCGAACGCCATCGTGAACATGCAGTGCAGCGAGACCATGATGATCATCAGCCGCACCGACCGTGCTCTGCCCAGGTAGCGCAGCCCTTCCCGCATGTGCCCGGCGGTGTCGCGCATCAACCCGCTCGTGTGACCCTGGATCCCGCCCGTCGAGCGCGTCGTCATCCGGGTCATCTGCAGAATCGACAGCAGCAACAACAGGGCGGCCGCGGCGAACACCCACTCGGGACCGAACGCCTTGATGATCGGCCCGGCCACCGGACCGATCACCTTCGACCCGAATTGCATCATCGAGGCCATCGTGATCGCGCTCAGCAGCGCGTGCATCTTCACCGTGTTTGGCAGCAGCGCCTGCTGCGACGGCATCTCGCCAGAGCGAATGATCCCCGACACCAGCGTGATCAGGACCAGGTTCCACATCTCGATCAGACCGGTGAACGCCAGGATCGCTAGCGCCACGGCCGTCAAGGCCGCGCCGAATCGACAGACGATCACGATCTTGGCCCGATCAAAGCGGTCCGCCAGCGCCCCGCCGATCGGGGCCAGCACCCACGGGCCAATCGCCGCAAACGTGACAATCCCCGTCCCCGACGGGTTGCCCGTCAGCTCATACCCCAGCCAGCCGCGAGCCGTGATCATCGCCCACAGCGAGATCGCAGACAGCCCCGCCGCGTAGAACATCCGGCGGTACTCGAGGTACTCCATCGCCGGGAAGACGCGCAACAGGAACCCCGGCGGCTTGCTCCCGACGTCAACCCGTTGACTCATCCGCTACCGCCTGTATCCATCCAACTCTTGCATCCTAACTGCTCCACGCCTGTAGTTCCTGATAGCGTGAGAACATAAGTGTCAGTCAGCCTGTTAGGAGCAACCCATGAACCCCCTGCCCGCCTCGGCGCCGTCCCTGCCGCCAACCAACCAGAACCACTTCACACCCCAATTGCTGCCCCAACTGGTGATCGCCAAGCTCACCGACCTGCTCGATGGAACACCCGCCTACGTCCAACACTCAGCCCGGTCGCTGCTCGATCGGATCAAGAGCGCATCGTCCCTCGACGCCGAACCGACCCCCGAAGAAGCCAACACCGAAGAGGAGGAAGAACCGCTCTAATCCCCGTCTCGCTTCTCTTTTTTTCGCCGTTGTTTTTTTCCAGCGGCCGGAATCCCCGAAAACACCGCCGACCTCACCGGCGGCCTTGTCGTGTCTGTCACAACCAACACCGCAGCTACGCTAGGCAGGAAACAAGCAGATCCGGATCAGGCAAGACACATGACCTCGCAAGACCACCCCAATAACAACCTCCGCGAACGATCCAGCGTCCTCGTCGACGGCCCCAACCGCGCCGCCGCACGCTCACAGCTCTACTCCGTCGGCTACGACGACGAAGCCCTCTCCAAACCCCTGGTCATGGTTGCCCACAACTGGATCGGCACCATGCCCTGCAACTTCTCCCACCGCGAACTCGCCCAGGACGTCATGCGCGGCATCCGCGAGGCTGGCGGCACTCCGATGGAGGTCAATACCGTCTCCATCTCCGACGGCATCACCATGGGCACCGAGGGCATGAAAGCTTCGCTCATCTCCCGCGAGATCATCACCGACTCGATCGAACTCTGCGCCGTCGGCTACGCCTTCGACGCCGCCGTCGTCATCTGCGGCTGCGACAAGACCATCCCCGCCGCCGCCATGGCCATGGCCCGGATCAACATCCCCTCGGTCGCGCTCTACTCCGGCTCCATCGCCCCCGGACGCCACCACGACGGCCGCGACCTCACCATCCAGGACGTCTTCGAGGCCGTCGGCCAGCACTCCGCCGGCACGATCGACGACGACGAACTCCACCAGGTCGCCCTAAACGCCTGCCCCGGCGCTGGGGCCTGCGGCGCCCAATACACCGCCAACACCATGGCCACCACGCTCGAGTTCCTCGGCCTCTCGCCGATGGGCTCGGCCACCGTCGGCGCCACCGACCCGCGCAAACACAACGTCGGCGAAGCCGCCGGACAGCTCGTCATGGACGTCCTTCGCCGCGGCGTCATGCCCCGCGACATCCTCACCCGCGAAGCGTTCGAGAACGGCATCGCCTGCGCCGCCTCCACCGGCGGCTCGACCAACGTCGTCCTGCACCTCCTCGCCCTCGCCCGCGAGGCCGGCGTCGAGCTCAGCATCGACGATTTCGATGAGATCTCGGAACGCACCCCGTTGATCGGGGACCTTCGCCCCGGCGGACGCTACGTCGCTCTCGACATGGACCGTGCCGGCGGCACGCCGCTGCTGGCCAAACGCCTGCTCGAAGGCGGCAAGCTCCACGGCGACGCGCAGACTGTCACCGGGCAGACCATCGCCGAAGCAGCCGCCGACGCGCAGGAGACGCCCGGCCAGGACGTCATCCTGCCCGTCGACCAGGCCCTCAAGGACACCGGCGGACTCGTCATCCTCAAGGGCTCGCTCGCTCCGGACGGCTGCGTCGTCAAGGTCGCCGGTTACGAGCGCCAGCTCCAGACCGGCCCCGCCCGCGTCTTCGAACGCGAGGAAGACGCCATGGACGCTGTTACCCACAACCGGATCAACGCCGGCGATATCGTCGTCATCCGCTACGAGGGTCCCAAGGGAGGCCCGGGCATGCGCGAGATGCTCGGAGTCACCGCCGCCATCGTCGGAGCAGGCCTCGGAGAATCCGTCGCCCTGCTCACCGACGGCCGCTTCAGCGGAGCCACCCGAGGCCTCATGGCCGGCCACGTCGCCCCCGAGGCTTACGTCGGAGGCCCCATCGCCCTCGTCGAAGAGGGAGACCAGATCACCCTCGACATCGCCAACCGCCAACTCAACCTCGACGTCGACGAAGCCGAGCTCGCCCGCCGCCGAGCCAACTGGCAACCGCCCGCCCCCAACTACGCCAACGGAGTCTTCGCCAAGTACGCCACCCTCGTCTCTGGAGCCGAGCGCGGCGCAGTCACAAGCTAGCTACCCTCCCCGCCATGACCCGACTACAAATCGCCCCGGACCTCTCCCTCGATCTCGCCGATCAAGGCGACGGCCCGCTCGTCATCCTCATCGCCGGCGGCATGATGGACATGGACCAGTGGGCGCCCGTCTCCGACGCTCTGCCGGATACCTACCGCGTCGTCCGCTACGACCAGCGCGGGATCGGCGAGTCCGACCAGCCAACCGAGGGCTACACGGTCGACCAGTTCGCCGAGGATGCCGTCAACCTGATCAAGACCCTCGACGCAGGCCCCGCCGTCCTGATCGGCAACTCCCTGGGCGGGACCGTCGCAATGGGCGCCGCCTTCCTCGCCCCCGAGCTCGTGCGAGGCATCGTCACCTGCGCCACCTCCGCAGGCCCGACCGGACCGCCAACGCCGCCCGAGACCATGCAGTACATGATGCGCGGAGCCCAACTCCCGGTCCCCCAGGCCGCCGCCGCGATGATGGACATCCTCTTCGCCACCGACTTCATCGACGAGCACCCTGACATGCTCGACAACGCCGTCGAAAAGCGAAGCAAGGGAGCGCCGATGATCGCCACCCTCGGCCCGCTCCAGTCCGCACTGATCTTCGACCCGATCGAACGCCTCAAGGCGCTCGGCATCCCTATGCTCGTCCTGCACGGAGAGGAAGACGTCCTCGTCCTCCCCGACCACGCCCAACTCCTCGCCGACGCCGCCGGGACCACCGCCCAGCTAATCCCCAACGCCGGCCACGCCCTCGTCGTCGAGCAATCGGATGCCGTCGCCGAAGCCCTGACCACGTTCCTCACCGATCTCTAGCTTCCCTTCTCCCCCCGCGCAAGCGGGGGGAGATGCCGAAGGCAGAGGGGGGCAACGGTCAGTTGATCAGCGGCTGTCCTTAGCTCCTCGCTACACCTCAAGCTCCGGACGCTGCAGAATCCAGTCCGTCGACTGCTCATACGCATGAGCCACCCGACAGACCGTCGCCTCGTCGAAGTGCCGACCACCGATCATCAGGCCAATCGGCATCCCGTTGCGGTCATACCCGCAGGGAATCGAGATCGCCGGAATCCCGGTCACGTCGTACGGAGCCGTCAGCCGTGCCAGCTCCGCCGTCGGATCGCCATCCTCGATCAGCGGCGCCGTCCTTGAGCAGGTCGGCGAGATCAGCACATCCACGTCCTGCAGCACCTCGACTGTTTCGTCGATGAACTTGCGGCGCAGCCGCTGGTCGTTGATGTAATCCACCGCCGTGACTGAAAGACCGGCTTCCACCCGCTCGAGGATGTCGCCGTACTCATCCCGCCGCTCTTGCAGCCACTTGGCGTGATAGGCCGCTGCCTCGGCGATGATCGTCAACCCCCGCGGACGATCGGTCTGCAGCGGCATCTCGACCTCCGTCACGGTCGCGCCCATGCTGCGCAGGTGATCGACCGCAATCTCGCAGTGCTCGACCACGTCCTCCTCGCAGCCCTGCCAGAGCATCTTGCGCGGAATCCCGATCCGAATCCCGTCCACGCCTTCAACCAGCGTCTCTGTGCAATCCCCGACCGGTACATCGGCGCTGCCCGGATCGTGCGGGTCGTACCCCGCGATCGCATTCAACACCAGTCCCGCGTCCTCCACCGTCTTGGTCAACGGACCGACATGGTCCAGCGTCCACGACAGCGGCAGCACGCCCCGTCGCGACACCCGACCGTACGTCCCCATCAGCCCGGTCACGCCGCACAGGCTGGCCGGAATCCGGATGCTGCCGCCGGTGTCCGATCCCAGCGCGCCCAGAGACGAGCCCACCGCAACCGACGCGCCCGAACCCCCGCTGCTCCCACCCGGCGTCTTCGTCACATTCCACGGATTGCACACAGCGCCGTAGTGCGGATTCCGGCTCGTCGTCCCAAAGGCAAACTCGTGCAGGTTGAGCTTGCCCGGCATCACCGCGCCGGCTTCCTGGAGCTTGGTGTAGACCACCGCGTCCGTGTCCGGAATACGGTCTCGAAGGAAGCCGCCGCCACCGGTCGTCGCGATCCCGGCCGTGTCGACCAGGTCCTTCAGCGCAACGGGAATCCCGTGCAGCGGACCCAAATCCCGCCCGTCCCGCATGGCGTGGTCCGCCACCGACGCCTGCTCGCGCGCCAGGTCGGCCGTCACCGTGATGTACGCGTTCAACAACGGCTCCGTCGCATCCACACGCGACAGCACCGACTCGGTCAGCTCGACCGCAGTCAGAGAACCGTCCCGCAACGCCGCACCGGCCTCAACGATGGAAAGTTCGTGCGCCTCGCGATGATCCATCTCAGTCCTCCACTCCACCGCGCAGATCGCCAACGTCATAACGCAGCCCATAAGCGGGCTCGGTCTCCCCAAGGTCCGGCAGTGGTTCACTGCTCAGCGCGTTCTTCAGCGTGCGAGTCACGATCGGCAGCGCCCGCTCCAGCTCCGCCCCTGAGGCGGAAGCGCCAAGTGACGCCGCCAATGCCCCCAGCGCCTCCAGTGGTGAATCAGCCATGCCCACTCCTCTCCCAGTCCATGCGTCAGCCCGGTTTGGCCTCGATGATACGAGTGCTGCCCCTATCCTGCCTGCATCCGACCGGTATGCATGCCCAACCCAAGAATGCTCTGAGGAGTTCCCCGAATGGCCGATGAAGTCCTGTTTGATGTGTCCGAGCGAGTCGCCACCATCACCCTCAATCGCCCCGACAAGATGAACACGATCAACAGCGCCCTCGGCTCTCAGCTGATCGAGTCGCTGCTCGAAGTGCGAAACAACGACGAGATCCGCAGTGCCGTGATCACCGGCGCCGGCGACCGCGCCTTCTGCGCAGGCGCCGACCTCACTCAGGGCGACGGACCTGCTGCCTCCGCCGGACCCGCGGGCCACTTCCCCACCAACGCCGCCGACCGATTCGACGAGTTCGACGCCAAGAAACCGCTCATCGCCGCGATCAACGGCCACGCGCTCGGCGGCGGCTTCGAGATCGCCCTCGTCTGCGACCTGCGCATCGGCGCCGAGAACGCCCGCGCCCGCCTCGGACTGCCCGAGATCACGCTCGGCTTCTTCCCCCTCGCCGGCGGTCCCATGCGCCTGCCCCGCGCCATCCCCCAGGCCTACGCCAACGAGATGCTCTACCTCGGCCGCCGCCTCAGCATGGAGGAAGCCCTCCAGTGGGGCGTCATCTCCCGTCTCGTCCCCCAGGACCAGCTCCTTCCCACCGCCCAGGAGATGGCGGCCCAGGTCGCCGGCTACGCTCCGATCGCCGTCCGCGCGATGAAAGAACTGATCAACGCCCAGGGAGACATGACCCTCGCCCAGGCCAACCGCTTCGGCGGCTCCCTCCGCTGGATCGTCGGCCAAACCGCCGACTCCAAGGAAGGCCCCCGAGCCTTCGCCGAAGGCCGCCAACCCGAGTTCAAGGGCGAGTGATCGAGACAGGACCAACACATGCGAAGCCAGGAATCCCTCAACGAACTCCGCTACCTCCGACGCATCCACGAGGATGTCGAAGACCAGTGGCGCGCCCCTCGACCCGACCTCAACCGTCTCCACCGCACCCTGGCCCTGCTCTACACCAGCCACGGCCTCGTCTGGAAATCCCACGGCTGCTCGGGCGCCGGAGAGCATGACCCCTACGCCGGCGAAATCGTCGAACTCGCCCTGCGCATCGAACGATCAGTCCAGCGAGGTGCCCACCGAGCCTTCAGCCTCTTCGAACAGTGGCGCTGCGAGGCCTGTAGCTGGAACCACAACGCCCTCTACACCCTCTGGGCCACGACCGCCGACCCCGGCGCTGAGTTCCAACCCCTCGACGCCATCGACGACCACCGAGCCATGCACGAGCGGGCAGACCAGGGTCTCGACCAACCCCTTCCCGAAGCCCTCGACATCCGCAACAACGCTGCCAGCATCCGACTCGAAGCCAACGCTCAAATCGCAAGGCGACTCCAACACTGGACCGCCGAAGGCCTCCTCAGCAACGATGTCGACAAGCGTTACGCAGCCGAACTCGCCGCACCAGCCGTAGTGCCAGCCTGATCCCATGACCTACCTCCCCCTCGACCATCTCTTCGTCCTCGACCTCACCCGAGCCCGCGCCGGGCCGACCGCCACCCGACAGCTCGGCGACTGGGGCGCCGACGTGCTCAAGGTCGAGCAGCCCGAAGAGGCCGAGGGCATGACCGGCGGCCGCGAGTCCTCCGACTTCCTCAACCTGCACCGCAACAAGCGCTCGCTCACCCTCAACCTCAAGGAGCCCGAGGCCGTCGAGATCTTCCTCACCCTCGTCGAACGCGCCGACGTCGTCGTGGAGAACTACCGCGCCGACGTTAAGCGCCGGCTCGGCATCGACTACGAGGCCTGCCGCGCCCGCAACCCGCGCATCGTCTACGGCAGCATCTCCGGCTTCGGACAGGATGGACCCTACGCCTGGCGCGCCGGCGTCGACCAGATCGCGCAGGGGCTCGGCGGGATCATGACGGTCAACGGACTGCCCGGCGGCGGACCCGTCCGCGTCGGCATCCCGATCGCCGACCTGACCGCCGGTGGCTTCCTCGCCCAGGCCATCCTGATCGCCCTGCTCGAGCGTGAGCGCTCCGGCGAGGGTCAGTGGGTCCATACCTCGCTGCTCGAGGCCCAGATCGCCATGCTCGACCTCCAGGCCACCCGCTGGACGATCGACGGCGAGGTCCCGCCCCAGGCCGGCAACGATCATCCCACCTCCATGCCGACCGGCGTCTACGAGACCGCCGACGGGCACATCAACATCGCCGCCTCCGGGGGCGTCATGTTCGCCCGGCTCTGCCGAGCCATCGAGGCCGAGGAACTGCTCGACCACCCCGACTTCGCCTCCTCCGTCCGACGCTCGAAGAACCGCGCCGACCTCAACGAGCAGATCAACCAGCGCACCCGCACCGACACCTCCGAGCACTGGATCGAGTGTCTCAACGAGGCCGGCGTCCCCTGCGGACCGATCTACGACATCCCCGCAACCTTCGCCGACGAACAGGTCAAACACCTCGGCATCGCCCGCCAGGCTCCGCACCCCGACCGAGGAGAAATCACCGTCGTCGGACAACCGATCAACCTCACCCGAACCCCCCAACCCGAGAGAATGCGCCTCGGCACCCCAGCCCTCGGGCAGCACACCGACGAAGTCCTCACCGACCTCGGATACACCCCCGACGCCATCACCGACCTCCGCGCCCGCGGCGTCATCTGAGCGTTCAATCCCAGGAGACCACCTATGAAACACCACGTCCCCCTCGACACCGACAAGATGCTCGCCTGGTCCGAGGACGGTATCGGCTGGATGGTCTTCAACAACCCCGACAAGCTGAACGCCATGGGCGTCGCCATGAACGCCGCCATCCCCACCATCATGCACACCTTCCGCGACGACGCTGACGTCCGCGTCGTGGTGATGAAGGGCGCCGGCGACCGCGCTTTCGTCTCAGGCGCGGACATCTCCGAGTTCGAGGCCCAGCGCTCCAACCCCGAGACCATCGCCAAGTACGACCGCATCGGCGCCGCGGCCGGCCGAGCCTACGGCGAACTCGACAAACCCATCATCGCCATGATCCAGGGCTACTGCATGGGCGGCGGACTGCTCACCGCCCTCCGCGCCGACCTCCGCATCGCCTCCGACGATTCCCAGTTCGGCGTCCCCGCCGCCCGCCTCGGCCTCGGCTACGGCTACGCGGGTGTCAAGACGCTCGTCGACCTGGTCGGCTTCGCCGCTGCACAGGAGATCCTGCTCACCGGCAAACGTTTCCCCGCCGCCGACGCGGCGCGCTGGAACCTGATCAACCGGGTCACCACCCTCGAAGACCTAGAACCCACCGTCCACGACCTCGCCGCCACCATCGCCCAGAACGCTCCCATGACCATCCGAGCCATCCGCCGAGCCATCCAGGAAATCCCCAAAGACCCCGACCGCCGTGACCTCGACGAAGTCGACCGCCTCGTCCAGGCCTGCTTCGCTTCCAACGACTACAAAGAAGGCCGAACCGCCTTCATGCAAAAGCGCCGCCCCGTCTTCCGCGACGCCTAACCCCCTCCAATCCCCTCTCCCCCGCGGCGCGGGAGGCCAGAGCTTGCGCGCTGGGCGCAGCGGAAGCTGGGTATGCGGGACTGGATCCCGCAGGTCGACGGGGATTGAGGGTGAACGCGAGAAAAAACGCGGACGGGTATTAGGGAGGTTCGTCCTCGTCCTGATTGGAGGCTTCGTCGTCGTCCTCGTCCTGCTCGGCTTCGGCCTCAGCTTGGGCTTCCGCTTCGAGCCTGGCCTTGGCTTCGGCCCGTTCCATGTCCATCAGGCGGTCGATCTGCTCGTCGCTCATCAAGGTGACGAGAAGAGCGGGATCGTCCAAGTCGGGTAGCTGCTGCTGCGGGAGGGCGTCGTGCTGACCACGAGGGAAGAGGTCGAGCAGGCGGCAGAGCGAGTCGAGCGCGCGGACCTGGACGTAGCCGCGCTCGTTGGGGTCGTTGGCGATGGCCCAGTAGCGGTCGTGGATGGTTTGTCGGTTTGCTTGCGGGGTGTTCATGGCGGGTCCCTTCGGTGAACATGCGTTTGGGGTTGATGGTATGTGAAAGAGTGTTCGGAGTTTGTATCGTGGTTGGCGGTTGGGGAGCCACAGGGAGTCCCCCTTTGTCTCCGCATCCCCTGATCAAGTCAGGGCAGGCAAGTGCGAGGCAGGCGTTCGGCGTCTCCCCCACGCACCCCCCCGTCATTCCCGCGCAGACGGGAATCCCGCTCCATTCCCTCTCCCCCGCCGCCAGCGGGGGGAGATGTCCCGTTGTGACAGAGGGGGGCGCCCCAACCTATGCGACAATCCAACACAGGAACGCCGCACAGGACGACGAAGTATGGCCGAGCCGAACTGGAACAACCGCACGCTGTTCGTCGCCGACAACGTCCGAGTCCTCCGAGGCATGAACTCGGAGAGCGTCGACTGCATCGCCACCGACCCGCCGTTCAACAAGAAACGCATCTTCAACGCGCCGCTCGGCTCCAGGCAGGCTGAACAGCGCTTCGATGATCGCTGGCGCTGGGACGAGGTGACAGACGAATGGCAAGACTTGATCGCGACCGACCATCCGGCGATCAAGGAGATCATCGAGGCGGCGGTCGTCATCGAGGGCGGAAGCATTGACCATCGCACCGGGAAGATCGACACAGGCCGAGTCAGGAACTCAATCGCCGCCTACCTCGCCTATATGGCCCCGCGCCTCGTCGAGATGCACCGCGTGCTCAAGCCGACGGGCGTACTGTTCATGCAGTGCGACACGGAGGCCAACGCCTATCTGAGGCTGCTGCTCGACGCAGTGTTCGGCCGTCGCAATTTCATCAACGAAATCACACGGCGGCGAGTGGAAGCCAAAAGCTATCCCACACGGCGCCTGCCGGCCAACAGCGACACGATCCTTGCCTATGGCAAGTCCAACAAGCACAAGTGGAACTCGTCCTTCGAGCCATACGACTTGGCCAATCTCGACGAGAAGACAGAGCGTCAATACGACCTGTGGGACGGCGCTCGCCGCTACACCCTCGATAACTTGGTGCATCCCGAGGGCAACCGCCCGAATCTGACCTATGAGTTCCTGGGAGTCACTCGGGTCTGGCGCTGGGAACGGGAGCGCATGGAAGCAGCGTATGAAGCGGGGCGGGTCGTCCAGACCGCGCCCGGCAACGTACCGCGCTACAAGCGCTACCTCGATGAACAGCCTGGTCGCAAGCGGGACGATATCTGGGACGATGTCGTCCAGTTGGAGACCAGCGAGTTGGATTGGGACACGCGCAAGCCGCTCAGTCTCTACAAGCGGCTGATTGAATGCGGGTCCGACGAAGGGGACATGGTGCTCGATCCCTTCGCCGGCTGCGCGACGGCCTGTGTCGCAGCCGAGGATTTGCAGCGCAAATGGGTCGGGATCGACATCGATCCCGTCGCCGAGGAAGCGACGTACATCCGGCTGCGCGAGGCGACAGGGCTGAACATGACGGAACAGCCGGTCACCGTGCGCAAGTCGCCGCCGCGACGCCAGGACGTACAGCGGGTCCCGGACGACAAGCTGCGAGACGTCCTCTGGAACCGGCAGGGCCGTCTATGCGCCAACCCGTACTGCGATGCGGAGAATCTGCGCAAGGTCGATCTGCAACTCGATCACCGCATCCCAAAGGTCCGCGGCGGTGAAGACGGAGTGATGAACCGAATCGGCCTATGCGGAAACTGCAACGCTCGCAAGGGCAGCAAGGCTTGGGGTCTGTTCCTAGACGAGGAACGAGCCAAACTTCCCCACAAGAAGGTGTAGGGCTGGCAGTCCCGCAGTCGACATGCCGCCATGAGGTAGTCGATGGCGCTGAGGGCGCTGCCTGCGCCGGAGCTGGTCGTGTCAAATATGCGGCTGTGATTCCGCAGCGTCTTCTCCAACAGCGAGTTCCCTAATCTGAGGCGATACTGGCACAAGCAACGGATCTGGCCGAAGCTCCGCGCCGACTGAGACGGCAAATCTGTATTCCTGTTGCCATGCGTACTTATTCCTCTTGATAAAACACGCTGCGATCGATTTCTCCAGTTCATTCAATCGCTCAACAATTGAGAAGCTATCGTCGGTGTAAAGAACTCGGCCATGATACACGTGAACTATCCGCTCGTATCCTTCCGCAACCTGAAGTGCGTGAATCAGTTGCTGTTCGCCATCCCTACGGAGGCTTGACCACGGAACAGTCCCGCCAACAGCGTCTCCTAGCTCTAGGGCAAAGTCTGACGGATTTCCTATCCTTGTGGCATAGTTCGTCCCGAATGTCTCCTTCATCCTCTGAACAACACTGCTCGAAGAAGGCTCAAGGGCTGAGCAATACAACCACATGTTGCCTGCTTGCCAAGTTACGGTACCGGACAGCGAATCCAAAAGATCCGAGCTCGTGTTGCTCGATTTGGCAATGAAGTCAACGACATCTTGATTGAATCGACCCTCCATACTGTCACCTATCCCGTCTGCCGCCTCTTCAATCTGTCGATAGTGCTGAAGAGATCCAAGCTGTATTGTGTCCGCAAATGGAATCGCGTATCGCTTTTCGGACAGTTTTACTAGAGTCGGCGGATCCGGTGAGACATCATCCTTGAATTCGACTTGGAAGGTGAATACGGTGTATCTCGGGTGAACCTCATGAAAACCGGCTTCGGGCCTAGTAATCCCTTGCCAAGGCAGTACGGCCGATCTGTCGGAGTTGTGAAACGGAATCCTCATTTGCTCTCACATTCGCCGTGCGCCCGACCGAGGACCGAAAGCGTTATGCGAAGCTTATCTCGCGTCGGCTGACCTTGAACCGGGCGGAAAGTGTCTTCCGGATCAGACGGTGTTTCTCTCACCCTTCCGACAGCCCAGCGAAGTCCTCAGCAGACCCGCAATGCGATGCTGCTGTTCCTGACTCAGCTTGCCGCAGCTTGTTCGGGCGTGCAGCGTGTCTGTCAAGGCCGCGAACACCGCAGCGGCGGGATGCGTCAGCGACTGGCCCTTGTGGTCCCGGAACCAGTTGATGATCTCCTGGGCTCGCCAGAGTGGGTCCGGATCGTCCGGATCGCTCAGATGAGGCGGGAACGCCGGGTCGCCGACTAGCCGGCGAGTCTCCGCCAGCGAGCGCCCGCTGCGCTCTGCAATGTCCCCGAGCGTCCAGAACGACTCGTCGCGCAACCCTACTACGCGTACGCCGTTGATCCGCTCGACATCGTCGATCGCCGAGAGCACAGCATCCTCCACGGTCTCGGCTTCGCGGCTGAACAGGATCTCAGAGACACCGTCGTAGGTGCCGATGAGCGGCCCATCTGCGCAGGCGCCCCAGAGCGCGTCAAAGCCTCCATCCTCGCCGGCATCTATCCCGCTCAGGATCAGAGAGAAGTCCCAGGTGCGCACTCAGGGGTCTCGATTCGTTAGTGCGGGCAGCGTCTCAGCGCTGCCCGCAGCGCGGCCACATGCCGTCCGACGTTGCGGGGCGTCGAGTTCACAGACGGACGACACCCGCCGCGTTGCCCATACGGACACAGCATATGTCCCCACGGATGCGCTCGCCCGCCGCGGCTCAGTTCGATGCGCCATCCAGCTGCCTCCGCTTCGCGCAGCACCGTCTCAATCTCCTTGATCGGATGCCGGCGTCTCACCGCTCAACGATACCCCCCGAAACCGACAATCCTCCCAGCCCATGACGCCCGATCGACGCACCGGCATGGCGGATGGACGCATTGACTCAGTGCCAGTCGTGGCTGCTGGGCAAGGAGATGTCGGCGCCGATGGCTTCGACTCGCTCGGCGGCGATGTTGGTCGTGCCGTCCCAGCGGTCGATCCGGCCCGAGAGCAGGATGATCTGATTGGACAGCGCCCGCCGGCTGCGAGCGAACACCTGAGGTGAGATGACGGCCTGGACGTCGCCGGTCTCATCCTCGATCGTGACGAAGACCATCCCCCCCGCGCCTTGCGGGTGCTGGCGCGCGATCGGCCAACCGGCGACGCGGATGCGTTCGCCGTCTCTGGCGCCGTAGGTATCGGCCGTCGTGCGCACGCCCGCGTCGAGCCTGGGCCGGATGAACTCCATCACGTGGCCGCGGGGGTAGATGCCGAGCGCACGGTACTCGCTGACCATCTTCTGATAGTCGCTGATGTCCTCGAATCGCGGCGGCGCGTCCTCGCCGATGATCGGGAAGGCGCGCTGTCCGTTGCGAGCGGGACGAATCGAGAGTCCCGCCTCCCAGAGCGCGGCGCGGCGGTTGGGAGTGAGCGTGTCGAACGCGCCCGCCTCGATGAGCGAACGGACAGCCTGCGGCTTGAGTCCGGTGCGACGCACGAGCTCGCCCGCGTCGGCGTACGGGCCGCCACGCTCGCGCTCCTCAACGATCAATCGCGCTGACTCGGAGCCGATGTCTTTGACCATGCCCAGGCCCAGGCGGGCCGCGCCATCCTCCGGGGAGCAGCGGATCTGGCTGCAATTGATGCAGGGATTGAGGAACGGCACGCCGAACCGGCGCGCGTCCTGTTTCAACGCCTCCAGCGGATAGAAGCCCATCGGCTGTTGGTTGAGCAACGAGACGAAGAACTCCAGTGGGTAGTAACACTTGAGCCAGGCAGCCTGGTAGGCAGTGATCGCAAAGGCGTGCGAGTGCGACTCGGGGAACATGTAATGCCCGTTGATCTTGGCGAAGATGCGCTCAGCGGTATCCGCCGGGACGTCGTTCGCGCTGGCGCCCTCGAGGAAGCGCTTGAGGTGCGCCGCGATCAGATGCGCGTTGTTGGGCTTGGCGAAGGCGCGGCGCACCTCATCGGCCTCGGCCGCAGTCATCCCGGCCACGTCCATGATGAGCTGCACGACCTGCTCCTGCCAGACGATGATGCCGTAGCCACGCTTCAACGCGCGTTCCTCCAGCGGGTGGTCGTACTCCCACTCGGCCCCGTGTCGGTAGCGCTCGACGAACTGGCTGACGGCGCTGCCCTGGGTGCCCACGCCGGGCCGGATCAGCGCGACCTGGTAGGCCAGATCCCGCAGGTTGCGCGACTTGAGCCGCTGACCCATCTTGAGCTGGGCCGGCGACTGGAGCAGGAAGACGCCCTTCGCCCGGCCCTCGTTGATCAGGTCGTAGACTCCATCGTCCTCGGGACTGATCTGGCTCAGGTCGGGCCGCAGGCCTTCGCGCTGTTCGATCAGGTCGAGCGCTTCCTCGAGCTGGTCGAGTACAGGCAACGAGAGCAAGTCGATCTTGGCGAAGTTGGCGTCCGCCACGCTGTCCTTGTTCCAGTCCATGATGTAGCGGCCGGTGATCGCGCCGGCCCGCACCGGAACCATTTCCGGAATCGGCGAGTCGCTCAAGATCATTCCGCCCACGTGCTGGCCGAGTCCGCGCGGCGCGTCGATCAGCTGGGGCGCGAGCGTGATGAGGTCGCGCCAGCCGTACTCTTCGACCTTGTCTCGGAATGCGGGCAGTTGCTCCATCTGCTCACGCAGATCGCCCCCGCCGCGCGAGTGCAGATGCTCCGACAACGATCGCAGATCGTCCGGCAGCAGGCCCAGCGCCTTGCCCAGATCCTGGATGGCGCCCTTCAGCGAGTAGGTCGAGATCGCCCCGGCCAGGACGGCGTAGTTACGACCGAAGTGTTCATGCACTCGCCGGATCAGTTCCTCGCGCAGCTCGCGGGGGAAGTCGAGGTCAATGTCCGGCAGCGAAGTCATGTCGTCCGGCAAGAAGCGCTCCAGCGAGAGATTCCACTTGAGCGGATCGATGTGACTGATCCCGATCAGGTAGCCGACCAGCAACGCGACCGAAGAACCGCGACCGCGTCCGGGCGGGCGCTGCTCCAGCGGCGTCTCCGGTTCGATCAGGCCGCGCTCTTCCATGATGCCCCGGGCCAGTTGCACGATCTCGCGGTAGAGCAGCAGGAACCCGGCTAGTTCGTGTCGCTCGATTAGGCGGAACTCTTCGTCCAGACGTTGCTTGACCTCCTCGGTGACAACGCCGTAGCGCCGCGCAGCGGCTTCCTCGCAGAGACGCCGGAGGTATGTCTCGGGCACATAGCGCAGCGGCACCGGCGGATCAGGCAGGGTGTAGCCAAGGTCGGCGTCGAGATTGAAGGAGCACTGCTCGGCGATGCGTTGGGTATTGCAGAGCGCTTCGGGGAGGTCGGCGAAGAGCTGCGCCATCTCCGCCTCGGACTTGAGGTGCAGATGGTGGTTCGGATGAAGATGGCGCAGCGCCTGATCGAGCGTGGTGTTGTGTTTCGCGGCGACCAGCGCCTGTTGCAGGCGGTGGCGCTCGGGCGCGTGGTAGTGCGCGTTATTCGTGGCTACGAGCTGTGCGCCGACCTCACGGCCCAGCGAGACCAGCTCGCGATTCCGCTCGCTGTCGCCGCGCAGGAAGTTCTGTTGCAGCTCGACGTAGACCGAGTCCGCGCCGTACCACTCCCGATAGCTCCCAAGTAAGGCGCGCGCTTCTGCGCGGCATCCCTCCAGGACGAGCCGAGAGAGCGGTCCGTCGCGGCCACCGCTGAGCAGGACGAGACCTCCAGCATGAGCGGCCAGGTGCGCAGGATCGAGTTTCGGTTCGCGCCGATCGACCTCGTTGGCCAGCGTGAACAGCCGCGAGAGGTTGGCATAACCTGCGCGTGTTTTGGTCAGCAAGACGAGGCGGGAGCCGTCCGTCAGGGTGAGTTCGCCGCCCGTGATCGGCTGGACCTCGAGGCTGTTGGCCAACCGCGCGAACTCCAGCGCGCCGCAGAGGTTGGTATCGGTCAGGGCGAGCGCCGGCATCCCGAACTCGGTCGCCTGCGTGAGGAGTTCGTGGACATGAGACGCGCCCAGGCCGAAAGAAAAAAAACTTTTCGCGTGCAGCTCGACGTAGGTCATGCCGCCGCGCCCTGCTGGTACCAGCGGTCTTCGCGCTGGTCGCGAAAAAGTGTGAGCTGGCTCCCATCCGCCTGGCTGACCCGGTAGTAGGAGCGCGTCACGGGCGTTTGCCGCCACCAGAGGTCGAAGCTCCATTGATCCTCGATCCGCGTCACTTCGCGCCAGCGCTCGCCGATCCGAACCGCGCGTGGTTCCCGCGCAGGCCCCTCGCGGACTGCGACGCTGTCTGGCGTCGTCAACGGTTGCATGCCGTCGTCGGCCGACGGATCGATCGAGACCTGTACCGTGCGCTGCTCCGGGACAGGATGCCAGGGCGCGACCTCGACCAGGCGGCGGAGCGAGCGCTTGCCGTTCAGCCGCGCCTGGAGCCGCCGTTCGGTCTCCAGCAGGCGCTGCTCGCGGTCGTGGCGCAGATCGGGGAAGAAGGAGGCTTGCACTCCAGCCGCGCCGCTGAGGTTGGTCAGCGTGAGTGTCATCGCTTCGACCGGCGCTCGCGGGTGCTCAGTTTCCAGCCGCGCCTTGATGATCTCGGCGGCCCGTCGCCAGTGGCCGGCGCGATTCTTGAAATGGAAGGCTCGCTCCCAGGCCGGCGCGTCTTCGAGCTCGCAGACCAGCGTCGCCGTCCCCGCATAACGGCCCTGCATCCGCGGCTGCGCATAGGCGCGCTGGAGCAAGGTCTCCACCGCTGCCCGCAGGAGCTCGAGCGTGGTCGACTCGACGGGCAGCGAGAGCGTCTCCGTGATCGGCTCCATGTACGCCCGAGGCTGCAGCGGACGCTCGTCGATCCCGTTGGCCAGCTCCCAGACGCGACGCCCCTCGTGTCCGAAGCGGTCGAGCAATGCGTGCGCTTCCTGCGCTGCGACATCGCCCAGTGTGTTAAGTCCGAGCTGGTGCAACTCTTCCCGCAGCCCGGACGAGCAGGGAAGCAGATCGATCGAGTGCGGCGCGAGAAACGCCGCCGGAGCGCGAGACACTGTGGTCACGCCCGATGAGCGGCGCACCCGAGCCGCGACGAACGAGATGAACTTGTTCGCTGCGATCCCGATACGCGGCTCAAGGTGATCGGGCACGGAGCGAAGCAGAGCGTCGTACAACGGCGCCTCGCCGCCGTGCATCGCGGCCAACCCGCCCAGCCCCAGATAGGCGACGCCCAGTTCCTCGCCTTCAACCCGATCACTCACCTGTTCAAGAGCACCGAGCATCTGCTCGAACATCTGCCGATAGTGCGGCTCGTCCGCCTCCAGGACCACGGCATTGGGCTGGATCGAGAGCGCCTGCCGCAGATTCCGGCCCAGCGTCCGACACGACGCCGCCGGGAGATGATCGATCACCACCGCCTGGTCAGCGGAACGATCCACGATCACGCCGGCGCGATCCACCAACTCCGGCCGCCGCGCCAACTCCAGGCGCGCGCGTAAATGCGTGACCAGGACACAGGAGATCGGCGAAGTCTGTTTCATCTGCATCTCATCTCAGAGTCACTACATATGATACAGAACTTGAGTTCTCTTTATGTATAGAGCCTCTCACTCGCCCTCTCACTCGCAACGCGACAGACGATGAATCATCTCCCCTATCCTGATCCTCTGAGATTGTGATTCCAGCGAGTGGGGTGAGCCATGCCCGTCGAATTCCTCGGCATGATCGGCGTCAAGCCGTCCGAATCCAACGCCGCCATGCACATCATCGGCGGCGGCATCGACCACGATTACCTCTGTCGATTCACCAAAGCCCACGAAGACTCCGACTTCGACGGCGTCCTTGTCGGCTACACCTCCGCCTCCGCCGACGGTCTCCACGTCGCCCAGGCCGCCGCCGCCTGCTCGGACCGGATCAAGTTCCTCATCGCCCACCGACCAGGGTTCGTCGCCCCGACCCTCGCCGCGCGCAAGTTCTCTACCCTCGACTTCTTCACCAACGGTCGCGTCTCAGTCCACATCATCACCGGCGGACACGACGTCGAGCAGCGCCGCGACGGCGACTGGAAGACCCACGACGAGCGTTACCGACGCACCGACGAATACCTCAGCATTATGCGCCGTACCTGGGAGCACGACGCTCACGGGCGCGAGCCGTTCGACTTCGAGGGCGAGTTCTACCAGGTCGTCGGACAGAATCCCGAGGTCGCGCCGGTCCAGCCGGGCGGCATCCCCCTCTACTTCGGCGGCGCATCCGACATCGCCTTCGAAATCGGCGTCAAGCACGCCGACGTCTACATGATGTGGGGCGAACCCCGCGCCTCGATCGCCTCAACCATCGAACGCGTCCACGAGGGCGCTGCCAAGCACGGCCGCAAGCCCAGACTCTCCGTGTCCTTCCGCCCGATCATCGCCCCGACCGAGGAGCAGGCCTGGGAAAAGGCCCACAACTACCTCGCCGCCGTGCAGAAGCTGGCCAAGCAACCGCTCGACTTCCGGCCCCAGTCGCGAGGTTCGCAGCGGCTGCTCGAGTTCGCCGCCAAGGGCGAAATCCACGACGAGCGCCTCTGGATGCCGATCGCCGAAGCCAGTGGCGCCGCCGGCAACAGCACCGCGCTCGTCGGCACGCCCGAGCAGGTTGCCGAAGTCCTGCTCAAGTACATCGACCTGGGTGTATCGACGATCCTGATCCGCGGCTTCGAACCGCTGCCCGACGCGATCGACTACGGCCAGGAACTCATCCCGATGGTCAAGCAGGAAGTCGCCCGCCGCGACGCCGAAGCCGAGCGTCAGGACGCTGCCGCAGTCGCGGACTGATCATGAACGACGCCGAACGCCGAATCCGCGCCTACGAGGAAATGGGCGACCATCGCACTGGCCGCGAGGCGGACAACCACGCGACCTGGTGGATGACTGAGGAACTGCACAAGGTCGGCGTCGACGCCGACTGGCAGACCTGGCGCTTTCCCCGTGTCGAAATCCACGATGCGTCAGTCCGCTTCGGCGGCTGGGACATTCCCGCCGTTCCGACCTTCGATTGCACCTTCACCGATCACAACGGGGTGACCGGCGTCCTGCGCCGAGACAACGGCCCGGGCATCGTCGTCTGGGAATTCGCGCCCGACGATCAGGAACGCATGGCCGCCGGCATCTACACCTCCTTCGAACTCGCCCGCGCCGACGGCGTTGACGGAATCATCATGATCATGGGCGATCCCGACGGTTATCCGGTGGTCCGCAACGCCGAGCGCCCGCTCGATCCAATCGACCTGCCCGTCCTGCAAGTCGCTCCAATGGACGCCGGCCCGATCCTGGACGCCATCGGCTCCGAGGCGACGATGATCGTGGACGGCGGCCGTGTCGACGCGCCTGCAGATAACGTCGTCGCGACGATTCCGGGTACTGATCCTGACGCCGCACCGGTCACGCTGATGACGCCCAAGTCCGGTTGGTACACCTGCGCCGCCGAGCGCGGCGGCGGCATTGCCATCTGGATGGAAATCGCTGGCCGAGTCGCCGCCAGTCCCGGCCGCCGACCCCTCAACCTCGTCGCCTCAAGCGGACACGAACTCCACCACCTCGGCCTCGATCACTACATCAGCGAGTTGGGAGACGCCGCTCACGAAGTCCACGCCTGGATGCACCTCGGAGCCTCAATCGGCTCCCGCAACGGACAACCCAGCTACGCCGCCTCCGACGACGAGCTTTTCGATGTCGCGACCAAAGCGCTGACCAAGCAAGGCCTCGAGCGTCGAGCCTTCCCGGTCGGCAACGCGGGATTCGGAGAAGCGCGAAACATCGGAGAGATCAACGGCCGCTTCGCCTCCTTCCTCGGAGGCCACCCCTATTTCCACAGCCCGCTCGACACCTACGACCGCTGCGTCGACCCGGAATCCTTGGCCAAGCACACCGACGCCGCCGAGCAAATCGTTCGCTACATGCTCACCTAAGCCCTCCGTCATTCCTGCGTAGGCAGGAATGACGGCGAGAGTCAGACGACTCCAGACCGCCGCAGCCGGGACAATTCCGAGCCGCCAACCCCCACCTCCGACAACACCTCAGCCGTGTGTTCCCCCAGCAGCGGCGGCCGACGCCGAATCGCCCACGGACTCTCGCTCAGCTTATAGGGCGCGCCCGGCAACCTGATCGGCTCCTCGAACTCCGGATGCTCGATCTCCGCCCAGAATTCTCGCGCCGCCAGGTGCTCCGATTCTGCCACCTCGCCGATTGTGTGGACTGGTTGAAACGAGATGTGGTTCTCGCCGAACAGCTCCATCAGTTCGGCCTTCGTCCGCTCCTTCATCCAGGGATGCCAGAAGGCGTCAAGCGCCTCGGTGTGCTGGAACGCGAGCCAGCGGTTCTGCAGCCGTTCGTCGTGCTGCCAGTCGGGGTCGCCCATCAGCTCCATGAACCGGTTCCACTGGCGGTCGACCATCGTGATCACTTCGTAGTAGCCGTCCTTGACCGGCGTTACCTGCCAGGGATAGAAGGCGTTCATGTGCGTGCCGGCGCGGCCTCTCGACTGACCGGTGAAGACGAACGGCGCGACCCCCGCGCCGGCCATCACGTTGCTGATGATGTCGACAATCGACAGCCAGGCATGCTGCCCCTGACCATCCTCGCGCGCCGCCCGGCGGGCCAGCAGCGCCGCGATCGCCGCATGAATCCCCCCCTGGAATTGCGGAGCGTCATACGGAAGCCCAAGCGGCGACCGATCCGGATCGCCGATTCGATACGAGATCCCGCTCGCCAACGACGCGATCAACGATTCCGCCTGCCAGCCCTCGCGCTGCGTCCCGATCCCGAACACGGTGATCGTGACCTGGTTGAATTCTGGTGTGTCGGACGACAGGTCCTCCCAGGTCAAGCCCAGCTCTCGTTGCTCGGCGATGTGCCTCGATGTGATCACCATCCCGCAGCGATGCGCCAGATCTCGATAGATCCGCCGGCCGGTTGCAGAGTCAAGGTCCAACGTCACGCTGCGCTTGTTGGTGTCGAGAAAGAGGTGCAGACCGCTGCGTTCGCGACCCGGTCGGTCGGCCATGAACGGAGGCTTGCGGCGCACCTCGTCGCCGCCCGGCGCTTCGACCTTGATCACGTCCGCGCCAAGATCGGCCAGCAGCTTGCCCGCATACGACGCCGCTATCCCGCCGCCATCCTCGAGGACCGTCATCCCCGCCAACGCCGCCAAGGCAGGGGACGGCTCGGCTTCCCTCGTCGTTTCGGTCGTCATGGCAGAGAGGGTAGCGTTAGCCTCTGTGCAGGCTTGAGCAGGCAGTGAGGAGGACGGACACCATGGATGACTTGAGCGGCAAGGTGGCATTGGTGACGGGCGCCGGATCGGGTATCGGACGAGGCATCGCGCTCGCCTGCGCCGACGAGGGGATGCACGTGATCCTGGCCGACGTGCAGGAGGGCACGGCCCAGGCCGTCGCGGCCGAGGTCGAGGCGAAGGAGGTCCAGGCGCTTCCGGTCGACCTCGACGTCACCGACACCGTGAGCTATGAGTGGCTGGCCGAACAGGTCTACGCGGAGTTTGGCGAACTCAACCTGCTCGTCAACAACGCCGGAGTGATGACCGCCGGATCGGTCAGCCAGTCGACCCAGGCCGACTGGGATTGGACATTCGCGGTCAACCTGACCGGGGTGGTCAACGGCATCCAGACGTTCCTCCCGCGAATGCGGGCGCAGGACGGCGAGGCGCACATCGTCAACACGGTCTCCATGGCCGGGCTGCGGCTGAACGAGGTCGTCCAGCTCGGCGTCTACAGCGCCAGCAAACATGCCGCGTTCGCATACACCGAGTCGCTGCGCAGCGAGTTGGCCGCCGAGGGCATCGGCGTCTCAGCGCTCTGCCCCGGCGGCGTCGACACACTGATTGGAGAGGCTGGACGCAACCGCCCCGATCAGTTCGGCGGGCCCCGAGAGGGCCCCGAACCCGGTTTCAGCCCCGGGATGATGTCGCAGCAGATGGATCCCGAAGACGTCGGCCGCATCGTGGTCAAGGGCGTCAAGGCCAACCGCTGGCTGATCTTCTCGCACCCCGAACTGCGCTCGCACGTCGAGCGCCGCTACCAACGGATCATGGACGACTTCGACTTTTTCGCCAACGAATGATTCGTCATACCCGCAGCAAGCGCGGGTATGACGGTAGAACCTAGGAGCAGCAGGTGAGCACCGAACACACTTCCCACAACGACATCCTTCCCGCGCCCGAGGTCGTCGAGGTGTCCGAGGGCATCTTCGCCTACATCCAACACGACGGCTCCTGGTGCCTGAACAACCCGGCTTTCGTCGACGCCGGCGGTCAGGTGATCGCCGTCGACGCCTGCGCAACTGAGCGCCGCACGCGCGCCTTCCGCGACGCTATTGCCGGTCTTTCGCCCAACCCGGTCCGTACGCTGGTCAACACGCACAGCCACTTCGATCACACCTACGGCAACTTCCTCTTCGCCGACGACGCAGTGATTGTCGGGCACCGCCGTTGCCGCGAGGATGTGCTGCGCGACGCGCCCGATCTGCCCGAACGCGCGCCGATGATGTTTCCCGGCGTCGAGTGGGGCGAGTTCCGCCCAGCCGCACCGAGCGTCGTCTTCGACGACGCCATGACGCTGTTCGCCGGCGATCTCGAACTGCAACTGATCTACCTCTCGCCCGCGCACACCAACACCGACGCCGTCGTCTGGATTCCCGAACGGCGGGTGCTGATCGCCGGCGACATCGTCTTCAACCAGGGCACTCCGTTCGCGTTGATGGGCTCGGTCGCGGGCTGGCGTTCGGCGCTCGTCCGCCTGAAGGAGCTACCGATCGAGACCGTGATCGCCGGTCACGGACCGGTCGCCGACGCCTCGGTGCTGGACGAAGTCGACGCCTACCTGGAGTTCGTCCAGGACTCGGCCCAGGCGGCCTTCGACGGCGGAGTTGATCCGCTTGCCGCGGCCCGCGATCTTGATCTCGGCCGATTCGGGGAGTGGACCGATACGGAGCGCATCGTCGGCAACCTACACCGTGCCTACAGCGAACTGCGCGGCGAAGCGTGGGGCGCGGAAATCGACATGCTCGCTGCCATGGGTCAGATGCTCGAGTTCAACGGAGGCCAGCCCCTCCGCTGCCTGGCCTGACAGAGAACACCGCGCTCGCCCAAGAATCTTGCTCCCCCTCGCAGGGGGAACTCCCGCGAAACGGGTGAGGGGGTCCTTCCGACGCTCTGCCCCTCTGTCGCTGCGCGACACCCTGCCCGCAGGGCGGGGGGAGGAATTGATTGGGTTTGGTCGCTAAACCGGAATCTTCTCAACTTCCTCTTCGGGAGCGATCCCGGCCCACTTGCGCAGTTCCTCGTTCAGCCGATCCTCCCGATCGCCGAGGTGACACTGCCGCAGATAGCCGAGATAGGTTTCGACTTGCTCGCGACGCAGCTCGGCTACGTCGACCATCGCCTCTTCCGCGCCCTCGCGGCCATCGCCCATGACCACGGCGAGCGCGCTGTAGAGCGTGTCGTCGCCGTCCTTGGCCAGGTACCACTCGGCCTTGTTCATGTAACGGTGAATCTCTTCCCGGCGCACCGGCTCCTTCAGCATCAGGTAGCGCATGTGGTCAACGAAGTAGGCCAAATGCCGTTCGATGTCCTTCTGGCAGAGTTCGTAGATCGAGCGCTCCGCCTCGGTCTGGGCGAGCTGTTCACCGTGGCGCAGCAGCGCCAGCAGCATCGAGTCATGCATGATCGACGCGACGCAGAATTCGCTGAAGGTGTACGACTGGGTCAGCGGCAGGAACTTCCAGTTGCGGCCGCCGCGGCCAAGACCGCCGCCGTTCGCCAGCGCTCGCTTGCGCCAGACCTCGTACAGCCGGGCGCCGTCGAACACGACGGTGCCGAGGAACAGTTTCACCTCGATGTAGCCGTAGGAAATCTCCTGCAGCCAGCGACCCGTGGTCTGTGCCTTGGTCCAGCCATACTCCGACATCAACGTCGCGATCTGGCAAACTGCGCGCTCAAGATCGGAGCCGATCGGCTCCAGCGTGTCCCAGGGAATGTCGGCCGATGAGTTCCAGCGATCGGCGATCGCGTCCTCGTAGAGACCGGCGCAGAGGTCCGACCAGACTTCGGCCTTGTTGAAGATCGAGTAGCCCATCTGCTCGGTGCGAGTGTCGGGAATCGCACCGCGCGGAATCTCAGTGTTGTTTTGCCAGACTTCGGGCACCTCGCCGTAGACGTCGACGTTCAGGTACTCAAACCGCAACCCGCCATTCTCCGGAGTGGCCTGCTCTTTGGCCTTCACGCCCCAATGCACAGGGGCGTCCAACCAGTCCGACGGCAGGCCAGACTCTTCGAGTCGTTTCTTCGCGGCCGCGACGACATCGCTGTCAGGCATGGTGATTCTCCTCCGCAGAAAAAAGCGGCGCGGGCTGCAACCCGCGCCGCCTCCGAGATCCGATGAGAGATCCTAGTTTTCGTCGAGTGCTCCCGACAGCGCCGGATGCAGACGCCCGGTCTCGAGACGGCCGCCGAGGCCAGCGACGTCGAGCCGGTGCAGGTACTCGAGCACCTGCTTGCGGCGCACGTGCCAGAACAGACGCCAGCCCTCGTCCACATCGCCGTCGCCGAGCAGATAGACCAGCGCGCCGGCGAGGCCCGGGTTGGCCTGGTCGGGGTCGACCAGCGTGTCCTCGAACATGTCGAGCGTCCAGTGGACTTCCTCGGCCTTGTCGGGGTCGTTCTCGAGCGTGTACTTGAGGTGAGTGACGCCGTACGCGACGTGGCGCGACTCGTCCTGCGCGGCCAGGCGGAAGATGCGCTTCTCTGCCTCGTTGTGCGCGATCAGCTCGCCCAGGCGGAAGAGCGACTGGACGAAGCCCTCGCCGAGGATGTGCAGCATCGACGACATCTGAGTGAAGTCTTCGGCTTCGAGGATCTGGCGCAGACCGCCGCCGCCGCCCTGCAGCAGCAGACCGCCGCCGTTGGCCAGCGCGCGCTTGCGGAAGACATCGGTGTGCCGCGCTTCGTCCATCACCTGCGACATCAGGAAGAGTCCCGACTCGAAGTGGTCGGCGGCGATGCGCGGCAGCCACTTGCCCGGCACGTCGCCGGCGATGAACTCAACCTCGGTCAGCGAGGTGCAGAGCTGCGCCATCGCGCGCTCGATGTCCTCGGGCAGTTCGTCCAGCGTGTCCCAGGGAATGTCGGTCGCCGACGACCACTGCCGCGAGACCGCTTCGTCGTACAGCAGCGCGGCCGAGTCGGAGAAGGTCTCAGTTGCGTCGCCCAGCACCCAGGGGGTCATCCGCGGTGTCGCGCCCTCAGGCGCCGCAGCGCCGCGAGGTCGCGCCGAGCTGTCCTCGGAGGTGGCAGGAATGTCCCCATACAGGGACTTGTTGATCTGCTGCAGAGTCAGACCCTTGCGCCCGGGTTCGGCGCTCACGCCCCACTCGGTGTCCAGGTTGAGCCAGGACAGGTCCAACTCCGGAACCTCCGGCTCAAGGCGCATCTCTTCCAACTTGTCAACGGTGACCATCGTTCGACTCCTCAGACAATCGCGAACCGTCCCGCAGAATGCACGAACGGCCAACGCCGTACGGGCAACTGTATATTCGGAAACAGGGTAAGGGGTCAGCGAGCGGCTTGTCGAGGGTCGTGGAGGGTGTATGTCCTTCCAGAAATCGAACCTCCGCTCGTGGTGACGGGTTGCTTGGCGGGACGGGAAGCGGAATCAGGAGCGGTAGCCATGACGACATTGCCGAGCGTCACCTTCAACGAGCCGGGTGACATTCTCTACGTCGAGCTGGAAGAGTCGTCGGTTGCCAAGACTCGAGCCTATGGCGATGATCGGCTGGTTGATTTCGGCAGCGACGGGCAGGTAATCGGGGCCGAGTTCATCGGTATTGCCAGTTCTGTGGATCTGCGCGGCCTCCCGGAAAGTGAGCGCCTTCGAGACGCAATCACCTCGCGTGGCAACCGGAAACTGGCGGTTTTGGTCGACCCGGTCTAGGTCTCTCAATGGCGCGGTGTTGCGCGGCACAGGCGACATGGGCACTCACAAGACCGGGCCGACCAGCCGTGTAGGCGCTTAGTTGTCCGTCCGATACAGATAGCGAACGTCCCACAGACCGTAGAGCGTCGCCGTCGTGTTGCCGAACACGTTTCGGACCGCGCTGAGGCGCTCGGGATGTGACGTGTAAATCACCGGCAGGTTGTCGGCCACGATCTCCTGGGCCCGGTGGTACAGCTCGTACCGCAGCTCGCGATCCAGCTCCTGGCTGGCCCGAATGAAGAGATCGTCCAACTCAGCTTCCCAGGCGGTCACAGGCTCCGGCTGGTTCGGATACCAGAGATGCAGGTTCTCCGAACTGTGCCAGAGCACAATCGCGCCGTACGGATCGGGTCCTCCGGTAAAGCCGATCACGATCGCGTCCCAGTCGTAGGACGTGGTCAGTTGGCCAACCAGTTCGCCGAAATCGACGACGAGAAACTCGACGTGCAGGCCAGCCTCCGTCATCCCCTGATGGATGATGCCGGTGACTTGCTCGCGCACGCTGTTGCCCTCGTTGGTCGCCATCGTGAACGTGATCTCATTACCGCGGTCATCTTCTCGGAAGCCATCGCCGTCCCGGTCAACCCAACCAAGCGCATCAAGGATGGCCACTGCCCGAGCGGGGTCGTACTCGTAGGTCGCAACGTTCGGATTGTGGAACCCACCGGCTGCCGGGCTGATCGGCGACCACTGCGCATAGCCAAGTCCATGCTGGACCTGCTCGATGATCGCGTCCTTGTCCACGAGGTGAGCCATCGCCCGACGAAACGCCAGGTTGCCAAACCAGTGCAGCTTCTCCTCGGAGACGTACGGCTCGCCCGATTCCGGATTCGCGCCCCGGTTCTGGTTGAAGGTCAGGAACGTTGAGCCGAACGTCGGTCCGCGTCGGTGAATCGTGAAGTTCTCATCTTCAGCCAGCGGCGCCAGGCTCGCGAATTCGTGCCCGAGCACTCCGTGAACATCGGCCAGGCCGCTGCGAAATGCCTCGAGTTCGCTCTCCAGATCCGGCACCACCACCTGGACCACCTGGTTGAGATAGGGCAGACGATTCCCGTCGCGGTCGGTCATCCAGTAGTCCGGGTTGCGACGGAACACGACCCGCTCGCCGGCCACGTACTGGTCGATCAGAAACGGCCCCGTACCGACGATCTCTGCCGGGTCCGTATCGATCCCCCAGACCTCGTTGAACGTGCCGGCATCGACATGCGGCTGCAGGATGTGCTGCGGATAGATGGCGGTCGCCATCGAGCGCAGGAAGGGGGCGAACGATACCGGCAAGACGCACTGGATCGTGTAGTCGTCGATCGCCTCAACGCTCATTTGCGCTTCCTGCCACTCGCCGTTCTCGTCCAGCAGCCGGAAGTTGAACGCCGCGCGCGTCGAGGTGGGAATCTCCTCGTTGTAGATGATCTCGTTGAAGGTGAACTCGACATCTTGCGCGGTGAACGGCTCGCCGTCGTGCCAGCGCACATCACGCCGCAGGTAGAAGGTCCAGGTCAGCCCGTCGGCCGACACGTCCCAGGACTCAGCCAGGTTCGGCAGCGGCTCGCCGCTCAGCCAGGAAATGTCTGTCAGGCCCTCGAAGAGATATCCAAGCGCGGCCGCCGATCCGGCGTCGTTGGCCAGGGCCAGATTTAGCGTCAGCGGTTCGGCGATAGTCGCGAACGTCAGCGTGCCGCCGTATGTGCCAGTCTCATAATCGAACGCCTCGGCGTTGGCCGTCAGTCTGCCGACCGTGTCCTGATCGACCCCCTCCTCGTCCGACGCGCCTGCATCCTCGACTGCGATCACCGCATCGGCCGTCTCCGGGATCTCGTCCGCGCATCCGACCAAAAGGGCTGCGGCGACGAACAGCGCCGACAACACAGAGATCCAACCAGTCTGGCGAAGATTCGAACTCATTGCGTTCTCCAAATCAAACTGAGCCTAACAGCGGATCGCCGCGATCTCGCTGCGCCGTCCGCTCGGGTCCAGCCGTCGAGTCAGGCGTTGCTCGTTCAACCCGCTGAAGCGTCGGATAGGATTGGGACGAACTTCCCGACAGTCCCACTGCCCCCCAGGAGACCGCTCTATGTCCCTTCCAACCTTCGAGAATGTCCTGCTCGACCGCACCGGTACCGACGATCGGATCGGCGTGGTCACGCTCAACCGGCCCGAGAAGATGAATGCGCTCTCGCAGGAACTGATCTACGACTTCCGCGACGCGCTCGAGTACTTCGAGGCCGACGACGATGTCCGCGTGCTGATCGTCAAGGGCGCCGGACGCACCTTCTCGGCCGGCTACGACCTGACTCCGGCCGGCGGCTACGGCGCCGACGCCGTCCACCGCCGCTTCCGCACCGTCGACGACGACGGCAACCGTCTGATCATGGGTATCCGCGGCGGCATGGCCCGCGTCACCGACATCTGGATGTACTTCTGGAACATGCAGAAGGTGACCATTGCCCAGCTTCACGGCTACGCGATTGCGGGCGGCTTCGAGCTGTCGATGATGGCCGACCTCGTGGTCGCCGCCGAGGACACGCAGATCGGCCACCCCGGCCTGCGCTTCGCCGGCTCGCGCACCTCTGCGATTCTGCCCCTGCTGACCAACATGCGCAAGGCCAAGGAGCTCTTCTACACCGGCGACCCGATCCGCGCGACCGAGGCGGCCGAGCTCAACCTGATCAACTACGCGGTTCCGAAAGACGAGTTGGAAGAGAAGACGCTCGCCCTCGCCGAGCGCGTCTCCAACCTGCCCGCCGACCACCTGGCCCAACTCAAGGTCCACGTCAACCGCTTCTACGAGAACATGGGCATCTACTCCTCGCTGCGCTCCTCGACCGACCTCGACGCGGTCGGCACGTTCACGAGTCAGCACTACGAGTGGTCGCGCCGGATGCGAGACGAAGGCCTCAAGGGAGCCCTCGCCTGGCGAGACGGCCCCTTCGGCGACTACTCCCAGGCCCCGCGCAACCGGTAGGGAATGCCCACATTCATCGGCCTCGACCTCGCCTGGTCTCCGAACAAAGAGAGCGGTATCTGCTGGTTGACTGGCCACTCGTCGGAGAGTCTGAAGTGCGAGCGGCTCACGGCACAGGTCTCCGACATGGCCGCGGTTGCCGAGGAGATCGAGCGAGTTGAGGGCTCGGTCGTCGTCGCCATCGACGCGCCGGTGCTGTACAGCCCCGAACGCAGCGTTGAGCGCGAGATTGGCCGGCGATTTGGCAAGTTCAAGGCGTCTGCCCACTCCCCTCATCCCCACGTCAGGGCGGGTCGCCGGGCTGGGATCGACCTGGGCGAAGCCCTGGTCAGGCGCGGCTTCACGCTGGACCCGGCGCGACTGTTGTGCGGCGATCGAACCGGTCGTACAGCCATTGAGGTCTTTCCTCACACCATCCATGTTCGCCTCTTCGACCTGACCGAACGCATTCTTTACAAGAAGGGTCGCGTTGCACAGAAGCGAGCTGGACTGTTGCAGTACCAGGGGTACCTGCGAGGACTGATCGAGGCACAGGCCCCCAACTTGTTCGAGCACCCCGATGTTGACCGCGCCCTAGGCCCTGCGACCGCCCGGGCTGCCAGGGGCAAGGGCATCAAGCGGCTCGACGACACTCTTGACGGGCTGACCTGCGCCCTCGCCGGCTGGCTGATCTGGAAGCAACCTGAGCGCTGGGAGATGATCGGCGACCTGAACGGCTACATTGTCGCGCCGCGGGAGGCTCAGGCTGGATAGTTGGGATGCTCCTTTAGCGCTTTGATCTGTCGCGTGTGATCACCGTCGTGGAAGGCCTGGAAGAGGGGCCAGGCCATTGAGGGGAGGGGGCCGAAGAAGGCGTGGGGGACGGTGGTCTGGTTGTCGATGTGTTCGGGGAGGGCGTTGCCGACGCTGAGCAGGCGTTCGCTGACCGACGTGACCTGGAGGCGGAGATCGTCGACATCCGAGGCGGGGGCGGTGATCTGACCCGGCGGGCCTTTGACCACCGTTTCACCGTTGGCTGTGGCCGCGATGATCTCGGCGATGTTGGGTGAAGCGGTGATGATGTGGCGCATGACCTCGCCGATGGACCAGGTTGACTCGTCCTCGGCGTCCATCTCGCCCGGAGTCCAGTCGGCCTGTTCCTGGGTGACGCCCTGGATGGCGTCGATCAGGGCGAAGCGGGCGTTGGCCATGCGCAGCCAGATCTGGTCCCAGGGCAGCGAGGCGGCGCCGTCGAGGAACTCGGCGCGTTTGCGTTCGCGGAAGTCCGGGTTGCGCAGGTCGGCCATGCGGTTTCAGGTATTCAGGCAACTTTTTTTCTGGGCCGGAAAAAAAGGAAATCCCCGACGATCTCCAGTGTATTGCTGAAGATCGTGCGCTGAGGGCTTTCAGGTTTTTTCAGCTTTTTTCAGGTTCCTCCAGGTTCCCTCGCGTTCGCCGTGTTCGGCCGTGTTCGGCCATGTCGCTCCCCCTCGGCGAGTCGGCCGCCGCACATCCATTCTACCTCGCCTCCCAGAGAGGTGGGAGGCCATCGACGATCTTCATCGTCTCGACGCTGACGGTGGTGACCCGCTTGATCAGGTCGCGCGAGCCGGACCCTGAGGCTGGAGTCTCCGGATCGCCCGTTGCCGCGGGTCTGATCATCCGGACGACAATACCCAGGTCCTATGCCTTCGATTGCAGCTCAGTGATGTACTCGTTGCCCTTCTTGCTTACGAGGACCCCGTTGGTTTCATCATCCCTGAAGACCTTCTTGGACTTCAGGAGGTTTGAGATTAGGCCAGAAGGGTGAGCAATGTTTACGCCGTGTTTCTTCAGCAAATCGCGTGCTTCGTTGCCGGTGAAAACTGGGTTGCTTCTCCCCTGCGTCAAGAAGTGGCCAGCAACAAACACTTCGTCCGTGTCGGTGAGCTTGCCGAAGGTATCGCGGTACTCCCCAAAGGATTGCGGCAGCACCCCCTTGCCATTGGACTTTGGCGCTGAGGCGATGCTCAATTCTTGGCTCGGAGCTGACTGGGAATACGCCGCAGCGCCTTCGATTAGAGGCTGCACCTTCTCCCAGAATCTCTTGATGAACTCCTCGCTTCCTTCGCCCTCGAATTCTCCTGCTCCGAGCTTGACTCGTAGCCTATACTGTCCATCTGTCATAGCCCCTACGCCTTTCCGAGCAGACGATAGCACAGGATATCGAGGTTGTCTGTAGTGGAGAATGCACGGCTTCGCCTCCAGACTCTGGAACGGCAATCAGATCAGGTTCTTGTGATCGCGCACATCAGTGCCCTGCGCTCCAGCGGAGTCCATCTCACCCGCGCTGGTGTGGAGTCCACCTACGCCGAACTTCGAGTCCCGCCACCCAGGAATGTCGGCGCAGTGTTGTCGAATCTGAGAAGTGACGGGCTGCTCGTCAAAGCTGGATCAAGTCAGTGGGCCCTTACGCCGCTTGCGGACGCACGAGTTGCTGAGTTAGGAATCACCATCGGCGCTGCCGACTTCCAAACTGAGTATGCCGCGGAGCTAGCTGGGAGCGTTCACAACACAATCGGAGCCGAGTTCGCACCCCTCCCCCTGTCGGGACCGATCGGAGGATTCTTGCAGAACCATCCCTTTGATCGCAATGTGTTCGGCATTAGCCGATACCCGAAGAAGGACGACGACACCGATCCTCTGGCTCCAGCACTCGAAAACGCTCGGTCCATCCTTGAGGATTACGCCCTTGACTTCCACCTCGCAGCGGATCGGAACGTATCAGACGAGATTTGGTCGAATGTTGCAGCATGGATGTGGGCCTGCCGCTATGGAATCGCCTTCATCGAGGATCGCGGTAAGCAGGGCCTGAATCAAAACGTCCTTATCGAAGTGGGCGCCATGCTCATGACAGGGAGACGCTGTGTGCTCCTCAAAGATCGCACGGTCGACGCTATACCGACCGACTTGGTCGGCCACATCTACAAGTCGATCGACCTCGATGATCCGACAACCGTTGAAGCCGCCTTGAGACAATGGTGCGAGGACGACCTGCAGCTCAAGAGACCGGCCTAAGGCGCGTCACAACCGCTGATTCGACACAACCGGCTCCGACGCCAAGAGCGTCCTGAGCACTGCCAAGTCGGGCAAGTCCAGAATCTCTGAGAGACCATCGTCCAGGGCTTTGCGGGCGGGGCAATCGGCCATTGCGGGTAGCCGTTCGAAGGTCGCATCCGACAAGTCATCGAACAGCGTTTCCAGTGCCCTGAGTTCGGAATCGGACAGTGATCGAGTGTCTAGTACTGGCAGCGTCCGTAGATCAGCTTTCTTCATCTGGACCCAGGGTCCCCGCGTCGTGTTTCTCGTACCGAGCAGTGCTGACAAGCCGATGCTGCTGTTCATCCAAAGAGCGAGGGCCGCTTCCTGGGCTCTCTCGGCAAGCTTGACAGGCCAAAACGCGTTTGAGAGCACGCGGACGTTAGTGCGCATCGCGACGATCCGTGTTGTGTTCAGCCAAAGCCGCTGGCCGACAAGCAAGTTGGCCGCCTTTGGCCATAACTGGTCAAACGGCTTGAGGTTCCGCCCAGGTCGCGCCTCAACGAGCGGCACCAAGTACTTGTTGTGCTTACCCGTCAAGCCAGTCTGCTCATCGGTGTCGTGATTCTCGACCATCGGGTAGGCGGTTATGGCGTCGGTGCGTTCGAATCCGTCCGTCACATCACGGATGTCAGGGCCGATCTCTCCCAACCCAGCCAGTGCGCAGAGTGGCACATTTGTCGTCGTTGGCTCGCCTGGAATCCAGACTTCACCATCCTTGAGCAGCCGAAGCGCGCTTCGCGTCAAGTCCGCTCGCGCGAACTGAATGCCGCGCCATTGAGTGCCAGCGCAATCTGACTCGGAGATCGAAACCGCTTCGCCAACGTGCTGACCGTCTACGGACAACAAACCCATGCCTGAGCCTTCCACGGGAGCCGGCGTTGTTGACGCGATCGCGTCGGCGACCCGACCGGCCTCGAAGACGCTGGGGCTGTTGCGCCAAAGGTTTACGAATGTCGTCAGATGTTCGTCAGACTCATCTTCGATCCTCTTGCGGCGCGTTGCGATCAGCAGCGCTTCGGATAGGTCCGTGGAGTCCGAAAAATTCCATCGAGTCGGATCATGGGAGACGATTACAACGTCCAGCGTGAAGTCGCGCTCGATCAGAGTTCGCGTTTGCTGCCAAGACGAACCAGTACAAACGCTGATCGGTAGGACAAGGGCCAACCTACCCTCGCCCTCTCGCAGCTTCGGCGCGGCGGCGGCAACGAATGCCGCCCCTAATCCTGCTGTGGCGGTCGCTTGGCGGTTCTTGAGGCGCTTGGACAGTTCCTTGCGCAGCTTGGCGCGATCTGATTTTGGCAGGCTCCCGAACAGCAGGTTGCCGACGACCGACCGGGTGAACGGGGGATTCATGATCGCGAGGTCGAGTTCGGGGAGTTTGGCGGTGACCCCTGCCTCAACGCCTTGCGGGCCTTCACCGCTGACTCGCTCCGCGCCCGGCGTAGGGATTTCCGGTGAGAGCGCGAACTGGACGGCAACCTCGTCCTCGCCGAGGAAGTCGAGCGAGCCGAGCGCGACCTTGCCGTCATCCGCGCCGTAGTCCATGACGTAGAGGTTCATGCGGTCGAACTCGATCTGCGGATTGAGCATGGCCAGGCTCGTGGCGGCGAAGTGGATGGCGGAGAGCTGCACGTCGTATCCGTGCAGGGCCTGCTCGACCATCGCCTTGTGCAGCTCGGCGGAGCGCTCGCCTCCGGCGGCTTCGTGTCGGCGCTCGGCCTCGGCGGCGACCGCCATGAGCAGCGTGCCGGTGCCGCAGGCGAGGTCGGCGACGCTGAGCGAGGCGGGAAACTCGTGGTCGGCCCAATCGACATTCGGCGGCCAATCCTCGAACACCAGACGCGCGAGCAGCGTCGCGGCGGGGACGGAGGTGTAGTAGGCGCCGGTGAACTTGGCGTCGGAAAGCAGCGTGTGAAACAGGCGGCCGGAGAGATCGTGACCCTCAACTTTGCTCGTCTGTTGGACGGCCTCGATCAGCGGAGCCATGGACTGGTGCTGGATTTCGTCCGGCGCGGCGCTGAGGATGTCCAGCAGTTCTGCGGCGAGTTGGAAGACGGGGATGTAATCGATCTCATCGCAGATGGTGAGCCAGGCGTCGCGAAACTCGACGACCGGGGACTTGAGCATCTCACCGAGTGTGGGGACATCGCCATTGATGGCCGCGAGACGGTCCTGAAATGCGAGCGCGTTGAAGATGATCAGACAACCAATGCGCAGCGCGGCGGCGCGATCCTTCTCTTGGTCGGTCTGGGCGATGGCGTCGGCGATCCGCTTCGAGATCCGCGCGTGGTCACTGAGCGCTTTGGCCGACCGGTCGAGCGCGTACCCGACCGCTCCAGCCGCGACGATGACGCGGTCGACGCCTTCGATTTCCAGCGGGAGCAGTCGCAGGTGGTCGGCGAGTTGGTCGACCGTGCCCTCGCGCAGCGGCGGGTCGGCGTAGGTCTGTTGGCGGGAGCTATGCAGGAACCACTGGAGGTTGAGGGTGTGTTCGAGTTCGTCGAGGATGTCCTCCTCTTGCTTGAGCCAGTCGGGGTAGAGGACGCCGACGCGGGCGATGGCGTCGGGGAAGTCGGTGAGTCGGTCGTTGAGTTGGTCGAGCAGGTCTGCGTGGCCGGACTCCCACTTGCATTCCAGCAGGACGAGTTCGCCGGTGGGGAGTTCGTATCGGATGTCGGGGGTGTCGCCTCGGCTGCGTCGCTCGGCGCGGGCGGGGATGCCTCGGGCTCGGAGGAGTTGCCCGAGGAGCGGGTTGACGGCTTCCTCGCGGGCGGTTTCAGAGGGCATGCAGGGATTGTTGCACAGGTCGGGCGAGCCCTCACCCTAACCCTCTCCCTGAGGGAGAGGGGATTCGGAAGGGGGTGGGGTTGGGTTTGCGGTGGGCGCGTCCATCACGTCCCACGTCGTCGGCCAATGATAGACTTAGTCCATCGAACCGGACTAATGAGGAATCGTGAGCAGCCGTGCGCGTCGTCAACATGCATGAAGCGAAGACGCAGCTCTCCAGGCTGGTGCAGGCGGCGGTTGAGGGCGAGCCGTTCATCATCGCTCGCAGCGGCAAGCCGCTGGTCAAGGTCGTGTCGATCGAGGCGCCGGCCGGCGCTGCGCAACGAACCGGCTTCCTGCCCGATATCTCGGTGCCGCCCGACTTCGACCGCATGGGCGCCGATGAGATCGAGCGACTCTTCGGCGGACAGCGGTGAGGCTCCTGCTCGATACGCACGTCCTGTTGTGGGCGGCAGGCGAGCCGGAACGACTGCGGCCCAGCGCACGCTCCCTGATCGATGACCCCGAAAACGAGCCGCACTTCAGCGCTGCGTCGCTCTGGGAGGTGGCGATCAAGAGCGGTTTGGGACGCGACGACTTCCGCGTTGACCCGCGAGTCCTGCGTCGGGCGCTGTTGGAGCATGGCTACACGGAACTGCCGATCACCGGCGCTCACGCGGTTGCAGTGGATCTGTTGCCACCCATTCACCGCGATCCGTTCGATCGCCTGCTCGTCGCCCAGGCCCAGATTGAGGCGATGACGCTATTGACCGCCGACACGACCGTCGCGGAATATCCCGGACCGATTCAGCTGATCTGACCGACAGCGGAGGGCTAGCGAAACTCCGGGGCGATCTCCTCGATGAAGCGGTCCATTTGCTCGGTTCTCTGGAAGGCGTTGGCTCCGAGGGTGAAGTCGGGGAGGATGAGTTCGTCGACGCCGGCGTCGATGTAGGCCTGGACGGTTTGCTTGATCTCGTCATTGGAGCCTGCGAGGACGGGGCGGCCGCTGGCTCGGATGGGGCCGAGGACGTCCTCGTCGTCGGTCATCATCAGCAGCATGCAGGCGGAACGTTCGATCTCGGCGGGGTCGCGGCCGACGTCGGCGCAGTGGGCGTCGAGGACTGACTGCTTGTGGGTGAGGGTCTCGGGCGTGCCCCAGACGTTCCACTCGTTGGCGTACTTGGCTGTGATGCGCAGGGTGCGGCGCTCGCCGCCGCCGCCGATCATCAAGGGCAGCGGGGTCTGGATCGGCTTGGGCTCCATCGGCGCGTCGATCAGCTGGTAGTGCTCGCCGGTGAAGTTGGTCTTCTCGTAGCGGAACATCTCGGTGATCAGCTGGCAGGCCTCCTCGAAGCGGTCCATGCGCTCCTTGAGCGTGCCGAAGTGGATGCCGTAGGCGTGGTGCTCGTTCTCCTGCCAGGCCGCGCCGAGGCCGAGGATGAATCGGCCGCCGGAGATGATGTCGATCTGGGCGGCCATCTTGGCGGTCACGGTCGGGTGGCGATAGGTGTTGCCCGAGACCATGTGTCCCAGTTTGACCCTCGGAATGCGCGCCGCGAACGCCGCCATCGTGGTCCAGGATTCGTGCATGATCTCGTCGGAGGCGTCCTCGCCGACGGGCTTGTTGGGCATGAAGTGATCGGCGAACCAGATCCGGTCCCAGCCGGTGCGTTCGGCGTGTCGGGCGACGGTCAGTACCTCGGCCCAGGGGTTGGATGCGCCTGGCCAGAATCCGAATCGCATGATGATTGTCCTTCGATGGTGTGCCTCTTGTGGCGGGCTTTGGCGGCAGGCTAGTGCTCGCGCGGGTTGCTGCTCAGCCCGTCTCTACTCGTTGCTATTCGCGGTCATCTTGCTCGCGAAGCGCGTCAAGGGTCAGCGGTCGACCTGCGCGCCTCGCCTCCTGCCAGCGCTGGAACGAGCGGGCGCTCTCGCCCGACGGTCGGCCGGCGAGCAGACCCTCGATGCTGAGGTCCTCGTCGAGGTCGGGCCAGTGGATGTGCCGACCCGCGGCATGCAGTTCCAGGTTGTCGCGTTCGTCGGGCGTGGCCTGCAACAGGCGCGGATACCAGGCCAGCGGGACCGAGAGTGTGCGACCGTCCATGAGGTCGGCCGTCAGGGTGTCCTCGGTGACGGTCACGCGCTGGGCTCCCGGGATTTCCAGCTCAACGATTGAAGTAGTCATTCCACTGCTCCAGAAACTGGCTGCGCTTCCGATCGACGATTCTGTGAATGTCGCGAAGCTCAGTCCGGCTCAGGTTGCCGCTGCTCTCAAGCTCGACCGGGTTTAGCCCCGGCTTGGCGAATCCAGCATCCCGGCGGACATGCACGTGAGGCGGCTCGCCCCGATCGCTCGACACGAAGTAGAACCGGTAGGGGCCCTCTCGCAAGATCGTCGGCATCGCTATTGCAACCCTACCGCTCGTTGACTCGCACTGCGAGAGCCGTGTCCGCCTCGGTCGCCATCCGCCCCGTGGCGCACGGGTTTAACGGAACGCCAACCACAGCGCCGCCGGCAGAGGGCGTACCATAATTGCGGCGGATTGCGGGTGGCCTTCTCACTGTCGAGCGGCTGCCGCGTTCATGGCCCTCCTGAGACTTGGCGTTGACTCGTTGAGAGGCCGTGCGATGCGCACCCTGTTGGTCGTCGAGGACGAGAGACCGCTGGCCGAGACCCTGCGGTTCAATCTGGAGATGGAAGGCTACCGAGTCCGCACGGCCGAGGACGGCGTCGAGGGACTCTCGATGGCTCGCGCTTTGCAGCCCGATCTGGTCCTGCTCGATCTGATGCTGCCGCGCATGGACGGACTCGATGTCCTGCGCGGGATCCGGGAGCAATCGCAGGCGCCGGTCCTGCTGCTGACGGCCCGAACGTCGGAGGCGGACCGGGTGAAGGGGCTCGACCTGGGGGCGGACGACTACATCACGAAGCCATTCTCGCTGGCGGAGCTGAAGGCTCGGGTTCGGGTGCATCTGCGTCGTAAGCAGGAGGTGACGGTCGAGGATCGGGTGCTCGAGTTCGGTGAGTTTGAACTCGACCTCAATCGCCATCTGCTCACCAGGGACGGCGAGCCGATCGCTCTGCGACCGAAGGAGTACGAACTGCTCGCGTATCTTGCCCAGCGCGACGGCCGGGCCTTCACCCGAGACCAGTTGCTCAACGATGTCTGGGACATCTCCTTCGCCGGCGGGACACGCACCGTCGATGTCCACGTACGCTGGTTGCGAAAGAAGATTGAGAACCCGGACGGCCCGCCGCGCCACCTGATCACGGTGCGGGGAGCGGGGTATCGATTCGAGCGCTGAGCCGTGCGTACGGTCGCTGTCGGTGTCGCTGGACTTCTCCTCGGAGTCGGGCTGCTCGCCTCTGAACTGACGATCACCGGCGGCGCGATCGCCCTGGTAATCGGCCTCGGATTGTGCGCGCTCGGACTGATCTCCGCCGCCCGCGCAGCGGCCGATCTGCGCGACCAATCGGCGAGCCAATCGCTGACCGCCGAACGATTGCAGGACGAACTCTCGGCCCGGACCGCCGAGCGCGACCAACTTGAGCGCGCCCTCGCCTCCACCGGCGACATGGTCATCGCGCTCGACGCCGACGCCAGGATCCAGTACCTCAATCCCGCCGCCGAGCTCGCCCTGCGCTCCGGCGAGCGCGAGATGATCGGCTCGCCGCTGCTCGAAGCGGTCGAGGATCCGGACCTCTACGGCACGGTACGGATGGCGATCGACGAGGGCACGCCCGCTGTCCTGGTCGTCCTGCGAGCCGAGAGACGCTTCCGCACCGTGGTCGCTCCGGTCTCGGCGCTCGCCCAATCGGGACCGTGGTCCGTCGTCCTGGCCATGCACGATCTGTCGGACCTCTACGAGGCCGAGATCGCCCGGCGCGACTTCTTCATCAACGCCTCGCACGAGTTGCGCACGCCGCTGGCGTCGATCTCCGCCGCCGCCGAAACGCTCGAAGTCGTCAGCAAGCCGCAGGACTCCGAGCGCTTCCGCGCGATCATCCAGTCCGAGGCCGGGCGGATGAGCCAGCTCGTCGAAGAGATGCTCGCGCTGGCGCGGTTGGAGTCGGGCCTGACGGAGCCGGAGATGGAGGTCGTCGGTATGGAATCGCTGCTCCAGGATGCCGTCGACAGCATCCGGCCGCAGGCCGAGCGCGAGGGTCTCTCGCTTCACTACACGGGCCGTCACGGCGAGCCGGAGACGATGATCACGGCTGATCCGGAGTTGGTCGAGCGCGCCGTGCTCAATCTCCTGCACAATGCGGTCAAGTTCACGGCCGAGGGCGGGATGATCGAGCTGTTGGCGGAGCCGGGAGACGATGGCGATCCCGCGCCGATGGTCTGGATCCGGGTTCGCGATACCGGCATCGGCATTGAGCCCGCCGAGCAGGCGCGTATTTTCCAGCGCTTCTATCGGATCGACCGCGCCCGACAGTCTGGTGGCGGGACCGGTCTCGGCCTCGCCGTCGTGCGGCACATCGCGGAAGTGCATGGTGGCGCGGTCTCGCTGCAAAGCGCGCCGGGTGAAGGCTCGACGTTCGGCTTCAGCGTGCCGCTCGCGCAACAGAGCTGATCGGTTCCTGTTGGCAATAACAGGCCATTAACTGGCCGTTATCCACTTCGTAAACGCGCGCCACCCGGGGAGCGGAATGCTGTGCAGCGCACGTTGTGGCGAGCGCTCAGGATGGGCGCGCCGCAGATTGTGTATCCGGCAATCTCAAGGCCGGTCGTGCAGAGCGAGAGGAGCGTCGTTTTGGAGATCGCGCAATACGGGCTTGGCAGGCTGTCGACGGGGTTGCTGCCGCTGTTGATCGTCACTCTGCTGGCGGGAGCCATGTTGCTCGTCGCCTGCAGCGGCGACGACGACCAGCAGCAGTCGGTCGCCCAGCAAGACCAGGAACAGGAACGGGCGGCACCCAGCAGCCCGGCCGAACAACAGCAGCAGAGCCAGGAACAGCAAGCAGTCGCCACGGCGGCCCCGACCCAGCAGCAGCAAGAAGAGACCCGCGAGCGGCTTGAGGACGTCGAAGGCGAAATCCAGGTCGACGGTTCCTCGACCGTCTTCCCGATCACTGAGGCGATGGCCGAAGAGTTCGGCAACCTGACCGACCGCGATGTCCGCGTCACGGTCGGCGTCTCCGGCACCGGCGGCGGGTTCAAGCGCTTCTGCGCCGGCGAGACCGACATCTCCAACGCCTCGCGTCCGATCAAGGAATCCGAGGTCGAGCTCTGCACCGAAGCCGGCATCGACTTCATCGAGGTCCCGGTCGCGTTCGACGGTCTGACCGTGGTGATTAACCCCGACAACGACTGGGTCGACTTCCTCACCGTCGAAGAGCTGAATCACATCTTCCGCCCCGACGACTTCGCCATCACCTGGGCGGACGTTCGCGCCGGTTTCCCCGACGTCGAGATCGCGCTCTACGCCCCGGGCGCCGACAGCGGCACCTTCGACTACTTCACCGAGGCAATCAACGGTGACGGCGGCGTCCACCGCTCGGACAACACGACCTTCTCGGAGGACGACAACGTCCTCGTCCAGGGCGTATCCAACGATCGGGGAGGCGTCGGCTACTTCGGCTTCAGCTACTACGCCAACAACTCCGACGCGCTCAAGGCCGTTCCGGTCGTCAACGACGCCGGCGAGGCG
>JAJDYG010000021.1 GCA_022822855.1 Dehalococcoidia bacterium
AGGGCGTCGCGGGCGGCTTCGTAGGCGAGCCGGGCCTCGTAGCGGGCTTCGGCGTAGAGGCCCTTGAGGTGGGCGAGGGCCTTGGTCGCGCTGTGCTGCACGTAGGCGGGGCCGTTGGTGGCCTGGTGGCGGAGTTGGTTGACGATGGCGTCCTTGGTGAAGGGCAGGGGCGGGTTGGCGTGGGCGATGGCGGCGTCGCGGGGCATTGGGCGGAACTCCTGTTCTTGCGGTGCGAATGGGGACAATGGTATGCGAACCGGCGTTCGGTGCGGGGTGGGGGTGTGTGTTGGGGTTTGCGGAGGGGGAGGGAGCGGGAGGGAGCGGGTCCCCGAACAAGTCGGGGACTGGGGAGGGAGGGGTTTCGGCGGTTGAGGTGAGGCGGGCGGTGTTGACGTGGCGGAGTTGGGTGGTCTGGGCCCCGTGTCAAGCACGGGGGATCGGAAGGGGGAGGGGATGGGTGCTGTTTGGCGGGGTTTGGTCTTGCGGGGCCGGCGTTGGGGGGACCCCCTCTGTCACTGCGTGACATCTCCCCCGCTCCGCGGGGGAGAAAACTGGGAGCGCGGGTTGCGGTGTCTGAGGTGAGGCGGGCGGTGTTTGCCTGGCGGAGTTGGGTGGTCTGTGCCCCGTGTCGCGGCGCGGGGCATCGGGGAGGGGAAGGGATGGGTGCTGTTTGGCGGGGTTTGGTCTTGCGGGGCCGGCGTCGGGGGGACCCCCTCTGTCACTGCGTGACATCTCCCCCGCTCCGCGGGGGAGAAAATTGGGAGCTCGGGCTGCGGTGTCTGAGGTGAGGCGGGCGGTGTTGGCCTGGCGGAGGTGGTCGCTCTGGGCCCCGTGTCCCCCGGTCAAGCCGGGGGCAGGCAAGCACGGGGCATCGGAAGGTGGAGAGGACGGGTTGAAGTAGCAGTCGGACTACCTCCGGTGTCAGCATTGTTCCAGGAGCGAACTGACCTCCTGGATGAGGAATGGCAGGCTGAGCGTGACTGTGCTCCATACGCGGCGATGGTCGAGGTCGCCGTAACGGTGGACCAGCACGATGCGCATCCCGATGATCGATTCGTGGTCGGAGATCTGCTCGGCGATCGACCCGTCGCTGGAGACGAGCTGGGTCATCGCTTCGCAGAGGATCGTGAGCTGACGTTCGACCGCTGAACGGACGAGGATGTCCGACTCATAGTCGGCCAGGGTCTTGCCGTGGGTGAATTGCCTGACCAGCAGCGCAGCGTCGAGGATGTCGCGCAGGTACTTCTTCGACCTAGGCGGCATAGAGCAGAGTCCGCGTCTGTTCGACGGCCTCGGCGAAGTAGGGGTTCCTGAACGGCTGCTCGATCACGAGATCAACTGGGCGGTCGAAAAGCTCTGCCAGTGCGGCCTGCAGTTCCAGGTGTTTGCGGAACCATGGATCGGGATCGGCGTGCGGTTGGTAGGCGACGATGAAGTCGAGGTCGCTGGAGGCTGGGTCGAAGTCGGCGGTGGCTGCGGAGCCGAACAGGTCGAGCCGCTCCACCTGGTATTGGCGGCAGAGGTCGGAGAGTTCGTCGAGGTACTGGTCGATCAGCGCAATCACGGTTCAGGCCCCTGCTCCGAGTTCGACGGGTCCAGCGTAGTCGTTTCGGGCTGTAGTCGGTGGGGTCCTCACACCCGGCTTCCGCCTCTCCCCGAGAGCGAAGTCCGCCCTTCCGGCGCCGGCGTCGGAGGGACCCCCTCTGTCACTTCGTGACATCTCCCCCGCGGAGCGGGGGAGAAATTCAGAAGGCAGGAGGTCGAGGAAGCCGGGGTGTTTAGAGGCCCAGGCGGGCGAAGGAGGCGTCGATGTGCTGGGTGAAGTAGCCGGGGTCGAAGACGGCGTCCATTGCCTCGGGGTTGAGGGCGGCGGTGATCACTTCGTCTTGCTCGATGAGGTCTCGGAACTGGATGCCCTCGTCCCAGGCGGTCATGGCGTAGGACTGGACCCGCTTGTAGGCGTCGTCGCGGCCGACTCCGGCTTCGGTCAGGGCGAGCATGACTCGCTGGCTGTAGATCAGGCCGTAGGAGGACTCGAGGTTGGCCTGCATCCGGTCGGCGTCGATGACGAGGCCGTCGATAATCCAGGCGAGCATGTCGGTGATGTAGTCGAGGGCGAAGCAGGCGTCGGGGATGGCGATGCGCTCGGCCGAGGTGTGGGAGATGTCACGCTCGTGCCAGAGGGCGACGTTTTCCAGCGCGGTCAGTGCGTTGGCTCGGATTGTGCGGGCGAGTCCGCAGACGCGCTCGGCTTTCTCGGGGTTGCGCTTGTGGGGCATGGCGGAGGAGCCGGCCTGGCCCTCGGCGAAGGGCTCGCGGACCTCGCGGACCTCGGTGCGCTGGAGGTGGCGGATCTCGGTGGCGAAGCGCTCCAACGAGGCGGCGATCACGGCCAGCGTCGAGAGGAAGTGGGCGTGGCGGTCGCGCTGGACGACCTGGGTGGAGATCGCCTCGACGCCCAGTCCGAGCTCGCGGCAGACGCGCTCCTCGATGTGCGGCGGCACGGTGGCGTGGGTGCCGACGGCGCCGGAGATCTTGCCGACTGCGACCGACTCGATGGCGTCGGCCAAGCGCCGTCGGTTGCGGCGGGTCTCGTCGACCCAACTGGCCAGCTTGAGGCCGAAGGTCGTGGGCTCACCGTGGATCCCGTGCGTGCGGCCAATGCAGAGCGTGTGCTTGTGTTCGACGGCTCGCCTCGTGATCGATGCTTCGAGTCGCTCGAGGTCGTCCTCGATGATCCGCGCGGCGTCACGAATCTGGAGTGCGGAGGCGGTGTCCCAGACGTCGGACGTGGTCAACCCGTGGTGGACCCAGCGGGACTCGGGGCCCAGCGTGTCGGCGACGGAGCGGAGGAAGGCGAGCGTGTCGTGGTGGACTTCGGCCTGGTAACGGTCGATGTCGGCGACGTTGTAGCCGGCGTTGGCGGCGATCAGTTCGGCGTCTTCGTGCGGCACGATGCCCTCGTCGGCCCAGGCGTTGACGACGGCGATCTCGACATCGAGCCAGCGCCGCCACTTGGCGTCATCGGTCCAGAGCGCGGCCATCTCCGCGCGTTGATAGCGGGGGATCATTAGGGGATGTACTCCTCGCGGGCGGGAGAAAAGATGTCGAGCGCGACCGCGTCTTCGAGTGCGGTGACCTCGTGCGGGACCTCCGACGGGATGATCCAGGAGTCTCCGGCGGAAAGTTCCTTGATCTCGTCGCCGAGTTCGAAGCGGACTCGGCCGGAGACGAGGTATCCGATCTGCTCATGCGGATGGGTGTGCATGGGGACGGTGCAGCCCTGGGCGATCTGGATCTCGTGGATCGAGGTGCGTTCGCCGGCATTCAACGTGCGGCGGGCGACGCCCGGGAACATCTCGATCGGCGCGACGTCGTCGTGGGCTTGCAGATTGGGTTTGATCGTGCGGGTGGTCATGGTGGTACCTCTCTAAGGGCGATGTCGGTGCGGTGGAATGCGCCGTCGAAGGTGATGCGCTGGACGTTGTCGTAGGCGATGCCTCGCGCTTCCGCCAGCGTATCGGCGACGGCGGTGACAGCGAGCACGCGTCCGCCGGCGGTGACGGTGCGGCCGTCGTCGTCGATCGCGGTGCCGGCGTGGAAGACGTCGACGGAATCGTCGACTGCGTCGAGGCCGTGGATCGGCTTGCCGGTGTCGTAGGGGCCGGGATATCCGCCGCTGACGATGGCGACGCTGACCGAGGCTCGGCCGGAGTGCGAGATCGCGTCGCGGGGCAAGGCTTCGCCGCGGGCGGAGGCTTCGAGCACGGGCAGCAGGTCGCCCTCCAGCAGGGGGAGGACTGCCTGAGTCTCGGGATCGCCGAAGCGGGCGTTGAACTCGAGCACGTTGAGCGAGCCGTCGTCGATCATCAGTCCGGCGTAGAGCAGGCCGCGGAACTCTATTGCGTCAGAGGCCATCTGATCGACGACCGGTTGGTGGATGGAGGAAAAGACGTCGTCCGGGTCGCCGACGAATCCGGGGGGGGCGTAGACGCCCATGCCGCCGGTGTTGGGTCCCTGGTCGCCGTCCATGATCCGCTTGTAGTCACAGCTCAGCGGGAGCGGCAGGATGTCGGCGCCGGAGACGATCGCCATGGCCGAGGCTTCCATGCCGGAGAGGCGATCTTCTATCACGACCCGCTCGCCGGCCGAGCCGAAAGCGCCGGAGAACATCTGGTCGACGGCGTCGTGGGCGTCGTCAATGTGGTCGGGGACGATCACGCCTTTGCCTGCGGCGAGGCCGTCGGCCTTGAGCACGGGCAGGTCGTAGGGGCCGAGGATCTCGAGCCACTTGTGGGCGGCCTGCGGTGTGTCGAAGAGCTCGCCTCCGGCGTGGGGGACGCGCGCAGCCTGCATGATCGACTTGGCGAACCACTTGGAGGACTCGATCCGGGCGGCGGCCTGGGTCGGCCCGAAGGCGAGGATGCCACGCTCGCTCAGGGCGTCTACGAGACCGGCGGCCAGCGGGGCCTCGGGCCCGACGACCACGAGGTCAATGCGGTGCCCTTCGGCTGCATCGCAGATCCCGTCGATGTTGGAGTCGTGTATCGCGAGGTTTTCGCCGACCTCGGCCGTGCCGGCGTTGCCGGGTGCGGCGAAGATCGCCTCGCAGGAGGGCGACTGCGCCAGTTTCCAGGCGAGGGCGTGCTCGCGTCCGCCGCCGCCGACGATCAGGATTCGCATGAGGCGAGGCTATCCCACCGCCGCCGATGCGTCGGCTGGTATGAGGCTCAAGTCTCCGTCGACCACGATTGGGTCCATGGCCAGCATTTCGGAGCGGTATGGGGACTCGGGGACGTCCTGCATCAGGTAGATCGGGATGTCGAGGACGTGGGCGAAGCCCATCTCGAGGAAGCTGTTGCCGCCGATGTAGCGGGGCTTGCCTGGGAGGTCTTCGTTGAGGACGAGGATGGCGTCGGAGATCTTGATCTTCTCGTAGTGGGTGCGGATCAGGTCTTTGTCACGCTTTAGTTCGGCGCGCTCATTGTCGTTGGCGCGCTCGTAGTCGAACTCTCGAGTGTCGACGGGGGTGAGCACCTCGTGTCCGGCCGCCTCCAGCACTCCGCAGATGTCGGGCAGTCGGTGTCGCAGGGACATGCTCATGCAGATCGTGATGACCACGTGTTCAGCCCTTCACTCCCACTCGATCGTGCCTGGGGGCTTGGAGGTGATGTCGTAGACGACCCGGTTGATCTCGGGGATCTCGTTGACGATTCGATTGGCGATCGTGCCCAGTACGTCGTAAGGGATACGGGCCCAGTCGGCGGTCATGGCGTCGTCGGCCGTCACGGCACGGAGCGCGCAGACCCAGCCGTAGGTGCGGGCGTCGCCCTGGACTCCGACGGTGCGTGTGTCGGTGAGGATGGCGAAGGACTGCCAGAGTTGGTCGTAGAGACCCGCTTCGCGGATCTCGTCCATGACGACGGCGTCGGCGAGTTGCAGGACTCGGACCTTCTCGTGAGTGACCGGTCCGATGATGCGGATGGCGAGGCCGGGACCGGGATACGGCTGGCGTCCGACAATCTCTTCGGGCAGGCCGAGTTCCCGGCCGACTTCGCGGACTTCGTCCTTGAACAGGTGACGCAGCGGCTCGATCAGCTCGAAGCGCAGGTCGTCGGGCAGACCACCGACATTGTGGTGCGACTTGATCATCGCGGTGGCCGAGCCGTGGCCCGAGCCGGCGCTCTCGACGACGTCCGGATAGGTCGTGCCCTGGACGAGATAGTCGACGCCGTGGTCGTCCCTGGCGATCTCAATGGCGGTCTCTTCGAAGACCGAGATGAAGGTCTCGCCGATCCGCTTGCGCTTGGTCTCCGGATCGTCGACGCCAGCCAGTTCCTCGAGGAACTGATCGCCGGAGCGCGCGACGCGCAGGTTCATGTGCATGTTGCGCTGGAAGGTCTCGACGACCTGCTCGGTCTCACCCAGCCGCATGAGTCCGTTGTCGACGTAGATGCAGGTGAGTTGGTCGCCGACGGCGCGATGGACCAGCGCCGCGGCGACCGATGAATCGACGCCGCCGGAGAGTCCGCAGATCACGTGGTCGACGCCGACCTGCGCTCGGATCTCGGCGACGGTCTCGGTGATGAAGTGGGCGGCGTCCCAGTCGCCCGAACAGCGGCAGATCTCGTAGACGAAGTTGCTGAGCAGATGGAGGCCGTGGGGCGTGTGGACCACCTCGGGATGGAACTGGATGCCGTAGCGGTCGTCATCGTCGCCCATCGCGGCGATCGGGATGCTGTCAGTGCTGGCGAGCGTGCGGAAGCCACCGGGCATCCGATCGACGCGGTCGCCGTGGGACATCCAGACCGGCATCGGGCGCGGCAGATTCTCCAGTAGCGGCGATTCGTCGCTGGGATAGATATGAGCCGAGCCGAATTCGCGTTCACGACCGCTCTCGACGCGCCCGCCGAGCTGGCTAGCCATCGTCTGCATGCCGTAGCAAATGCCCAGCACCGGCATCCGGCCGTCGAGCGCCCAATCGGGTGCCGCGGGCGCTCCGTCGTCGTGGACGCTGGCCGGTCCGCCGCTGAGGATCACACCGCGGGGATTGAGCGCTCGCACCCGTTCCCAGGAAGCCGTCGGTGGGACCAACTCGCAATAGACGTTGAGTTCTCGAACCCGACGCGCAATCAGCATCGCGGTTTGTGAGCCGAGGTCGACGATGACGATCGATTCGTGCTCGGAAGTGCCCGGTGACGCCCCGCTGTTCACGTCATAATGATACGCGCGGAGTATGCTGCATCTGTGTCATTCGATGTACTTGCTCAGGCAGTTGATCATTTGAGACGAAGCGGAGTCGTGGCCTTGCCAACCGACACGCAGTACGCCCTGAGCGCTGTCGCCAGGGACGACCAGGCCGTCGGCGCGGTCTTCCGTCTTAAGCGTCGGCCGGGCGGCGAGAACCTGCCTGTGTTTCTCCCGCCGGCTCGCTGGCGCGAGCACCTGGCGGCGATGGCCGAGCCGTTGGAAGAGCGGGTGATGGCACTGGCAGAATCTGCCTGGCCGGGCGCGGTAACGCTGATCGTGAACAAGCGAGCCGACTGGTCAACCAATGCGGTGGACGGCGCGACGATCGCGCTGAGGATTCCCGATCATCCAGTCGCAACCGCAGTGCTCGACCTGCTGGATCAACCGTTGACAGGAACGTCGGCCAACATCCACGGGGAGCCGGCGTCGCTCACTGCCGATGACGTTCGACGTCAATTCGATAGTTCTTCTCCGAACGATAGGTTTAGTGAATCACTTCACATACTTGCCGAGAATGGGGTGATGCCGGCCGGTACCGCCTCTACTATCTTGGATTGCACAGGCAGGGTGCCGCGCGTGCTACGTCGCGGTGCGATGCTCAGTGCGAACGTCGGAGAGCTGCTGATGCAGCACTGGGGACTCTCCGATGCCGACACCGCCTCCTGAACAAGTGGAACGGGGCAGCGACACGTGCGTATCGCGATTGGCAGCGACCATGCCGGGTTCGAGCTCAAGGAACGCCTCCGGGAACGCCTGACGGGACAGGGTCATCAGGTGCGAGACTTTGGTCCCGCCTCGCTCGACCCAACGGACTACGCCGACATCGCGGCTCCCCTGGCCGAGGCAGTGGTCGATGGGCAGCATCAGGTCGGCATCGTGATCTGCTCCAACGGCGTCGGCGTCAGTATTGCCGCGAACAAAGTGCGAGGCGCTCGCGCTGCGCTCTGCACCGACACCTGGTCGGCCCGCCGCGCCCGCGAACATACCGACTGCAACGTCCTCGCACTGGGCTCCTACGTCACCGGTCACGCGCTCGCCGCGGAGATCGTCGACGCGTTTGTCGAGGCCGACTTTGAAGGCGGACGGCATGTCCGTCGGCTGGCCAAGCTGGCAGCGGTCGAAGCCAAGCACAGCGAACCGCAGACCGACTTGTTGGATGAAGGTCATGAGCGACAGGCGCAGGCGGAACTCTCTCCCATGGCCTGAGCGACCTCCTCGCGCCGGCGCGACCGGTCCGCGACGATCCTGGATTGATTCACGATGAGCAAAGTTTCGATTCGCGACCTGGACCTGGCCGGGAAGCGAGTCCTGTTGCGTCTCGACCTGAACGTGCCCATGGAGGGCTCCCGGGTGCTGGACGATACCCGCATCCGGGCCGGGATCCCGACTGTCAAGTATGCGCTCGAACAAGGCGCCTCCGTCGTGGTCTGCTCTCATCTCGGCCGTCCTCGGGGAGAACGCAATCCCGAGTTCGATCTGACTCCCGTAGCCGTGCGCCTGGCGCGCAGCCTGAGGATGAACGTCAGGATGGCGCCCGATTGCATCGGCGACATTCCCACCCAGATGTCCGCCGAACTCAAGCCCGGCGAGGTCATGATCCTGCAGAATCTTCGCTTCCATGAGGAAGAGGAAGAGAACGACGACGATTTCGCCGCCCAACTGGCCGACATGGCCGATGTCTACGTCAACGACGCCTTCGGCGCGGCGCATCGCGCCCATGCCTCGACTTATGCGGTTGCCACAATGCTGCCGGCCGCCGGAGGACTCCTGCTCGACCGCGAGATCGCGGCCCTGGAGCCGATCCGCAATGGCGAGGCCGGCAAACTCGGATTCATCTGCGGCGGAGCCAAGGTCTCGGACAAGCTGGGCCTGTTGGAGCGGCTGTCGGAGATCTCCGACGTGATCGCCATCGGCGGCGCGATGGCCAACACATTCCTGCTGGCGCGAGGTCTGCCGACCGGCGCCTCGCTGCTCGAGCAGGACATGGTCGAAGCCGCCAACGAGATCACGGCGATCGCCAGCGACGAAGACTGCAACCTGATGCTGCCCAGCGATTGCGTGATCGCGCACGGCGCCGACGAGCCGCCTCGCGCGAAGCCGTTGATCTTCGGCGAAGAAGACCTGCCCGAGGATTGGCAGATTCTCGATGTCGGCCCGGCCACCGTGGAAGCGTTCACGGAAGCGGTCAAAGAGTGCGACACCGTCGTCTGGAACGGACCGCTCGGCCTGTTCGAGCGTGAGGCGTTCTCCGGCGGCACTCGCGCGATGGCCGAAGCGCTGGCCAAGATGGAAGACGCCACCACCGTGATCTGCGGCGGCGAGACCGCGGCAGCGGTCGCCCAGTTCCGGCTGACCAGCAAGATGACCCATGTCTCCACCGGAGGCGGCGCGGCGCTGGAGTACCTGCAAGGACTCGACCTGCCGGGCATCGCGGTGCTGCCCGACGCCGAGACCGCTGACATCCAGGACGACGACGGGGACGCCCCATGACCAGAACTCCGATCGCGGCCGGCAACTGGAAGATGAACGGCACCAATGCCGAGGCCCGAGCGCTCTGCCGCGGCCTGGCCGGCATCGAAGCGATCGAGGGCGTTGACGTGGTCCTCTCGCCGAGCTTCACCCAGCTCCCGCTGGTCTGGGACTTCTGGTGCGGCACCGACGTTCACATCGCCGGACAGAACATGCACACCCAGCCCTCAGGCGCGTACACGGGCGAAGTCTCGCCGGTCCAGCTCGCCGAGGTCGCCGACTGGGTCATCCTTGGACACTCCGAACGACGCCAGTTTTTCTGCGAAGACGACCAGGCCCTGGCGCTCAAGCTGCAAGCCGCCGAGGCGCACGGCTTGACGCCGATCCTCTGCGTCGGTGAATCGGAAGCGGAGCAAGAGAACAACCGAACCAAGGCGGTCCTGACCCGACAGGTTGGTATTGCGCTCGGTGACGATCCTGCTCCCGCAGGACTCGTGATCGCCTACGAGCCGGTCTGGGCGATCGGCACCGGTAAGGCCGCAACTCCGGACGAGGCGCAATCTGCCTGCGGCCACATCCGATCTGTCGTGGCCGACAAGCTCGGCTCGGAGGTCGCGGACGGTGTCCGCATCCTCTACGGCGGCTCGGTCAATCCGGGCAACATCGCCGATTTCATGGCTCAGCCCGATGTCGACGGCGCGCTCGTCGGCGGCGCGGCGCTCAACGCCGACGCGTTCCTCGCCATCACCGAGGCCATCGCCGCCAGCGCGTAGGTCCGTCGATCGAATGGCGCCCGAGGAATCTCCGCTCATCGCCGTCGTTGGTCTGACGGCCTCGGGCAAATCTGACTGGGCAATGCAGATCGCCAGGCGTCTCGACGGCGAGATTGTGTCGATCGACTCCCGGCAGGTCTATCGCCGCCTCGATATCGGCACGGCCAAACCGACCGCCGAGATGCGCGAGGATATCCCCCACTGGTGCATCGACATCGTCGACCCATGCGAACGCTATTCGCTCGGCGCGTATCTCAAAGCCGCCCGCGCGGCGATCGGGGACATCCGGGCGCGGGGCAAGCGACCGATCGCCGTGGGAGGCAGCGGCCAGCACATGCGCGCCTTGCTCGAAGGCTGGCGAGTGCCGCCGGTAGCCGAAGACTCCGAGTTCCGCGAGGCGTTGTCGCGCGAGTCCGGCGAATCCCTGTTCGAGCGGTTGAGCGAGATCGATCCTCGATCGGCCGAACAGATTGGTCCGACGAACACCAGACGGATCATCAGGGCACTGGAGGTCCACCACGCCACCGGCAAGCCGATCTCCGAGTGGCAACAGATGCGCGAGCCGCTCGATGCCCGAGTCGTGGCGCCTGAGGTTCCACTGGAGGACCTGGATCAACGGATTGCAGCGAGAACGGAAGCGATGTTCGAGGCCGGATTCGTCGACGAGGTCCGCGCGCTGCTCGCCGACAACGTTCCAGAGAATGCCCCCGGCTTCGACTCGATCGGCTACCGCGAAGTGCTTGCTCATCTGCGCGGCGAACTCACGCTGGACCAGGCCATCGACGGCGTCGCACAGGCCACTCGACGCTTCGCGCGGCGTCAGCGCGCCTGGTTCAGACGCGATGATCCCTCGATTTGTTGGGCGGCTGATGTTCCGCTCGCGATGCTTGAGTAAGATGCACTCAACCGCCGGAGCGTGACCATGTCCATCCCATTCCTCAAGGTGCAGGGCGCAGGCAACGATTTTCTGCTGATCGACGCCCTCGGCGACAACGCGCACCTCAACGAGATCGACTGGCCGACCCTGGCCCCGCGCATCTGCGACCGGCACTTCGGCGTCGGAGCGGACGGCATTCTGATCGCGCAGGACACCAATGTGGCAGCCGCCCGGATGGTGATCGTCAACTCCGACGGCTCCGACGGCGAGATGTGCGGCAACGGCTTCCGCTGCTTCACCAAGTACCTCGTCGAGCGAGCCGGGATGACTCCCACGGACGGAGCGCTGGCGATCGAGACCGGCGCCGGCGTCCTCCAGGCCGACCTGTCCGGTATGACCGACTCAAGCGTGGACCGGGTCCGAGTCGACATGGGGCCCGCCTGGCTGCAGGCCGATGAGATTCCGGTCGTCCACGAGGGCCCCGCGCCAATCCTCAATCACGAGGTCGAGATCGAAGGCCGCACGTTCGATCTGACCTGCGTCAGCATGGGTAATCCTCACGCCGTCTGGTTCACCGACGAGGAAGTCGATGATTTCCCCCTGACCGAGATCGGCCCGCTGATCGAGTCGCATCCAGATTTCCCCCGGAAGACCAACTTCGAGATCGTCAACGTGCTCGCGCCTGACCATCTCAAGATGCGCGTCTGGGAACGCGGCGTCGGGATCACCCTGGCTTGCGGTTCTGGCGCCTGCGCGGTGTTGGTCGCCGCGCGGCTGCGCGGCCTCGCCGACCGGGAGGCAACCGTCTCGCTGCCCGGCGGCGATCTCCAGATCGCCTGGGACGGCCTCGAGGACCCCGACGCTTCGGTCTTCATGACCGGTCCCGCCTCTTTCTCGTTTGAAGGTCAACTGGACGCCAATCTGCTGAGCGTCCGCTAAACATGCAGAACGTTCCCCACCCGACTCACGAGCGAATGGACAACTGATGGTCATACCTGACTACACGCGGCATGAACAGGACGTCGCGCCCGGCTTCGTCCGCGAACTGCACGAGACGCTGGCGTCGAAGCAACTCGCCTATCGCAACCAGCCCGATGTCGACTTCGACCAGCTCGTCCGCCTGCCGCGGATGCTCTCGACCCAATGCGACGACGGTTATGTGATCGGCATTCCATACGGCCGGCACCTGCGCATCTTCTACGAGTTCGACACGATCAATCACATCCGCCTCCATCTGACCAACCTGCTCAACGAGATGGGCGAGCTCGCCACCGAGCACTCCGACTCCGAGCTCATGGTGATCGACTACACCGACTTCCCCCATCGCCACTACGTCGAGCCGATGCTAATCGGCGCGGGCTTCGTCTCGCCCTCCGAGGTCTCCGTCATGCGCTGCCGCGATGTCCGCGATCAGGCGCTTCCCGAAGTCGCTCCCGGCATCAGCGTGCGCGACGCGACCCACGCCGACGCCGACGCGGTGGTCGAGATCGAGCAACAGGCCGCCGGCGAAGGCGCTCACGCGCCGCCGCTCGCGACCCAGTTTTTCGACGACTCCGAGTGGGTCGGGATTGCCGAACGCGACGGCTCGGCCGCTGGATACATCCGCACCGTGCCGGCCGAGAAGCGCGGCATTACGGCCGAGGAATTGCTCGTCCATCCGGATCATGATTTCACCGAGATCTCCAGCGCCTTGCTCGCCACCGCGATGCAACGCGGAGCAGAAGCGAATCGGCGAGCCATGACGCTGCGAGTCGCGGGAGATAGCGCCGGCGAGCCGTTGCTCAAGGAGTTCAACTTCCGCCACGTCACCAACGAACTCACCTATCAACGCCCCGCCGACCCGGCAGAGGTCGCCCGCCGCCGAGAGGCCAAGGTGACCACCTTCGTCAAGGTCGGCAAGATCTGGGGCCGCTTCTAGGCCATCGCCTCTCCTCCGTCCCCGCATTCCGAAAGAAGCACGCATGCGCACCGCTCAACGTGTCCAGGATCTTCCTCCCTATCTGTTTGTCGAGATCTCCCGCAAGATCGCCGAGCAGCGCGAGAAGGGCGTCCGCGTCATCTCCTTCGGCATCGGCGACCCCGACCTGCCGACCCATCCGCACATCCTCGAGGCCCTGCACGAGCACGCCGACATACCGGCCAACCACCGCTATCCCGAGACCGAGGGTCTGCCAGAGCTACGCGAGTGCATCGCGCGCTGGATGGCCCAACGCTTCGAGGTCGCGCTTGATCCGGCCACCGAGATCGTCCCGCTGATCGGAGCCAAGGAAGGAATCGCCAACTCCGCCCTCTGCTTCATCGACCCCGGCGACGTGGCCCTCGTTCCCGACCCCGCCTACCCCGTCTACGCAATTGGCACGATGTTCGCCGGCGGCACTTCGCACTACCTCCCGCTGACCGAGGACAACGGCTTCCTCCCCGACCTCAACGCCATCCCCGCCGACATCCGGGATCAGGCCCGCGTCCTCTGGATCAACTACCCGAACAATCCGACCGGCGCGCTGGCCGACATCGACTTCTTCGAGCGGGCCGCCCAATTCGGACTCGACAACGAGATCGCCGTCCTGCACGACAACGCCTACTGCGACGTCACGTTCGACGGCTACGAAGCCCCCGCCTACCTCCAGGCCCCATCGGGCAAGGTCGCCGGGATGGAGTACTTCTCGCTCTCCAAGACCTTCAACATGACCGGCTGGCGGCTCGGTTGGGCCTGCGGCAACGCCGAGCTCGTCGACCCGCTGCTGCGTGTCAAGTCGAACATCGACTCCGGCATCCCCCAGGCCATCCAGCAGATGGCCATCGCCGCGCTCGATGGTGACCAGTCCGTGATCGAGGCCAACAACGCCGTCATTCAGAAGCGCCGTGACAAGGTCGTCAGCGCCCTGCGCTCGATCGGCCTCGAGGTCACCAACCCCAAGGCCTCGCTCTACATCTGGGCCAGGATCCCCGAGGGCGACACCTCAGCCGACTTCGCCGCTCGCCTGATCGAGGAGCAGGGAGTCGTCGTCACCCCCGGCAACGGCTACGGCCCCGCCGGAGAAGGCTACATCCGCCTCTCGCTCACCCTTCCCGACGAAGAGGTCGACGAAGGGGTCGAACGCATCGCCGCGTTCACTTCGCAGTAAGCTGAAGCTAACCACCACACAGGAGGTCCGCGTAGACATGTTCAGCTAGGCTCCGTCATTTTGCTCTGACTAGACTGCACCTCGTCCGGCGGCGCGAGCCGTCCGACGTAGCGACGGAGACCGCTATTCCACGTCAACGCAACAGGCGGCCCAAGGGCGGGCGCCGCAAGCACCATCCCACTCACCCTCCCTTCGAGCGCGCCATCCTCGTCGGCGTCGACTTCCGTCGCGCCGCCCACTGGAACATCGACGCCTCGCTCGAAGAACTGGCCCAACTCGCCTTCACCGCCGGAGCGATGCCGCTCGCCCGAGTCAAACAGCGGCTCCGCCACCCCGACCCGCGCTCCTACGTGGGTAAGGGAAAGCTGGAGCAGATCGCGGAACTGCGCGATGAACTCAAGGCGACCGTCGCGATCTTCGACGACGAACTCACGCCCGCTCAACAGCGCACGCTCGAGAAGCGGCTGGAGATCAAGATCATCGACCGCACGGCGCTGATTCTCGACATCTTCAGCCAGCGCGCCCACACCCGCGAAGGTGTGGTCCAGGTCGCTCTGGCCCAGCACGAGTACCTGCTGCCGCGCCTGACCGGCCAATGGGAGCACCTGGAGCGGATGGAAGGCGCGATCGGCTCGCGAGGCCCAGGCGAGACGCAGCTCGAAACCGACCGCCGGCTGATCCGCAACCAGATCAAGCGGCTCAAGAAAGACCTCGATGGGGTCCGCACGCATCGGCAGCAACACCGGAACAAGCGCGACCGGGCCGGTATCCCGCTTGTCGCGCTGGTCGGCTACACCAACGCCGGCAAGTCGACCCTGATGAACTCGTTGACCGACGCCAAGGTTCGCGCCCGCGACCGGCTCTTCGAAACCCTCGATCCCACCACCCGACGCTGCCGTCTGTCCGAGGAACACACCGTGCTCCTCTCCGACACCGTCGGCTTCATCCAGAAGCTGCCGACCCAGCTCGTCGCGGCGTTCCGCGCGACGCTCGAAGAGCTGGAGGAAGCCGACCTGCTCCTCCACGTCGTCGATGGCACTTCGCCCGATGTCCTGGAGCAGGTCGCCAGCGTGGAACGCACCTTGCGCGAACTGGGCGTCGATCAGCGCCCCACGCTGACTGTGGTCAACAAGATCGATGCGCTTGAAGAGCCGTTGGGCGAGGTGTTGGAGGCGATCGCCGAAGTGGTCGGTGCTCGGCCGATTGCGGTGTCGGCCCAGGAACAGATCAACCTGGACGACCTGCGAGCCGCCACCGCACATCTGATTCCGAGCCTCCAGGGAGTGCATATCATCCATCGCCGCCCGGATCACGCGGCCGCGGCGAGCTGAACCATTGCTTCCGATCCCCTCTCCCCGAGGGAGAGGGTTAGAACCTGCCCCCGCGAAGGCGGGGGGTGAGGGCCCTCCGTCCGCCGGACCCTCACCCCAGCCCTCTCCCAGCGGGAGAGGGAGGTAAAGAGATGGCTTGATCCCGTTCAAAGGCGGCACAAAGCGACTGCGATCTGGCAAGTATCATTCACGCCATGACCACCCAAGCCGCTGCCGGACCACTCGCTCCCTTTCGCGTTATCGACCTGACCAACGAACTCGGCCAACTCGCCGGACGCATGCTCGGCGACCTCGGTGCCGAGGTGATCAAGGTCGAGCAGCCCGGCGGCGACGAGTCCCGCTTCATTGGCCCCTTCCGCGGTGATGTCGTCGATCCCGAGTACTCGCTCCACTGGTGGACGTTCAACTCGAACAAGCTCGGCGCAACGCTCGACCTCACGTCGGCTCGCGGCCAGGAGCTCTTGACGAAGCTGCTCGACAGCGCCGATTTCCTGATCGAGACCTGCCCGCCCGACGCCGCTGCGGCGCTCGGGCTCGGCGTCGAACGCATCAGCGCTTCCCACCCGGGACTGGTACACACATCGATCACGCCGTTCGGCCGCGAAGGCCTCTACGCCAGCTGGAAGGCCACCGACCTCGTCGGCACGGCGATGGGCGGACTCTCTTCGCTCTGCGGCGCGCCCGGCCGCCCGCCGATCCGCCCGACGGCGTCTCAGGGCTTCACCCAGGTTTCCGCCCAGGCGGTCGTGGGCACGCTGGTCGCCCACTATCAGCGGACCAAGTCCGGACGCGGTCAGCACGTCGATCAGTCGATGCAGGAGGCCGTGACCTTCACCCACGACAACGCATCGCCGACCTGGGACATTCGCGGGATCAACAACGGACGCCCGGGCAACGGTCGTGAGATCGGCGGCTACAAGTCGGGCCAGTACGTCTACGAGGCGGCCGACGGCTACGTCGCCGCGCTCTCCTATGGCGGTCTGTTCGGTCTGACGGCGCGGCAGACGATCGAGTGGCTCGACAAACACGGCATGGCCGGTGACCTGACCTCGGACGAGTGGCTGGCAAAGCTGGACGCCACCCAGGGTCTCCTGATCCCGCCCTCCGGCGAGGACGCAGATCATCTCAACGATGTCCTCGTCGCCTTCTGCAAGAAGTTCACCCGCGCCCAACTCGTCTCCGAGGCCCAGCAGATTCGCAACGGCTGGGGCATCGTCCACACGCCGAAGGACCTGCTCGAGAACGAGCACCTCGCTGCCCGCGACTACTGGACCGAAGTCGAGCACGAAGGCGCGCACGTCACCTATCCCGGCCCCTGGGCCAAGCTCAGCAAGACCCCGCTCTCGGTCCGCCACCGAGCGCCGCGCATCGGCGAGCACAACCTCTACGTCTACGGCAACCTGCTCGGCTTCTCCGACGACGAGATCATGGCGCTGTCCGAACAGGGCGTGATTTGACGTTCCGCTCTCCCCCCGCGCAGCGGGGGGAAATGCCGAAGGCAGAGGGGGGCATCGGCCCCGGCGAGGAAGGCGATCAACATGAGCACAGACACCGCGGACAAGGTCTTCGAGGGCATCCGTATCGCCGACTTCGCCTGGGTTGGCGTCGGGCCGCTGGTCTCCAAGTACCTGGCCGACCATGGGGCGGAAGTGATCCGGATCGAATCCTCGGTTCGACCCGAGCCGCTGCGCCGCGCGCCGCCGTTCGTCAACGACGAACCCGGACTCGACAACAGCGGCTACTACGCCGACTTCAACTCATCCAAGAAGTGCGCCTCGCTCAACCTGCAGCATCCGGACGGGGTCAAGATCGCGAAGCGGATTGTCGAGCACTGCGACATCGTGACCGAGTCCTTCACGCCCAAGGCGATGCGCGCCTGGGGCATGACCTACGAAGACCTCTGCGAGGTGCGCCCCGACCTGATCATGATCTCGATGCCGATGTACGGCCTGACCGGACCGTGGTCAATGTGGCAGGGCTACGGACACGTGCTCCAGGCCGCCGCCGGCATCTCGCACCTGACCGCCTATCCGGGCGAGGAGCCGATCGGCACCGGCGTCGCCTACACAGACTTCCTCGTGCCCCACTTCGCCGCCTCGGCGCTGCTGGCCGCGCTCGACCACCGTCAGCGCACCGGCGAGGGACAGAACATCGATTTCGGCCAGATGGAAGCCGCGATCCATGCGACCGAAACGATGGTGCTCGACTACACGGTCAACGGCCGCGAGCAGGAAGCTCTTGGCGCTGGGCATCCCGACTATCACCCCTACGGCACCTACCAGTGCGCCGCCCGAGGCGATGACGATGATCGCTGGATCGCGATCACAGTGACCAACGCCGACGAACTGGCCGCGCTGGCCGATGCCGCGGGTCAGCCGTCATGGACCTCGATGGACCCGCAGGCGCTCGATGACGCCATCGCCGCCTGGACTCGGACTCAGCAGGCCGAAGAACTCATGCAGCGGCTACAGGACGGCGGAGTCCCGGCCGGCGTCGTGCAGACACCCGAGGACCTGCGTAGCGATCCGCAACTCGCGCACCGAGGCCACTACTGGATGCTCGATCACCCCACGATGGGTCACCGCGCCTACGATGGGCCGTCATTCCGGCTCTCCGACACCCCCGCCGAGTTGACCAAGGCCGCGCCGCTGCTTGGCGAGGACAACGAGTACGTCTACAAGGACATCGTCGGCATGTCGGACGAGGAGTACGTCGAGCACCTGGTCTCGGGTGCGTTCGACTAGCCGACCGTGACCGTCGTCGTCGAGTCTTACGACGCCTCGCAGATCCTCACGCCCGGGGCCGGATACCTCAGCGAGTACGACTACTCGCTCAACCCTTACGTCGGCTGCGCCTTCGGTTGCTCCTACTGCTACGCGGCCTTCTTCGCCCCGTTCGACAAGCAGGACTCGTGGGGCGATTGGGTCCGGGTCAAGCGGAACGCCGCGCTCAAACTCTCACGGCTGCGCCGGCCGCTCGATGGCAGGACGATCTACATGAGCAGCGCCACCGATCCGTATCAGCCGATCGAACGACGACTCGAGCTCACTCGCTCGCTCCTGCCGATCCTCGCCGAGCGCGGGGTTCACCTCGTGGTTCAAACGCGAAGTCCGCTGGTTGCGCGCGATATCGACCTGCTCAGACAGTTCGATCAGGTGTGCGTCAATGTGAGCATCACGACCGATTCCGAGGATGTCCGCCGGGCCTTCGAACCTCGCAACCCGCCGATTCAGGATCGGCTGCGGGCGGCGAGACTGGTTGCCGAGGCCGGCATCCCTGTCGCGATCACAATGACGCCCTTGCTGCCGCTCGACAACCCGCGACGGTTCGCCGACCAGGTTGCGGAGACAGGCGCTCACAGGTTTGTCATCGATGACTTTGCCAACTCGGCCGGCCACTTCCGCGCCGGTACCGGCGACACAGCCCGCAGCGTCGCCGAGCAGTACTCATGGGATGACGCGAGCTATCGACGAGCCAGAGATGTGCTGCTTGAGGCGCTCGCTCCCAACATCGGTCAGGGCGAGGCGGGATTCAGTTCTCGGAGTCTTCTGAGCAGTCCCGGGCCACGATTGTCATCGTCTCGGCGACGGCGTCAGGACGGCGCATTGGGATGAAGTGGTCTGAGTCCTCGACCACCGACTCGAAGGCGTTCGGGAACACATCCACCGCGTTCTGACCGGTCGGCGAGCCGTGTCCCTGGGCTTCGCCGGCTCGCAGGATCAGGGTTGGCTGACCTGCTGCAGCCATGTCGGGCCAGGGATCGACGGTTGGCGCGTACTCGAAGCACCAGGCTTCGACCTCGGGGTCGCAGGCCAGCTCCCACTCGCCCAGCGTGCTGGTCGGGTTCAGCCCGTAGCGGACATAACTCTCGACGGCTTCCTTCGGCCAGTGCGTGAACGCGCCTCGGCCGATCAGGGACTCCGACATCTCTTTGGGACTGCCCCAGATCCTGCGGCGCTTGCGCGCCGCCACGGAGAGGCTGTCCGGTGGCGTTGGGGGCATCGGGCCGCGCGGGTTGACGAGCACGGGGTCGATCAGCGCGAGCGATTCGATCCTGTCCCCCGTTGCCGCTGCGATCGTGCAGACGCAACCGCCCATCGAGTGACCTGCAGCGACCACGTCGGTCAGATCCTCCTGCGCCAGCCACTCATTCAGGTCGGCGGCCATCTCGCGCCAGTCCGCGCCGGCCTTGTCGGGCGGGGCCTGGGAGGCACCGTGTCCCCGCATGTCGAGCGCGAACACGCGCCAGTCCTCGGGTAGCAGGCGGACGACGGCGTCCCAGGTTCGGGCGTGGAAGCCGGTGGCGTGGATCAGGACGGCCGTGCGCTCGGGATCGCCGGTTGAGGGCCACTCCCAGACTCGCAGCGCGTAGCCGCGGACCTGCGCCGTCGATGCTGTCGGTAGTGGTCGCATCGCCGTCTACGTCCGACGCTTGAGCGCGCCGCGACCGTCGCCGAACGGGTCGTCGCGCCACTCGAGGGCGACCTTGAGGCCTTTCTCGCGGCCGATGTTGACGAACTCGTTGATGCTCGGCGCTTCGTGCCAGATCGCGTCGAAGTCTGCGCCCTCGGACGCGGCGACTCGCAGACCCATCAGCTCGAACCAGCGGTTGGTCGAGTGCTTGTGGACCGTCAGACCGTCCAGCGGCACGTTGGCGATCCGCTGGCAGTAGGCCATCGTCTCCTCGTCCAGCAGCTCCTCGGGGTAGGCGCGGTTGATCATGCCGATTCGTTCGGCCTCGATGCCGTCGACCGTGTCGCCGCTGAAGAGCAGCTCCTTGGTTTTCAGCATTCCGATCTTGGCGGGCCACATGCCCAGCGTGGGCGGGATGCCGATCGCGCGGCCTGCCGGGTGGCCGAAGCGTGCGGTCTCCGAGGCGAAGACGATGTCGCAGGCGCCGATCATCTCGCCGCCGCCGGCCAGGCACCAGCCGTGGACCTGGGCGACGATGGGTTTGCGATAGCCCCACATCCAGAGCCAGCGGTCGACGGAGACGCGCAGGTTCTCGCGGTCCAGGGCGATCCGGGACTCTCCCAGCTCCCAGGCCTGGTCGCCGGTGCGCTGGTTGGGCCGCCAGTTCATCGCGCCGCCGCCCGGGGTCAGGTCGTAGCCGGCGCAGAAGGCGCGGCCCGCGCCTTTGAGCCGGATCACGCGGATGTCGTCGCCGGGATTCAGTTCGCGCAGCGCTGCCTCGAGGTCGTCGCGCAGCCCGCCCGAGATGGCGTTGAGTTTCTCGGGGCGGTTGAGCGTGATGGTCGCGACGGGGCCGTCGGTTTCGACGAGGACGTTTTCGTAGTCGGTCATTGGGGCCTCTCTCGGGTGATATCGCTCGCATGGTACCTGCCGGGTTCGCTTCTCCTGTTCTCCGGGCTTGATTTCCGGGTATGCGGCGGCTGTCGGAGTTCGGCCTGCGATTTGGGGTGCGGCCCCAGGAAAAAAAAGAAATCGGAAAAAGAGAAGAGACGGGGATTATGGCGGCTCGTCCTCCTCGCCGTGAGTGGAGGGGTCGTCCTCGTCGGTTGAGTCGTCCTCGGCCTCCGCGCCGGGAGCGGCGTCAACGGCGGGTTGGCTGAGGAGGCTCATGATGTCGTGGTGACGGGGGTTGGCGGGCGAGAGGAGATCGACGAGCTTGCAGGCGGCCTTGACCGCGATGTAGCCAGGATTGGCGGGCGAGGCGAGCTCGGCGAGGGTCTGGACGGCGGCCTGGAAGCTGGGTTGGATTGGCATTCTGCGATCGCTTTCGGTCGTGGTTGGGCCTGGTCTGTGCGGGATCGATGGTATACGAACATGTGGTCGGTGAGATGAGCTGTGTGTCGGGGATGTCGATGGGTTGGCGGGTACAAGGACGGTGGCTGTCGCGGGGCGCGGGAACCAGGGTGTGTTCACCGGCCCATTCCGCGTCGTCCCGTGCTTGACACGGGGCCCAGATCTGGACGCTCGCGAGCAGCAACGCCTTCAGCCTTGGCTCCACGGTGGAGCGGGCGGACTCACGCGCGAGCGTCGAGCTGAGACCAACGTCACACCGCGCGCGAGCCTGGTTGCTCTAGGCCCCGTGTCAAGCACGGGGCGACGATCGTTTGCGGCATTGCGGCCAGATAGGCGCTGCGCGGCCCCACCTACGCCGGGCCGACTTCGGAGGGTTGACGCAACGGTCTCCTCTAGCGGCGTATGCCGCCTCGGCCGTCGCCGAAGGGGTTGTCTCGCCATTCGAGGGCGGCTTTGAGGCCTTTGGAGCGGGAAATCTTGCCGAACTCTTCGATGGTCGCGGTCTCGGCGAAGATTGCGTTGAACTCGGCTCCTTCGATCGCCGACATCCGCAGGCCCATCAACTCGAACCAGCGATTGGTCGAGTGCTTGTGAACGGTCAGACCGTCGAGCGGAACGTTGGCGATCCGCCGGCAGTAGGCCATCGTCTCTTCGTCGAGCGCTTCCTCCGAGTAGACGCGGTTGACCATCCCGATCCGCTCGGCCTCAACGCCGTCGATCGTGTCGCCGCTGAACAGCATCTCTTTCGTCTTGAGCATGCCGATCTTGGCAGGCCACATACCCAGCGTCGGCGGTTGACCCAGGGCGCGACCGGCCGGGTGGCCGAAGCGGGCTGTTTCAGACGCGAAGATGATGTCGCAGGCGCCAACCAGATCGTTGCCGCCGGCCAGACACCAGCCGTGAACCTGCGCGACGATCGGCTTGCGATAGGACCAGATCCAGAGCCAACGCTCGATTGAGTCGCGCAGGTGCTCGCGGTTCATGGCCGCCATCGACTCGCCCAGCTCCCAGGCCTGATCGCCGGTTCTGCTGGACGGAATGAACTGGAAATCGTTGTCGTCGGGCGTGATGTCGTAGCCGGCGCAAAATGCCCGCCCGGCGGCCTTGATCCGGATCACGCGCACGGCGTCGCCGGGATTCAGCTCCTGCAGAGCCTCGGCGATCTCGCGGCGCAGCCCTTCCGAGAGCGCGTTCAACTTCTCCGGCCGGTTGAGGGTGATCGTCGCGACGGCATCATCGACGTCGACGAGGATGTTGTCGTAGCTGGTCATGGGCGATTCCTCGCCGATGCGGTCTGGCGCTGCTTACCGCGGCGGAACTCGAGATACTCCTCATAGTGCTGGTGGCAGAAGCGTCTCGGCCCCAACGCCGTTTCCAGGGGGACCGCGAGTTCATCCGCCTCGTGGCAACCCTTCCAGGCGCACTCGAGCGGCTGGTCCCCCATCCGCTCCGCGCGTCTCGCGCGCCTCTCTCGGTCGCGCGCTTCGCGATCCTCTCGATCACGTTCAGCCCGCTCGCGCTTTGCCCGTTCCAGTTCCTCAATCGTCCGCCGACGCGCCTCCTCCATGCGCTGGCGCGCTTCGGCGTCCGCGGCCGCCCGCTCGCGCTCCTCTCGCTCAGCTTGCAGGCGTTGGTCTCGCTCGCGCTGTAACTCTTCCCGCTGCCTGGTCTCGAACGCCGCCCGACGCCGAGCCATCTCCTCCTGGAACGCGTCGTTCTCACGTTGCGCCCGCCGCGCCTGACCCTTGACCGCCGATCGCCGCCGAGACCTCCGTCGCGCCTCCGCCTCGCGCCGCCGACGGAACGAGTTGATGATGCTCTCGCGCTCCTGGTCGCTCACATCGCGAGTCGGCCGGTACAGGTCTTCGTCCCGCAGCGGCGCCTCCGGGCTGGTCAGCCGCTCGATCAGCAGATCATGGGCGTCCTTGAGCCGTTTGAACTGCTCCGCCGCGTCCGGAGCATCCGAGACATCGGGATGCACGGTCTTGGCCTTGCGGCGAAACGCCCTGCGAATCTCCTCCTCCGAGGAACCGGGCTCGATTCCGAGCAACTCGTTGGGGTCGTAGGAATCAGGCATCAACTCGATACTTTACTGAGCCTCAGCGCGTATTCCGACACTCTCGCGCCCAGCGTTCGTGCCTGCTCTCGATCCAGGTCCGTGACCTTGCGCACGGCTGTGGCTCCGTAGTAGCTGCCAGAGTGGTTCATGGTTGAGGTCCAGGGCAGGCCGACGATCAGCATGCCGTGACCGATCAGCAGGTGGACCAACTGCAGCAGCGTCGCCTCGAGTCCGCCCGACGGGCTCCAGCCGGCGCTGAAGGCGGCGGCCGGCTTGTCGGCCAGCTCGCCCGACTCCCACAGATCGCCCGTGTAGTCCCACCAGTGCTTGAGCCGACCGGTGATCCCGGTCCAGTTCGGGCTGCCGAGGATCAGCGCGTCGCATTTGACCAGTTCGTCCTTGTCGGCGATGTCGAGCGGCCGATCCCAGACCTCGATGCCCTCGACAGAGGACGCGCCCTCGACGATTGATTTGGCCAGCTCCGCGACCAGGCCCTGCGAGTCATAGAGGACCAGCACGACCGTCATGTCCGAGTCGGCAGGCATCAGAGATCGGTTTCAAACCATGCGGCCTGGCCGGGCATTTCCTCGACGCCGACCCGCAGCCTCGCCAACCCCGGCGGTCCCGACGAGCCCAGCGACGCGATCACTTGGCCGGCGATGTACTGCGAGAGCCGCTCTGCGGTGCTGTTATCGATCGGCAGCGCGGCCACATCGTGCTTGGGCAAGCGGTACGACAGTTCGTCGCGGTACTGAATCAGGTAGTGCGTGTCGTCGTCGGCGATCGTCAGCGTGCGCGAGTCCATCTGCAGCAGGAACTTGTGGTCCAGCGTCTCGCAGACCTCGCGCGTCAGGCGCTTGAGCAGGGAGAAGTCGATCACCCAGGATTCATCGGTCAAGGGGCCGACGACCTCGACGAACACGTCGTAGTTGTGCCCGTGGATCGGCTCGAGCTCGTCGGCGAAGGTGGCGAAGTGTCCAGCGGCGAAGCGCAGGCGTTGCCGTTCGACGGTGACGGAGTGACTCGCAGGTCGGCTGGGAGACTGATCTGGCATAGGCGCAGCGTATCGCGCCCTCGCAGACGCACCACCTAGCCTGAGCCGATGAAGCTGCCTCCGCCGAGCGCGATCGCCAGTTGGCTCTGGACCTGGCGGCAGATCATCTTCCTGGGCATCCTGACCTGCGGATCATATGGGCTGGTGCTGTACGGATTCGGGATCATGACGGGTCCGATGCAGGAGGACGAGGGCTGGTCGTCGGCGGCGGTCAACGCGGCGTTCATGGGCTCGTACTTGCTCGGCGCTGCGGCGTCGCTGGTCTCCGGTCGGGTGCTCGACGCGCTGGGTCCGCGTCCGGTGCTGTGGACGGGGCTGATCGTCGGGACGATCTTCCTGATGGCGGCCTCGTACGCGGAGAACATCTGGTTGTTCATCGTGTTCTGGACACTGGGCGGGGCGGTGACGATCGCCGGGCTGTTCTACAACGTGACCATGCCGATCGCGGCCCGGCTGTTTCCTCAGCGCCAGACCGCCGCGATGACCGTGCTCGTTACGACCGGTGGTTTCTCCTCGGTGATCTTCATGCCGCTGACCGGCCTCTTCACCGACGAGTTCGGCTGGCGCTGGGCGGTGCGGATTTTGCTGATCGTGGCGGCGGCGATCTCGTTGCCGGCTGTGTTATCGGTCCGGCGTCTGCCGCCGATTCCGCCTCCTGATCCGGCGACGGTCGGTCGGGCCGGCGGTGGCGCGGGTCAACACGGCTTTGGCGGTGTGCGGGAGGCGCTGCGCTCGCGGGAAGTGCAGCTCATGCTGCTGATGGTGATTACGAGCTCGTTCGGGCTGGGCGCGCTGCTCAATCACTTCGTCCCGGCGTCGACGGCGGCGGGGATGTCGATCACGGCGGCCGGCGCACTCACGGGTCTGCGGGGCTTTCTCTCGATTCCCGGTCGGGCGTTGATCGGTCCGATGTCGGCGCTGCTTGGGCTGCGTCCGTCGTTGGGCGTGGCCTATGGCGTGATGCTCCTGGGCACGCTGGCGCTGCTGGCGGCCGGGCCGATCTGGTGGATCTATCTCTCGGCGATCATCGCCGGTTTGGTCTGGGGTCAGACGATGCCGCTGCAGGGCTTGATCGCGTCGGATGTGTTTGGGTTGCGGCGTCTGGGAACGCTGATGGCGTTGCAAACGGCGATGGGCAATGTGGCGCTGGCGATCGGGCCATTCGCCGCCGGCGTGCTGCTGGGTCTGGTGGACGAAAACTACCAGCCTGTGCTGATTGGGATCGCGGCGATCAATGCGCTGACGCTGGGTCTGCTGATTGTGATGGCCAGGGTGCACCGCAAGCCGTTGAAGCAACTGGCCGCTAATCTGATTGCGAGCCGGACGGCCCCACAGAAGCGCCGGTTTGGCGCTCAATAGCTGCTCCGAAGCCACGCCAACAGCGATAGAAGAGGACACACGACATGGGACGACTGGATGGCAAGGTCGCGCTGGTGACCGGTAGCGCGCGCGGCATCGGCAAAGGCATCGCCACCGTGCTGGCCAGAGAGGGCGCCGACGTGATCGTCGCCGATCTGCTGATCGATCTGGCCTATCAGACGGCCGGCGAGTTGCAGAACCGGCACGGCGTCACGACGATGGCGCTGGAGATGGATGTGACCAGCGAGGATTCGATCGCGACGAACCTGGAGCAGGCCCTCTCGGAGATGGGCCGGATCGACATCCTGGTCAACAACGCCGGCGTCGCGCCGGACAATCTGAGCGAGAACGAGGTTGAGTCGGACTGGGACCGCTGCTTTGAGGTCAACCTGAAGGCGATCTGGAAGGTCAGCAGCGCGCTGAAGCCGCACTTCATCGAGAACGGCGGCGGCAAGATCGTCAACATCGCGTCGATCGCCGCGCGGCAGGGCGGTACGATTGCCGCCTACTCTGCCTCCAAGGCCGGCGCGGTCAGCATCACCCAGTCGCAGGCGATCGAACTCGGACCGCACAACGTCAACGTCAACGCCGTCTGCCCGGGATTGCTCTGGACCGACATGTGGCGCAAACTCGAGGGGATGCTGGTTGGCGATCACGCGGATGAGGTCGTGGACCGCCGGGCGGCATTCGAGACAGCGGTGAAGAACAATATGCCGCTCGGTCGGGAGCAGACGCCGGAAGACATCGGCAAGGCCGTCGCGTTCTTCGCCTCGGACGACGCCAAGAACATCACCGGACAAGCGCTCAACGTCGACGGCGGTATGCGGATGAACTGAGCCGGGACTCGGCTAGGACTCGAACAAGACTCGGCCGGGTCTCGACCAGTACCGGTTGACAGTCGCTGAAGAGCCTGGCAAGCGACTGGCCGCTAGTCTGATCGCGAGCCAACCTGCTACCGGAAACGCAGGTTCGGCGCACCATGGTCAATGCAGTAGCACTAGAACTGGACGAGAATCATGGGACGACTGGACGACAAGGTTGCGTTGGTGACCGGCTCCGCGCGGGGCATCGGCAAGGGCATCGCCACGGTGTTGGCCAGAGAGGGTGCGACCGTCATCGTCGCCGACCTGCTCAGCGATCTGGCCGGCGAGACTGCTGCCGAACTCGGGAATGAGTACGGCGTGAGCACGCTGGCGCTGGAAATGGACGTGACGAGCGAAGACTCGATCTCGAGCAACGTGGAGAAAGCCGTCTCCGAGTTCGGCCGGATCGACATCCTCGTCAACAACGCCGGCGTCCCGCCCGAGAACTTCGGCCAGGCCGAGACAGAGGCCGACTGGGACATCTGCTACGAGGTCAACCTCAAGGGCATCTGGAAGGTGACGTCCGCCGTCGCGCCGAAGATGCAGGAGCAGGGCGGGGGCAAGATCGTCAACATCGCTTCAATCGCCGGACGCATCGGCGGCGGCATGGCCTCATACTCTGCCTCCAAGGCAGGAGCGATCAGCATCACCCAATCGCAGGCCGCCGAGCTGGGCCGCTTCAACATCAACGTCAACGCGATCTGCCCGGGTCTGCTCTGGACCGACCTCTGGCGCCAGATCGAGGGCATGTTCGCCGGCGACCACACCGAGGAAGTCGTCGATCGACGCGAGCGCTTCGAGGCCGTGATCGCCTCCAACATGCCGCTCGGTCGCGAACAGAAGCCGGAGGACATCGGCAACGCCGTTGCCTTCTTCGCCTCCGACGAAGCGAACAACATCACCGGACAGTCGCTGAACGTCGACGGCGGCATGCGGATGAACTAGCGCCAAGCCCGAACGACAGCGAACAGGCCCGTACAGGTCCGACCAGCGAGAGGCGGAAGTCCCCGGCCATGACCGAAGAACTGCTCTACGACGTCCAGGATCACATCGCCGTGATCACCCTCAACCGACCCGAGAAGCTCAACGCGTTCTCCAACGAGATGCTCGACGCCTGGCAAGAGTCGATCACCCGCGCCTCCGTCGACCAGGATGTGCGCGTGATCATCGTCACCGGCGAGGGTCGCGGTTTCTGCTCGGGCGCGGACGTCGGACGTGAACGTGCCGGCGCAGACGTCCTCGGCGGCGATCCCAACGCCCCGGCCGCGAATCGCAACTCGTTGCGCAACTCCGTCCAGCGCGTTCCGCGAGCCCTGTTCAACTGCGAGAAGCCCTACATCGCGGCGGTCAATGGCGCGGCCGTCGGCGCGGGCATGGACATGGCTTCGATGGCCGACCTGCGGATCGCCTCCGACCGGGCCAAGTTCGGCATGGCCTACGTCCGCATGGCACTGATCCCCGGCGACGGCGGGGCATACTACCTGCCCCGCATCGTCGGGATGTCGAAAGCGCTCGAACTGATGTGGACGGGCAAGATCTTCACTGCTCAGGAAGCGCTGGAGATGGGCTACGTCAGCAAGGTCGTCGAGCACGACGATCTGATGCCGGCCACGCTCGAACTAGCTGAGTCGATCGCCAAAATGCCGGCTGTCTCGGTTCAGATGATCAAGCGTCTCGCCTACCGCTCGGCCGAAACCGGTCTGCACGAGTCGCTCGAAATGGCCGACCACGCCATGGTCATCGCCCGCTCGACCCAGGACGCCATCGAAGGTCCCAAAGCCTTCGCCGAGAAGCGCGAACCGAACTTCCGGGGGTTCTAGTTCTGTACCCTGACCACATAGCGGACGAACGGTCCAGGGTGCGAGTCACGGGACATGACGACTACAGAAGCTACGACGGACGCAACGCGAACGCTGTTCCGCTTGCCGGATCCGCCTAAACGAGAGTATGACGAGGTGACGGCGCATCACTTTGTGTACTTGCCGGGCATTCCAGTGAACCTGGCCGTGCATTTTGGTCGGCCAGAGACGACGCTGGTGGTGGCGGACCAATGGATCGTGGCGTTCCCTGGATCGCGGCCGCTCTTGCGTCCTGATCTCTTGATCGCCTTCAATGTCGATTCGAGTCAGTACTGGGACCAGAACGGCTATGTGATCTCGGATCAGGGCAAGCCGCCCGACTTTGTGCTCGAAGTCGCGTCGCCTAGCACCGCCGAGCGCGATACGGGTTACAAGCGAGTCGAGTACGCGGCGATGGGCATTGCCGAGTATTGGCGCTTCGACGACACAGGAGAGTCCCACGGCGCGCGGCTCGCAGGCGACCGTTTGGCCGGTAGTCGCTACGAACCGATGCCAATCACCGAGGTTGCGCCGAACGTGCTGGAAGGCCACAGCGAAGTACTCAATCTGATCCTGCGCTGGGAGGACGGCGAGCTGAACTGGATCGATCCCGCCACTGCTCAGCCACTCCCGGGTCTGGTGTCGGAACGCGAGGCGAGGATCGATGCCGAGTCTCGGGCCCAACAGGCGCAAGTGGCTTTGCAGCGCGCCGAGGCCCGGGCAGAGGCCTTGGAGGCAGAACTGCAGCGCTTACGCGAGCGCAAGGACTGACCCGCTCAAGCTCAGTCGTCCGAGACGTAGATCGTCCCGTCCGCTACGCGTGTCTGGAACGTCTGGATCGACTCCGGCTCGATCTTGTTCTTGATGAACGGCGGGGACGGCGGCATCATCTTGTGAATCATGTTCCAGATGCCGTTGGGCAGCCAGGCCTTGGTCTTGCCTGTGCGCATGTCGAACTCGCAGTCGTGCCAGGGACAGACGATGTGCGCGTTCTTCAGTTCACCGACCGAGAGCGGCGCGAACAGGTGCGGACACTTGTCCTGCACCGCGAAGATCTCGCCGTGAACATTCGCAACGCAGACCCGGGTACCGTCGAGATCAGCGGCGGTGACCTCGCCCGGCGGCAGCTCCGACAGCGGACAGACGACGGTTTCGGTCACGGCGGCCTCCCTCTTGGTTGCTCTGCGGCCCGTGTGACAGATCATCGCCTGACGCCGTTACACAGTCAACGCGCCACACGCTCTTGTGACATGCGCTCATACACTGAGCCAATGACGTCGAAGATTGGAATGACAGCTATGGACTTCGAACAGTACCTCTTCCCGCCGCGCGTCGCCGTCGTCGAGGTCGCCGGACAGATCGGCGCGCGCCTCAACCCTCGCGAGATGGCGCGCACATTTAACAGCATTGCCGAGAACCCGCGCTATCCCGCCGTTGTGCTCGATATCGACTCGCCGGGCGGCGGCGCGGCTGCCTCCGAGGCGCTCTATCTGGCGGCCAAGCGGCTGTCCGACAAGAAACCGGTGGCAGCGGCGATCCGGGGCGTTGGCGCGTCGGGCGGTTACATGATCGCCTGCGCCGCCAACCCGATCTTCGCCCTGCCGACCTCCGTGGTCGGCTCAATTGGCGTGATCTGGACGGCGCCGATGATCTCCGAGGCCCTCGATCGGGTCGGCGTCAAGATGCGGACTCGCGCCGCGGGCGAATACAAGGACATGGGCTCGCTGTTCCGCGAGAACACGCCCGAGGAGGACGAGAAGCTCGACGCGCTGATTCACTCGGTCTACGAGCGCTTCGTCGACATCGTCGCCGAAGGCCGTCCCGAGCTCGACCGCGACCGCGTCGCCGAGCTTGCGTCGGGAGAGATCCACACCGGCGCAGAGGCGCACGAGCTCGGTCTTGTGGACCAACTCGGCGACCTCAGCGACGCCGTCGAATGGGCTGCGGACGCCGTCGGCATCGAGAAGCGAACTACCCTCGTCCGACCCAAGCGAGGCCTGCTGCAGATGCTGATGACCCAGGGAGCCGATTCGATGGCGCAGGCCCTGGTCGACGCGTTCGTCGATCGCGTGGAGACCTCAAGGATGGAGCGCTTCCTGGAGGCCAGGCTGCGCATCAATCGCTAGGGCGTGTTCACACTTCTGTCTCAGCAGGATGATCCACTTTGGCGCAAGTCGAGGCGGGTCGGAACAGGTCACGCCAATCGCAATGCCACGAGTGATCGTCGCCCCGTGCTTGACACGGGGCCCAGATCCCGACGCTTGCCAGGAGCAACGCGGTCATTCTCAGCTCAAGGGTGGAGCGGGCGTACCCACGCGCGAGCATCGAGGTGAGGCCAAGGTCATTTCGCGCATGAATCTGGGCGCTCTGGGCCCCGTGTCAAGCACGGGGCGACGCGGAATGGGTCAAGTGTGAACACGCCGTGGTCGAGGCAGTGCTGTAGCACCGCCCTCAGGCACGACAGTCACAGCGTCCGCATCATCTTCGGGCCGTTGATGATGTCGTCGGCGTGTTCGTTGTCATGCGACGCCCACGCCTCCAACAGCGACAGCGCATTGCCGGCGAATCCCATCCGCATCAACACCTGATCCTCTGTCAGAGCAGCGAAGTACATCGTCGACTTCTCCGCGCCGACCTGAAGCTGCTCGGCCAGGGATTCGACCGACTGGCCGATGAACTGCTCGGCGTTCAGGACGTTCGCCCGATCGAGCTCTCGGCTCGGCACCGAGGGATCCGGCTTCCACTCTTCCAGCGGCGAGCCGTTGAGTACCGCGATCAGCACGTCGTGGTAGCGCCGATCTGATGCGGTCAGGTGTGCCAGGACATCGCGCCGCGACCAGGCAGGGGCCGCCGACTCCCGCAGCCATTGCTCGGTAGGCAGCACCTCCACCATCTGGATCAGCCGCCGCCGCGCGCGCAGTGCTCGAGTCAGCGGCACCCAGAGCGCCGGAACGAAGTCGTCGGCCGGTAGCGGCGGATCGGTCGCCAGCAGCGGCCGCTCATCCATCCCTTGCACGCACATCGCCGAATCCGCCTAGTGACCAACCGGAAGACTACCAGCTCATCGACGGATCGGGCGGGCCCATCTTGCGATAGTTGCCGCCGTAGAACAGGATCGGTTCCTCGTCCGACTGCTTCTCGAACGCCTTGACCTCGCCCACGATGATCTCGTGGTCGCCGCCCTCGAGCACCGAGTGAATCGTGCAGTCGAACACCATCGTCGCGCTGGCCAGTCGGGGCTGACCGGTCTCGCCGAGCGCGTGTTCGTGCTCATCGAATTGATGCGGCGGCGGCGGACGCTTGCTGCTGGCGAAGAAGTTCGACGTATCCATCGCCGTGTCCGGCAGAATGTTGACCGTGTACGCGCCGGTCTCCTTGAGCAGCGGCAGCACGCTCGCGCCCTTGTCGACGCACACGAGCACCAGCGGAGGATCGAGAGACAATGAAGAAAACGATTGGGCCGTCATTCCCACGAAATTCGGATCGGTGCCCGTCGTGATCACCGTGACGCCGCTGGGGAACATGCCCAACGCATTGCGGAACTCTCGGTCGTCAAAAGTCATGGCAGTTCCCTCTCAGCCTCACTCCTGCGGAACGCTAGTTTAACGCAGGGGCAGATCGAGCACCGTCATCAGACCTCGCCGCGTATGAGGAATCACCCTGGCCGCCCGCAGGACCGAGGCCGCCGTGGCGTCATCGCCGAAGACGCCGCCCTCGAACCGAAGCTTGAGCGGCGGCGTCCCGTCGACCACGATCTCGTCATACTCCTCCTCGACCGACGCGTTGGCCTCGAAGTGCAGCCGGATCGTGTGCCCGTCAAACGTTGAGCCTTCGAGCGTTTCCAGCGTTCCCGCGACCAGTTCCTGCCCCGCAACCTCGCAGGGAACCATGTCGTGGCGCCAGTCGACGATCTTCCAGCCCAGCGGATAGGCCAGTAGTCTCGCCGACTCCATCAGCCCCACATGGCCGAAACCACCGGCCTCGCGCTTGGCCTCCCACTGCCCTCTTGAGATGCCCATCCCCACTTTCTCCTGGAAGGGCACACGCCGCCGCGACGGGTCCTGCACCCGCTTGACCGAGACAGACTTGATGCTGTGGGAGATCGAAGACAGTGAAGCGGGCAGCGCGTCCATCAGGAATCCGGGATTGACGCCGGTGCCGACGACCGTCCGGTCGGCGCGACGAGCCAGGACATCCAGGCCTGCCGCAATCTCCGGATGGCCGACCTGAGCGAAGGCCAGTTCCTCGCAGGTTGAGACCACGTGCAGATCCTGCCGCAACGCCTCTTCGATCTGAGCCGAGACCTGATCCAGATAGGAGCCGGTGCAATGGACCAGAATCCCGCCGTCCGACCGCGAGTCGACCCGCGCCGCGGCGACCGATTGCCGGATCACGATGTCGGGAGCGCCCTCAACGAAGGCCGAAAGCGGCTTGCCAACCATCTCCGGACTGATCTCGACCGCGCCGACGACCTCGAGAAACGAGTCGGTCAGCGCCGCCTCAGCGATCCGCAGCCCGATCGGCCCCAGCCCCTGGATGATGACCGGAAGTGGTGCACTCATGTCGATCTCCCCATGCAGATTCTGGATACGGTGATAGAGTCAGCAGTCTGCGCCTACGGTACCAACGAAACCGAGACCGCCATGGTCGACTACCCGGATCACAACGCCGAGTCGCTCGCCGCTTGGGAAACGAACGCCGAGTTCTGGGACATCGTCCAGGGCGACGAGGGCAACTACTGGCAGCGAACGCTCGTCTTTCCCTACACGATGGAACTGCTCCAGCCGCTTCCAGGCACCGCGCTGGAGATCGCCTGCGGCAACGGCAACTTCGCGCGGCAGCTCGCTGGGCTCGGTGTGTCCGTCACCGCCACCGACGGTTCCCGGGCACAGCTCGAGCGAGCAAGAGCGCGGTCGGACGGACAACGGATCAACTGGATCCGCCTCGACGCAACGGACCGAAGCGCGCTCGCTGCACTCTCGGGAGCATCCGGAGCTCCGTTTGGGGCCGCCGTCTGCAACATGGCGCTCATGGACATCGCCGAGATCAACCCGCTGTTCGACATGTTCCCGCTGGCCCTCGCGGAAGGTGCGCCGTTTGTGTTCTCGGTGCTGCATCCCGCATTCAACCCCGGACCGGACGTGCGCCTGTTCGTCGAGCGCTCCGAGACTGCGGACGGCCGGCTGGTCACGGAGTCTGGCGTACGGATCACCGGCTACCTCGCGACCGGCGTGCAGCACGGCATCGCCTCGGTCGGACAGCCTGCGCAGCAGCCCTACTTCCACCGATCGCTGACGGAACTCTTCAGCACCGCATTCGATCGAGGCTGGGTGCTTGACGGCATCCGAGAGCCATCATTCAGAGACCGCGGCGATCCCGATTCAGAGAGTCGTCTCTCCTGGGACGACCTGCCCGATATTCCCCCGGTGCTGGTCGCGAGAATGCGCCATCGGGGCTAACCAATCAGTCGCGACTGTCGGGATGTTCGAAGCCCTCGTAAGCAACTGCTCGCAAGGCGATGCGGAAGACGGTGATCTGGTGCTGGTCCGGACCGGGCCGAAACAGAATCCGATAGCCGTCCTCTCGAACGCGGTACACGATCTCATCGGTCTGCAGGGTCAACTGTCTCGAGATTTGTCCGAATGGATCGCTCTTGAGGTCGGTAAGCAACAGGTTGACTCGTTGTTTGGGATGAGGTGGCAAGACGGCCCGCTGCGCCCTCGCTTCAGCGCTCAGCGTTACTCTGAATCGCACCCCTCAGTCTTCCACATCATCGAGTTCGTCGAGGTCGTACAGACGGGCCCTACCGGCAGCTAGGTCTTCGTCGAGCCTGCGCAGCACTTCGCTGAGATTCGCTTCGGCCTCAGGCGTGATCTCAGGGTCGTAACAGATGCCCACACCGGGATCAGGCTCCCACATCGGCACCCACGCGCGGCCCTGTGCGTCGATCATCCGACGCGCCAGACGCGATTCCGTCCACTCCCACCAGGGATGCTTGGCGCAGAACTCATCGAACGGCATCCCCTGGCGCCGCCTGATCTCGTCCATCGACGTGACGGGCTGAGGCTCCGCGTCGCCGTGAGTCTTCCTGAGGGCCACGTGAGGCCTCCTGACTCAGTTCAGGGTATCGGCTTCCGCAGAGTCGGAGCTGCGCCATCGCGGCTAGGGCCTGTTCACACTTCTGTCCCCGCGGGATGATTCATATTGGTGTAAGCCGACGCGAGTCAGAACGGCCCACGCCAAGCGCAATACGCCAAGCGATCGTCGCCCCGTGCTTGACACGGGGCCCAGAGCTCCCAAGTTCATGCGCGAGATGACCTTGGCCTCACCTCGATGCTCGCGCGTGAGTGCGCCCGCTCCACCGTTCAGCCAAGGACAACGGCGTTGCTGCTCCCAGGCGTCGAGGTCTGGGCCCCGTGTCAAGCACGGGGCAACGAACCCAAGCGGCATCGCGAACAACGTCTCCGTCTCGCGCAACGTCGTCCGCTGTCCGAGATCGCTGCGACGGGTGACGCTGCCAGTCTCTGGTACGCTGAAACCGAACAACCGCGCCCCGCATGACAGGAAGCCAACATGGTCACCGCGATTGAGAACCCCGGCCTCAACCTGGACTGGTTGAATCTGGAAACCGATGACGATTTCGAGATCACGACCGGTCGCAAGGGCGTCACCTTGCAGTCGATCAACCAGCAAATGGCCGGTGTTGAGGGTGTAGACCAGGCGGATTGGCGCTCCTTCGCTCCGCGCGGCATTGAGGCCGACCCGCGCTCGAACGCTCACGCCCGGCAGTACCGCGACAAGGGCGACGTCTGGTCCGAGTCGGCCATGCTGCTCTACGAGGAAGCGCTGCAGCGCCAGTGGTCGTCGGCCCGCGACATTCCCTGGGAGACGATCGGCGATCAGCCCGACGACATCGAAAAGGCGATGTGCACCCTCTGCACATTCCTCACCCAGGTCGAGTTCATTGCCGGAGACGTTCCGGGACGCTTCCTTGAGACGGTTCACCCCGATTTCTTCGAGTCACAGCTCTTCCTCGGTACCCAGCTCATGGACGAAGCGCGTCACCTTGACGTGTTCCGCAAGCGCGTGTTGGTCAACGGCGGCGGCATGTCGCCGGCCGGCCTCGGCGCGGTCGGGCTGCTCGCCCTGGACGACTTCACCGAGATGACCGCGATCCTGCACCTCTTCGCCGAGGGCCTGGTCCAGTCGCTCTTCCGCATGGGCGAGCTGATCGGCCAGAACGAGGCCGAGAAGCGCATGTTCCGACTCTCCGCCCAGGACGAGTCGCGTCACCTCGCGTTCGGCGTCACCCACACCAAGTACACGGTCGAGACCCAGCCCTGGCGCAAGGAAGAACTGCACCACTACCTCGACATCAACGAGACCGTGCAGAACACGCAGGCCGGCCTGACCACCAACCCGATCACCGGTGAGGCGCTGGCCGTGCTCGCAGGCGGCGGGATCGAGCACCTCGACGAGGGCTACAACCTGGTCATGCTGATGCGCAAGAAGCAGATCAACGAGTACTACCACCGACTCCAGGTGGTCGGACTCGGCGACCGCCTCGATCGCATGGCGCCAGAGCTGCGCGAACTGATCACCGTCTAGAGCGAACAGGGCTTGGACATGGTTGGACGGAACTGGACAGTTTTGGACACAGTTGGACAAATTTGGACAACATTGGACACGGCTGGACAGACCTGGACACCGTTGGACGCCTTTGGACGCTGCCGAACCGCTCGGACGCCGTACAGCCTCAAACGCACGGGAACATTCTGATGCCGACTCTTTCACCCGCCCAGAAAATGCGCGCGCAGGTTCGCGGCTGGTCCGCCGAACTGATCGAACGCGCCGAACAGTCCCCCGCTTCCGGTCGCCAGCTCGACAACATCCTCAACATCTCCATCGAGCCCGACCGCGTCGGCAAGTGGCTGGACTTCGTCGAGAACGATCCTGAGCACCCGTTCGCTCAGGCGCAGTTCATCATGTTCGAGGACGGCGGCGAGACCGGCCTCAAGCCGACGGCGTCCGAGGACGGCATGCGGCTCAGCGATGTCGACATCGGCTCCTACGGCCATGTGCCCGATATCTGGAACTACCGCAACGACCTCCCGCGCGGCACCAAGCCGGTGCCCGGCATGTACATGCCCGCCGGCTACGCGATCTACGACCGCGCCGAAGTCTGGGCCGAGGGCGTCGCCGACCTCTACGAGGACGCGATCCGCGACCGCTGGATTCCGGCCACGGACCTCGACTGGGAGAACCGCGAAGAATTGTCACCCGAGGTCGAGCGCGCCACCGGCCAGATCTGCGCCGTCTACTCGACCTACGGCATCGCCGAGCAGAAGATCATCTCCAAGTGGCTCGAAGAGATCTCCTACGGATTCCACGAGGTCAAGCTCTTCCTCGCGACCCAGGTCTACGACGCCGGCCGCAAGGTCGAGTCGCTGCGTAAGCGCGCTCTGCACGGCCAGGGGATCATCGGCAAGGCCCCGCTCTCCGACGTGTCCGAGTCCTGGTACAACGCGCTGACCTTCACCGACATGATCATTGCGCTCGATGTCGTCTACAAGTCCTACGAACTGACGGCGTTCGAGTGCGCGACCGACTGGGCCCGGTCGGACTTCGACCGCGACCTCTTCGCCCGGCTGGCCGAGGACAGCAAGCGCCATCTCGAGTACGGCCTCAAGCACCTTGAGTGGTACAACCGCTACGCCGAGCGCGCCGACCTCGAACTGCCGATCTTCTTCATCAAGGCCGAGGGTGGATTGTCCTCCGAGCTCGCGCAGTCTCCGCTCGAGCGCGAGGCGCTGGCCGTGCTCTACGCCGATGGTGTTGAGCGTCTCGACGCCGGGGTCGAGGCATTGCGCAAACTGCGCGAGAAGCAGTACCACGACTACCTGCATCGCCTGCACGAGCATGGCTTCAACCGAATCGGCGAAACGGCCACGATCCTCGGTATGGTCACCCAGGATCCGCTGCTCAAGGCGCTCACCCCCGAGGCGCTGACCGAGGGCGCCGCCGCGGGCACGACCGCCACCGACCGCGACTAACCGGTCCGTCGATCCGGCAGCCTGCGTATCATTACCCACGTATCATTGCTTGGTGACTGCGCCCGATATCGAGCTGAACTACGTCATCGACGGCCCGGCCGATGGTCGGCCTGTGCTGTTTGTTCACGGCATCCTGACCTGTCGCGCGCACTGGCTGCTGAATCTGCCCGCGTTCCACGAAGCCGGCTTCCGCAGCATCACGATCGATCTGTTCGGTCACGGCTCCTCGCCCGCTCCCGAGGACGAGGCGGCATATCATCCCGACCGCTACGTTGACCGCTTTGCCGCCCTGCGCCGGTTGGTCGAGGCGGAGCGCTGGTTCGTCGTCGGACAATCGTTGGGCGCAGCGTTGACATTGAACTACGCGATGTCGCGTCCCGACGAGGTGGTCGCCCACGTCGTCACCAACTCGCATTCCGCCTTTGGTGATCCCAATCGGATCGGCAACCCCGAGGCTGCGCGCGAGCGGGCCCAGATGATGATCGACGGCGGGATCACGGCGGTGATGAAGCACCCGCTCAATCCCAGGCGGGCGCGCGCATTCAGCAACGAGCAGCGCGCGCAGTTCGATGACGCGATGCTGCTCAGCAACGCCGCAGGCATCGCGCGAACGATGCTGCACACGTCGCCTTACACGCCGCTCCGTCATCGACTGCCTGCGAATCCGGTCGATACCTTGTTGGTCGCCGGCGACCGAGAGGAAGCGTTCACCCCAGCCCGAGAATGGGTCGAGGAGCACGCAGCCAACTTCATGGTCGAGCGAGTATCAGCCACGCATGCCGTCAACATCAGCGCCGCTGACGAGTTCAATAGGATCGCCATAGAGTTTCTCAACAGGTACATGTAGACCGCAGGCGCGCAGAGAGGCTGAGCTGTGGAGGAATCGCTGGATTTCACGCCGCTCCTGTTGGTCAGTGTCCTGGCGGTGGTGGTTCCCTTCGTCGCCTGGCGACTGACGGGCGGTCTGGTCCCCGCGGTCGTCGGTGAAGTCCTGGTCGGCATCCTGTTCGGTGAGCCCCTGCTCGGCATCATCACTCGCGACAACGAGTGGTTGACGTTCCTCGGTCTGTTCGGCTTCGCCTACCTGATGTTTCTCTCCGGGCTGGAGATCAACCTCAGCCTGCTCGGCCAGTCTCCGGGCCGGCGTTGGTACATTCCCGGCGTTGCGCTGCGCCATCCGCTGATTTCCGGCACAGTGCTCCTGGCGTTGGTCGTCGTGTTCACCTACGTCGCTTTGCACTTGATGAGCACGGTCGGGCTGATCACCTCAAGCCAGATTCCCATGCTGCTGTTCATCCTGATCGCCACGGCGGTTGGTGTGATCGTGCCGGTGCTCAAGGATCGCCCGGATCTCGGACGGATGGGGCAATCGCTACTGGTCGGAGGATTTCTACTCGAGTTCGTCGCGATTGTCGGTGTCGGAGTGGTCGCGGCGCTTGAGCGGGAGGGAATCAGTTGGAAGATCTTCCTGATTCTCTCGGTTCCGGCCGCGCTCGTGCTGATGGTCTGGCTGTCCAGGTTCGGCAGCGGTCGGTTCCCGATCATTCCCAAGACGATGCACGAACTCGCCCAGACTTCTTCGCAGTTGAAGATCCGCGCATCGCTGGCCTTGCTCGTGATCTTCGTGGCGCTCTCACAGGTTGCCGGGACGGAAATGGTACTGGGAGCGTTCGTGGCGGGCCTGGCGGTCACCGTGGTCTCGCCGCGGCATGGCTCGTCGCTGCGCGGCAAGCTCGATGCCCTGGGCTACGGGTTCTTCGTGCCCATCTTTTTCATCCACGCCGGGGCGACGCTTGACCTCGGTGCGGTGTTCGACTCCGCGGACTCACTGATCCTGGTGCCGGTGCTGTTGCTGGTCGCGTTCGGCGCGAAGCTGGCGCCGTCGCTGCTGGGACTGGTCCCGGCCTGGGGGATTCGCCCGGGCCTGGCAGGTGGTTCGCTGTTGAGTGCGAACCTGTCGCTCGTCCTGGCGGCGGGCGCCATTGCGGCTGACCTGGGAGTCATCGACGACGGGCTGCATGGCGCATTGTTGCTGATGGCGCTGTTGACGACAGTCCTGGCTCCGTTGATGTTCTCGACGATTGCCGGGCGCGCGCCCGATCAGGGGGATGGCCATACATTGATCGTCGGCGGCAACGATCTGGCCAAGACGCTGTCTGAACGGCTCATGGCCGGTGGACGCCGGGTGATCGTGCTGGATCCCGATCCGAATGCTGCGGCTCGATGGGACCCGCTTGGCGTCGAGAGCGTCGTCGGCGATCCGCTTGATGCTCTGACCCTGATCAGCGTCCGGCTGCTGCAGACGGATGTGGCGGTGGTCGTCGACTCCGGCGACCCGGACCGAGTGATGGCCTACACCCGCTCGATGCGCCGCATTCACCCGACGCTCCGCGTCGTGACCTGGACATCGGAGCACAACTCGCAGTTCGAACACCTCGATGTCGAGGCTCACTCGCTCTCGGACGTGACCGCCCTGGCGTTGGAAGAGGCGGTGCTGAGGCCCGGTCTGCACGCCGCTCGCAGTGATCCGGAATCGGGATTGGTCGAGGTGGAAGTGCTCAATCCAGCGTTCGACGGGCAGACGCTGCGCGAGATCGACTTTGAGGGAGATGTACGGGTGTTGGTGGTGATGCGCGAGGGCGAGTCATCAGTGGCGACGGGCGACACATCGATCTTCATGCACGATCGGCTGACGCTGGCCGGCGAACCGGCTGCCGTGGCCATGATGAGCGGCCGATTCCAACAGCGTGGCAGGCATCGCTGGCTGATCGACGTGCGAACGACGAGCAGGTTCGAGCGAAAAATCTAGGCTGAGCGGATCGTCGCCTGCTCGGAGCCGATGCCGGCCAGGTGGCCGAGGTAGATCGGAACGAGCGGCAGCACGCAGGGGCTGATGAAACTGACGAAGCCTCCGGCGAAGGCGATGGCGGCCGAACCGGCGTTGAGGTCAAGCATCTTGGTCGATGAGCCGTCCGAGCCCGCCAGGACGTCAACGCCGAAGCTGCCCAGGGCCTCGTTGAGCACGACGACGCGGTCGAGCGCGATCAGCATCCCGACGAAGACCAACAGCACGCCCGAGACGACGCCGATCAGCGGCATCCAACGGTTGAGCTTGCGCAGGAACTGCGTCGAAGCGCCGAAGGTCGCGCCGACGATCAGGAACGGGATGCCGAGTCCGGCGGCGTAGCAGATCAAGAGGACGATGGCCTGCAGCAGGGAGGCCGAGTCGAGGGCGAGGACGAGGATGCCCGCGAGGATTGGTCCGACGCAAGGGGTCCAGCCAACCGAGAAGGCGACCCCGACCACGACCGAGCGGCCGTAATCGGCCGCGGCGCGGGCGCGGGAGACGCCGGCGGCCGGGGTCGAAGAGGCGGACGGTCCACCGGGTCCGCCGACCTGGAAACTGCGATAGAGCAGCGGGATGGTGATCACCTCGGCGAGGTGCAGGCCGAGGATGACGAGCAGGACCCCGGCGACGCGCTGGAACCAGATCAGTTCGTCCTGGAAGGCGGAGCCGAGCGCCCCGAGCAGCGCGCCGAGGGCGACGAAGACGACGCTGAAGCCGAGCACGAACGAGGCGGCGTGCAGGAACACGACGCGCCTGGCGGTGGTCTGTCCTGGGTCTACAGCCCCGGTTGCGATTGCCATGTCGTCAGTGTATGCCAACTCTGCTGCGTCAACAGCCGTTCACTCTCGGCCGCGTTCAGTGAGCGACCCCTGCGTCCTCTTCGGCCGAGAGCAAGGTGGCCATGACCGATTTCATCCCGTAGCCGCGGTTCTTGGCGCGATTGAGCATGTCGCTGGCGGCGGAGGCCAGCGGCGAGGGAATGCCCTGCTCGCGTGCGACCTGGACCGCGAGCGAGACATCCTTGGCCGCCCACTGGAGGAAGAACGAGGCGTCGTCGAAGTCTCGCTCGAGGAGCGTGGGCATATTGCGGACGTAATTCTGAGCCGAGGCGACGCTCATCACCTCGTAGGCCTTCTGGGCGTCCAGGCCTGCGGCTTCGGCGATCACGGTGGCCTCGATCAAGAGCTGGATTGAGCTGATGCTGACCATGTTGTTGGTGATCTTGGTCAATGCGCCCATGCCGAGTTCGCCCATGTGGAAGACATTGCTGCCGATGCATTCGAGCACCGGCTTGTACTTGTCGAAGGAGGCCTCGTCTCCTCCGACCATGACGGCGAGGGTGGCATCGATGGCGCCCTGGACGCCGTTGGAGACAGGCGAGTCGAGGAAGGTGACGCCCTGCTCGGCGGCGCGCTCGGCGAGCAGCTTGACCGTCGAGGGGAGGTTGGTGGAGAGGTCGAAGCAGACCAACCCGGGCTCCGCGCCTTCGAGGATGCCGTCGGCGCCGCGGAGGACGGCAGTGACTTCTGGCGGGCCCGGCAGAGAGGTGAGAACGACCTCGGACTGTGCGGCAACCTGGGCCGGCGATTCCGCCCAGATCGCGCCGAGCTCGATCAGGTTGGCGGCGTGTTCCTCGACGAGGTCGTTGACGACGACCCGGTGTCCGCCCTTGAGCACGTTCGCGCACATCGGGTTGCCAATCTTACCCACGCCGATGAAGCCAACGTCTGACATGCGGTGCTCCTTTCAGCCGTGACGATTGCGGTAGTGTCGGTCGTCGGGCATAGGCAGGTCGGGCGGAAGAGTGCGGTGGGCGCTGTCGAGGAGCGAGCACAACGTGCGGATGTCTTCGAGCCGCTTCGCGAGTTCATCGATCATCAATCGGTCCTCGAAGTGGTTCTGATGGGAATCGTTGGCGACGGCCAATAGTTGAGAGATGCGACGGTCTCCGGTCTGCTTCTCCAGGTGATGAATGATCGACCAACCGTCGGCATGGCTGATGTTCGGCCACCCCCGTTCGGCCGCGATCTGTTTGAGACGATGGGCGGCTGCGCCCCAGATCTTCTCCGACGCCTGGACGCGGTCACCTTCGGCGATCATCTCGGCTGCGTGTTCGAGCATCCGCGCGCTATGCACGTCGTGGCTCTCGATCGGCTCAGTGGTGGTCATCGGCCCATTCTACTCTCCGGCGCTGTCTAGGCTCTGTCGTTTACAGGGGCGCCGAGTGGGTGGCGGGGTATCCTGCCTCGGTGACTGAGCGAGAGTCGGCATCTGCAGCGGGGCCACTGGACGGCGTACGAGTCGTCGAGTTGTCGGAGACGCCGGCGGGCGCGTACTGCGGGCGGTTGCTGGCCGGGTTCGGTGCGAGCGTGACGATGGTGGAGCCGCTGGCGGGCTCTCCGATCAGGCGCAGAGGCCCGTTTCGTGAGGATGTCCCCGATATCGAGGGCGGGGCGGCGCATCTGCACCTGAATCGGCGAAAGGGTTCGATCAGGCTCGATATCGGGGGGTCAGCCGGCCGGAGACTGCTTGAGGGGATGCTGAGTGAGGCGGATGTGTTTGTCGCCGATGTTCCGCTGCAGCGATGGGACGGCGTGGGCATCGACCCTGATGGGGTAGGCGTTCGGCATCCGGGTCTGCAGGTCTGCACGATCACGCCGTATGGGCGCGAGGGTCCGAAATCGAACTGGCTGGGCTCGGAGCTGACCCTCTATGCGGCAGGCGGATACTTGCGAATTGGTGGAGAGCCGGACCGGGAGCCGGTGAAGGCGTGGGGCGAGCAGGGGCATCTGCAGGCCGGGCTGCAGGCGGCGCTGGGGATTGTGTCGGCGATGTATGCCGACCGCGGCGGGCAACAGGTCGATACGGCGATCTTCGAGGCGGTGGCGTTCCTGCTTGGCGGCGGGTACCAGCACGCGTGGTTCTCGGATCGGGAGCCGATGCGCAACGGCGCCAGGCTGGTTGGTTTTGGACCGGGACACCTGTATCCATCGACGATTCGTCCCTGTCTCGATGGATGGGTCCATGCGCATTGCAACAATCGCTACCCCGAGGCCATGGCGGTGCTCTTTGACGAACCGCGCCTGGCCGAGCCCGATCTGCTGGCATCGCTGATGGGTCGTGCGGACGAGGTTGACGAACTGATGGCGCCGATGCTGATGCGGACTCGTCGGCGAGAGGTTGTCAAGCAGGCGCAGGAACTGAGGATCCCGTTTACCGAGGTGCTGGCACCCTCGGAAGTGATGGCGGACGCCGATGGCCATCATGGTTCGCGGGATTTCTGGCAGAGCACGCCTCACCCGCGCGGAGGCGAGTACCGGGCGCCGGGGCCTGCGGTTCGCTTTGGCCGGACAGCGTGGGCGGAGGGCGTCGCGCCTCGGTTGGGGCATGACAACGAGAGTCTCGGGTCGCGTGAGGAACGGGTCCGCTGGAGGCGCGCCGGTGTTGCCTGAGGCTCGGTTGAATGCGTTTGGTCGGAGCGGCTGCCGGCCGCTCGACGGGGTTCGGGTGCTCGACATGACGACGGCCGTCGCCGGTCCGGTCGCGACCACGCTGCTGGGCGCTCTGGGCGCCGAGGTGGTGCGGATCGAGACTCCGTGGGGGAAGCCGAGGAATCCGTCATCGGCGCTGCCGCTGCTGGTCGAAGGTCCGGACGAACCGTGGAATCGTGAGCCTCGGCAGAATGAGCTCGCGCACAGCAAACGCTCGGTTGCGCTCAATCTGACGACGGATGGTGGGCGTGAGGTCTTCCTTGACCTGGTCGAGCGAGCGGATGTTGTGCTGGAGAACTACTCGCCTCGCGTGATGGGTAACTTCGGGCTCGAGTGGGATGTGCTCCGACGCCGCAATCCCCGGATTATCCACGTGTCGATGCCCGCATTCGGCAATGCCGGGCCGTGGCGCGACCGGATCTCCTATGGGCCGGGAATCGACGCGATGAGCGGCATGTCCTGGTTGACCGGATACGTGGACGGATCGCCGCTCAAGCCGGGCAACTTCTATTGCGACCAGAATGCCGGGCTGAGCGCTGCGCTCTCGGCGATCGCGGCCCTGATGGCTCGCGGACGGGTGGGCGGCCAGACCGTCGAGCTGGCGATGCTGGAGGGCGAACTCCAGTTGATCGGCGAGGCGATGGTGGGTCAGCAACTGTCGGGGCGCGAACCGACGCGAATCGGCAATGAGCACTCATCAGCCGCGCCGCATGGCGTCTATCCATCTGCGCCGATCCTGGACGCTCCGGATTCCTGGATCGCCATCGCCTGTCGCGACGACGACGAGTGGGAGGCGCTGCTCGGTGTCTGGCGGGAGGAAGCCGTTGTCTGCGATCCGCGCTTCAGGACTGGACTGCGTCGTTGGCGGCATCGCGCCGTCCTCGATCGGCTCCTATGTGAGTGGACCCCGAGGTTCGACCCGATTGAGCTGTCGGAGCGATTGCAGGACGCCGGAGTTCCCGCTTCGCCGGTGATGGGCGCGAGGTCGCTGCTTCGAGACGAGCAAGTTCTCGCGCGCCAATCGGTCGGCGGTCTGGAACATCCTCAGCTCGGGCTGTCGCCGGCGCCGCAGGCGGCGTTCCGGCTGTCGGAGACGCCTGCCCCGCCCAAGAACGCGGCGCCGCTGTTCGCGGTTGACACGCTGCCAGTGCTGCGTGAGATCCTGGAATACTCCGAAGAGCGGATTGCCGAGTTGCTGGAGTCCGGCGCGGCCAGCGACCGACTGCAAGAGCGCTAGCGTCGTTGAGAGCGAGGTGAGGATGCCAATCCGGAAGCCGTGGATTCAGCCAACGGCCGAGTCGATTCGCGCGATACCAGCGGTGGTTGGCGTGTATGAGATCGCCGACGCCGAGGGGAATCTGCTCTATATCGGGCAGGCCGGCGGTCGCGAACCGTTTGGTCTGCGCACGCGGATCGCGCTGCACTTTGGCGGGGATGATCCGAATGCTGTCTTGCGAGAGCGGGCCGCGCAGTTTCGCTGGGAAGCGAACCAGCAGTACACGACCAAGCGGCTGGAGATGCTGATGCAGTTCCAGCGCGACCAAAGCGATGATGGGGGCGTCGAGTGGCCACCGGCGCACCCGGCGGGCGACTGGCGCGATACGCCGCAACTCGGTCGGCTGCGTCGATCCCAGCCGGCTGAGCGACCGAGCGGCTGAAGGAGGTTTCTGATGGAAGTCTTGATGTCCGAGGAACAGCGGATGATCACGCAGGCGGTGAAGCGGTTCGTGCGTGAAGAGGTGCAACCGCTCGAGCGCGATCTCGATCCCGATGCGGTCGAGTTGCCGCCGGGCGAGCTGGACCGGTTGAAGGGCATTGTCCAGCAGATGGGGTTGTATCACATCGACGTGCCGGAGGAGTATGGCGGGCCTGGACTGCCCCTGACGACGCGCGGGCTGGTGGCGGAGGAGATGTCGCAGCATCGCGCCGGACTCTACCTGCCCTGTTACGGCGCGTTCGGCTCGGCCGGCCTGGCGCAGCTATATGCGGCCTCGGACGACCAGAAGGAGCGCTATCTCTACCCGATGTTGGAGGGCGAGAAGCGGGCGTTCTTCGGCCTGACGGAGCCGTCGGGCGGGTCGGATCCGGCTCGTGCGATTCAGACCAAGGCGGTCAAGGACGGCGACGACTGGATTTTGAACGGATCGAAGCTGTTCAGTTCGGGCGCCGACCGAGCTGACTTCGGTCTGGTCTTCGCTCGCACCGATCCATCGAACGGTCGGCGTGGGATCTCAGCGTTCCTGGTCGACACGGACTCGCCGGGCTTCGAGGTTCGGCGGGTCGTGCATACGCTGCGCTCGGCCAACTACGGCACCGAGCTGTCGTTTGACGATGTGCGGGTCCCGGCGGCCAACCTGGTCGGGGAAGAGGGTGGGGGGTTCTCGCTGGCCAACGCCAATCTGACTCGGCAACGGATTCCCTATTCGGCCACGTGCGTCGGGATTGCCGTGGCGGCGCAGGAGATGGCGATCTCCTACTCGCAGCAGCGCGAGACGTTTGGGGCAGCGCTGGCCTCGCGACAGGCGATCCAGTGGATGATCGTCGACAACGAGATCGACATCCGCACGGGCCGGATGATGTACCTGGCGGCCGCCGAGAAGGCGGAACAGGGCGATCCGTTCCGGTTTGAGGCGGCGATGGCCAAGCTGACCACGACCGAAGGCGCGAGCCGCGTGGTCGATCGGGCGATCCAGATTCACGGCGGGATTGGCGTGACCAAGGACCTCCCGCTCGAGCGCTGGTATCGCGAAATGCGCATCCGACGGATCGGCGAGGGCCCGTCAGAAGTCCAGCGGATCATCATGGCTCGCGACCTTCTGGGCCGGGGCAGCAGCGGATAGTCTGCACGGGCTAGCCGGCAGAGGCAGGAGATTCAGATGAGCGAGATCATTGAGGTCGATGTCGACGGCGCCGTTCGCACCGTGACTCTGAACCGTCCGGAGAAGCGCAACGCCCTGAACAGCGAAATGCTGTCCGAATTGCACGCCGCGTTCGCCGGTGAGCCGTCGGCGGAGGAGCGGGTCGCGGTGATTCGGGCGAATGGTCCGGTCTTCTGCGCCGGACTCGATCTGCGTGAGCGGGAAGAGGGTCTGCCGGGCGGCGATGTCTCGATCGAGCAGATGTTGGACGCGATCCAGCACTGGCCGCTGCCGGTTGTCGCGGTCGTCCAGGGCGACGCGATCGCGGGCGGCAATGAGCTGGCGCTGCACTGCGATTTTGTCGTCGCCGACGTCGACGCGAAGTTCGGTATGTCGTTGGCGCAGATCGGCCTCGCGCCGTCGTGGTTCCTGGCCAAGAAGCTGCTTGAGGTCGCGGGGCCGGTGGCGACCCGGGAGATCCTGTTGCTCGGCGATCGGATTCCGGCCTGGCGGATGCATGAGTGGGGTGTGATCGCTCGGGTGGCCAACTCTGAGGAGCTTGACGACGCGGCCGAGGCCGTGATTGATCGGCTGAGCAGGAATGCTCCGTTGAGTTTGCGCGCGATGAAGGCGCTGATCGTTCGTGAGATGGACTTCCGCGATCACATCCCGCACGAGGATGTCGACGAACTCGTCGCCGCCGCCAGGAACTCCAACGACGCCAGAGAGGGCATCCGAGCCCTCTTCGAGCGCCGCCCCCCGGCATTCGCCGGCGAGTAGCCGAGCGACCCCCTAGCGGGAGATCGGCGCGTCGACCGGGCGGCGGAAGGCAAAGCCACCGGACTCTCCGTTGAAGCCTCCTTCGACGACCTGCGCCGTAGGAGTCACCGTCTCGTTGACGGTCGGCAGGATCAGCCTCGATGCCCGCTCGCCGCCGATGCTGATCGTCAGCGTCGCCTCGTCGCCCTGGGTCGGGACGACCAGGTTGTCGGCGTCGGCGGCTGCGACGGTCAGACGGATGCGCTGACCGGCCCGGACGATGGCCGAGACGGGATACATCTCGACCTGAACGTCCATCGCTTCGCCGGGGTTGACGGGGGCGAGGTCGGCCTTGCTCCAGCTATGCCAGACCGGACCCTCGTGACCGCCCGGATCGTCGCCGGCTCGGCGATGGGCGAAGTTGAGGAAGCCCTCCGAGAGGTAGGCGGCAGACCCATCCGCGGCGATCTGCTCCAGCGTCACGACGACCGCGCCGCGATCCGAAGAGGTCGAGAGCTCAAGCTGGACGGCCGGCCATCCGGTGATCTCAACGTCTTCCGCCAACGGCTCGCTGCTGAAGCTCAGGCAGCCCTCGGCGCGGGCGTTGAGGTCGACCGTGTTGATGTAGAGATCCTGGCTGTAGTAGCTGTGCCGGCTCATCGGGCCCAGGCTCACCTTGTGGTCCACCTCGTACGTGATCTCTGCGCGGTCGGTGGGACGAGTGGCAGTCAATCCGCCATCGGCGCTCAGCCAATGTGTGTGGTTCTGGGCCTCGGGCAGCGGTAGGCGCGGCGCCGACTTCCACTGCGTCGCGCCCGAAGGTTCGCTAGCGCCGTAGTGGACCTGGGGATCGTCCATCACGCCGTTGTCGACGTCCTTGAGCCAGTAGTCGAACCAGCGCAGCAGCTCAGGGTCGCCGCCCTGTCCGTGATTCCAGGGACCGACAAGCAGCTTCTTGGGCACGTCCAGACGATTGAACGCGTCGATCAGGTATCCGGGAAAGGTCAGGTCCCACCAGCCGGTGACGAGGTAGGTTGGAACGCCGCTCGCGTTGATCATGTCGGTGGAGTCGAACCAGCCGCTGGCGACCTCGCCCAGGCCGATGTCGGGTCGCGGCTTGCGACGCATCAGGCCGTCGTACGACGACATCCGCGTGACATCGCGTGGATCCATCTCCGAGAACGCTTCGACCCAGCGATACCCGTCGGGCGAGTGCGAGTCCATTGCGTCTCGCTGCAGGGCGTCGCCATCGGGACCGTCAACGGGGGCGGATGGTTCGTGTTCGGAGAGTCCCTTGTGCAACTGCTCCCAGACGCGGGCGAAGCTGCTGATTGCCAGCCCGCCGTCGACATAACACTGCGGCAGCCCCGGGTACTGCGGAGCGATGCACTTGAGCCCCTCGGGCTGGTGCGCGGCCGTGAAGAACTGGATCATCCCCTCATAGGAAATGCCGACCATGCCGACGCGGCCGGTCGACCAGTCCTGTGCGCAGATCCAGTCGATCACCTCGGCAATGTCGTGGCCGGCCAACCACGAGTCGTTGTACAGCTCGCCGAACGAGGCGCCGGTGCCGCGCAGGTCGAGCGAAACGAAGCGATAGCCGTGATGGATCAGGTCGCGCGCAATGGGGCGCTCCTCGTACTGCGTGACGAGCTGTCCCGGCTCCATCGCGCGCAGCTCTTGCTGGTAGCGCGCAGCCGACGTCCCCTCGCCGGTGAGGACGAACGAGCGGCGGTACGGCGTCGCATGCAGCACGGCCGGCGACGCAGACTCGATCCGCCGACCGTCAAGCGTGGGATGCAGCACGTCGATGGCGATTCGGCAGCCGTCCTGCATCGTGAGGTACAGCGACTCTCGCTCATAACCGTCGGCGACCTGTTCCGTGAAACCGTCGTAGACGCCGAGTAGTGATCGTTTGCTGGACATGACACTCCCAAACCGTGGCGCGTGCGCTGTGAACCAGATTGATACGCTCGATGTGAGGATATCCGGGCCTGCCTGAGCGGACAGGGAGGAAGTCCATGAGCACTAGGTATGCTTCTTCACCTCGGTCTCTGGAAGAGGTCGACATTACCTCGCCCGACGCATTCTCGGCCAATGGCTATCCGTATCCGCACTGGGCCTATCTGCGAGAGCACGCTCCCGTCTACTGGTATGAGCGACCGAACATTGCGCCGTTCTGGGCGATCACGAGGTACCACGACATTCAACGGATCTCGCGTGATCCGAAGACCTTCTCCAACAATGCGGACATCACCATCCGCGCTGATCCGGAGGAGAGCAACACGGTCAGCTCGACGCAGACGCACCACCTGCTGCAGATGGACCCGCCCGAGCATGCGGAGTATCGCTCGCTGGTCAACCGCCGATTCACGCCCGGCGGCCTGCGCATTCTGGAGGATCGGATCGACGAGATATCGGCGGGCATCGTCGACCGGGTTGCGGCGGAGCTGGTTGACGAGGTCTCGGGGCGCGGTCAGGCCGAGTTTGTGGCCGACGTGGCGGCCAGGCTTCCGCTGGCGGCGATCTGCGAGCTGCTGGGCGTTCCGCGACGAGACTGGGATGACATTCATCAGTGGACGAATGAGACGATTGGTGCCTCGGACCCGGAGTTTCAGCAGGGCCGCACCCGCCGCGAGACCGCTCGGGCGGGCACTCAGGCGCTGTTCATGTACTTCATGCAACTGGCCGAGCAGAAGCGGCGGGAGCCCGCCGACGACCTGATGACCACCCTCGTGCAGGCCGAGTTGCACGGCGAGCCGCTGAACGCCGTCGACCTGCTCTCCTACGCGTTCATCCTGATCCTCGGCGGCAACGAGACAACTCGGAACGCGACATCGGGCGGGCTGCTCGCCCTGATTGAGCATCCGGAGCAGATGGAGCGGCTGCGCGCCGATCGAGCGTTGTTGGAGAGCGCGGTCGAGGAGATCCTGCGCTGGACCACGCCGATCGTCCACTTCGGCCGTTTGGTCACTGAGGACACCGAGATCGGCGGGCAGCCGATCGCGGCTGGCGAGATGGTGATGATGTGGTATCCGTCGGGCAATCGGGACGAAGAGGTGTTCGACCGGCCCGACCAGTTCGATGTCGGCCGGGATCCGAACGAGCACATTGCATTCGGCGGATTCGGAGAGCACTTCTGTCTCGGCGCCAACCTGGCCCGGCTGGAGCTGCGTTCGATCTTCCACCACGTGCTGGAGCGTCTCGACGACATTCAACTGGCCGGCGACGTGGAGCGCCTGCGGTCGGGGTTCGTGGGCGGGATCAAACACCTGCCGGTCTCGTTCACAGTGCGCTGAGCGCGGTTGCCGCCCTCGCTTCGATACTCTGAGAACAGATAGCCGCGGTGTTGCCGGCGACGGGAGCGGATCATGACGACGATGACCAGCGGACTTGAGCAGATTGACCTGGTGACACCGGAGCTCTACTCGACGCGGGGCTATCCGTGGGACGAGTGGGCGTTGCTGCGACGCGAGGCGCCGGTCTACTGGTACGACCGGCCGGGGGTCACGCCGTTCTGGGCGATCACCAAGTACGACGACATTCAGCAGATATCCCGTGATCCTGAGACGTTTATCAGCAGCAAGCGACTGGTCATCCGCTCGGCCGGGTCAGGCGATGGCGGCGCGAACGATCCGTCGCTGACCGTGCCCAACCTGATCAACATGGACCCGCCGGAGCACGGCAAGTATCGCAACGCGACCAGTCGTCGATTCTCGCCGCGGGGGATGCGCCTGCTGGAGGACCGGATCAACGAGATCGCGGAGGAGGTGGTGGACGCCGCGGCAGCTCACCTCGTGGATCAACTGACCAGCCGCCGTCGGGCGGACTTCGTTCGGGATGTCGCGGCCAAGATGCCGATGGCGGCAATCTGCGAGCTGCTGGCGGTGGATCGGGAGTCGTGGGAGGACATCTTCGGTTACACGAACGAGTTCCTCGGCTCGGAGGATCCGGAGTATCAGCAGGGCCGGACGCGTCGTGAGACCTGGCAATCGGGCATGCGCGGACTGCAGGGCTACTTCACCGCGCACATCGAGCGCAAGCGGCGCGAGCCCGACGACAGCGTGATGACGACGCTGGTGCAGGCGGAGATCGACGGCGAGCCGATGCCCGATCATGAGATCCTGTCGTACGCGATCCTGCTGATCCTGGCCGGCAACGAGACGACTCGGAACGCGACGTCGGGCGGGATGCAGGCGCTGATCGAGAATCCCGAGCAGTTTGAGCGGCTTCGCGATCAGCCGGTGCTGCTGGACAGCGCGGTCGAGGAGATGCTGCGCTGGACGTCGCCGGTCGTGCATTTCGCTCGGACGGTGACGCAGGACACGGAGATTCGGGGCGTGCCGATCCAGGCGGGCGAGACGCTGGCGATGTGGTATCCGTCTGCGAACCGCGACGAGGATCACTTTGGGGACCCCGATGTGTTCGACATTGCGCGGTCGCCCAACGAGCACCTGGCCTTCGGAGGCTTCGGCGAGCACTTCTGCCTAGGCGCGCACCTGGCACGGTTGGAGATGCGGTCGATCTTCAGGCACGTGATCGAGCGGTTGGATCACGTGGAGTTCGACGGCGACGTTGAGCGGTTGTCGTCGGGGTTGATCGGCGGGATCAAGCGGTTGCCGGTGTCGTACACGGTTCGCTAACCGGGCGCGGACCGAGCGGGTCCCCGAATGAGTCGGGGACTGGGATGACCAACAGCGTCGTTTACAGCGTTGCGCCTCCGTCGACTGTGATGGTTTGGCCGGTGACGAAGACGTTTCTCTCGATCAGGGCGACGATGGCGTCGGCGCAGGTTTCCGGGGTGGCGACTCCGCGGAGCGGGGCGGTCTCGCCGAGGCGCTTGCGGCCGGCTTCGTAGGTGTCCTCTCCGAGGCCTCCCCGGAGCCAGCGGCCTTCGATGAAGCCGGGGGCGATGGTGTTGATGCGGATTTCGGGGCCGAGGACCCGGGCGAGGGATTTGGTGATGACGTTGACGCCGGCTTTGCTGGCGGCGTAGGGGATGCAGGAGCCTCCGCCGCCGGCTCCCGCGACGCTACTGACGTTGACGACTGCGCCTTCGCCTGCGGCGCGCATGTGCGGCGCGGCGGCTCGGGTGCAGTTGAAGACGCCCCTGAGGTTGGCGCCGATGATGTCGTCCCAGACGTCGTCGGTGACGGCTTCGAGGTCGTCGTGGGCGATGAAGTGGGTCATGCCGGCGTTGTTGACGAGGATCTCGAGGTGGCCGTATTCGTCGATGGCGGCCTGGATCAGTTTGCGGCAGTCGGCGTCGGAGCGGGTGTCGGCCTGGACGGCGATGGCGGAGCCTCCGGCGGCCTGGATTTCGTCGACGATCTGTTGGGCGGCGTCGGCGCCTCGGAAGTAGTTGACGACAACCGAGGCTCCGAGCGAGGCCAGGAGCTTTGCGGTGGCTGCTCCGACGCCTGACGAGGAGCCGGTGACGACCGCGACTTTGCCGTTGATGTCCATGAGTGTGTCTCCGTTTACACATGCGAGAGGCCGCTCCAGCAGGAGCGGCCTCTCGAAGCTGGCAGGGAGCCCCCTCCGTCGCTTCGCGACACCTCCCCCAGAGGGGGAGGTCTGCGATCGGCTAGCCGCCGCCTGCTGCGGCGGCTGCGGCGAGGCCGGCGGGCATGACTTCGGGGATGTCGATGTTATAGAGCCTGGCCGAGTTCTCCCAGAGGATCTTTCGGCGGACTTCGTCGGACTGTCCCTCGAGGCCGTCTTCGATGGTTTCCTGCACGTTGCCGTAGAGGCAGGTGGGGTGGGGGAAATCGGTCTCGAAGAGGATGTTGTCGGCTCCGATGTCGTCGATCAGCTTGCGCGGGGCGACCTTCTCGAACCAGTAGCAGGCGTAGACCTGTCGGCGGAAGTAGTCGGAGGGCATCATCTCGAACTCGGGGCGGGCCTTGCGCACGTCGGCGGCGATGAAGTGGTAGTCGCAGCTTTCGAGGCAGAAGGGGACCCAGCCGATGCCGGATTCGACGGAGATGAACTTGAGATCGGGGAAGCGCGGGAGGACGCCGGAGAGCAGCAGGTCGGTCATCTGTAGGCCGTTGGCCATGAAGAGGACCGTCGAGGTGCGAGCGTAGGTGACCTCGGGGCCGTCGACCGCGAGGCGCTCAGGGGTGAAGCCGTCGGTGAAGTCGCCGGAGCCGATGTGGAAGGAGATCGGCAATCCGGCGTCGGAGGCGATGTTCCAGAGCGGGTCCCAGTGGTGGTCGCCGAGGAAGGGCTGGCCGTGGGACTGAGGGTCGCCGGTGAAGAGGATGCCGCGCATGCCCCTAGGGGCGACGCGCTCGATCTCCTTGATGGAGGCATCAATGTCCCAGAAGGGGATCGAGATGTTGGCGACGAAGCGCTCGGGGGCGACGGAGATCCAGTCGATCTGGAAGTCGTTCCAGGCGCGGACGCACTCGAGCATCAGCTCGGGGTCCTTGAGCGAGAGGAAGCGCTGGGAGGCGAAGCCGGCGACGTTGGGGTAGAGGACCTGGGCGTAGACGCCGGTCTCGTCCATCAGCTTGAGCCGCTCGTGGACGTCGAACGATGCGGGGTGAGCCTCTTCGTAGGTGGGAGGCGAGCTGGGGAACTTGCCTTTCCAGCCGGCGAAGACACCGGAAGGCGCGGCCGCCACTTTCTCGTCACCGACGAACCAGGAGTTGATTCCCTTGTCGTCCTGCTTGACGTGGAGCACCTTGTCGCCCCACTTGGAGGAGACGCGGGAGGTCCAGAGGTCGGCGGGTTCGGTGATGTGGGTGTCGGCGTCAATGAAGGTCTCGAACGCCATAGGTGCTCCTTCAACTCAGGGGTCGGTGTTGATTGTGAACAGTGTAACGGGGCGACAGTGGGCCGTGGTCTTTGCTCCGGGCCGGATGTCGGTTTGCTCGCGGACACGGCGAAGTCTGGGGTTGGGGGACCCCAGAGAAAAAAAGAAAAGCGGGGAAAAGAGAAAGAGGTGGGTTACAGGGGGTCGTCTTCTTCCTCGGGCGATTCCTCGTCTTGAGCGGAGCCCCCCTCTGTCACTCCGTGACATCTCCCCCCGCCGGAGGCGGGGGGAGAAAGGGAAGGCGAGGCGCGGTCGTAGAGGTCACGGAGCTGGTGTCGGGCGACATCGTAGGGGTCGGTGGCGAGGTACATCTCGTGATTGAGCCGCGCTCGCTCGGTGGGGGCGAACAGTTCTCGGATGATGGCGTTGAGGGCCTTGAGTCGGATGTAGCCGGGGTTGTGGTCGCCGGAGCGTCTCCAGAGTCGGTCGATCTTTGCTCGGAAGTGGTAGGGGTTGGGCATGGGGGTCTCCTTTGGAGATCATGGTATCGGAATATGTGTTCTTTGCGGATTGTTCGGGGATGCTGAAGGGTCTCCGGGGTAGGTGGGTGGTCGGGCGATTCTTGGCGTGGGACCCCTTTAGTCGCTTCTCGACAGCTCCCCCTGCGAGGGGGAGCAACCTTCCGTTGGCGGCACGGAGGGGAGATGGCGTTGTTGGAGTGATGTCGAGGCCGAGCCTGGGTCGGGAATGGTGAGGTGAGGCGGAGGGTGTTGCTGTGGCGGCGGTGGGTGCTCTGGGCCCCGTGTCAAGCACGGGGCATCGGAGGAAGAAGGAGCGGGTCCCCGAATGAATCGGGGACTGGGAATGGGGAGGGGAGGTTGGTGGTGAGAGGTGAGCTTGGTGGTGTATGCGGGGTGTTGGGCGGCCCCCTCCGCCGTTTCGCGGCACCCCCGCATCAAGTGCGGGGCAGGCTCCCCCAGAGGGGGAGGAAAGGGGAATACGTAGAGTTCTCCGAGGGTGGAGGTCTTGGCGGAGTGTTGAGCGGCGTCTCCCAGAAGGGGGGGGGTCGTCAGGGGATGACGGGTTCTCCGGAGACGGCTTTGATGATGTCGAAGTAGCTGATCACGACGATGAAGATGAGGAGGGCGGCAAAGCCGGCCATGTGGACGAGGCCTTCTCGTTCGGGGCTGATTTTCTTGCCGCGGCGGGCGATTTCGATGAGGACGAACATGATCCGGCCACCGTCAAGCATGGGGAGGGGGAGGATGTTGATGATGGCGAGGTTGAGCGAGATGAGGGCGGCGAGCTCGATCAGGCGGGACCAGCCCGCCCGGTCGACGACTTCCCCGGTGACACGGGCGATGCCGACCGGTCCGGAGAGTTCGATTGGTTCTCCGCCAGCGATCCAGGAGCGGATGCGGTTGCGGACGAGGACGAAGGTGTCGCGGGTCTGGGTCCAGCCGAGGGCGATGGACTCCCCCAGCGACGGGCTGTCGCGGGCGACGAGCAGGGAGGCGTTGGCGATGCTGATTCCGGTCGCGCCCTGTGGGACCTCGATCTCGATGCCGGGCGGCGGGTGGACGGGGTCGATGTCGAGGGCGGCGTAGACGGAGGCCATTCTGACCTGTTCCTCGATCGCGATGCTGAGCATCGTGTCGTCCTTCTCGGTCACGTAGATGACGCCGCCGGGCAGCTCAAGTTCGAGTCCCTCCTTCAGCTTCTCGGTCTCGATGCCCCATCCGGCGATCACCGAGGCGGGCGGGACGCCGAGGTTGTCGGCGATGTCGTGGACGGAGTCTCCGGGCTGGACGACGTGGGTCAGCGGTTGCGGCGCCAGGCGGGCGTGGACGCTGACCTCGAAGCGTTCGGGTTCCTGCGAGGCGCGGCTGGCGGTCAGCGATGAGGCGGGCGGCCGCTCGACCGTGACCAGCAGGGTTTCACCAAGGTTGAGCTGGATGGCGCGGGAGAGATCGGCGGCGTTCTGGATCGGTTCGCCGTCGATGGCGACGATGCGGTCGCCGGCGCGGATGCCGGCCTGGTGGGCGGGGGCTTGCTCGATGGTGCTGGTGACGACGGCGGGGCCGGCGGAGACGTTGTCGGGGATCAGCGCGCCGACGGCGAAGAGGATGATGGGTAGGATGGCGTTGACGATGGCACCTGCGGCGAGGATGGCGATGCGGGTGAGGCGCGATTTTGCGCCGAGCGAACGGGGATCAATGCCGACGGTGAGGCCGAGGATGGTCGCCTCGCCGCGCTCGTTCATGAACTGGGAGCGTTGCTCCTCGGTCGTGATCAGGTTTCGGGCCGGGGCCGCGTCGCTGTTGGAGTCCTCGATGGCTGTGGTCGTGAGCGTCCAGGTGGTCTTGCGGCCGTCGGACTCGGTGTGGTCGAAGGTGATCTCGCGCTTCTCTTCGCCGTGGGTGCGGAAGACGCGGTCGAGGAACTGGTCCGGCGTGACGACGCGCTTGCCGCTGACCTTGAGGATGCGGTCGCCGGCGACGAAGTGGTCCTTCATTCGGCTGTCGGGGTCGACGGCGGTGATCAGGAGACCTGAGGCTTCCTCGCCCGTGAGTCGAACGAAGCCTCCGATGGGGAGCCAGTTGAAGGAGTAGAGGGTTTCACCGAACTGCCAGCCCTTGCCGATGCGGGGCGGGAGGCCGATGCCGAATTCCTCGACTCGGACGCCGGCGAGTTTGGCGGCGATGAAGTGTCCGAGTTCGTGGAGGACGACGAGTCCGAGGAGGACTCCGATGAAGGGGAGGACGGTGTCGACGAGGACCATTGGGTCAGCGTACTAGCGAAGGTTGCGGGTCAAAGGTGGGGTTTGCGGCGGGAGTGTGGAGTCGGCGTCGGAGGTGAGGCGGACGGTGGTGCAGCTGGCGGTCGCTGAGGTCTGGGCCCCGCGTCGGGGCGCGGGGCATCGGAATGGGGAGGTTGGAGGTGGTGAAGGCGGGTCGGTGGCTGCTCCGAGGGTGGAGGTGGTGGCGGGGTGTTGGGCGGCCCCCTCCGCCGCTTCGCGGCACCCCCGCATCAAGTGCGGGGCAGGCTCCCCCAGAGGGGGAGGAAAATGGAGTAGGCGGTGGTCTCCAAAGGAGGGAGGCTTGGCGAGGTATGGGGCGGGACCCCCTCCGCCTTCGGCACCTTCCCCTGCAAGGGGGAGGAAATGGGATTGCGCGCAGGTATCCGCAGGGGGAGGTCTCTGGGGGTTAGACGGCGGCGGCGATTCGGCCGGTGGTGAAGCCTCGGGCCCAGGCGTCGGCGGCGTCGATGGCTTCGATGTTGGGGTTTTGGGTGTCTCGGTGGGCGTCCATGGCCTGGTTGACGTAGTCGGCGATCTCGGTGAAGGCGATTCGCCGCTCAAGGAAGGCCTCGACGGCGACCTCGTCGGCGGCGGCCATGACGGCGGGGTAGGTGCCGCCGGCTCGGCCGGCTTGCTGGGCGAGCTTGAGGCAGGGGTAGCGGTCGAGGTCGGGCCGGGAGAAGTTGAGGGTGCCGACGGAGGCGAGGTCGAGGGGCTCGACGGTCGGCTCGAGGCGCTGGGGGTAGGAGAGCGCGAGCTGGATGGGGAGCTTCATGTCGGGGTAGCCGAGCTGGGCCTTGACCGAACCGTCGCCGAACTCGACCAGGGAGTGGACGATGGACTCGGCGTGCTGGACGATCTCGACTCGCTCGTAGGGGACATCGAAGAGCCACTTGGCCTCGATGGTCTCCATGCCCTTGTTCATCAGGGTGGCGCTGTCGATGGTGATCTTGTCGCCCATGTTCCAGGTCGGGTGATTGAGGGCCTGTTCGGGGGTGACGTCGGCGAGTTGGTCGGCGGGTAAGTGGCGGAGGGCTCCGCCGGAGGCGGTGAGCAGGATGCGACGGATCTCGTGGCCGTCCTCGCCCCAGAGGCATTGCCAGATGGCGGAGTGCTCGGAGTCGACGGGCCGGAGCTGCCCGCCGCCCCGGTCGACGGCGTCGCGGACGAGCTGTCCGGCCATGACAACGACTTCCTTGTTGGCCAGGGCCACGGCTCCGCCGCGTTCGAGGGAGGTGAGGGTGGGTTCGAGTCCGGCGCGTCCGGCGGTGCCGACGACGAGGACGTGGCCGTCGGGGTCGGCGGCCATCTCGTCCATGGGGGCGAGGGCGCTGCCGCTGTCGGTTGCGATCTGCGACAGGCGGGATTCGTCGTCGGAGGCGGCCCAGATGTACCTCGGTTGGAACTCGTTGGCCTGGGACTCGAGGGCGTCGAGGTTTCGTCCGGCGGCGAGTCCGAGGATGTTGAAGCGGTCGGGCATGGCGCGGACGACATCGAGGGTCTGCCGGCCGATGCTGCCGGTGGAGCCGAGTAGCACGAGGTTGATCGGCTCGCCGTGGTTGGAGTTCAAGTCGTCCATTGCAAGAAGAAATATACGACGGGCAGGCCGAAGAGGAGGGAATCGAGCCGGTCGAGGACGCCGCCGTGTCCGGGGATGAGGTTTGAGGAGTCTTTGACATCCATGGCGCGCTTGAAGAGGGACTCGACGAGGTCGCCGAGCTGGGAGAAGACGGGCAGGACGAGGGCGAGGATGACGAGCGGCCAGATTTCCACGTCGAGGTCCAGGATCTGGTCGAGGGCGATGGTGGCGCCGAAGCCTCCGAGCCAGCCGGCGACGGCGCCCTCGATGGTTTTGTTGGGCGAGACGGAGGGCGCGAGCTTGTGGCGTCCGAGGAGGCGTCCACCGGCGTAGGCGGCGGCGTCGGCGGACATGACGGCGAGCATGGCGAGGAGAACCCAGCGGTCGCCGTGCTCGAAGGCGCGGACGAAGATGAAGGTTGCTCCGGGGACGGCGAGGTAGAGCATGCCTCCGAGCATGGAGAGTCCGCCTCGGAGGACCTTTCGGAGCTGCTCGGGATCGGGCTTGGGGACGGTCCTGATCGCGTAGATGGTGGTGACGCCGGCGATCGCCAGGGTCCCGATTGCGAGCGGGGTGAGGACGGGCAGGCTGGGGTGCGCGGCGGCTCCGATGATCGCTCCGACAGTGGCGTCGGCAACGATGAAGAGGACGCTGCGCGGGTTGACTCCGACGATGACGGCGATCTCGCCGAGTGCGATGGCGAGGCTGAGCGCGACAAGTGCGGCGAAGAGGGGGACGCCGACGAGGATGGCGGCGATGATCAGCGGCATACCGATAGCGGCGCTGATGAGTCGGAGCCCGAGTCCCGTTCCCAGCAGGCGGTTCATCGAACGAGGATTCCGCTTGGCACCCGCAGAGCGGGGATCCCCCCTCTGCCCCCGGGTCGTCGCCCGGGGCCGGCTTCGGCATCTCCCCCCTCGAAGCGGGGGGAGAAATGGGTTGGGCGTCGGTCGAGTTCAGTCGGCATTGGCGGGTCGTCCGCCGAAGTTTCTGGTTCGTTGGGCGTAGGTTTGGAGGGCGAGGTCGACGTCTTGCTCACAGAAGTCGGGCCAGTAGGTGTCGGAGAAGATGTACTCGGCGTAGGCGGCCTGCCAGAGGAGGAAGTTGGAGACTCGCTGGTCGCCGCCGGTGCGGATGATCAGGTCGGGGTCTGGCAGCTCGCGGGTGTAGAGGTAGTCGGAGAGGGTGCGCTCGCTGACGTCGTCCGGGTCGAGGCCGTCGGCGACCATTCTGCGGACGGCGTCAACCAGTTCGGCTCGTGAGCCGTAGTTGAAGGCGACGCAAACAGTCATGCGGTCGTTGTGCTGGGTGAGCGTGATCGCTTCGTCGATCTTGCGTCGGAGGCGGGCGTCGAGCGCGTCGAGGCGTCCGATGTAGCGGAGCTTGACGCCGGCTTCGTGGAGCGGTTGGACCTCGCGGTCGATGGTTGAAGAGAGGATGCGCATAAGTCCGCGAACTTCGGGTCGGGGGCGCTTCCAGTTTTCGGTGGAGAAGGCGAAGAGGGTGAGGCAGCGAACGCCGCGCTCGGCGAAGGCTTCGATGGCGGCGCGGATGTTCTCGGTGCCGGCTCGGTGACCGTCGGTGGGTCGCAGGCCGCGTTGTGCGGCCCAGCGTCCGTTGCCGTCCATGATCACGGCGACGTGGTGCGGGGTCTCGGAGGGATCGCCGATATGGACGCCGTTGGCGGCGGCGGGCAGAGGATGCTGTGTGGCCGGCAGGGTGATGGTGGAAGCGGATGTGATTGACACGTACTAGACCTCGAGGAGCTCGCGCTCCTTCTGACTGCCCGCAGCATCAACTTTAGCGATGAACTGGCTGGTCAGCGTGTCGAGTTGGGATTCGGCGCGTCGTTCTTCGTCCTGGGAGAGGTCGCCGTCGCGTTGCAGACCGCGCAGATCGTCGTGAATGTGGCGGCGGACGTTGCGGATCGCGACTCGGGCGGTCTCGGCCTTCTGATGGACCAGCTTGACCAGGTCGCGACGGCGATCCTCGGTCAGTTCGGGCAGCGCCAGACGGATCAATATGCCGTCCGACTGTGGATTGATTCCGATGTCGGAAGTCTGGATCGCTTTGGTGATCGGGTCGAACGCATTCTTGTCCCAAGGTTGGATCGCGATGACGCGAGCCTCGGGCGTGGAGATGGTCGCGAGCTGGTTGAGCGCCATGGTGGTGCCGTAGTAGTCGACGCGGAGCTGGTCGACGAGCGACGTGTGGGCGCGTCCGGTGCGGACGGCCATGAGGTCGCGCTCGAGCGCGCTGACGGCTCCGGCCATGCGGCTGTTGGCGTCATCAAAGGCGAGGTCGAGGAGCTCGTTTTCGGACATGTCGCGCTCCAGTGAGGCCTGGGGTGAGGCTTGGGCGGATCGTCAGCGGGCAGACCTCAGCTGGCGAGAACGGTGTCTCCGTGATCGACGCGCGTACCGGCCTGCTCCAGATTGGGACCGTCGATCACAGTGCTCACGATAGCGTCAGGGGCCTCGATGTTGAACACGACGATCGGCAGGGAGTGCTCCTCGCAGAGGGCGAGCGCTGAGGCGTCCATCAGGACGCCGAGATTTTGCTGCAGCGCCTCGCGATAGTTGAGGCGGGCGTAGCGCTGGGCGTCGGGATGGGTGGCCGGATCGGCGGTGTAGACGCCGTCGGTGCCGTGCTTGCCCATGAGAAGTTGATCGGCGTCGAGCTCGATCCCGCGCAGCGCGGCCGCGGTGTCGGTTGTGACGTAGGGATTGCCGGTGCCGCCGACGCAGAGCACGATGCGTCCCTTCTCGAGATGTCGGAGGGCGCGTCGGCGGATGAAGATCTCGGAGACCTGGCGGACCTGGAGCGCGGACATGGTCCTGACCTCGCCGCCTGCGGCTTCGATGGCGTCCTGCAGGGCGAGTCCGTTGATGATGGTGGCGAGCATTCCGGCGTAGTGGGCTGTCGCCTCGGCCATGCCGAGCTGACTGGCGAGCCGGCCGCGGAAGAGGTTGCCTCCGCCGACGACCACGCCGATCTCGACGCCTCGATTGCGGCACTCGACGATCTGTCGGGCGATGTCGTTGAGCGACGCTGAGTCGATGCCGGAGTCGCGTTGTCCCTGGAGGGCCTCTCCGGAGACTTTGAGGACGACTCTGGGTTTACTTTGCTGTTCGTTCACGGGGCATCAATCGATGCTGCAGGACTGCGATTCCTTTGCTCCCCCTCGCAGGGGGAGCTGGCACGCAGTGACTGAGGGGGTCGGGGCGCCTTGTGTTGGCGACGGCGTGTGTGCGCGGAAGGACCCCCTCCGCCTTCGGCACCTCCCCCTGCGAGGGGGAGGAAAAAAGAGAGCCCAAACATGTTTGTGTGTAGGCCATGACCGGCGGCAAGGAACACCCGTACCTACTCGCCCATTTCGTAGCGGGTGAAGCGGGCGACTTCGATTCGCTCTCCGATAGAGGCGATGACGTCGTTGATTCGGTCGGCGATGGTTTGCGAACCGTCGCGGATGAATTCCTGGTCGAGGAGAGCGACGGCTCCCGGTTCGGCATCGTCCGGGATGTCATCGGCGCTGACGGCGGCCGGGTTCATCGAGGCAACCTGCATCGCGATGTCGTGAGCGAGTTCCTTGAACGGCTCGGTCTTGGCCACGAAGTCGGTCTCGCAGCGGAGGTCAACGAGGACGCCGATGCGTCCGCCGTGGATGTAGCTGTGGATCAGGCCCTGTCCGGTGGCCCGGTCGGCTCGCTTGGTGGCTGTGGCGATGCCCTTTGCGCGCAGCGCGAGACGCGCCTGCTCGATGTCGCCGTCGGCGTCGGTCAGGGCCTGTCGGCAATCCATGACGCCTGCGCCGGTCTCGGCGCGCAGGGCCTTGATCTGGTCAATCGTTACGGGCACGTTGGTGGCTCCTCAGGTGGTTGGTTGGGTGTGTTGACGGCTGGCTGATGTGTCGCAGGAGTCAGTTCGCGGCGACGGGCTCCGGCTGGGGCGCCGCCTCGAAGGAATCATCACCCTCGACGGCGCTCTGACGCATCATGCCGCCGGACTGGGCAGCGTCGGCGATCTGCGCGGTCAGCAGCCGCACGGCGCGAATGGCGTCGTCGTTCGAGGGAATCGGGAAGTCGACGAGGTTCGGATCGGAGTTGGTGTCGCAGACGGCGATGATCGGTATGTTCAACCTTCGCGCTTCGGCGATAGCGATGTGTTCGCGCGGGACGTCGACGACGAACAGCGCGCCGGGCAGGGAAGTCATGTCGCGCAGGCCTCGCAGGTAGCGATGCAGCCGGGTGAGCTTGTCGCGCAGCTTGAGCGCCTCTTTCTTCGGCAGCAGGTCGAGTTGGCCGGCCTCTTCGCGCCGCTCGAGCTCGATCATGTAGTCCACGCGAGAGCGAATCGTCTGGAAGTTGGTCAGCGTGCCGCCCAGCCAGCGAGTGACGACGTAGGGCATGTTGGCGCGATCGGCCTCGTTGCGGATGACGTCCTGGGCCTGCCGCTTGGTGCCGACGAACAGGACTTGTTGTCCTGAAGCGGAGAGTTCGCGGACGAACTCGGTGGCGTCCTCAAGACGGGTGACGGTCTGGGCGAGATCGAGGATGTGAACGCCGTTGCGCGCGCCGTAGATGTACGGCGCCATTTTTGGATTCCAGCGTCCGGTCTGGTGGCCGAAGTGAACTCCGGCCTCCAGCAGGTCGCGCATTGAGATCGATGTCGTCATCCGGCTCCTCAGATGGTGTCTGGTGAAGTCACGTGGAACCCGTCCCTCTGGCGGGCATATGGATCGAGTATAGAGGTGTGGCCGGAGTACGCGCACCGAATGGGGCGTCGTGATAGCTTACGTGGTGTTGTCTGGTATCTGCGCGGAGGAAGTACGTGCCCCGCTACGTCTACGAGTGTTTTGAGTGCGGCCACACGGTCGAGAAGCTGGAAGGATGGAGCGCGCCCGCGCAGCAACCCTGCACGGAGTGTGAGCACATGCTTCAGCGAATCCCGAGCGCCCCGGCGATTGTGTTCAAGGGTTCGGGCTGGTACTCCACCGACAGCAAGAAGAGCAGTTGGAAGTCGCGCCGCGACGAAGATCGCGACGGCGGCGGCGAGTCTGAGGGAGACGGGGGACCGGAGTCCGAGCGCGCTTCATCCAACGGCACAGACTCGGGTGAGCGCGAAGCGTCTGCCGCCGCTGCCGAGTAACGCTGCCCTGATCGCCGTTCATTCAGGACCTGTCCGATGCGAGTTGTACTGCAGCGCGTGACGCGCGCGTCGGTATCGGTGGACGACGCGGTCGTTGGCGCGATTGATCATGGGCTGCTGATCCTGGTTGGCGTGGCCGAAGGCGACGGCGAAGCGCAGGCCGACGCGCTGGCGCGCAAGGTGGCGGGATTGCGCATTTTCGCGGATAGCAGCGGGCGGTTCAACGAGAGTCTGGTCGATGTGAGCGGAGCGGCGCTGGTCGTCAGCCAGTTCACGCTGCACGCCGATGTGCGCAAGGGGCGTCGTCCGAGCTTTACGGAGGCTGCTCGTCCTGAGGTTGCAGAGCCGCTCTGCGACTATTTCGCAGAGTCGTTGCGAGGGCAGGGAGTCTCGGTTGAGAGCGGCGTGTTCGGGGCGATGATGTCGGTGGAGCTGGTCAATGATGGACCGTTCACGGTGGTGATTGATTCTGCAGACCTGGAACGGCCTCGGCGGGGTTGATGCTCAGCTCATTGGTGTGGGGGCGAGATTCCCGCGGCAGGCGCGGGAATGACGGAATGGTGAGGCGGATCAGTCGGGGAGGTCGAGGGCGATGTCCAGGGCGATGTCGAGCGAGGGGGCTGAATGGGTGAGCGCGCCGAGCGAGATGTAGTTCACGCCGGCGCGGGCGATCGCCGGAATCTGATCGATGGTGATGCCGCCGCTGGCCTCAGTCTTTGCGTTGTAGACGCGGGCGACCTCGACCGCCGGGGGAAGGTCGTCGATGGCGAAGTTGTCCAGGAGCAGTGCGGCGGCTCCGGCGTCGAGTGCTTCCCTGGCCTCCTCGAGGTTGGTGACTTCGACCTCGACCCCGGTCGCCGGGCCGACGTTGGCGATCACGGCCGCGACTGCGTCTGCCAGGGTTCCGCCGGCCTGGCGGACGGCGGCGATGTGATTGTCCTTGATCAGCACGCCCGACGCGAGCGAGTCGCGATGGTTGAGTCCTCCGCCGCAACGGACCGCGTAGCGCTCCGCCGGTCGCAGTCCAGGCGTGGTCTTGCGAGTATCGAGGATCTTGGTCCGCGAACCTGCTGCGGCGACGGCCTGAGCGGTCAGCGTGGCCGTTCCGCTCAGGCGTTGGAGCCAGTTGAGCGCGGTGCGCTCCGCTCGGAGCAACGGGTCGAGCTGTCCGCCGACCACCGCGATCTGCTGTCCGGCAGAGACCTCGTCGCCGTCGCTGACCTCGGGCAGGAAGCGAACGTCAGGATCGAGCGCGGCGAAGGCGGCGAGGGCGAAGTCAAGGCCGCAGACGACGCCATCGGCGCGCGCGGTGAGGTGCGCGTTGCCCTGGCGCCAGTCGATCCACTTGCTCAGCGAACCGGTGGTGACGTCGAGGTCGGCGCGATCCTCGGCGAGCGCAGCGTCGACGAGCCGCTGGACGATAGCGAGGTCGAGAGCGGTCATTCGCGAGCCAGTTGCCAGAGACTGTGGCGCTGCCAGTCAGGGTTCGCGTCGGGGTAGTCGAGGCGCAGATGCGCGCCGCGGGTTTCGGTTCGCTGCAGCGCTGCCTGAGCGATCAAGCGGGAGGTCAGGGTGGCGAGAGGCAGCGTCGGATCCGTTGGAGCTTCGCCCCGCTCCGACCAATCGGTGAGCCGGTCGACCGCCGCGTTGAGATGTTCACGCGTTCGGGTAATGCCGACGAGTTCATTCATCGTCTGTCGCAGTCGAGGCCAGGACGGCGCACCAGCCTGCGCGTGAGTGTGCAGCCGTTGGACGTGGTCGGAGGGCGGTCGGGCAGGTTCTGGGCCCCGTCCGATGGCGCCGACCGCGCGCGTCGAGAATACGGCCGCTTCCAGCAGCGAGTTGGACGCCACCCGGTTCGCTCCGTGCGCCCCGGTCGAGGCGCATTCACCGGTGGCGTACAGGCCCTGGACGGTCGTGCGGCCGTTGATGTCCGTGTAGACCCCGCCCATGTGATAGTGCGCTGCGGGCGCGACTGGAATGGGGCCGGCCGTGATGTCGTGGCCGCGTTCGAGCGTCCCTCGGTAGACGCCGGGGAAGCGGTGGCGGAGGTAGTCCGAGTCGAGATGCGAGATGTCAAGCGAGACGTGGTCAACGCCGTCGCGGCGCATGGCTTCGGTGATTGCCTGGGCGACGATTGATCGGGGCGCCAGCTCCGCGTCGGGGTGGACGCTGGCCATGAATCGGTCGCCGCGAGCGTCAAGCAGCACCGCGCCGTCTCCGCGCAGCGCCTCGGAGATCAGGAATGCACTGCCGTCGGCGATCAGCGCCGTCGGGTGGAACTGCACGAACTCCAGATCTCGAACCACCGCGCCGGCGCGGAAGGCCAGGGCGATGCCATCTCCGGTGGCGTTTGAGGGATTGGTGGTCGTCTGGTAGAGCGCTCCTGCTCCGCCGGTGGCGAGGATCACAGCGTCGGCGAGGAGCGTTTCGCGTGCGTCGGTCGTTGCGCCGACGCAGCGGCCGGCCTCAAGGGCGAGATCGGTCACCGCGACTCCGGTGCGAACGTCGACCTTGGCTTCCGCCAGGCGGTCGACGAGCGCCGACTGGATGTGCAGACCAGTCTGGTCGCCGCCGGCGTGCAGTACGCGCGGAGTCGAGTGCGCGCCTTCGGTGGCGAGCGACAGTTCGCCGTTTCGTTGACGGTCGAAGTTGACGCCGAGCTGGAGCATTCGTTGAATCGCGGCCGGGCCATCGGCGGTCAGCGCGCGGACGGCCTCAGGATCACAGAGTCCCGCTCCGGCGCGGATCGTGTCCTCGGCGTGGATTGCGGGAGCGTCGAGCGCCGTGACCGCGGCAGCGATGCCGCCCTGCGCTCGCTGGGTGTTGGTCTCCCCGAGTGAGGACTTGCAGAGCAGGGTGACGTCTGCGAACTCGGACGCCAACAGCGCGGCGTTGATGCCGGCCAGTCCGCTGCCGATGACCAGGACTCGCATCGGCGGAGCTAGGTGATCGCCAGCATGCGGTCGAGCGCGACGCGAGCCCACTTGCGGGTGTCGTCGTCGACCGTGATCGGATTGACCACGCGGCCTTCAACCAGGGACTCGGTCACCCAGGCCAGGTAGGCCGGGTGGATGCGGTACATGGTGGCGCAGGGGCAGATCACGGGGTCGAGGCAGAAGGCGGTCTTGCCCTGCGCGGCCACCTCTTCGTTGAGCCGGTGGACGAGGTTGATCTCGGTGCCGACCGCGTAGACGCCGGGCGGTCCGTTGCGAACGTAGTTGATGATGAACTCGGTCGAGCCGTCGGCGTCGGCGGCGTCGACGACGGGCTCTGGACACTCGGGATGCACGACGACGCGCACGCCGGGGTGCTCTTGCCGAGCGCGCTCGATCTGGTCGACGCGGAAGCGGACGTGAACCGAACAGTGGCCTTGCCAGAGGAGGATCTTGCTCTGTTCGATGCGCTCCTCGGTCAGGCCGCCGTTGACCTTGCGCGGGCTCCAGACGGCGGTCTGGGACCTTGGGTCGATGCCGAGGCGTTTGCCGGTGTTGCGTCCGAGGTGTTGGTCAGGAAAAAAGAGAACCTGGTCTCCGTGCTCGAAGGCCCACTCCAGCACGGCGGTCGCGTTGGATGAGGTGCAGACGGCTCCGCCGTTCTTGCCGACGAAGGCCTTCAGCGATGCGGCGGAGTTCATGTAGGTGATCGGAATGACGCGATCGGTGTCGACGACCTCGCCGAGGTCGCCCCAGGCGTCATAGACATCCTCGGGCTGGGCCATATCGGCCATTGAGCAGCCGGCCGCCAGGTTGGGCAAGATCACGCTCTGTTGGGGGGTGGTCAGGATGTCAGCGCTCTCGGCCATGAAGTGGACGCCGCAGAAGACGATATAGTCGGCCTCGGAGTTCTCGGCCGCCTGCTGCGCCAGCTTGAACGAATCGCCGCGGAAGTCGGCGAACTCGATGATGTCATCGCGCTGGTAGTGGTGTCCGAGGATCAGGAGCCGGTCGCCGAGTTCCGCCCGAGCTGAGCGAATCCGCTCGCGTAGCTCAACGCCGGAGAGTCGCAGGTAGGAATCGGGAATCTCCGGTTGCCAGTCAGGAAGGTGCGGTTCCGACGCCAGCGGGATCGTGGCGATGTCGGTCTCACAGGCCTCATCGGGCAGATTGGGCGGCAGTGTCTCGGGAACGAAATCGGTTTCGACGACGACGGCTTCGGACATGACCCTCAAACCCATCACTTAGTGTCACTGCGACACTATCAATCGAAAATATTGTTGCAAATCTGAGGTGGTCTTGTCAATAGGTGGTCGGCCTATGGCGAGTAGTCAACATCGCTACGATCAACTCATGGTGCAGCAGGTCCGATCACCAAGTGACACAGACAACGCCATCAGGCAGATGGTCGAGATCATTGTGGATGGTTGGAATCCGGTGCAGGTCATTCTGTTCGGTTCGCAAGCCCGAGGCGACTTCCACGAGCACAGCGACGTCGATCTGTTGGTTGTGCTGGATGAGGTGGAGGACTACGCGCGTCAGCGATCGGACATCGAACAGGCGCTGCAATGTACGGGCACTCGGCGTGATGTCAAGCTCGCCACTCCGGCCGACGTTGTGCGGATGGCAACCGTGGCGGGCACGATCGAGCGGGCGGCGATGATCGAGGGCAAGACGCTCCACGTGAGAGGCAGAGGAGATCCGGTGATCGAAACGGTGTTGCGGGGGCTTGAGGTGGCTCGACGGGACTTGCGCGGGGCACACAATCAGTTGGCTGCCGCCATGACGGAGCCGGCGTTGGCGTGTTTTCATGCGCAACAGGCCGCGGAGAAGTCGCTCAAGGCGGCGCTGGTGTTTGAGCGAATCGATCCTCCGAGAAGCCACGACTTGAACGAGCTTCACGACCTGTTGCCCGACGGCTGGGAGATTCCGGCGACGCCTGATGAACTCAAGCGAATCACAAAATGGGCGGCAGAGGCGCGCTACGAGATTGAGTTCGAGGACTTTACTGAACCGACGGCGACGTGGGGTATCTCGATGGCCCAGGCGATGTATGCCGCAGTGGTCTCTGAGTTGAGCCGCAGAGGTGTGACCGTCGAGCAGTAGCAGCGGTCCGTAGCCGCTTGCCGCGCTGGTCGATTATGAGCGGTTGCTGAACCGATACAGCCGGGCGGGTCGATGCCGGCCCTCTTTGCGTTGTTCTGATGTGGCCGTGATGAAATCGGTGGCGAGGAGGCGTCGGCGGAAGTTCCGCTTGTCCAGTGGCCGGCCAAGGATGGCCTCGTAGACCTCCTGAAGCTCACGCATGGTGAAGGTGGTCGGCAGGAGCGAGTAGGCGGCGTCGGTGTACTGGAGCTTGTTGATCAATCGGGTGCGGGCAACGTCGATCACCTGCTCATTGTCGAACGCCAGCGGCGGGAGTTGGTCGAGGCTCCACCACTTGGGACGCCAGGCAGTGCGTTGCGCGAGACGGACCGCTGCGCTCTCGACAAGCGCGAACCAGGCCACTCCGACGCTGCCCTCCGTGGGAGACGGATCGAGATCGCCGAACGTGTAGAGCTGCTCGAGGAAGACATCGGTGACCCCGGTTTCCTCGGCCAGCTTGCGGACGGCGGCCTGTTCCATGGTCTCTCCGTGGAGAATCGCGCCGCCGGGAATCGCCCACTGACCCTCGGCGGGCGGCGCCGAGCGCTCGATCAGCAGCACCTGAAGGGCACCCTCCACGACCGTGAAGATCACGACGAGGACGGCGACCGATGGGCGCCGCGTCTCGCTTGACTCGCTCTTGCGCACGGGAATCGTCTCGGTCGTCATCGATCTACGCCGGTCGGCCCTGCAGGCTCCCAACGGCCGGCTGCCCCTGTAAGCTCCAGGCGCCGACTCTTGTGATTGACACCGTCAGCATGTCGCCTGCCTGGTGGTGGCCGACCGGAGCGTCGAAGTGGACCAGCTTCATCGTTCGTGTGCGTCCCGTGTGACGTTCCATTCCCTCAGTCTCTGAGGGCTTGGTCGACTCCAGCAAAACCTCGATGTCTGTGAGCAGGTAGCGATTGTTGATCTGGAAGGAAATATCTCGCTGCAACTCTTCGACTCGGTGAAGGCGCTCCATCTTGACTTCGTGCGGGACATCGTCCGGTTGGTTCTTCTGCGCGAAGGTGCCGGTCCGCGGACTGTAAGCGGCGACGTGGACCTTGTCGAAGCGCAGCTCGTCGAGCAGGTCGTAGGTGTCCTGGAAGTCCGATTCCGACTCTCCCGGGAATCCGACGATCACATCGGTGGAGATGCTGACATCGGGCCAGAGCGAACGGACCTTCGCCACCCGGTCGCAGAACTGAGCGACGCTGTAGCCGCGGCGCATGTTGGTGAGCACATCGTCGGAGCCCGCTTGGACGGGAAGCGAGAAGGCTTCGCAGACCTTCGGCAGCTCGGCCATGCCTTCGAGGATGCGGTCGGTCATGTCGGGCGGATAGCTGGTGAGCTGGCGGATGCGCTGGAGGTTGGGCAGGTCGTGGATCTCGCGCATCAGGTCGGAGAGGTCGGCGTGGTCGGTGGCAGGATCGACGGGAGGTTGGTCCTTGCCGTAGGCCTCGACGGTCTGGCCGAGCAGGGTTACCTCGCGGACGCCGCGCTGCGTGTGCGCCTCGATCTCGCGGGCGATCTCGTCGATAGGCCGCGAGCGTTCGCGGCCGCGTCGCAGCGGGACGATGCAATAGGTGCAGAACTTGTCGCAGCCCTCGATCACCGGGACGAATGCCGTGGGTCGGGTTTCATCCGGGAACACGTCGGTCCATTGGGCAGGCCAGAATTCGCCGCCGTCGTCCTCAGGCTCGGGGATGCCGGGCAAGTCGAGCAGGTTGACGACCTGGTCGAATCGCTGGGGCTGGGCCCAGGTGTCGACGAATGAGAAGCGCTTGGTGATTGGATCGTCGCCGCGGGCAGTGTGAGGTCCGACCATGCAGCCCATGACCGCGATCCTCAGATCGGGGTTGGCGCGCTTGAGATGCTTGAGCGAGCCGAGCTTGGCCTGCGCCTTGTCCTCGGCATGCTGGCGCACGGCGCAGGTGTTGAGCACGATCAGGTCCGCGTCGCGCGGCTGATCGGTCGGATCCATGCCCAGACGCCGCAGGCCAGCCGCGAGTTTGGCCGAGTCGGCGGTGTTGACCTGGCAACCGACGGTCCAGATGTGGTACTGCGGCATGGCTCAATCGCTCATCTTCATGGCGGAGGGTGAGGGATTCGAACCCTCGACGGAGTCTCCCCCGAACCCGCTTAGCAGGCGGGCGCACTAGGCCACTATGCGAACCCTCCGTGTATGAGATTAGCAGCGGACGGGCCATATGCTGCGCTGAGATTGCACAGCGCGCTCGGCGGGATCGGTGGGGTGACGATGCGACAACGACTGCAGCATCTCGTAGACAGCGTCCTGCTCAAGCTGGTACCTCCAAGCCCTGAACGCATCCAGGCCTTGGCGTCGAACCACTGGATGCCGTTCGTCGGAGCGCTCGTCGCAATCGCCTTGGCCCTGGCCATCGCGGTACCGCTCGCGCTGACGACGAAGAGCGATCAGAACGATCCGTTTGTCCTGCGTTCCGCCGATGGCGCGCGGTTTGTCGCTGAGGTCAACGGCGACGGCGACACCTGGGTCCTGCTTGGCCACATGTTCCCCACGAAGCGAACCAAGCCCACGCACCGTGGGATCTGGGACAAGTTCGCGGAGCGGCTGGTCGCCGAGGGCTACCGCGTATTGCGTTGGGATTTCCGCTGCCACGGCGACACGCCCTGCGTCTACAGCAATCGGCCGATCGAGGATGTGCCGGAGATCTACCTGGAGTGGGAAGCGGCGATCGACTACGCGGTCGAAGAAGGGGCGGACGAGATATACGGGATTGGCGTCAGCATGGGCGGTACCAGTCTGATGCAGGTGGCGGCCTATCGCGACGAGTTCACCGCCGTTAGCGCGATCTCCAGCCCCAACATCTTCCCGAACAAGCCGCAGAAGGACTCGGATCGCTCCCGCGAGGACGGGTTCGACAAGATCGATGGCCTGAGCACTGTCGCCGAGATCGAGGTGCCGAAGCTGTACATCGCCGGTGCCCGGAATCAATGCTCCTACTGGCAGTCCAACAGGTACTTCAAGGCGGCCGGCGAGCCGGTCCGTTTCGTGATCTACGAGACCGATCTGCACGGCACCGAGATTCTCGACGACGACGAGATCGGTCCGGACGCTGTCGGCGAGGTACTGGATTTCCTCGAGGATCCGGGCGGAGTTCTGGGCAAAGAGAAGCGCAATCTCGCCCCCGATGCGGATCCGCACACCGAATGCTGGCCTCCGGAGGATGATGAGGACCAGGACGGCTAGGGGGACAGCTCGGTATCAGGATTTGGCGCGGCGCTTGAGAATCCGCTGTGTGATCGGGACCAAAACGATCACGGCGACCGCTCCGACAACGATTCCGACCACGACGTCAACCGCGACGCTGAGAATCACCATGAGCGCGATGCCGACGAGCGGCGCGATCAGCCCCGTGAGGGTCGCGATCCGGCCCTGCTGCTGGGGGCTCAGCGGGTCGTCGCTCATGCTGGCGGCCTAGTCCGTCGATCCGGGCGGTTGGTACTTGCCCGCTTCCTCGAGCACTCGCCGCATCGTCGAGCCGATCTCGGCCGGGCTGCGCGAGATGACGGCGCCCGCTTCTTCCAGCGCTGTGAGCTTCGCCTCGGCCGTTCCCGCCTCGCCCTCGATGATCGCTCCGGCGTGGCCCATGCGGCGTCCCGGAGGAGCGGTCGCGCCGGCGATGAAGGCCACAACCGGCTTGTTCATGCTGCGCTTGATGTAGGCGGCAGCCGCTTGCTCGGCCAGCCCGCCGATTTCTCCAATCAGCACGACCGCGTCGGTGTCGGGGTCGCTGTTGAAGCGTCGCAAAATGGCTTGCTGCTGCTCGCCGATGATCGGGTCGCCGCCGACGCCGACGCAGGTCGACTGGCCGATCCCGGCTCGGGTGAGCTGGTCGACGGCCTCATAGACCAGGGTGCCGGAGCGCGAGACGACGCCCACGTTGCCGGGCATGAAGACATCGGGTGGGTGGATCCCGACCCGGCAGTTCGAGGCGGGCTGGATGATTCCCGGGCAGTTCGGTCCGATCAGCTTGCTCTTCGAGCCTTCCAGCGCAGTGCGGACGCGGATCATGTCGTGGACCGGCACGCCTTCGGTGATGCACACGATCAGCGGAACCTCGGCGGCGACGTTCTCCAGGATCGCATCGGCCGCGCCCGGCGCCGGGACGTAGATGATCGTGCAGTTGGCCTGTGTGTTCTCGACGGCTTCGGAGACGGTGGCGAAGACCGGGAAGGTGTGATTGCCGTGGCTGAACGTCTCGCCGCCGCGGAATCCCGGATGCACGCCGGCGACCACCTTGGTGCCGTAGTCGAGCGAACGGCGGATCTGGTTCTGTCCCTCGTTGCCGAGGCCCTGGATCAGCAGTCGAGTGCGGTTGTTGAGGAGAATGCTCATGCGCCGGATCCTTGTTCGGGAGTGTTCGAGTTTGTTCGGTTCTGTTCGATTGTGTTCGGGTTTCGCTGCGAATCCGTGCTAGTTGCTCGAGCGCGAGCGGCGCTTGCCGGACTTGGCCGCCTGGACCGCGAGCTCGGCCGCGTCGCCGAGTTCGTCTGCCGTCTGCACGGCGATACCGGAGTCGTGCAGGACCCGGCGGCCCTCTTCGACGTTCGAGCCGTTCAGTCGGACGACCAGGGGCTGCTGGATGTTGAGTTCCTTGACCGCGTCGACCACGCCCTCGGCGACGATGTCGACCCGGGCGAGGCCGCCGAAGATGTTGATGAAGATCGTCTTCACGTCCGGGTCGTTGACGATGATCCGCAGCGCCTCGATTACGCGGTCCTTGCGGTTCACGGTGCCAATGTCAAGGAAGTTGGCCGGCTCGCCGCCGTGCAGCATGAGCGTGTCCATCGTCGCCATCGCCAGTCCCGCGCCGTTGACAACGCAGCCGATGTCGCCGTCGAGCTTGATGTAGGAGCCGATGTTGGCTTCCTCAGCCTCGATCTCGGTTGGATTCTCCTGGGAGCGGTCGCGCCACTCCTCGTAGCCGCCGTGCCGGAAGGAGGCGTTGTCGTCGAGACCCACCTTGCCGTCGATCGCAACCACGGTGCCCTCGGTCGTCAGGACGAACGGGTTGACCTCGACCAACGAGGCGTCCATGTCGATGAACACTCGGTAGAGGTTGGCGAACATCTCGCCGGCAGGACGAATTGCCGAGGACGGCAATCCGAGCTGGCTGGCCAGCGAACGTCCGCGGAAGGAGGGGAAACCCTCGACAGGATCGACGGGAACGCGCAACACCGCGCGCGGATTCGTCCGGTTGACTTCCTCAATCGACTGACCGCCCTCGGCCGAAGCGACGATCAACGGCTGGCCGTTGGCGCCGTCCACCTGGATCGAGAAGTAGTATTCCTTGGCGATCGAGGTCTGCTGCTCGATCAACGCGGCCGAGACCGGAGCGCCGTCGGGACCGGTTTGAATGCTGACCAGTCGGGCGTCCGGTTCCATCATCGGACGGAACTCTTTGAGCGCCTCTTCGGTGCCGCTGGCGAGTCGCACGCCGCCGCGCCGGCGACCGATGATCTGGCCCTCGTGCCGTTCCGGGTCGCTCGTCAGATCGTTGTAGATTCGGGTGGTTCGGTCGCGTTTGACGATTCGGCCCTTGCCGCGTCCGCCTGCGTGGACCTGGGCCTTGACGACAACGTCGGGACCGATCTCTTTGAGCAGATCGCGGGCTTCTCGCTCAGTCGTCGCCGCGCCGCCGTCGGGGACGGGGACGCCGTGTGACTTGAACAGTTGCTTGGCCTGGTATTCGTGAATGTTCATGTTCGCCAGCCAGTGGGGTCGGGGAGCGCGGTGGTCAGATAGTGTCGATACCGAACATAGCTGCGACCAGGTGGTTGGGCAATCAGGCGGTTGGGCAATTGCGTATGACACTGAACAGGCGACAGTTCGTCGAACGCTCGGGATTGCTGGCTGGCGGCGCGGTTGCGATTGCCCTCGTCGGCTGCGGCGACGATCAGACCACGGAGCAGTCGCAGCCTCAACCAGCGCAGGCGACTGAGCAACAGCAGCCGCAAGCTGTCCACCAGCGGGCGGATCAACGGGCCGCACCCACGCAGGCGGAGTCCCAGCCTGAGCCGACCGAACAGGCCCAGCAGGTTCAACAGGTCGAACAGCAGGGACCCCAGGACGCCGGCGAAGACACCGTTGCAGCCGCTCAGACCCAGCGGCAGACCGCCACTCAGTCGGAGCCTCAACAAGCCGCTGAACCGCTCCAACCGGAACCGCCGGCGGAGCGCCGGTTGCTCGTTCCCGATGTCGTCGTCGGCAATGTTGAGCTCCAGGATCCGGCCTTCGACCCGGTCGCCGGCGCTCGCGCCGACTATGGCGAGATCGATGGCGCCGGCTACCGGATTGAACTGCCGGAGCAGTGGAACGGCGAGCTCGTGCTCTGGGCGCACGGATTTCGCGGTCTGAACGAGGAGGGCACGGGCTTCAGCCGACGCCTGACCTTCGACGAGATTCCGGCTCGCGACGTGATCATCGGGCAGGGTTACGGCTGGGCGACTTCGACCTACCGGGTCAATGGCTATGTGCCGGGAGTCGGCGTGGACGATCTGCTCCGACTTAAGGACCGTGTTGCTGAAGTCGCTCGGCCGCCTCGCAGAACTTACGTCGCCGGAGGTTCGATGGGCGGCGCGACGGCGCAACTGATGGCCCAGGAGTTTCCGGACGAGATTGCCGCCGCCCTCGCGTTCTGTCCGGCAATGGGCAATGTCTGGGTCGTCGATTACACCGTCGCCTGGCACGCGCTGGCGCACTGGTTGATCGGCGAGGCACCTCAGGAGATGGACGTGACGGGGATGCTCGATTGGGCCAGCGCCCTGGGCACATCCGACGACAACGGCCTCTATCTGACCCCGGCGGGCGAGCAGTTTGCGGCACTGATCAAAGACTTCACCGGCGGCGAGCGCTGGGGCTTCGACGAGGGTCTGCGTCAACAGTGGAACATCGCGTTCAGCCTCGGCGTCACCTTCTGGCCGAGCACGATTGACCAGGGTCCGCTGCCGGCCGGCGACGTCATCGCCGTCGCGGACGATCTGCCGCCGGCGGACACTCGAGAGCACAACTATTCCGCCGATCCCTCTGCGGGGGTCGACTTGCAGCGTTTGAACGAAGAGATCATTCGCGTCGCCGCAGACCCCGGCCGCCGCCACGATCCCGGAGTTGGCGTACCCACTGGAGAGCTGCGTGTGCCGATGCTGGCGATGAAGACGACCGGAGACCTGTTCACGCCGATCCACCTGGATCGCGACTATCAGCGGTTGCTACGGGAGTCAGGCTGGGAGCGAAACCTGGTCGTGCAAACGGTCCGCCGCGCCGGTCACTGCGCGTTCTCCGAGCGTGAGGCGCTGGCTGCCTTCACCAGGATCATCACCTGGCTATCGCTCGGTTTCACCCCGGCCGGCGACGACCTCCAAGGCGATCTCTCGGCGATCGGAACGAGGTTCACCGATCCGTTCGACGACGACGATCCGCTGCGTCCGGCGGGCTAGCGCGCCCGGGCGAAGCCCCCGGGGATCATGCCGATCACCAGGCCCGCGACGCGCCGGTCATCGCTCTCGCGCATCCGGCCGACGATCTGCCGCAGCACCGTGCCCAGCAGCGTCTGGTTGAAGAGCCAGTCGTTGAGGTCGGCGTCGGTCGGATAGTTGGCGCCCGGCTGGGCGGTCGCCGACTCGTGGTAGAACGCTCGCAGGTCGTCCGAGGCGAACTTGAGCCGCACCGGCATCGGATGATTCCAGTCGATCTCTCCGTCCGACGGTTCCTCGCCCGTGGCGAAATCGGCCAGCAAGGTGGCCAGGTCTTCAACCTGGTCCAGTGTGGCGCCCGAGATTCCGACCGTTGATCGTCCGCGGCGCTTGCGTGATTCCGCGTGCCACGGAGCGAGTTGGCGAATCTCCTCGACCAACTGATCGCGCAACGCCTCCGACTCGTTGGCCGGCTCGGGCGGAGCCAGCGCGACGGCGCAGGCCCAGGGATCGTCGCCCGTGGTTGGTGCGTCGTGCGGATAGTCGGCCAGCGTCGTCTCGGTCGCCGTTTCAAGCAGTTGCAGCGATGAGAGCAACACATCGCGCTGGAAGTCGGGCTGATCCGGCGAACCGAGCGGCCGTCCCAACGGGAACGGAACGAACAGCGAACGCGGCGGCTTCATCCCCTCGGCGTGTTCGCGGATCAGCGACACGCCGGTCGTGGCCACACGACCCTCGCTGCCGCGTTCGATGTAATGGCTGAGCGCACACACGGAGCGCGTGCAGAACGGTCAAACGGGCGTCAGAAACGCCGCCGTCACGCCGTCCGCGGCCAGCAACCGGCCGATCTCCTCGCCGGTCTTCTCCAGCCGCGTCGGCTGCGGCTGCGCGCCCATGAACGAGTAGTGATAACGGCTGACTCCGCCGATCACGCCCTGCTCCGCCAGTTCGCGCAGCCGTTCGAGCGGGAACACGGTGTTGATGTCCTGCTGGAAACCGGAGCGGTCGAAATTGACCGAGAGGTGCGACATCCGCAGGTCGGCGAAATCGATCTCGCCAGGGATCAATCGGTACTCGACCGATCCCGGATTGAACGGCCGGTCGTCGTGAGCGTGCATTCCGGCCGTCGTCACGATCGCGACCGTCGCTTCGGACAGCGGTCTCGGAGCGATCCAGGGCTGCGGTTCGATCTCGGGCAACTCGAGGCTGAGCAGGTTCTTCGCCATATCGGGGTGCATGTCGGACGTACGGACCATGAGGAGGCTCCAGTGGGTCGATGGTTAACCACTTGGAACGATATCGGATGCGACATCTCAGTAGGGGCGACCCTTGTGGTCGCCCGCGTCTGCTGACGCCACTCGCTGATAGTCTGGGTTCATCCAGCAAGTTCAGGAGTGGGGCGATGCCCGAAGACACGATTGAAGTGAGCGTGCGCATGGCCGACCGCGGCGAGGTCGGCTACCGGATGGTGTCGGCCTCGATCAGCAGCCGCGAGGGCTCCCTCGCCGGCGCGCCGGTCGCATTCACGATCGAGGACGGACCCGGCACCCTGGCCTCGGCCGGCGGCCGCGAGCGCACCGTCGACTCCGACGAATGGGGCATCGCCGAGGTCAACTGGTACCCCGAGCAGCACGCCCGCTCATCGCCCGAGGCCGAAGTCGTCCAGACCGTCACGATCAAGGCTGTCTGCGAAGCCGCCGCCGACGTCTCCCTCAACGTCGCCTCGCCCCTCTGGAAGCACTAACTGAACTCGCTTCCCCCTCCGGGGGAAGCTGTCGCGTAGCGACTGAAGGGGGGGCGGCCGCCGAGGCCCGACCATGCAACGCGATCCAGAGCGTCCCGACCCCGAACTGCCGGCATGGTTGAAGAAGGCCGACAGCATCCCCCAGGTCGACCCTGTCGCCGTCCTCGGCGTCGCGCCGACGCTCTCCTACCTCGTGTTCAACGCCATCGCCGGCGTCCGCCCCGCGATCGCGGCCGCCGTCATCTTCGGCGTCGTCGTCTACATCATCCAGCGACGCCTGCGCCCGCAGATCACCGTCGTGCGCTGGTTGATGGTCTTCAGCGTCGCCTTCAACGTCGGCTTCGGCGTCTGGGGCCTGATCGAGGGCGACGGCAAGGTCTACTGGGCCCGCGACTTCGTCGATAACTTCGTCCTCGGCGGGGTCTTTCTGCTCAGCGTGGTTATCGGACGCCCGATCGTCAGCGCCGTCGTGCGCGAGACCTTCCCCGCCATCCGCGAGCAGATGCCCGCCGACCATCGCGTCTGGATTCGGCTGACGATCGTCTGGGGCCTCTACATCGCGCTCGCCGGCGTGCTGCGCTGGTGGATCCTCGATCAGGTCAGCGCCAGCACCTACGCGCTGATTCGCCTGCCGCTCGGCTGGGGAATGGGCGCGGTGCTGATGATCTGGACCTTCAGCGCCCTCAGTCGCGCGATGCGCGACATCGCCCGCGAGCGCCTGCGCTCGGACGCCGACTCAGGCGATGCCGGCGAAGTGGTCGCGGATGCCGAGGTCGCTGAACGCTGACCGGAACCACTCGATCACCTCAGGGTGATAGGGAATCCCGCGCTCCGACCGCTCGATCTCCTGCTCGTGCTCCTCAAGCCCCGCGTAGATTACGCGCTCCTCGCCCGGCGCCGTCGGCGTTTCGCGCAGCGCCTTGAGGTACTCGTCCATGTGGCCCTTGAACTCATCGACATCGGTGAACGAGGCGATGTTGAACACCGTGAAGTGGTGCCCCACGCCATTGAAGCGGAACAGCGCCGAGCCCGCGCCGGCCATGATCCCGCTCAGGATGTCGATCATCACCGCCAGCGAGTAGCCCTTGTGCGATCCGATCTCCCGCGTCCCGCCCAACGGGAGCATCAGGAACTCGTCCGGCGTCTGTCCGGCTTCCATCATCGGCGTGCCGTCGGCGGTTGCGACCCAACCGGGCAGCAGGTCCTCGCCCAGCCGCTGCGCCAGCCGGATCTTGTTGCCCGCCACCGACGACATCGAGGCGTCGAAGATGAACGGCGCTTCCTCGTTGGCCGGCGCGGCGATGCTCATCGGATTCAGCCCGACCATCGCCTGCGCCCCGTGCGTCGGCGCGACCAAGAGCCCGCCGACCGTCATCGAGAGCCCGATCATGTCGTGCTCGAGCGCCATCTGCGCGTGATAAGCCGCTGCGCCGAAGTGTCGCCCGTTGTTGCAGACCACCGTCGCCACGCCCTGGTTGCGCGCCTTCTCGATTGCCAGTTCCATCGCCTGCGGACCGACCGTCAGGCCCAGCCCGCGGTCGCAGTCGATCGTCGCTGCCGCCGGCGCGTCTCGCTCGACCGTCCAGTTCGGCGTCGGGTTGATGTCGCCCGACTGGAATCCGGCCACATAGGCGCGCAGCATGTTCGAGACGCCGTGCGAATCGATCCCCCGCAGGTCCGCGTAGAGCAGCGTGTCGGTGCTCCGCCGCGCGTCGTCCTCCGACATCCCGCAAGCCGTGAAAATCTCGTGGACCGCGCCTCGCATCGCATCGCCCGGGATGCGGACGGCGATCTCTTCGGGGACGGCGAACTGCTTCAACATGGCGGGCTCCATCGCTGCTAACCGCGACCGTTGCCGGGATCGCGGGCCGGTTCTGGCGGACTGTGTGGCAGGGTACCGCCAGTCTGACTCGTGCTTGTCAGCTCGAACGTGGCAATTGTGCGCTTGCTCGTCAGTTCACAAACCAGCGTGTTCCGCACGCTCCACGCCGCCCCGATCTGCATAACGTCGGCAGTGGAGGCAACGGATGGGTTGCGCCGGGCAGCTCGCCGGACTCCAGGCAAGTCAGTGGAGTAAGACGTGACGAATGTGATGCCGGAATCCAGCCCGTACACGCGGATTCAACCGCAGTTCAAGGAGACGTACATGCGCGAAATCGCCCGCCGCCGCTGGCTCAACCAGCGCGAGCAGGAACGCAAGCAGGCCCGCCGCCAGCGCATCAACCAGGTCACCGACCGGGTCAAGCAGATCCAGCGTCTGCGACCGGGCCGGGCAGTGGCCAGCTCCCTCTCGCCGGTCTACAGCATGTTCAGCGAGTCGTTCCTGCGAAACCGCTAGACCGACCCACTGACCAGCACCAACAATCCGGGGCGACCCAAACGGGTCGCCCCGGTTCGTCTCTCCGCCCGCACCCTGATTCCCCGTTCCCCCTCTGCAACAACCTCTCTCCCCCCCTCCCCATTTCCAGTCCCCGATTCACTCGGGGACCCGCTCCTTCCCCTTCCGATCCCCCGCGCCCCGACGCGGGGCCCAGAGCAACCAGGTTCGCACGCAGAATGACGTGAGCCTCAGTTCGACCTCTGCGCGTGGGTCTGTCCTCCCCGGGTCTGAGCCGAGGCACGCGTCGTTGCTCCGCCCGGAGATCGAGGTCTGGGCCCCGTCTCGGAGCACGGGGCGACGCGGAATGCGGCTAATGTGCGTGGCCCCAGTCGTTCCGAACAAGGGAAGGCGTCCCTTATGAACCCCACGCTGCTCGTAGACGCATTCGGGAGCCTCATCCCGATCCCCGAACGTGTTGCTCCCGACCCTGAATCTCCCCAGCAAGACCTGGAGGGCTACCTCTGGAGCGCCTTTCGGAATCGGTCGGAACACATGCGGTGGTCAACCCGTGAAGGGTCGGAAGCGCCGGGCCTGTGGTTTGTACATGAAGCTGAGCTGACCTACCACCTCGAAGCATCGCGAATCGGCTTCGCTCAGGTTGGACTCGATGTCAATCCTGCCACTCCCGACTTTGAGCGAATGCGCGAACTGGAACCACCGCCGGACTTTGATCCATCGACGGTGGATCCGTCGCAGGTGCGTGGGGCGGCCGTACCGACACTTGACGACGCCGGTCCTCCGACGGACCCGGCGATTGCGATCTCGCCGTTGATTCAGTGCCTGGACGATTCGCTCCGCTGGTTCGGAGCGGCGGAGATATCCGCGTATCAGGTGACCGGTTACGACCTCCAGCCCCGACCAGTCGACCACTTCCTCAGTAGCGTGCTCGCATGGTTCAGCGTCCCAGTGCCATCCGAAATCACGCCGGCCACGATCACGATGGCCTCCTCGCACGGAGCGGACACCCTGGTAACTGAAGTCCTCGACGGGATTCAGGGAACCGGATTCCACTTCTTCGAGTTCGGGCCTCTCGTGGACGTGCCAGGGGACTATGCCGCCGGTCTCGACTGGGGATGGCTTGGACTGGAGCGCAGACAGGTCGGCATCGCAGTGACGCTGCCCGAGTGGTCGACCTCCGCGGTCGGATGGACGATTTCTCGGGTGTTCGACGCTGCGCTCTCACTGGACTCGGCGCCGCAGGCGCTCTCGGTCCGGGTGACGCGGAGCGGCGGGGTGGTGGGCGCGGGTTAGACCAGACTGTGCAGCTTCCCCACTAGCCGCTCGACGTGCTGGAGGTATTCCTCGACCTCTTCACGATTCATCGCCGCTTCGTAGAAGTTGACGTGCAGCGATTGCGCGTGGGTGAAGTCGAGGCGCAGTTCGGTATCTCCAAGTTCCTCCACCAGCGCGCGGAGCGTCTGCCACAAATCGCGGTGACCCTCGTGGCGCCAACCACGCTCCTGGGCCACTGCCTTGACTGCCTCCGCTGCCGCGCCCCAGCCCTTCTCGGAGGCCTGCGTCAAGTCGTCCTCAGCCAGGTGCAGCTTCGCCTTGCGCAGATACTCCGCGCTCAAGTCTCGGTAGTGAACGACTTGCTCGGTGGTCATGGGATCAGCATAGTCGGCGTCTACATCCGAGTCTTCTTCCGTCCCTTCCGCTAGATCCCTTCCGCTAGATCCCTTCCGCTAGACCCTGTTCGCGCGAGCCGTGCTGCTCGTTGCCCCGCGCTTGACACGGGGCCCAGAGCACCCACCTGCGCCAGGGCAACACAGTCCGTCTCAGCAACCAACCCTCCGAGGCCCTCAGCATCCCCCAACACTCTCCAAAGAACACATATTTCGATACTATGGTTTCCAAAGGAGAGCCCTCATGCCCAACCCCTACCACTTCCGAGCCAAGATCGACCGCCTCTGGCGACGCTCCGGGGACCACAACCCGGGCTACATCCGACTCAAGGCCCTCAACGCCATCGTTCGCGAACTGTATGCCCCAACCGAGCGAGCCCGCCTCAACCACCAGATGCTCCTCGCCACCGACCCCTACGACGTCGCCCGCCACCAACTCCGAGACCTCTACGACCGCACCGACCTATTCCCCTCTCCCCCCGCCGGAGGCGGGGGGAGATGTCTCGTAGAAGCCTGCCCCGCACTTGATGCGGGGGCAGAGGGGGGCTCCCCACAAGGCGACGAATCGCCCGAGGAAGACGATGACCCCTTGTAATCGCCAGTCTTCTCTCTTTTTTTCGGCCATTGTTTTTTTCTCTGGGGGTTCCCACCCTCCTGCAGCCCTGCTGTGCCCGAAAGCGCAACCGGTTGTCGAGCCCAGGCAGGTCGCTGATACACTGCGGGCTGCGTGAATCAAATCACGTAGCCAAACCACGTTCGCGCAGCGATCCGCTGCGCGGCTCAAGCAAGCGACTATTGAGAGGGGAACGCGGTGGCTGAGTACACCAAGCCGATTCCGAGTCCCGACCCGGTCTCGCAACCATTCTGGGACGGGGCCAAAGAGGGGAAGCTGATGCTCCCCCGCTGCGACGACTGCAACCGGGTCCACTGGTACCCGCGAGTGATCTGCCCGTTCTGCCACTCGATGAACATCGAGTGGGTCGAGGCCACCGGCAAGGGCACCATCCACACCTTCGCCGTCCAGCACAACAAGGGCCTCGTCGCACGCGGCTGGGGCGATGAAGTGCCCTACGTCAGCGCCTACATTGACCTCGCCGAGGGCGACCGGATGCTGACCGTGCTCAAGGGCGTCGACCCCAACGACCCCGAATCGATCGAAATCGGCGGCGCCGTCCAGATCGAGTTCGAGGAAGCCTCCGAAGACGTCCACATCCCCTTCTGGCGGCCTGTCTAAGCGCGCCGACGACCGACATCACACAGAGCACACAGGAGAACACCATGCCTGGCGAAGCATCAATGTCCGCCGCGATCATCGGCGCTGCCGAAGCCAACGACATCGGCTACCCGCAGACGCCGAAGTCCTCGCTCACCCTCCACATCGAGGCGATCAACAACGTCTGCGAGATGACCGGCATCCCGATCAAGGCGATTGACGGAATCTTCTCGGCCGGTTGGTCGCCGCAGATCGCCGAATATCTCGGCCTGCACCCCAAGTACATCGACACCACCGCCGTCGGCGGATGCTCGTTCGAGATGCACGTCCACCACGCGCTGGCCGCGATCCACGCCGGCGTCATCGACGTGGCCCTCGTCACGCACGGTGAGATGGGATTCAGCCAGCGGTTCACCGGCGGCAAGGGCACCGGACGGCCCTTCGGCGGCGGCGACCCCTGGGATCCTGGCACGCAGCACACCTCGGCCTACGGGCTGGGCGGCGCGCCGACCTCCTACTCGCACGCGCTCAACCGTCACATGGCCCGCTACGGCACGACGCAGGAAGACTTCGCCGAGATCGCCGTCGTCACCCGCGAATGGGCGACCCTCAACCCTCGCGCCGTCATGTACCGCAAGGCCGGCGAGGGCGACCTGCCCCCGCTGGAAAAGGGCGAGTGGGGCGGCGGCAAGCGCGGCCACACCTTCGGCGGACCGATCACCGTCGACACCGTCATGAACTCCCGCCCGATCTCCTGGCCGATCAAGCTGCTCGATGTCTGCCTGGTCACCGACCACGGCGGTGCGGTCCTGATCACCGGCCCCGAGCTGGCCAAGACCTCCAAGACTCCTCCGGTCTGGATCGCCGGCGCGGGCGAGTCGATCTCGCACTGGAACATGCTCGAAATGGGCGAGTTCACCAAGACCTCCGCCAGCCGCTCGGCCGCGGCCGCCTACAAGATGGCCGGAATGGGTCCCGAGGACATGGAAATGGCCATGATCTACGACTCATTCACTGTCACCGCCGGAATCACGGCCGAGATGCTCGGTCTCGCTCCTGAGGGCGAAGGCTTCCGCCTCTGGAAGGACCGCCACGCGGCCCCTGGCGGACGTCTGCCGATCAACACCAACGGCGGCGGCCTCAGCTTCAACCACTCCGGCATGTATGGCATGCAGCTCCTGGTCGAGGCCTACCGCCAGCTCTCCGGCACCGCCGAGGATGGCGGCTTCTCCGGAGACCCGGGCAAGCAGACCAGCGCCCGAAGCTGCGTCGTCAACGGAACCGGCGGCTCCCTCAGCACGACCGGAACCCTGGTACTCGTCTCCGACGACTAGTCGACCACCGAGGTCGTCACCCAATCAGGCCGTCCCCACTTGCCGGCGGGGGCGGCCTCGTTGGTCTATCTTGCCGCAAACTTCTCACCGAAGGGATCGGCGATGTCGGAAGCGAACCCGGATCACGATCGCGACATGAAGCGAGGCATCACCTTCATCTGGTCGCTGATGCTGGTCGGGATGCTGGTCATCGTCGGCGTCCTCGCGGGTAGCGACACCGCCGGCAAGCTGGTCGCCAGCGAGGTTGAGGCGCTCGCAGCCGGCGCGGTCAACGCCATCGGCCTGGTCGCGATCGGCGGCATCAACGCCATCGGCGTGGTCTCGCTGGGCATGGTCAATTCAATCGGCGTGGTCTCCGTCGGCGGGGTCAACAGTGTCGGCGTCATCTCCATCGGCGGCATCAACTCGGTCGGCATCATCCGTATCGGAGGGGTCAACCAGGTACCGTTGATCTACGGACTCTGGGGCGCAACCATCTTCGCCTGGGAGCCGCGAATCCAGGTCTGGCGCTAGGCCCGGTCGACCCCGGCCCCGCGCTGACCGCATTGTGTTAAGATCGTCCACGACACCGATCCCGGGGTGGTCCGGCCGTCATATGCGGACTCGGGCCTGAGAACACACCCGCCGAACCTGATCCGGGTAATGCCGGCGCAGGGAGCGACGAGCCTCTCAGACCGACAGCCGACCGCCCGCATCCGAGAAGGATGGTCGTATGCGCGTGGTCTGCAGCATCGCCGGCTCCGACTCTTCCGCGGGCGCCGGTATCCAGGCCGATCTCAAGGCGACCTCGCAGTTCTACGCGTGCTACTGCGCCACTGTGATCACAGCAGTCACGGCCCAGAACACGCTCGGCGTCCAGGACGCCTATCAGCTCCCAACCGCCATCGTCCGAGCCCAGATTGAATCAGTCTTCACCGATCTCAATGTCCACGTCGTCAAGACCGGCATGCTCGGCGACACGGAGATGATCAACACCGTCGCCGATGAACTGGAACAGCGCCGCCCGCCCAAGATCGTCGTCGACCCGGTGATGATCTCCAAGACCGGCTTCGCGCTGCTGGCCGATGACGCGGTGGAGACGTTCAGGAAGCGCATGCTGCCGCTGGCTACGCTGGTCACGCCCAACACCAACGAGGCCGAGCGCCTGACCGGTATCAGCGTCAGGACGATCGATGACGCCACACGCGCCGGTACAGCCCTGCTGGAACTCGGCGCCGAGGCGGCGCTGGTCAAAGGCGGACACCTGGAAGAGTCGCCCGGAACCGACCTCCTGGTCACGGAGCACGAGGTCCGCCTGATCGAACGCGAGTGGATCGAGACAAAGCACACGCACGGCACCGGCTGCACCTACGCTTCGGCGATCGCCGCCAGGATGGCCTACTCGCGCGAATGGCCGCTCTATGAATGCGTCATGGACGCCAAGTACTGGCTGACCGAGGCGATTCGCTACGGCATCGATCTGGGACACGGCGTTGGTCCGACGCAGCCGTTCTGGAACGGCGAGTGGGGCGGATTCAATGACTGACATTGGACGCCTGCACGTCATCACCGACGAGGTGCTGCAAACCAGATTCAGCCACGTCGAGTTGGCCGCAGCCGCGGCCGCCGGCGGTGCAGACGTGATCCAGTACCGCGAGAAGCGGCAGATCTCGACCAAGGAGATGATGCGCGTCGCCGTACTGATCAGCCTGGCCTGCCGGGAACACGGTGCGACCTTGCTGATTGACGATCGGGCAGATGTCGCGGCGGCGGTCGGCGCGACCGCCGTCCACCTGGGACGGGACGATCTGCCGCCCTACGTCGCGCGGCAGATCCTCGGTCCCGACGCGATCATCGGCGGGACCGCCAACTCGGTCGAGGAAGCAATCAAGGTCGCCAAACAGCCGGTCGACTATCTCGGGGTCGGACCGGTCTTCGGCACCACATCCAAGGGAGATCGAGCCGCGCCGATGCTGGGCCTGGAACAGTTTGGCGACATCTGCGCCGCCGTCGACAAGCCGGTGATCGGGATCGGCAGCATCACCGCCGACCGTGTTGGAGACGTGCTCGCAGCGGGCGCGTATGGCGTCGCGGTCCTGTCGGCCGTCGTCTGCCAGGACGATCCCCAAGTCTCGTGCCGAGAGTTCGCCGACGAGATCGCGCGGGTGCTCTCGTGAGCGATGTCGCCATAATCGGAGGCGGTGTGATCGGCCTCTCCTGCGCCTTCGAACTGGCCCGGTGTGGCCGGTCGGTCACCGTGATTGAGCGCGAACAGACCGGATTCGGAGCCTCGACGGTCGCAGCCGGAATGCTGACGCCGTCGTTCGAGGTTGAGTTGACGCCGCCGTCATTAGTCGAGTTGCAACTCGACAGCCTGCGCCGCTATCCACAGTTCATCGCCGATGTCGAAACGGCCGGCGGCCTCTCCTGCGAGTACCGGGACGAGGGGACGCTGTGGGTCTCACGACATCGAGACGACGAACTGGAACTCGACCATCTCTGCCAGATCCAGGAAGACCGCGGCCTCCCCGCCAGACGCCTGACCGGCCGCCAAACCCGGCAGCTCGAGCCTTATCTGTCGCCGCGGATCATCGGCGGCCTGTTGGTCGAGACCGATCACCAGGTCAATTCGCGGAAACTGATGATCGCGCTTCGCGCCGCCTGCCTAGCCGAGGACGTCGAAATCCTGGAAGACACGACGGTCAACACCGTCGAGCGGACCAGGGGTCGAATTGCATTGACCCTCCAATCGTCGGACTCGGCGTCGATCCTGCACGCGGATCAGGTATTGCTCGCGGCCGGAGTTTGGCTCGAAGAGGGTCTGGTCACGCCCTTGCCGACCATCGGTATGCGGCCAATCAAGGGTCAGATTATGCACCTCACGGGCCAGCCGCTGGTCAATCGGGTCCTGCGCAACAGCGACGTCTACATCGTCCCCCGAGCGGGCGGCAAGCTGCTACTGGGAGCGACCGAAGAGGAGCAGGGTTTCGACATGCAGCCGACCGCCGGCGGCACGCTTGATCTGCTGCGGTACGCCTTTGAGATCCTGCCCGGCCTCTACGACCTCTACGTCAGCGAGATCGATGTCGGCCTGCGTCCTGCGGTCTCTGATCACCAACCCGTCATCGGTCCGACGGATACTCAGGACATCTTCATCGCCGCTGGTCACTATCGAGGCGGCGTGCTGCTGGCCCCTGCGACAGCGCACTGGATCACCGAAGCGATGATCGGCGGACAGACGCCTGCAGAAATCGAACCGTTTGGCATCGATCGGTTCGTCCAGGAATCCCGGGTGGAGGCAGCAGGATGAGCGACCAACAGACCTGGGATGTGGCGATTGTCGGCGGAGGGATCATCGGACTCTCCTGTGCGTTCGAACTCGCCCGGCGTCAGTATCGTGTCGTCGTGATCGAGCGCGACGAACCGGGACAGCACGCCAGCCGAGTCGCCGCAGGACTGCTCGGCACCGCGTCGCTGCCGGTAGGCGAGGGCGACAACATCTTCCCACTCAAGCTCGACAGCCTGCGCAGATTCCCGGAGTACATCGCCAAGGTCGAGTCGATCGGTCGCCGAGGTGCTGGCTATCGCATGGAGGGCACGCTCTGGGTAGCCCGAGACGCCGAAGAAGACGAGCAGCTCGAGGCTCTGCATGAGAAACGGACCCAGCTCGGACTCAGGTCCGTGCGCATCTCCGGGCCGGAGATCTTCCCGGTCGAGCCCGAGCTGGCGACCGGCCTGGCCGGCGGCTTGCTGGTCGATGAGGACGTTCAGGTCGATCCGCGACGCCTGCTCGAAGCCCTGAAGCGCGGGGTCAGGAACGTGCGCGCAACGTTGCTGACTCGCAGTCAGGCCATCGGCGGCGAGTTCGACGAGGCGGCGGAGGTCTGGACGGTTCATGTTCGCGGCCAGGATGTCGCCGAGGAAGTTGAACCGATTCGCGCCAACAACGTGCTGATCACTGCCGGTCCGTGGTGCGATGACATCGTCGCTGCGCGTGGAGAATCAAGGACGCCCCTGTCCCCGACCGGCGTCGGCCCCGTCAAGGGGCAACTCCTCCGGATGCGTGGTCCGCGTGTGATCGACCGCGTGGTCCGGACATCGAATGTGAGCCTGGCCCAACGGCGCGACGGTGAGCTAATCGTTGCGTCGACGAAGGAGCCCGAGGCCGGTTGGAATCTCACGCCGACAGCGGAGGCTCGCGAAGAACTGCTTGACCGAGCCTCGGGATTGTTGACCCGGATTCGTGAGCTCGACCTCGAGGAACACAGCGTGGGCTTGCGGCCCGCTGTGGCGGACCACATGCCGATCATCGGGCCAGCCGGTCGGCCCGGACTCTGGATCGCCACCGGCCACTTCCAGCACGGCATCCTCCTTGCGCCATCGACTGCGTTCTGGCTGGCTCAGGCGATCGAGTCGGGTGAGGTGCCTGAACTGCTCAAGCCTTACGGCGTAGATCGCCTGGGACAGACGCAACCAAGCATGGAGGCGGCCAGATGACACAGCCGCAAACGACGCTGGACGTGACACTCAACGGAGAGGTCGTGACGCTGTTCAGTCAGCAACTGCCCGAGGCGCTCTGCGAACTCGGCTACGACCCCGAGCAGCAGGGCATCGCCGTGGCGATCAACATGTCGGTCGTGCCTCGCAGCGAATGGTCCCAAACCAGCGTTGCCGACGGCGACCGGATCGACATCGTCGGCGCGAAACAGGGCGGATAGGCGGAGCGATGAGCAACACCACGGATCACGACCAAGCCGATACCTGGACACTCGCAGGTCGGGAGATGTCCTCACGGATCATCCTGGGCACCGCCCGCTACCCCTCGCAGGAAACGTTGCTCGCCTCGCTTGAGGCATCTGGTACTGAACTGGTGACCGTTGCGCTGCGACGCGTCAACGTCGGGTCTGCCGACGGCTCCGACCCGACCAACCTCTACACCCTGCTGACCGAGCGCGGCTACGGATTGCTGCCCAACACTGCCGGTTGCTTCACCGCTCCGGACGCAATCCTGACCGCCGAACTCGCGCGCGAAGCGCTCGGCGTCTCCCTGGTCAAGCTGGAAGTGATCGCCGACGAGGAAACGCTGCTGCCCGACACCGAAGGCCTGCTGGAGGGCGCGCAGGAGCTGGTCCGGCGCGGATTCCAGGTATTGCCGTACACCAACGACGACCCCGTGACGGCGCGCAAGCTGGAGGATGTCGGCTGCTCGGCGGTAATGCCGCTCGGTGCTCCGATTGGATCAGGACTGGGCATTCGCAACCCGCACAACATCCAGTTGATCAAGGAGCGCGCCAAGGTTCCCGTGATCGTCGACGCCGGCGTCGGCACGGCGTCCGACGTCGCGATCGCTTTCGAGCTCGGCTGCGACGCGGTGCTGATGAACACCGCCGTCGCGCGCTCGCGCAATCCCGTGCAGATGGCCCGCGCGATGAACGCGGCGGCGCGCGCCGGCCGCGACGCATTCCTCGCCGGGCGCATGCCCCGCAAGTTCTACGCCGAAGCATCGTCACCCTCCGAAGGCATGATCTCGCCCCTGGAGACGTCATGAGCCCCAGGCTAATCCCGTACCTCATTGGAGAAGGAGTCTGATCGTGACTGAACCGCCGCTCTCCCAACGCCTCTGGGACGACAACCGCGACCTCGCGGAGGCCTGCCTGGAGCATCCGTTCATCGTCGGCCTGGCCGACGGCACGCTGTCCGAGTCCCGCTACGGGTTGTTCGCCCAGCAGGACCACTTCTATCTCGACGCCTACGCCCGCTCTTACGCCTGGGGCGCCGTTCGCGCTCAGGACTGGGACACTCGTCGCCAGTTCGGAGCCTTGCTCTCGGGGATTCTGACCGAGGGGACGCTGCACGAGAAGACGGCGCCGGAACTTGGCGTCTCGCTTGAGGATGTGCAACCGTTGCCTGCCGCTCGCGAATACACGGACTTCCTTCTCTCGACCGCGTCGCTGGGCACAATCGGCGATCACCTGGCCGCGATGGCTCCCTGCGCCAAGCTCTACGGATGGCTCGGTACCCGCCTGGCCGATGAGCCCTTCGCCGATCGCTACGGATTCTGGATCAGCATGTATTCCGGCTCCGACTACCAGGAGAAGGTAGAGATCATCATGGGCATGCTCGACGAGCACGGCGAAGACTCGGCGTCGGAAGCGATCAAGTTCCGCACGGCGATGGAGCTCGAGTACAACTTCTTCGACTCGGCCTGGGTGAACGGCGGAGCCGAGTGACCGGCCACCGAAGGATCATTGGCGCTGCAATTGGCACCGTCCTGCTGGTCGTCTCTCTCCTCGTTGCAGGTTGCGGCGAAGACGAACCTGATCTGGTCCGCGTTCAGCTCGATTGGACACCGAACACGAACCACACCGGCGTGTACGTCGCGTTGGCCCAGGGTTGGTACGAGGACGAAGGCGTCGTGGTTGAAATCCTCCCATACAGCGGGACCAACGGCGATCTGCTCGTCGCGGAGGGTGTGGCCGACGTGGCATTCTCATTCGCCACGACGGTGCCATTCTCGCGAGCACAGGGACTGGATGTGGTGAGCATCGCCGCCGTGCTGCAGAAGAGTCCAACGGAGATTGCCGTACTTGAGGATGGGCCGGTCAAGCGTCTGCGGGATATGGATGGCAAACTCTACGCCGGCTGGGGGCTGCCGTACGAGTTGCCTCAGTGGCGCACGGTGATCCAGGCCGACGGAGGCGAAGGCACTGCCGAGCTGGTCGTCCTTGATACCGGCGCCTACGACGCGTTGCTGGCGGGTCGGGTTCATGCCGTTGAGATCTTCGTCACCTGGGAAGGTCTCGACTGGGATCGGCAGGGAATTGAGTATCGCACCTGGCGCCACGCCGAATTCGGCGTGCCCGACCGTCCCGCGGTGCTCATCGTCACCTCAGGTGAGACGCTCGACGACAAAGAAGATGCCTTGATTCGATTCATGCGAGCCACGCTGAAGGGCTACGAGTTTGCCGTCGATGATCCGGACGAGGCAGGACTGCTGCTGATCGAGACTGCTGGAGAGGACGCGTTCCCGGATCCCGAGCTCGTGTACGCCTCGGCGCGGTTGTTGGCCGACGAGTACTACCTCGCCAGTGACGGACGTTGGGGATCGCAGACGCTGGCGCAATGGTCCGGCTATCCGGGCTGGCTCTACGAGAACGGCCTGCTCGCCGATGAGAACGGCGATCCGTTAGCGACGGAACCGGATTGGTCGGCGCACTTCGATAGCGAGATCATTGAGGCGGCGCGGGAATAGCGGCCGTTGATGCTGGAGGTCGAGAGCGTCGGCAAACGCTACGGCTCGGGCGATCGCGAGGTTGTCGCCCTGGCTGACGTCTCATTGAGCGTCGCCGAGGGAGAGTTTGTGGCCCTGGTTGGTCCCTCGGGCTGCGGCAAGACGACGCTGCTCAACCTGATTGCCGGGTTGGACGATGTCGACAGCGGGCAGATCAGGGTGGACGGCGAATCGCCTGCGGCCGAGCAGCGCCTGACCCGATTCGGCTACATGCCGCAGGAAGACATGCTCTTCCCCTGGCGAACGGTGCTCGAGAACGTCTCGCTCGGCCTCGAGGTCCAGGGCGTCGACAAGCGAGAGGCCAGGGGTCGTGCCGTCGAACTGTTTCCGCAATTCGGCCTGGTCGGCTTCGAGCATCGCCGCCCGCATGAACTCTCGGGCGGGATGCGCCAGCGAGCCAGCTTTCTGCGCACCTATCTGCTCGGCCGGCCGTTCTTGTTGCTCGATGAACCGTTCGGCGCGCTCGATGCCATTACCCGCGGTCAGTTGCAGGCCTGGCTCGCCGAGACCTGGAACCGGATCGGCGGCTCGGCGCTGCTGGTCACGCATGATCCACACGAGGCGGTTGCGCTCTCGGACCGCGTCTACGTCATGTCGCCGCGACCGGGACGAATCACCAACGTGCTCGAAGTCGACCTGCCCCGTCCGCGGACGACTCGGGCTGCCGAGACTCAGGCGGCTCACCGGTTGATCGACTTCCTCAGGCACGAGACTGAAGTTGACGAGGTGCGGGCGTGAGCTTCCGTCCGCTGCGGCGTGAACTGTTGACCAGCGTGGCGGCGCCGCTGGGCCTCATCTTGCTCGTCCTGGCGGGTTGGCAGATCTATGTCTGGCTGTCGGACGTTCGGCCGCAGACGCTTCCGGGACCAATCAGGATCGTGCGCGAGAGCGTCGAGTCCGCCGGTTCGATCTGGGCGCATTCGCTGGTCACGATGTCGGAGGTCGCGGCGGGATTCGCGATCAGCATCGTTTGTGCCCTCGCGTTGGGTCTGCTGCTGGACCTCTCGACCCCGGTTCGGCGTGCGCTCTATCCGATCATCGTTGCATCGCAAACCGTGCCGATTCCGGTCGTCGCGCCGCTGATGATTGTCTGGTTCGGCTTCGGCGTGACGCCCAAGATCATCGTGATTGGGCTGTTCACGTTCGTCCCGATCGTGCTCGGTTTTGCCGCCGGCCTGGCCTCGACGGAACGGCCGACGATCAATCTGATGCGCAACTTCGGGGCCTCTCGCTGGCAGATGTACCGCTATGTGAAGATCCCCGCCGCGCTGCCCGATCTGTTCACCGGACTTCGGATCGCCGCCATCTACGCCGTGTTGGGCGCGATCTTCGGCGAACTCGCCGGAGCAACCGACGGTCTGGGCATCTTCCTTGAGCAATCGCGCCTGTCCTTCAGAACCGACCTCGTCTTTGGGGCGATCTTCGTGGTCGCGCTGTTGAGCTATCTGCTGTTCCTTGCTGTCGTGTTGATCGAGCGACGCGCGATCCCATGGCACTTCCAACGGCGGGCATCATGATCCTGCATCGACTCCTGCTGATCGCTGACCAACAGGGGACCAATGGTCGCCCGCTGCCGGATGTGATCGTGCGAGCTGCGAACGGCGTTGGAGGCCGCTTAGTCGTGCAGTTCCGCGAGCGCGAGCTCTCCGACCGGGAGTTGATCGCGGTGATTCGCGCCGTCGAACGCCGGATGCCGCCGCAAACGGTGTTGACGGTCAACAACCGGCCGGCGCTCGCCCGGGCCCTGGAGATTGGCTTGCATCTGCCCGCCGCTGCTGAGACTCCGGACGGCCAGTACGCACTGCTTGGCCGGTCGGTCCACGACGAAACGGAGGCCCAGATCGCGTTGGCCGACGATGTCGATTACGCGATCGTTGGTACGATCTTCGAGACGGAGTCTCATCTGGGTCGGGCGGGAGCCGGACTGGAGCATCTCAGCAACATGCGAGACCTGCTGGGGAGCGTCGCGTCCTACGCGATCGGCGGAATGACGACTGAGACGGCGCCGGAGGCGATGGCGGCGGGGGCGTGGGGCGTCGCGGTGCGGTCGGCGATTCTGTCCGCCGACGATCCGTCGGAGGCCGCCTACCGGCTGCACAGTAGCCTGCCGATATGACGACCGACGCGCCGCTGAGAACCGTGATTGAGGGTCGCACACCCTCGAGTTTCGGTTCGGTCAGCCGCGCTCGTGCGATGCTGAACAACGGGCCGAATGCGCTCACTGCCATTGAACGCGAGCTGCGGGAGGCCCTGCAGGACGCTTCTGATGTTCTGGTCGACCGCCCATCGCGTTTGCTCTATGCGACGGACGCTTCGCTTTACGAAATGGAGCCGGTCGCGGTCGTCTTCCCACGCACGCGGGCCGATGCGGCGGCGGCGGTTGACGTCGCCCGCTCGTATGGCGTGCCGATCCTGCCCAGGGGCGGCGGCACGAGCCTCGCCGGTCAGGGTGTCAACCATGCGGTCGTCCTTGACTTCACTCGACACATGAATGCCGTCCTGGAGATTGACGCCGAGCGGCAATTGGCACGGGTCCAACCGGGTCTCGTGTTGTCCGAGTTGAACAAGGCTGCCCGCGATTACGGCTTGCACTATCCGATTGATCCCTCGACGGCGAATCGAGCCACGATCGGCGGCGGAATTGGCAACAACTCCTGCGGCACGCATAGCGGCCTGTACGGGAAGACGGTGGATGTGGTCGAGGCGCTGGACGTGATCCTCTCGGACGGCGAGGGACTCCGGTTCGACCTGGTTGACGAGCGACGGCTGCGGGCGCTGATCGACGCCGGCGGCCGAGAAGGACGGCTGTACCGCGACCTTCGCGAGCTGGCCGAGCGGGAGCGCGCGGTAATCCGAGAGCGGTTCCCCGACATTCCCCGGCGGGTATCGGGATACAACCTCGACACGCTGCTCGATCCAGCCGGCGTGAATCTGTCGCAGATGATCGTCGGTTCGGAGGGGACACTGGCGGTGGTCACGGAGGCGACCGTGCAACTCGCGCCATTGCCCGCTCGACGCGGGATCGTGGCGGCTCACTTTCGCACCCTGATCGAAGCGGCGGAGGCGACTGTCGCCGCCAATGCACACAAGCCGGCGGCCATTGAGCTTGTTGACGACATCATTATCGAGCGGTGCCGCTCGAGCGTTGGCTATGCGCCGCTAGCGGAGTTCGTTGTCGGCGAACCAGGAGCGATTCTGCTGATCGAGTGTTTCGCCGACAGTGACTCAGACCTGGGCGAGCAGCTTCGGGTGATTCAGGCAGAGCTCGAATCGCAAGGCATGGGCTACGCCTTTGTCACCGAGACCGATCCCGCCGCCCAGTCGAGGATGTGGCAGATGCGGCAGGCGGGATTGGGTCTGTTGATGTCGATGCACGGCGATCCCAAGCCGGCGGCCTTCGTCGAGGACACGGCTGTGCCGCCCGAGCGGCTGCCCGAGTTCGTTGCCCGATTCGACGCCGCTGTGCGTGCGAAGGGACTACGGGCGGGTTACTACGGCCATGCTGCGGCGGGATGCTTGCACATTCGGCCGGTGGTGAATGTCAAGGATGCTGTCGGACTCGATCAGACCGAGGAGTTGGCGTCGGAGATCGCTGATCTGGTCGTTGAATTCGGCGGTTCGCTCTCGGGCGAGCATGGCGACGGCATCGTGCGCGGCGCGTTCATGGAGAAGATGTTCGGCCCGCAGCTCGTCGACGCGTTCCGGGAGGCGAAGCAGATCTTCGATCCAGAGGAGCTGCTGAATCCGGGCAAGATCATCGACACGCCTCCGTTCCGGGACAATCTGCGGCTGAGTCCTGAGACGATCAACCATGAACCGCCGGGCTGGCTCGACTTCTCCTCCGAAGGCGGTCTGGCTCGTGCGGCGGAGTTGTGCAATGGACAGGGCGCCTGCCGCAAGTTTGACGGGGGCATGTGTCCGTCATTCATGGTCACGCAGGACGAGGAGCACTCGACGCGCGGGCGAGCGAACCTGCTGCGCCAGGTGCTGAACGGCGCGATGCCGCTGGAGCAGCTCTCGGGAGACCGCCTGTATGACGCGCTGGACCTGTGCGTCGAATGCAAGGCCTGCAAGGCTGAATGCCCCTCAGGCGTCGACCTAGCCAAGATCAAGTACGAGGTGCTGGCCCACCGGCGTGAGGCGCATGGGGTCCCGCTCCGTGATCGGGCCTTCGCCAACATCGCCGCGCTGCTAAGGCTCGGGTCGATCACACCGAGGTTGGCCAATGCGCTGGCGGCGGCACCGCCGGCGAGGATGGCGCTGAACGCGCTCGGCGTTCATGCTGAGCGACCGGTCCCCATGCTCGCGCGGCAGACCTTTGACCGGTGGTTCCGGAGTCGAAGTCCGAAGTCGCCGACTCGCGGCGAGGTTGTGCTGTTCGACGATACGTTCACGAACTTCGTACATCCCGAGGTTGGCGTCGCGGCGACGAGAATCATCGAGGCGCTCGGCTATCGCGTGATCCGGGTGGTGAATCGTACCTGTTGCGGGCGGCCGTCGATTTCGAAGGGGCTGCTCGATGATGCTCGCGGACTTGCTGAGCGGAACGTCTCCGCGTTGCTGGGGCATGCGCGAGCGGGTCTGCCGATCATCGGGACGGAGCCGTCTTGCCTGCTGACTCTGCGCGATGAGTATCCGCTCCTGCTTCGCAATGAGGCTGCGGCTACGGTCGCGACACAGGCGTTGTTGTTCGATGAGTGGCTTGCGGCCGAGCTGGCGCGAGAGGATGCACAGGATGTCTTTGGCGGGCAGCACGGCGAGCTGTTGTTGCACGCGCACTGTCATCAGAAGGCGCTGGCCGGTGTTGAGCAGACCCTCGAAGTGTTGAGACGGGCGGGTTATGAGCCGCGGGCGATCGACAGCGGCTGCTGCGGGATGGCCGGCTCGTTCGGATTCGAGTCGGAACACTATGAGACCTCTCGCAAGATGGGAGAGCTCAAGCTGTTTCCGGCGGTGCGCGGGGCCTCAGGCACGCCGGTCGCGATCACCGGGGTCTCGTGCCGGCAACAGATCGGTCACTTCACAGAGGCCGAACCTCGGCATGTGGTCGAGTACCTGGCGGATGCGTTGAGTTAGGTCGGCAAGAGATGGTGCCGAGGGGCAGAGTCGAACTGCCGACACCACGATTTTCAGTCGTGTGCTCTACCAACTGAGCTACCTCGGCGCGATAGCTGACTCAGCATACACTCAGACCGCCCGATCCGGCGGGTCCAGATCAGGGCCTTGACATGCTCTCGACGGTTGGCATGACGGTCTCTCGGACCTTCTCGAAGACCTCTTCGATGGTGCCGCGCGCGTCAATTACATCCCAGTCGTAGCGGTCCGCCATGACCGACATCTCGTGCAACTGCTCACGCTGGTGCTGCATGAATCCGTCGTAGATGCTGCGGTCGTGGAGGTAGTCGCCGCCCGATTCCCAGAAGTCGAAACCTCGCTCGAGGATGCGCAGGACCAGGTCCTCCGCGTCGATGTCGAGATAAATGACCTGGTCGGGGATCAGGGCGAAGCCGTAGATCTGCTCAAGCCACTCGCGAGCGGCTCCGCGGACGATGGCGCGGGCCATGAGGGAGAAGATGTAGCGGTCGGCGAGCACGACCATGCCGGCCTGTAGAGCGGGCAGCATGATGCGTTCGAAGCGGTCCCAGAAGTCGGTGGCGTAGAACAGGTTGAGCGTGATCGGGTCGAGCGTGTGGCCTTCCTTGGCCTGGTCGATCCCGGGTCCGACCAGGGGCGAGCGACGGAGGCCGCTGTCGACGACGCCCCAGCCGTTGGCCTCGAGGTAGTCCTTGAGGATGGAGATGATCGTCGAGCGGCCGACTCCGTCGGTGCCCTCGATCGCGATCAAGCGGCCGGGCAGCCAGTCCTGGTCGATGCCCGGCGGCGGTTCGCCGTAGAACTTGACGACCGTCACAGGCCACCGCCGGCGGCGAGGGCCACGTATCCAGTGTGGAGATGGGGCGGCACGTTCGAGATCTCGCGCCGAGGCATGCCCTCGAGCAACGGCTCAACCAGCTCGCGGACCAAGGTCTGCTGGCTGACCAACGACTGCGAGGCGTCGACTCTGGTGATGTCGTACTCCTCGCAGAGGGCCTCGTACTCCTCGAGAATTCGACCCTGGAAGAGACGGAAGGACTCGTGCACGTCGTCCGACAGTCCGAGGTCCATGCCCGCTTCGTAGAACTTGATCTCGGCCCGGGCGGCGTCGATCCGGCGCATCGACTCTTCCAAGGTGACATGGAAGTAGAGCGCGAGATCGGGGGGCGGTGCGAACGAGTAGAGATCACGGACCCACTTGCGGTTGACGCCGCGCGCGGCGTCGCGGGCGAAGGCGGTGTAGACGTAACGGTCGGCGAGGACGATCACACCGGCCTGCAGCGCCGGAAGAATTTGTTCATGGGTGCGGCTGGCGAAATCGGCGGCGTGGATCAGGCTGAAGGACATCGGCGTGAGCAACTGCTTGCGCTTGCCGCGCTTGGTCGTATCGCGGACGATCGGCGAGGAGTTCCACTCGGTGAAGACGGTTACATAGCCCTCGCTGCGCAGCCACTTGTGGAGCAGGTCGAGTTGGGTGCTCTTGCCTGAACCGTCAATCCCTTCGACCACGATCAGGCGGCCGGGAAGCTCTGAGAAGTCTGCAGATGTGGCCACCATCGGAATCCCTTCGTGACGCTCGGAATTGCGGAACCTGTGCAAGGCCGGCCGGTACGCGCAAGCGACTAGGTACAGGCTAACGAATGGGCACCGGCTTGCCGCAGGATTCCGTGCAGCGCAGAACGCCGGCCCGTCAGGGCGTGTTCACACAAGCCCTATTCCACGTCGCCCCGTTCCTGACACGGGGCCCAGACCCCGAAGCTTGCGAGGAGCAACGCCGTCATCCTCGGCTCGACGGTGGAGCGGGCGGACTCACGCGCAAGCATCGAGGTGAGGCCAACGTCATCTCGCGCATGAACCTGGGCGCTCTGGGCCCCGTGTCCCCGCATCAAGTGCGGGGCAGGCAAGCACGGGGCAACGATCGCTTGCGGCATTGTCTCGGCTATCCAGCTTGTCTGCGCTCGACATCGGCCGTGCGGAGATTGAACGGCGCCGGACGCAACTGGCGCGAATGACCTGATCTCGGCGGTGTCGGGGCTGCCGCAGCCCAGCGCAACTCAGGCAGTCGGAGGGGTTGGTGGAGATAGGGGGACTCGAACCCCCGGCCTCGTCGTTGCGAACGACGCGCTCTCCCAGCTGAGCTATATCCCCACGCAGAACTCGGACGCTGTCAGCGTACATCCGCGGCGGTGCGGCGTTCAATCAACGGCTTCATCGTCCGGCAACAGGCCGTCGGGGAGGTCGACGGTCATGGTTCCGGCGGCGATGTCGACATTCACGACGACGTCTTTGAGCGCCGGTACGAGCAGGTCGCGGCGCGGGCTGCGGTCGATGAGGTAGACGTCGTTCGCGCCTGTTTGCAGGACTTCACGCACCGTGCCCAGATCGCTTCCATCGGCGCCGACGACCCGCAGGCCCTCGATCTCGTCGAGGTACCAGAAGGGCTCGCTGGTCGTTGGGCGCTGGCCGTCGGGTATCTCGATCAGCTCTCCGCGCAGGGACTCGGCTGACTCCCGGTCTGCGATTCCCTTGATGTAGAGGTAAACGCGGCCCTTTTGCCAGTTGCTTTGCCGAATCTCGCGGGAATCGCCGGCGATGATCACGTTCGCGCCGGGGTCGAAGCGGTCGGGGAAATCGGTGAGCGGGAGGACCTTGATTTCGCCCTTGAGCCCTCGGGGACGCTCAACCAGACCGATGGCGCGGAAGCCATCGCGCGGCATGCGGTCTTCGGTCGTGGAGCGTCCGAGGCGGAACGCCATGTTTCTGGTCAGCGGATGTCGAGCGATGTATCGACCGCCCGAGCGTGGCCCGAGACGGAGAGCAAGGTGCGCATCGCCATGGCCAAGCGTCCCTCGCGGCCGATGATGCGGCCCATATCGTCCTCATGCACGTTGAGCTGGATTGCGACGTGGTCGCCGTCCTCGACTCGCTCGACCCTGACGGCGTCCGGGTCGTCGACCATCCACTTGGCGACGTACTCGATGAAGTCTTCCACTGGAATGCTCGCTACTCAGACGCGGCGGCGGCTTCGGCGGCCGCCTTCTTGGCATCGGCGCGCTTGCTGCGCGGCTTGGGCTGCCAGGGCTCGATCAGCTCTTCCCTGGCGAGGAAGCGATGGACGGTCTCGCTGGGCTTTGCGCCGTGGGAAAGCCAGTGCTTGACCCGCTCGGCGTCGACGCTGAAGGTGGCGGGCTCGGTGAGCGGATCGTAGTAGCCGAGGTTCTCAACGAAGCGGCCGTCGCGGGGCTTGCGCGAGTCCTGGACGACGACGCGGTAGAAGGGCCGTCCCTTGCGCCCGTGCCGGGAGAGTCGGATTTTCAGCATGTGTTCAGCTCTGTCTGCATCTCGTTGGTCGTTATCGATCCATCGTAATCGCAACCCGTCGTTTGCGCTGTCTCGCTAGCGACGGCCGGTGGCGGTGCGCACGCCGGGCATGCCGGGGACCTTGCCAGAGGCGAGGTCCTTCATGATCCCCTTGGCCTGCTTGAACTGGTTCAGGAGCTGGTTGACTTCCTGCGGCGTCGTGCCGCTGCCCCTGGCGATCCGCCGCCGCCGTGAGCCGTTGATCATGTCCGGCTTGTGTCGTTCCTCGGGAGTCATCGAGAACACGATGGCCTCGAAGTGCTTGAAAAAGTCGTCATCGATCTCATCGACCTGGATTTGATCCTTGATCGAGCCCAAACCCGGGATCATGCTCACGATCTGCGAGATCGGCCCCATCTGGCGGACCTTGCCGATCTGCTCGATGAAGTCCTCGAGGTCGAACTCACCATCCTGCAGCCTGCGCCGCCAGACCTTGGCGTCCTGGTCGCCGAATTCCTGCTCGGCTCGTTCGACCAGGGTGGACATGTCGCCGCGGCCGAGGATGCGTCCAGCGAGACGGTCGGGGTGGAACTGCTCAAGCGCGTCGGCTCGCTCGCCGACGCCGAGGAATTTGATCGGCGCGCCGGTGACGGCCCGAATTGAGAGGGCGGCGCCACCGCGGGCGTCGCCGTCCATCTTGGAGAGGACGACGCCGGAGATGCCGACCGCCTCATCGAAGGCTGAGGCCGCGTTGACTGCGTCCTGGCCGGACATGGCGTCGGCGACGAGCAGCACTTCGGTCGGGCTGAAGCGATCACGCAACTCGGTGATCTCGGACATCATGTCTTCGTCGATGTGCAGCCGACCGGCGGTATCGACGATGACGGTGCCGGCCCCGATCTGCTCGGCGCGTTCGAGCCCCTGTTCGACGATCTTGACCGGCTTCTCGTCGGGGCCGAGGTCGAAGACTTCGATTTCGAGTTGACGTCCGAGGGCCTGGAGCTGGTCGATGGCGGCGGGGCGATAGACATCGGCGGCGACCAGGAGGGGACGGTCGCCGGCCTTGCGCGCCCGGAGGGCGAGCTTGGCCGAGGTGGTCGTCTTACCCGAGCCCTGCAGTCCGACCATGAGGATGATGGTTGGGCCCTGCGAGGCTCGCTTGAGACTGGGCGACTCGGTTCCGAGCAGTGTGACGAGTTCCTGATTGACGATTTCAACGATGCGATTGAGCGGCGTCGGCGACTTCATCACCTCATCGGTGCTGGCTCGGCTGCGGACGGCCTTGATGTAGTCGCGCGCGACCTTGTAGTTGACGTCGGCTTCCAGCAGCGCGAGCCGGACCTCGCGCAGCGCCGCCTCGAGGTCTTTTTCGGAGATTGCACCGCGCTTGCCGAGCGTGGCGAAGACGCCCTGCAGTTTGCCGCTCAGCGCATCGAACATCGCCATTGGCCTGCGTCCCTTTCGTGCTCCCCGATTCGCCTTAACGCTAAGGCCTGTCGCCGCCGCAGATCGTTCGGACTTTCAGGTTTCAGGGAAGTTTTTTTCTGAGGGGCCGGATGGCCACGATCTCCAGTGTTTTGCAGGGGATCGCGTCCTCCGGGCTTTCAGGTTCTTTCAGGTTTTTTCAGGTTTCTCCAGCTCAGGTCCGGCCGTGCGTGGACGCGAACTGCGGGGCAACGCGCAAATGCGGCGGCGGTGGGACGGTGCGTCTTGTTCGATTTTGTTCGATCCCGTGCGGATTGGGTGCGGACTCGGGCGGATCTGGGCGAATGGGGTCTCGTCTGTCTCAGTGAGTGGTCGATGGCTCATTGGTGGTGCTCTCGGTTGAGCGCGGGGTCGTCAGGGCCATCTTACTCGCACAGGCGTTTCGGTGGGCGTGGCTGATGGCGGGCTGTATTGCTCGCGGCACAGTCGGGGGAGGAGCGTCTGTCGGGGGGGAGCGTCTGCTGGTTGGTTGGCGGAGGAGATGCCGAGGGCAGAGGTGAGCGTCTGGCGGATGGCGGCGGCCGGCCCCCTTCAGTCCCTACGGGACAGCTTCCCCCAGAGGGGGAAGCGCAGACTGACAGCGGTCTCCCTGGCCGTGGGCGGGGGAGTGAGGCGTTGCTGGCTCGGTTCAGGAGAGGCCGGCCTGGGCCATTCGGACGCAGAGGTCGCCGACTCGGACGCTGTAGCCCCACTCGTTGTCGTACCAGCTCACGACTTTGACCTGGGTGCCTTCGAGGACCATGGTCGAGAGCGCGTCGATGATCGAGGAGGCGGGAGAGCCCTTGAAGTCGCTGCTGACGAGCGGTTCGTCGGTGTAGTCGAGGATGCCGTGGAGCGGCGATTCGAGGTCGGTGGCGGCCTTCTCGAAGGCAGCGTTGAGTTCCTCGGCATCGGTGGCGCGCTCGGCGTCGATGACGAGGTCGACGACGGAGACGGTGCTGGTCGGCACGCGGTAGGCCATGCCGTTGAGCTTGCCGTTGAGGTGGGGCAACACCAGTCCGACGGCCTTGGCCGCGCCGGTGCTGGTTGGAATGATGTTCATTGCGGCGGCGCGAGCGCGGCGCAGGTCGCTGTGCACGGTGTCGAGGATCGCCTGGTCGTTGGTGTATGCGTGGATCGTGGACATGATCCCGCTCTTGATGCCGACGGTGTCGTCGAGCACCTTGGCCATCGGCGCGAGGCAGTTGGTGGTGCATGACGCGTTGGAGACAACGTGGTGGGATGCGGGGTCGTAGGCGTCGTCGTTGACGCCGAGCACGACGGTGAGGTCTTCGTTCTTGGCCGGGGCGGAGATGACGACCTTGGAAGGTCCGTGGTTGAGGTGTCCGCGGGCCTTGTCGGCGTCGGTGAAGATTCCGGTGCTTTCGACGACGATTTCGACGCCGTAGTCGCCCCAGGGGATCTGTCCCGGGTCGCGTTCGGAGATGACGGCGATTCGGTTGCCGTCGATCACGAGGTCGCCGTCGACGACGTCAACCTCGCCGGGGTAGCGGCCGTAGTTGGTGTCGTACTTGAAGAGGTGGGCGTTGGTGTCGGAGTCGGTCAGGTCGTTGATCGCGACGACTTCGAGGTTATCGCCGTGGAAGTCGAGCATGCCCTTGAGCACCTGTCGACCGATGCGGCCGAAGCCGTTGATGCCAATTTTCGTCGTCACGAAGTTCTCCTGAGTGTGTGTGGGGCGCGTTCACTCGCAGGATCGCAGAGGGAGGTGGTGCGCTCAAGCATTCGCTGAAGCAATCGTGGGAATCGCTCGCAGACATGACCGTGCGGTTAGAGCAGGATGCGCTTTGGGGCGCCTGAGGGTTGGCGGCGGTAGTTTTCGATCAGGAGGCGCTGTCGGCCCCCGTCGATGATCCACTCGCCGCGGCAGCGGCGCTCGTCCTGGAGGATGGTCTGGGTCTGACGGTGCAGGCGCTGGTACTCCTGCCGGTCTTCCGATTCGACTCCGAACAGTCCGCTGCCGACTGCGAAGCGGCACTGGCGGTCCTGGATGACGATCTGCCAGCCGAAGAGGAGCTGGGCCCAGCCGAGGTGGAAGGCTTCGTCGGCCCAGTTGACGAGGAAGCGCTTGTCGTGGGAGCCGTCGGCGGTCAGCAGGGCTGAGGCTCCGAAGTGGGAGCGCGAGAGTTCGGAGACGGCGCGGTAGGCGTCGGCGGTTTCTGGGGCCATGGCGATCTGCTGGCCGGCCATGTATTGGCCCATGCCGATCTCGGTGGCGTGCTGCTCGGCGTTGTTCGACCAGGCGGCGCGGAGCCAGTCTTCGAACTCGATCTGCTCGTCGCCGACGACGGCCTGTTCGGCGCCCAACCATTCCATCGTTCCGCGCATGAGGGGGAGCGCCGCCGAATAGGAGGCTCGTGCGGTGAGGGCCCGGGCCTCGATGCCGCCGCTGTAGACGCGCGACCAAAAGAGCAGCGCGGAGGCATAACGCCGGTTGCGGAACGAGGAGCCATAAGACTGTTCGACGATCTTGCGCTGCAGCGCGAAGGCGTCGCTGAGCCAGCGAAGATCGAGGGGCAGAGCGAAGGTCGTCTCGCGGAACGCGTCGCGGCGGACCTGGGGTTCGTCGTCGCGCGGCTTGGCCAGCGCCGGCGTTTCGGCGGGGAAGGTGATCGGCGAGATTCGCTGCCTGGGCGGGTCCGGCGAATCGTCGGTCATGGCCGGGCGGTCCCGTGATCACGGCTGGCGAGCACGGCCTCGAGCCAGAGCAAGAGGCGCTCGCTCTGAGCCTCGATGTAGGGCCGGTCGGGATGCCAGGCCCAGAGTTCCCGGACGACCTCGAGGGTCGACCAGGTGCTGCCGTCGCTGCCGTTGACGATCTGCATGATGCGGTTCGCTACGTGATCGGCTGTCCAGACGAGCGGGCGCTCGTAGTCGAGCATTCTGGTGGTCTGGGTGAGGGCTCGAATCCAGCGGTCGACGGTGTCGAAGGCGACGCGGCGATCCATGAGCAGCGCGCGCAGGGCCAGAACCTCGGGCAGATCGACGACTCGGGCGGGCGGCCGGTCGGGCGGCGGAACGGGTTCGGGTCCGTCGTCCTCGGGGAAGCGTTCCAGCGCTTCGGCCCAGGCTGTCGCCGGGATGCGGCGCAGTTCGTTGTAGACCATCGCACCGCCGGAGCCCGCATCCCACCAGTCGCGCAGGCGCTGATGCCGGGCAAGCGGGTGTGGCGTGACGTCGGAGTTTGGCGAAGTCGAAGGGGGCACGGACTCAGGTTATCTCAGGGGTTATCGCGGGAACTTCTGTCGGCAGATAACGGGCTCTTCTGTTGACTGAACGTTAGGTGGAATAACTGATAACTGCCATTACGCATCGCCGCCACGTCGGTTGGGGAGGGCTTGCTAGAGCGGATCCAGGGCCGACGCGGTTGTCGGCACTGCCACTACAAGCCTGATCAGCACGACGGCTAGTACGAAGGAGACGACGCGGCAACATGGAACACGAAATCCAGCAGTTTCTGACATACATGGCGGCGGAGCGAGGCGCGTCGGCGAACACGATCTCGGCCTATCGCAACGACCTGGCGCAGTTGCGCTCCTACTTCGTGGAGCAGCATCACCAGGACGACGATGAGCAATCGGCCTCGACGCCGATCGAGGAGATCGACGCCGAACAGTTGCAGGAGTACATCGTCCACCTGCGCGAGCAGCAGTACGCGGCGGCGACTGTGGCGCGCAAGGTCGCGGCGGTCAAGAGTCTGTTCAGCTACCTGCACGGCGAGGGTCTGATTCACGTGAACCCGGCGGAGCAGTTGTCGTCGCCGAGGGTCGGCCGCAGTCTGCCGCGGACGCTGACGGTGCAAGAGGTCGACGCGCTGCTGGAGCAGCCGGGTCGCTGGGGTACTCCGGAGGCGGCGCGGGACCAGGCGATGCTGGAGATGCTGTACGCGACGGGGATGCGGGTCTCGGAGTTCGTTTCTCTGGACCTGTCCTCGATCGAGCTGCAGGGCCAGCGGGCCTCGGTGCGCTGCGTGGGCAAGGGACGCCGGGAGCGCCTGATTCCGATTCACTCGGCCGCGGTGGCTGCGCTGGATCACTACCTGCAGGAGGCTCGGCCCAAGCTGGCGCGTGGGCGGCGCGAGGTGGCGCTGTTCATCAATCGGCGGGGCGAGCGTCTGACGCGCCAGGGCGTCTGGTTGATCATCAAGAACTACGCCGAGGCTGCGGGCATCTCGGGCGTGACTCCGCACACGCTGCGTCATAGCTTTGCGACCCATCTGCTGCGCGGGTCGGCGCCGTTGCGCAATGTGCAGGAGTTGATGGGTCACGCCAACATCTCGACGACTCAGCTCTACACGCAGTTGACCGACGAACACCTGCGGGACGTCTACGATCGGGCACATCCGCGCGCCAGCTAGGGCGGTCTGCGCCGGCGGAAGGGAACGGGTCCCCGAATGAATCGGGGACAGGACCTTGCTTGGTCCTGGCGATTGGAGGCGGCTGTGGCGTCAACCAGGATTGCGTCGATCCGGGCGCGCGAGATTCTCGACTCGCGGGGCAACCCGACGGTTGAGGCGGATGTGCTGCTGGAGGGCGGCGCCTCCGGTCGGGCGGCTGTGCCGTCGGGTGCGAGCACCGGTTCGCATGAGGCGGTGGAGCGGCGCGACGGGATCTCGGGGCGCTACCTCGGTCGAGGCGTGCTGGGCGCGGTGGCATCGGTCAACGGTGAGATCAATGAGGCCCTGGCGGGTGAGGATGCTTCCGACCAGGCCGGCGTCGATCAGGCGTTGATAGCGCTGGACGGCAGCGAGCAGAAGGGGCGGCTGGGCGCGAACGCGTTGCTGGCGGTGTCGATGGCTTCGGCGAAGGCGGCTGCTGCGGCGGCCGGGCTGCCGCTGTACCGGTCGATCGGCGGCGACGACGCGGTGGTGCTGCCGGTGCCGCTGGCCAATATTCTTAACGGCGGCGCGCATGCGAACGACGGCACGGACTTCCAGGAGTTCATGGTCGCTCCGGTTGGCGCGCCGAGCTTCGCTAGCGGTTTGCGGATGGTGGTCGAGGTGTATCACTCGTTGGCCGCCGAGCTGGGCAGCCAGGGTCTGGCGACGGGGCTTGGCGACGAGGGCGGATTCGCGCCGTCGCTGCCGACGAACGAGGCTGCGCTTGAGTTGATCATCAAGGCGATCCGGACGTCGGGCTACGAGCCGGGGCGAGAGATTGCGATCGCGCTCGATCCGGCGGCGAGCGAGCTGTGGTCGGAGGGGCGCTATGAGCTGCAGACGGAGGATCGCTCGCTGAGCAGCGAGGAGATGGTCTCGTTGTGGCGGGACTGGTGCGAGCGCTATCCGATCGTCTCGATTGAGGATGGGATGGACGAAGACGACTGGGAGGGCTGGCAGGCGTTGACGTCGGAGATCGGCGGTCTGGCGCAGACGGTTGGCGATGATCTGTTGGTGACGAATCCGGCGCGGCTGCGTCGCGCGATTGAGATCCGTGCGGCGAACAGCATTTTGATCAAGGTGAACCAGATCGGCACGCTGTCGGAGACTCTGGAGGCAGTGCGGATGGCCCAGGAGGCTGGGTGGACGGCGATCATCAGTCATCGGTCGGGAGAGACGGAGGACACGACGATTGCTGACCTGGCGGTGGCGACGAACTCGGGACTGATCAAGACGGGCGCGCCGGCTCGGGGGGAGCGGACGGCGAAGTACAACCGGCTGCTGCGGATTGCGGAGGAGCTTGGGGAGCGTGCTCGGTATGCGGGGATTGGGGCGATTCCGCAGGCGTCGCGGTTGTTGTAGAGGCAGGCTGGCAGGGTGAGGCTGGAACGACACCGTCTCGCAAATGAGAACTGCGCGTAAACCTACTCCCACCTGCGGGGGGAAATGTCCTGTCGGAGCCGTGCGGTTCCTCTGGCGTGGTGAACTGATGAGGCGTGACCAGGGGACCCCCTCCGCCTTCGGCACCTCCCCCTGGAAGGGGGAGGAAATGAGATTAGGCGCGGGTCTGCAAAGGCTCGCTACAGGCGGAGGTCGAAGGGTCACAGTTCGGTTTTGAGTTGTTCGGCGAGGCGTTGGGTCATTCCGGGGGTTGCGGCGATGTCGGTGAGGTCGGCTTCTCGGATTGCCTGGAGGGAGCCGAACTTGCGCAGGAGGGCTTTCTTGCGGCGGGGGCCGATGCCCTTGATCCGGTCGAGGGTGCTCTGGGAGGTCTGGCGGGCCCGAAGGCGGCGGTGGTAGGAGATGGCGAAGCGGTGGGCTTCGTCGCGGATGCGTTGGACGAGGTAGAGGCCCTGGGAGCGGCGGTCGAGGCGGACGGGGTCGGAGGAGTCGACCTGGAAGAGGAGTTCCTCGCGCTTGGCCAGTCCGGCGAGCGGGATGTCGTCGACGGCGAGGTTGCGCATCACGTCGTGGGCGGCTGAGACCTGGCCCTTGCCGCCGTCGACGATGACGAGGTCGGGGATGGCGCCCCAGCCCTCGGTCTCGGACTGATCGTCATCTGGGCTCTCGGCGGCGGTGGGTTCGTCCGGAACGTCGAAGCCTTCGGCTCGCTGGGCGCGTCGCTCCTCGCCCAGTCGTTTGAATCTACGTTGAATCACTTCCGCCATGGAGGCGAAGTCGTTGGGTCCCTGGCTGGCGTCGACCGTCTTGATCTGGAAGCGGCGGTATTCGCTGGTGGCGGGCTGGCCGTTGAGGAAGACGACCATTGAGGCGACGACATTGGAACCCTGGGTGTTGGAGATGTCGTAGCACTCGATCCGCTTTGGCGGCGCGGGCAGGCTGAGGGCTTCCTCGAGTTCGGCGAGGGCGGCGTCGGTGCGGCCGCGATCGGCGAGCCAGCGGACGCGCGACATTGCCAGGGTTTCGGAGGCGTTCTCGGCGGCCATGGCGACGAGGCGGCGCTTGTCGCCTCGCTTCGGGTGGCGGACCTCGACCCTTGAGCCGCGCTTCTGCGAGAGCCAGCCCTGAAGCAGATCGAGGTCGTCGACATCATCGGGGATGAGGACCAGCCTGGGCGGCTGGAGGCCTCCCTCGTAGTGCTGGCGGAGGAAGGATGCGATGACCGAGCCGGGCGATTCGTCCCTGACGCCGGCGAGGTTGAAGTGGTCGGAGCCGGCCATGTTCTGGCCGCGGATAAAGAGCACCTGGACGACAGCTTCGTCGCCGTCGACGGCGATGCCGAAGACGTCGATTTCGGCGGCTGAGGTGTCGGCGGTGAGCTGGGTCTCGGTGACCCGTTCGACCGCGACGATCTGATCGCGGAGCTGGGCGGCGCGCTCGAAGTTGAGCTCGTCGGCTGCGTCGGTCATCGAGGTCTTGAGTTGCTTGAGAACGGTCTCGCTCTTGCCGTCGAGGAAGAGCATCGTCTGGTCGATGACTTCCTTGTACTCATCGGGGGTGCAGAAGGAGGTGCAGGGCGCGATGCAGCGGCGGATGTAGTACTCGAGGCAGGGTCGGGGATCGGAGCCGGTGATTTCCTTGTCGCAGGAGCGCCAGGGGAAGAGCTTCTTGGTCAGGTCGAGGGTGGTGCGGACGGACTTGGCCGATGCGTAGGGACCGAAGTAGCGGGCGCCGTCCTTGGCGACTCGGCGAGTGATGGTGACGCGCGGCCAGGGGGCGTCGACGTCGATCTTGAGGTAGGGGTAGTGCTTGTCGTCCTTGAGGCGGACGTTGAAAAAGGGCTGGTGGCGCTTGACCAGGGTGGCTTCGAGGTGGAGTGCGTCCTGCTCGGTGTGGGTGGTGACGACCTCGAGCTGGGCGATGCGTCCGGCGAGGACTCGGGTCTTGCCTTCGAGGGAGCGGGGGGAGCCGAAGTAGCTGCGGACGCGGGACTTGAGGTTGGCGGCTTTGCCGATGTAGATGACTCGGTCTTTGGCGTCGCGGAAGGTGTAGACGCCGGGCTTGGCGGGCAGGGCGGCGACCTGGGCCTGGAGTTGGGCGCGGGTCTGTTCCGGCGTGGGCGGTGGGGGCTGGTCGGGGGAGTCGGTGGTCACGGGTTCAGATTAGCGAAGGGACGGTGGGGACTGACGGAGTGGGCGAGCGGCCCCCCGGACGGCGGCGGGGGCTGGAACTGCATGGGTGCGCGATGGCTGAAGTGAGGCGCAAGGCGGTGCCGCGCTCGGATGTCGCAGTCTGGGCCCCGTGTCAAGCACGGGGCATCGCAGAGGGAGGGAAGGGGAGGGGGAATGAGCGGGTCCCCGAATAAATCGGGGACTGGGAAGGTTGCTGGCGGGTGCCGATGGGTGCGGGATCGCGCGAGGGATGCCAGAGATTGCGGGAAGGCTGAGGTGAGGCGGACGTGGGTACCTCGCTCCGAGATCGCGGTCTGGGCCCCGTGTCAAGCACGGGGCATCGGAAGGGGGAATGAGCGGGTCCCCGAATGGGTCGGGGGCTGGGAATGGGGAGGGTTAGCCGGCGGCTTCGGTTTGGATGGGGACGGGATCGAGCGGCCGACGGCCTGGGCGAGGCAGTGTGACCGGTGGTCGGATGGCTTTGGCGGGGATCTTTTCTGTTTTGGCCTCAGATGGGACGATCTCCTGCTCTGGGCTGGAGATCGTCGAATTGGAGGGTTCAATTTGTGACAGTTTTGTGGTGGTTTCTGCTGATTCTTGGGGATCCTCTTCGTAGAGCTCGGGCTGGTCGGGTCGCTGTTCGGCTCGTCGCTGGACCTCGTGGGCGGTTCTGCGGATTTCTCGGGCGAGGGCGTTGAGCTGGGTTTCCTGGGCGTCTCGGGCTCGGAGGTACTCGACGGGGGTGAGGCGCTTGGCGTTGTCGGTGACGGAATCGTGTGCGATCGCGATGGAGAGACGCGTCTTGAGCAGGAAGAGCGACTCGAGCAGGAGGTCGTCGGCGACGGCGGAGGCGATGCTGGCCCAGTGGGTCTCGACGAGTTTGAGGTCGGCTCGGACGGTGGCGAGGGAGATGTTGACGGTCTCGGCGATCTGCTTGAGCGACTGTCCGTGTTGGCGGAGGTAGTGGACTCGGGTGGCGCGTCGGCGTTGTTTGGGTGTGATGTGCATGGGGGCGGCCTTTCGCGAGCGGCACGTGTGTTCTGGCGAGTGTAGCGAAAGGGTGTTCTGATGTGGTGTGTCGTGGTTGGCGGAAGGGGGGATGGCGTGGCTGGGGTTGTTGCTGAGGCGGACGGTGTTGCCCTGGCGGGGTTGGGTGCTCTGGGCCCCGTGTCCCCTGGTCAAGCCAGGGGCAGGCAAGCACGGGGCATCGGAAGGGGAGGGAGCGGGTCCCCGAACAAGTCGGGGACTGGGAGGGCGGAGGTGCGGGGTGTCTGAGGTGAGATGGAGGTTGGCGCTTCGGTCGGAGGTTGAGGTCTGGGCCCCGTGTCGGGGCACGGGGCATCGGGATGGGGGAGGAAAGGGGAGTGAGGTGGCGCGCCCGGCAGGACTTGAACCTGCGACCTCTGCCTCCGCAGGGCAGCGCTCTAATCCGCTGAGCTACGGGCGCCCGAAGAGATGATGGTTCGATGCTGGTGCCGACGGAGGGATTCGAACCCCCACGGGCTTAAGCCCACTACGCCCTGAACGTAGCGCGTCTGCCAGTTTCGCCACGTCGGCACGGATGAGGAGTGGTTGCGTCTCCTTGAGCTTACCGGGCAGCCTATCGGTTGATCGGGTGCTGGTGGGCGATGCAGGACTTGAACCTGCGGCCTC